>CAIVRH010000037.1 GCA_903908285.1 uncultured candidate division Zixibacteria bacterium
AGAAGGGAGATTTGGCATGCTCAAACAACACTACCGGCAACATCGTGGTTTATCTAAATTGAGAAGAGAAGCTTATCTCGTATGGTATGTCTCAATTATTATCAACCACAAAAAACCAACACGTTTTTACCATTAACCCGGGTTTCTCATCTCCGTTTGGAGAAGATAAGGTAAATTCAAAATTCAAAATGAAAAATGTAAAATTACAATTAAAAAGTTAAAATTGTTTAAGCAATAGGATAGAAAAAAAGTAATTTTGCTCTTTACGTTTTTAATTAGTTTTGTTACTAAAGCAAAGATGATATTTCAATCCTATAACCGAAGATTTAAGTTACATAAACAAGATTCTCCCACCTTGGGCATGACCATCTCTGCAAATAGATATACAAATATAAGTTGACAGGGGGCAGATAAAACATAATCTTTATACCATGATAAAAAGAAGAAAGACCAAGAAAGTCTGGGTGGGGAAAGTTCCAATTGGCGGAGGTGCGCCCATATCCGTCCAATCGATGACCAAGACCGACACCCGGGATGTATCGGCTACAATCAAACAGATAAAACAACTGCAGAATGCCGGTTGTGAGATCATCCGGGTGGCGGTGCCGGATATGGACGCAGCTTTGGCTCTGACCAAGATAAAGAAGGGAATAAAAATTCCACTGGTGGCGGACATTCATTTTGATTACAAGCTCGCATTGAAATCTATTGATGCGGGGGTGGACAAGCTCCGAATCAATCCCGGTAACATCGGAGCGGAATGGAAGGTGAAAGAGATCGTAAAATCTGCAAAGGAGAGGGAAATTCCTATCCGAATTGGGGTGAATGCCGGTTCGCTTCCGCGTGATATTTTGGCTAAGTATAAAAAGCCGACTCCTTCTGCTTTGGTGGAAGCAGCTTTAAGACAGGTTAGAATCCTGGAGAAATTGAATTTTACCGATATTGTGCTTTCTCTCAAAGCCTTCGACGTTCCCATGACGGTGGAAGCGTATCAGCTTATCTCAAAAAAGACGAATTATCCTTTACATCTTGGCATTACCGAAGCGGGATTACCATTATTGGGTTCAGTGAGATCGGCTTTGGGAATCGGTCTATTGTTGGCTGAGGGTATCGGCGATACCATTAGAGTTTCTTTGACCGGTGATCCAGTAGAAGAGGTGAAGGTGGGATATGAGATTTTGAAATCCTTGAACTTGCGGGAGCACGGACCCACTATCATCTCCTGCCCCACCTGCGGTAGGTGCGAGATAGATTTGATTTCCCTCACCCAAAAAGTGGAACAAAAACTCAAGAATGTCCACGCACCGCTTAAGATAGCCGTCATGGGTTGTGTGGTAAATGGTCCAGGTGAGGCAAGAGACGCGGATTTGGGAATTGCCGGGGGGAAAGGATACGGGCTTTTGTTCCGCAAGGGGAAAGAGATTGGGAAGGTGAAGGAAAAGGATTTGGTGAATGCATTGATTGATATGGTGCAAGAGTTGAGGGAAAGGAGGGTAAATGGAAATTAATACAGACCAGATAAGAGAAAAATATGCCGAACTTCTGCCCAGATACCAAAACCTTGCAATCAACTTGAATCAAGCGCTGGAATTATTCCTACATAATGCTGGTATTAGTTACTTGTCCATTGACAAGAGGGTAAAAGACCTTGATTCGTTCATTGAAAAAACAAGAAGAAAGGAATATACGAATCCCTTCGATCAGATTGAGGACATATGTGGAATTAGAATCATCTGCTATTACACAAGTGATTTAGAGAAAATTAATGATATAATAAAGAAGGAATTAAACATAATAGAGTCTGCGGATAAGGAACACCTGTTGAAACCCGATCAATTTGGGTATCGGTCTTATCACTTTATTGTTAAAATAAAAGGGGATTGGTTGAACGCACCGAATTATAGAGGACTGCAAGACTTGAAAGCAGAGATTCAAGTCAGAACTGTCTTGATGCATGCTTGGGCTGAAATTCAGCACAAGTTGGCATACAAGAGAAAAAATGATGTCCCGGATCAATTTCAGAGACAGTTTGCGAGAATAGCAGCTAAATTGGAAGAAACAGACGAACAATTCGAGAATTTAAGGGTGGATATTGAAGAATACCGAAAGCAACTCATTACCAATGCAGATAAAGCCAATGGAGTTTTTGATTTAACTCTGCCATTGAATTTAGATAACCTCGAAGCATTTTTAAATTACTATTTTCCAGGGCAGAAAAAAGCAACAAGAAATTGGACAAGACACCTGTTGGAGGAATTGGTAAAGCGGGGAATTACTATTAGACAACTAGTCGAGTCCTATCAAAAGATCAAAGCACTTCTTCCTCAAATTGAGGAAGAGGATTTTGAAGGAGAAAAATTAGGAAAAAGTATGTATCAACAAGGAATGGCGCGACTCATCTTAGATCTCACGGTTGACAGTTACTTTGAGAGACATAATAGCACAACTCTATCTAAGCAGACCGAGCTGAAACCACTTCCTCATGTGGAAATTGCAAGAAAATGGAGAAAGATAATAAAGGAGGAGTAAATAATAAGTTGCATCTTAATAAGATAAGCGATAAAAAA
Organism: uncultured candidate division Zixibacteria bacterium; assembly: GCA_903908285.1. GTDB lineage: Bacteria > Zixibacteria > MSB-5A5 > MSB-5A5 > SM1-73 > CAIVRH01. The sequence continues at coordinate 2,568 of CAIVRH010000037.1, forward strand.
CATAGATTAACTTGTAGGCTTGTAATATGAGCTCAAAAGAAATCAAAATCGATACCAAAGTGAAACTCAACAATGGGGTAGAAATGCCCATGTTTGGGTTGGGCACGTTTCAGATGAGAAGCGGTAAGGAGACGCAACAAGCTGTTCTTTCTGCCTTACAAGCCAGCTACCGGCTCATCGACACCGCCCAAATGTACGGGAATGAAGAGGATGTGGGAATAGCGCTAAAGAAAAGCGGCATCCCACGGGAAGAGGTCTTTATCACTACAAAATTATGGAACTCCGACCACGGCTACCAGAAAGCTCTGGACGCCTGCGAAGAAAGCCTGGGGAAATTGGGTTTATCATACGTTGATCTCTATTTGATTCACTGGCCGGTTCAAAAGCTCCGCAACGAAACCTGGAAAGCGATGCAGACACTTTTGAAAAAGGGGAAATGCCGGGCCATTGGTGTCAGCAACTACATGATCGGGCATCTGGAGGACCTGTTAGCCAATTCGGACACGGTTCCCGCAGTCAATCAGGTGGAGTTCAGTCCCTATCTATATCTTAATGACCTGCTGGATTTTTGCCGCAATCATCGGATACAGCTCAAAGCATATAGCCCCCTGACCAAAGGACAAAAGCTGAATGATCCCAAACTAACAGCCATAGCAAAGAAATATTCCAAGACCCCAGCTCAGATTCTGATCAGATGGGTATTGCAGAAAGATGTGGTGGTTATACCCAAATCGTCCCACCCGGATAGGATTCTGGAAAACGAAGACGTTTTCGATTTTGAAATATCGCCTGCTGATATGAAATTGCTCGATTCGTTCAATCAAAACCTGCGCACCAGCTGGGACCCCACCACGATACCGTAATTTTACAAATTAAAACATCGTAGGCTGGGCACCCTGCCCAGTCTCTCGCACAACCCGAGGGTTGTCTCTATCGAGTTTGTTTATTGAGCAGAGGCAGGTCAGAACATTAGCAGGTTCTGCGATAAAGCAAAACATAGGATAAGATATGTCGATCTTCAATTTGTTGAGAAAAATCAATTCAGTTAAAAAAGCAGAAAAACTAAGTGCTGAACAAATCAGACTTCTGCAACAAAAACGACTCAAGAAATTGCTGAGACATGTCTTGGCAAAATCGAGGTTTTATCAACGATATTATCAAGAACATGGAATAACAATGGATAAAGTTGATAAAATCGGATTGCAGGACTTGCCGCCCATTGACAAGAAAATAATGATGGAGCATTTTGATGATCTGGTTTGCGATCCGTTAATTAGAAGAGAGGATTTGGAGAAGTTTATCGGTGTTCCATCCAATCGGGGGAAAAAATATAAAGACTCATATCGGGTCATTCATACTTCCGGTTCCACCGGGACTTTGGGGCTTTTTGTCTATGGAGAGGATGATTGGGATTGGCATAGAGCCATGGTCGTTACCAGGGTTAGCCGAACCAAAATCAATTTCCTCAAGAAAACAAAACTGGCTTATATCGGAGCCATCGACGGACACTACGCCGGAATAAGTATTGCTCAGTCGACACCACGATTTTTATTCGATTTACTGCCCTTGTCGGTCAATAGCCCCCTTCAGGAAATCTGCAACGAGGTAAACCGCTTTCAACCTGTGGTCTTAAGTGGTTATTCCTCGGGAGTGTATCTTTTGGCGGGGGAACAGATCAAGGGGAATATCAACATTAAACCCCAAAGGATCGTCTGCTCGGCAGACCCTCTTACTTCTCAAATGAGAGAGACGATAAAGAGAGCTTTTGGGATCGAACCGGTGAATTTCTATGCCGCTTCGGAATCGGTGGGAATGGCGGCTGAATGCGACATGAATAGAAGCTTTCATCTTTTTGATGATTGGCATTGTTTCGAAATTGTGGATGGAAATTTCATGCGGGTCAATCCGGGAGAGCAGGGAAAAGTTCTTTTGACCAATCTTTATAATTACACCCAGCCCCTCATTCGTTATCAGCTGATGGATGAGATCACCTTGGACGAGAAGCTTTGTGAATGCGGATCCCCTTTTCCGGTCATCAAGAATATTGCCGGACGGCAGGAGGATTTCCTTTGGTTCGAAAAACCTAATGGGGAGAAAGAATATGTTCATCCCATAGTGATAGTTGAATTTTTCGTTCCCGGTCTGGAAAAATTGCAGATCATCCAAACCCAGAAGAACAGATTGCTGATGAAAGCAATAATTCATGGAAATAAAGAAAACGTTCTACCAGCCATTCGACAGAGGATGAGAGCGATTCTCGAAGGCAAAGGATTAGAAAATGCGGTTGGTTTTGAGGTGGAGGTGGTTAAGGAAATTACCCCTGATCCTAAAACCGGTAAATTCAAGCTGATAGTTCCATTTAAGAATAAGGTATGATGTCGGGAGCTCGGACGAGCCCGTCTGCCCAGACAGGCTCCCGTCCGGGTGGGCACAGGGCTCATGATATACGGAATGTAATTTGATTAATCCCCCTCACCCTGTATCCCTCTCCCACAAGGGGAGAGGGAATTAATGCTTGGGTTGGATGAATCCGACCGCTACAGTTTCACTCCCCCAGATAGATTACCCCAATTCTTGAAATCGTTTCCACATTCAGGGAACAAACCGCACCTTTATTCGTAAAGATAAGGGCAGGATAAAGCGGAGCTTTTTATGCACAGAATTGGAACTTATCATCCGGAAATAAGTAAGTACTTACATAAAACAAGAGATGGCGTTCTGATATAAAGGAGCCGAAACATGAAAACATTCGCAACCCAACGAAAAATACAGATTCTTCTGCTGCTTTTGATCAGTCTGGTATTTTCGAGCTTGAGGGCTATTGCCGATGAATCTTTCCAGCCAGTGTTCAAGCCGACCCTTACCATAGAAAAAGCAGCCGGGATAATAAAAATCGACGGTAAACTGGATGATGTAGGGTGGGAAAATGTCAGAAAAGCGACCAATTTCGTGGAGCGATCCCCCGGGGACAACACCAAACCCGAAGTGGAAACGGAAGCATTCATGACCTATGACGACAGCAAGCTCTACGTGGCTTTAGTCTGTCATGACAATCCCGCGGCGATCCGCGCCACCATGTGCCAGCGTGACCAGTTCTCCGGCGATGATGCTGCGTGCTTCTTAGTCGATACCTATGGCGATGCAGCTTGGGCATACGAGTTCTTTGTGAACCCCTATGGAGTACAAAAAGATCTTCTCTGGTCGAGCGTGGGGGGAGAAGATCCCGGAATCGACTTAATCTGGGAATCGGCTGCCCTGATTACCGATTCCGGTTACCAGGTGGAAATGGCCATCCCGTTTGCCAGCATCCGTTTCCCCAACCAGGATGTGCAGACCTGGAGGGTGGAATTCTGGCGCAACCGGCCCCGGGAGAGTTTCAAGCAGTATACCTGGTCGGCAAATGATCGGAATGAGCAATGCTGGCCCTGCCAGTGGGGAACAGTGGAAGGTATCAAAAACGTGCATCCGGGAAAAGGCATCGAGATACTGCCGTCGATCGTAACTTACCAGTCTGGCAGCCTCAAAGGTCCGCGTTTCAAGAACGACAATCCGGACGGAGAGCTTTCAGTGGGCGGGAAATATGCGATCACTTCCGATATGACGGTTGAGGCGACCATCAATCCCGATTTCAGCCAGATAGAAAGCGATGCTGCCCAGATCGACGTGAACACCACCTACGCCCTGATGTATCCCGAAAAAAGGCCATTCTTTCAGGAGGGGAGCGACATATTCCGGACCATGTTCAATTCCTTCTATACCCGCACCATCAACGATCCGCAGCTGGCCATCAAACTTACCGGCAGGATGGGGAAAAATTCGGTCGGGTTCCTGTCGGCGCTGGACCAGAATACCCCTTACATCATCCCCCTGCCCGAAGGGAGTGTGTTGATCAATCCGGGCAAAAGCTTCGCCAATATCCTGAGGGGTTCACGAGCGTTCGGTAATAATTCCATGATCGGATTCATGATCAACGACCGCCGTTTGGACGGGGGCGGATCAGGCACCATAGCCACCTTTGACTATGATTTCCGGCTCTCGAAAAGCTATAGCACGGATGGGCAGTTTATCGCCAGCCGCACCATCGAGCCGGTGGATACCTCGCTGACTTCAGGTTTGAAAGGTATCCTATTCGACAAAGGAAAGCATACGGCAGTTTTTGACGGTGAGTCCTTCTATGGCAGCGCGTTCATCACCAGATTGAAGCGCAATGCGCGCAGTTGGAATTTCCTTATCGATTACGATCAGGTTAGCCCCTCGTATCGAACAGAGATCGGATTTGACCCGGTGATAGATTACCGGAACCTTACCGTATATCAAAGTTACAACATCTATCCGAAAAACAGCATATTTGTGAGGATAACTCCGCAGGCCAGCATTTATCGAAGGTGGAGTTTCGACCGGGTGAAAAAGATTGAGGAAAACGACATCGGCATTGATGGTGAACTCAAGATCGCCCAGGTCTATTTCAGTGTTAATTTCGGCCAGTCCAATGAATTGTGGGGAGGAGTCCAGTTTGACCATCTCTGGGGGGTGAATACCGACTTGAGCGGATGGATCAGCAACCGGCTGGGATGTGATTTGGAGTATCGCCAGGGGGTGGGCATCGACCGGCACCGCTTTATCAAGGAAAATGAAACCAACATCAATACATCACTCTTTATCAAACCGGTGGACCGGCTCACCATTGAGCCTGATTTCAGCTACTTCAAAAGCACACAAATCGGGACCGGAGTAAAACTCTACCAAGTATACATCACCCGGACCAGAATCAAATTCCAAGCCAACCGACAGCTTTCCTTCCGGCTAGTGGTTCAATACGATGACTTCGAGCAGACCTGGGAGGTGGATCCCCTTCTCACCTACCGGGTTAATTCACTTTCGGTTCTCTACATTGGCTCTTCTTATAATTATTACAATCTGATTTTGGATCCGAGTGACCAGTCCCGGTGGAAAATGACCTCCCGCCAGTTTTTCATGAAGCTGCAATACCTGTTCCAGACCTAACGATTACCCGTAAGACAGATATTCCATACATACCAAAGCGCAGGGCTGAATGCACCCTGCGCTATGAATGATATCTTATCTTCCCTAATCAAAACTATTTGGCAGAAGCATGGGTAAGAAACGGGGAGACTTCCGTCCACTGTCGCTGTTTCCAGTAGCTTAGTTCCCAGAGATCATACAGTTCGTCTTTAAGCTCCGGGACTGGATTCTTTTCTTCAGCAGGGGAAGACTCCGGCAGGAACCGAAACCTCATATTCCGGTTATCATTATCATCTAAGTCATTCCATATCAGGCTCATATCATACCTCCAAAAGCTTGCTTGCGCTTTTCATAGTCTTAAATGTTTACAGCGTTACCAAAGAATTCAACTCACGCGAGACCGGATCAAATGTGTATACTTACTTTGAACCTTCAGACACTTTAGATAATCATTACCTCTAATCAATCCATACCCCCTTATACTTCTCTTTTGTGTTACATTGTTATATACCTTCGGAAATTGAAGAAGTTTCGAAAAAATTGGGGCTTTTCCGAGTCTTTTGTCTTGGTGGATTTTTTTCTATTTCACGCAGGGTTCGGTGGGTTTTGGATAATATGAGCAGTGCCCACTTAGCGAACTGTGGAGTTTATTATTCAGGCTGGGGGTTGGACCAATGCGAGTGGATGAGCTTCCATTCGCCTTTGATCTGATGATACACCTCTGTGCTATTCCAGCGGGAAGTGATTTTGCCATCTAGAGAATAATTGTTAAGATTGAATGTCAGGATTCCGGTATCACCGTACCACTGTACTTTGGGATTCAATATTTCATAGCGGTCGATGTGAAATTTCCCGTGGAGGCTGGACATATATTCTTTGAAAGCATCCCCACCATCCAGCCGGGTGTCCAAGGTTGGATCGAAATAGGTCATTTCGTCCGTGCTAAGCGCGGCAAAGCCAGAGGTGTCCCCCTTGCTCCATCTTTCCAATGCCGCCTTCTCCAGGGCAATGATTATTTCTTCTGGTCTTTTCATATAATGTCTCTTTAGTAGAATGCAGTTATGATGTTATGATTTGTTATAACAATTCCTCTCTAAAAGTTATTTCTCCTTCAAATTTTTACCAATGTTCCATGCCTTCCCGATATTCTCACCGATGGACCAATAATTATTATCGGGCATGCTTAAGGTGAACGGATTTATCTTTTTTATGTCCAACTGACCATCGGTTAAATACTTTTCTTCGGTAAAAACCTCTTTGGGCTCTCCGATGTAAAGCATATCGAACGGCAGTTTGACTACCTCATATACCGAACACGACATGCATACCGGGCATTCTTTGATCAGCGGAGCTTTGTCCGATACGCCATAGAAAACATCAAAAAGCCCGGATTTATCGGTTTTGCTCCCGGAAACCAGCCCGCAATAATCGGTTTTCTCCACCAGCGAAACACTCGGAATATTGATGCTGAATTCCCCATTCTCATCGATACCTTTATTAGTATGGTGTGGGCCTAACGCTATCGCAAATAAAGGAGGTTTGAAATTCACTCTCGAAACCCATGCCGCAGCCATGAAATTAGGTTTCCCCTCAACGAGAGAGCCCACCAATACTATCGGCATAGGGTACAAAAAAGCCGCATTGCTGTCAATTTTGATTTTATTCATAGTTTGTCACTCCTTATGCTATTATAAAATACTTCCAATTTCTGCCACATCAATAAAGATATCTGCAATGTATGGGCTTAGTCGGTGACGATCTCTTAATCCAAGAACACCTTTGACCACTGTTAAAGCAGCCTGCCATTCTGCATTAGTAGAAGGTCCACCCACATCGGCGTCCCCTGTGAAGTAAACAAAGACAAGGTAAGCGTTAATGCCATTCATTTTGCGAAGCAGGTAAAGATGAGCAATACGATTAGCGTACTGATAAAGCTTCCCGCTCCAAGGTATTCTTGAATCGACCTGAAGGTACCTCTTTACCTCTTCAAGGCTACGGTCAATCTTTGCCCGTGACGTTCTTGATGCACCCGTTGCTGGAGACACCTCTTCTGGGATATTCGCTTTTGCTTCGACAAGCAAAACACCGGTACCGTTTAAAGTAGCTAAGGCGTCCCATTGGGGACCCCGGTAAGGCCAAAAATCCTTGAGCGGATATCGTGTTAGCTTGATCCCAAGCAACTGCAGAAATGCATCATCTCCGTATTCCGCATAGTCATCATCAGCCCGCGGAGATTTCCAGTCAATTAATCCTTCGCTCCTCAACCCCAAAGCGACTTTTATGCGTTCATTAAGAAGTGAGGTGTGCTCGTTTACTGCTCGGCGAATCCATTTGAGGCTTCCGCGCACTTCCTTATTCTTCTCAATAGCTCTCATGTTAGCACCTGTAAAAGATTATGTTGGATAGTTAGTATTTAGTAGCCTGCATGAATTTTCATAAATAAACTACTCGCTTCGGTTTAATAGATTAACTTCGAATCCTCAGTCGCCGGAATTTCCGATACGGGGAAGAGAAAGTTCATGCTACAATCTTCAAACCCCGTTTCTAAAATAATTCGCCATGTTTTCATTATTCATTATAACCATCTATGTTTCCTTGTCAACCATTTTTCGCTCGGTATTAATCAAAAAAGGCGTCCCACTTTTTGCTGAGACACCTTTGTTATTGCGTTGTCTCAGGAGCCTTCGGCTCCTGAGCTACTATTTCTTTTGGATATTTCTCCTCAAATCATCCGGGTCGATACTGTTGACCACTTCCCAAAACCAAACTTCTGCTTGCGACCGGCGCTTGCGGAGTTCTTCTGCATTTGCCACAAAATTCAATTCATGCAGACGTTTCACTGTTTCATCGGGCAAGTCATAGTAGATATAGCTGTTATGGAAATTATAATGATAGGGGCAGTATTTGATCCGCAGGGCTTCCACCAAAGGCCGGTAGGTATAAGCTAAGTAATAACTGAAAGCTTCGATGTCGTTGCCCCGGTTGAGTTCTTTCAAAGTCATCACTCCGAACAGATCAAAGGTGACCTTCAGCGTTTCCAGCCGGGACAGGAGTTTTTTGAAGAATAACCCGGCATCGATGGGATGGTCTTTGACCAGACCAGTCTTATCGAAATAGATAATCGGCTTCTGATGGATCCGGTACTGGAGGAATTTGTCCTGGCTGGATTTTTTCATCACCACAATATCCAGAAACAAAAAAGGGCTGGTATTCTGCAGACGGTAGAAGACTTGGGAGTGCCCGTGCCAGGTCGGTTCGGGCAGGCGGTATTTCAACTCTATCCCGAAGGTATCAGCGAGGTTCTGTTCCATGGAAGAGAAAGCATCCTCTACCCGCTCATCCTCGGTCACCATGTATAGATCGATGTCCGAATACTGGTCCATTCGGTTGAAACTGACCGAACCGCTTTCCCAAAAAGCATAAGCATACTTCAAAGGTCTCAATGCTGCGGTCAGGGTTTCGATGATTTCCTTTCTGGTGACTTTATATTGGCTCACAAAAGACCTCTTCAGCTTGTACCCAAAGGTATGAATCGTATGGCACATACTAAGGGGAGAAGGAATATCAGTGGCACATGTTTTCTGACAATTCAACTAAGGGTGCTCCTCATAAGTTCGCCTAAGTTAAGTCCGTTTTGAGCGAATAGTTCGACCCATCAATACCATCGTTCTTCTTTTGCGGTGTTATGTCTGGATATTGGGGGGCAATATTTTGTGAAAACAAGAGAGATGCACGGATTGGCAGAAACAGCCAGAAAAACGCTTCAACAGTAGCACTGCCCTCCATGAGAGACTGAAGGCGTCGACAGAAAAGTCGCCAGAGAAAAGCTTGCATTATGAGAATCAATAAGGTAACTCCCTCAAGAATATATTTATGGCTGGTATTACTGAAAAGTTCTTTTGACACATCGCCAAATACACCAACGAGAGTGGAATACACCCCCACAGCCAAAAATCCAGTGCACAGAACAAAGAATACGGCAACCACGTAAGGTGGGAAACCCCAAGATATTGTCTTGGATTGACCAAGAAGGGCGAGGAACAGGCGTTTGAAACCACGCCAGAATCCACGCTCATCTGCGGGCGCACTCTGGGGAAGGTTCTTTCCGTTACGTGGACCCAGGTAATCATTAAGCTTCTTTATTAGTTCAACTCTGATGGAGTCAAAAAAATCAAATCTATCTACAATTTCATATAGGGTATTCGGCTTAGTCTCAGCCCCGCGAAGCATCTCAAGGCATGTCTCCCATGTGAAGAGCTGCACAGGACGAACAGTAGCGAGATATTCGAATTTCTCAAAGCTGAGCAATTTACAATATCCTGCGTAGCGGTTGTGCGAATGGAATTTGTAGAAAATGACAAGAAGAACCATAGAGACAAGGAGAGACATCATTAACGCTGAATAGGCTAAGCCTATGTAACCAACTCCACTTATGCTGAGAGCAGTGAATCCAAATATGGCTGCCCCGGAACCCCCAAGCATATAGCCAACATAGTTGGTCATACAATCCTTTACACCTCTCATCTCCTCTCGGATGAGTTGGTACTCACGAAGACTCTCTCGTGTCATAGCACCCTCCAGAACCAATAGTGATTAAACCATCTGCAGAATCTGCAAAGACAGGCATGTCGTTTCTGTCTAATACATTAACTTAAAAGTGTGACGCAACCTTTAAAGCCCGATTTCTAAAAGAATTCACCATGTTTGCAACATTCATTATAACCATCTAAGTTTTCTTGTCAACTATTTTTCGCGAGTTATAAATCAAAAAAGGCGTCCCACTTTTACTGAGACGCCTTTGTCATGGTGTTATTTCACAGGAACCTTCGGCTGGTAACCTACCGCTATAACTCATTTGTTTCTTGCAATGTATTCGTCAACTATCTCTTCCAATAGGTCCAAAGGTAAACTGCCGTTTTCCAGAACTGCCATATGAAAATCCTTCAAGTTGAATTTCGGTCCCAGCTCGATTTTGGCTTTCTCCCGCAATTCCATGATTTTGATTCTGCCCAAAGTATAACAGGTGGCTTGTCCGGGCCAAACCGAGTAACGGTCAACCTCGGAATCGGAGCTCCAGCCCAAATTATCCTCCATATATTTCAATGCCTGTGCTTTGGACCATCTTTTATAATGAATGCCCGAATCCACCACGATCCTTACCGCCCGGAAAAGCTGGGAATTGAGCTCGGATAAGCGGGAATAGATATCGGGCAGCCAGCCGATTTCTCCAGCCAGCGCCTGGGCATACATCGCCCATCCCTCCACGAACCCGTTGAAGTAAAGCAGGTTTTTGAACAGCCGTTTTTGAGTCAACTCCTGCTGCAAGGCGATCTGATAATGATGACCGGGGATGGCCTCATGATAGACCAGGCCCCGCATGCCGGGCTTGGAGGGATAGTCTGACAGGTTGACATAAAATACCCCCTTTCTCTTACCGTCCAGTGATGCCGGTTCGTAGTAGGTCAAGCCACTCTGCTCCTTATATGCGGGGACGGCTTGCACTACCACCCTGGTTTTGGTGACATATTTGAACGCCTCGGGGAGCCGCAGCTGGGCGCTGTCGATATAGACCTGGTAATCATGCAGGATCGTCTGTCTGCTTTCGGGTAAGTCCGGATAGTTGAATTTATCTGTGTTCTCAGGGCGATTCTGCATCGCCCAGTAGTCGTTCATCAATTCACCGTAACTCTTACTTCCTTTAATTCCCAGCGAGTCCAAAAGAATTTTCGCTTTCTTTTGGAGTGATTTTACTTCGCTCAATCCCAGCTGATACAGCTGTTCCGACGACAGGGAGGCGGAGGTTTGGGATTTCAAGCTGTACTGGTAAAATTCGTCACCATCCGGCAATTTCCAAACTCCGGGTATGCTGTCTGCAAACTGCGTGTAGTTTTTCATCATTGAGATAAATTGAGCATAAGCCACATAAACTTTTTCTTTGAGGATTATTTCCGCTTTCTGGCGTAAGTACTCCGATTTGGCGGGATCGATACTGCTCAAAGGAGCAAGCTTTCGATCGAGATCCAGATACAAAAGATTCGCTTTCGGCTCCGGCTGGATGAACTCTTCCATGGAGCCGGTGACCCGGTTGATTATGAAGATCGAAGGGTGGATTCCCTTATTTCTCTGAAGGTCGATCTGCATTTTGGTCTGTTCCAATCTGAAGGGAATTTTCTCCAAACGAGCCAGGTAATCGTTGGCATCCTGTAGATCGGAGATGGTGTGATATTCGGTCAGGACATTGGTAACCTGGGCGTGGGCTCCGGTTAAATGATCGATGAAATACTTATGATAGGCAAACTTCTCCCCTTCCAGCTGGGTTTGTAAGTACCACTTCAAAATCTTCAGGTCTATGTTCTGCGAGCGGTCGATTTTGGTGGTATCGACGCTTCCGATTTCGCCCAGATACTTTCGGGCCAACTCAAAATTGGCTTTTATGCCCACGTCGGAAACGCCATCAAAGCTGCCCCGGTCGTAATCATATCCCCATTCCTTAGGAAGCCCGAGCTGGGAAGCCTCGTCGGGATTGAGCTTAATATATTCCCGGAAATAATCGTCGAACAGCTTTTCGACTTTGGCTGAATCCGAATAAACGGTCTGCTGACCATTGGCGAGATTAACACAAACCAATAAAAGCATCAAAGATAAAAATATTTGTTTCATGATTCCTCCTTTGTGCCATAATATTGTTATAACTATAGCAACAAGCGGCGGTTCGTGCAATATCTATTTTATGTTCTTGGGGAAATACGTTGTTTCGCGGTTAGGTGCAACGGAAGGTTGGTGGTTTAGTCAGGAGACCGAGCCGTCAGATCGAACTCACCCCCATGCCCCCTCTTCCACGCCTTCGGTGGTTCGACGTAGCTCACCATCCTGAGTAAATCGAAGGACGGGATTTTCAACTTAGGAAGAGAGAGGGAAATTATAGCTGATTGTCTGGTGGCATTCCACCAGATTTATGAACTTTCTTGCGGGTCTGGGAGCCCTTCAGGATGAATCTCTTTCCTTCGACACTGGGTCTCACTTCGTGCTGAGCGCACTCAGTGCGAAGCAGGACTGAAGTTGAGGATGAACCCCGTCTACGAACTCAGCATAAAAAGTGAAAATGCATTTTTGGAAAGAGAGACTACGGGTTAGGTATAGGATGACAACGACTAAAATCAGTGGTATCTGCAAACTATCAGCTGGAATGAACTTTTGGGAATTTACTTAATTTTCCAAGTTTTCAAGGTCGGCTAAATCCTGTAATCTACCGCTGGCTTTCTTGTTTTTCTTCAAGTCCGGAAGAGAAATAAAGTTTATTTCGATGTCATCGATGATTAATGTATTTTTATTTTTATAGCATTCGGAAAATTCAACCCCGTCAATGGAGGTTAAAATTTCTATGCGGAGGGGAGGTGCTCCCATTCTTATATTTTTCCCTTTCTCCTGAAATAATTCTTCTTTTAATTCGGGGACATCAAAGCCGAATTCTTTCAGAGCATCCACGATTTTTTGGGCATTGTCTTTGGAAAGGGCAATCCAGATATCGATATCTCCGGTAGCTCGGGGATATCCATAGAGGGCAACCGCATAGCCGCCAACTACCAAATACTCAATTCTTTTTGAGTTGAGTAATTGTAATAGTTCTTTGAAGTCTGGTGGTAGATGGATCATAACCATAAATAATCCTTCTTAATAGTTCCAAGGCCTCGAGCCTTTCTCTGTAACTTTTTTGTTTCCAGTAGCCCCGATCATTTCCATCATGTAACGAAGCTATCTGAAAGAGTTTTTTGTCCATATTAAATAATACCGTAATTATTTGATTTTATTTGTGCTGCCGAACAGTGATTGTGTAGTCAGATTGAATCTGCAAAGTTAGATTGCTCACTTCCGTATAATGCATTTGACTATAAAACGTCGGGGGCACATAGCTTCCGACCTGTTAGCTGTGTTCCAATCGCTTCCCGGTATCCAAATAATGATTGATCTCCTCTTCCCAGTCCTTCAATTCCCGACGGAACATCGTCTCCAGAGCCTTCTGGTTTGTCGCGCTGCCTTTCTCCGTCAACCCGGTGTAGGTGTACGTAATCTCCGCCTCGGTGGTTTCCCTGCTTTTGCCTTCACGACACTTAATCGTTATCCACCACAATCTTTCGGGCGCGAATACGGTATACTCGATGAACGCCGAGTCAGGGTGATATTTCGACACGGTCCACAGAAAATCAGGTTCATGCTCATGATGCGACCGCGTTTTGAAGATCATATGCTCTTCTACCAGGTCAGTCGTTAGGTAAAGTACTTCAGGCTCCCACCCAAAAGCCCATTCCTTTTCTTTTATGGGGCCAAAGAGAGGAAACACTTTGGTCAACGGAGCGTTCAAAGTGATGACGCTCGTCTTTGATATTCTTGCCAATTTAGGAGGTGAAAATGACATGGTCTCTCCGTCAAGTCGGATTGTAACTTGCTTCTTGAGATGCTTGGCATAGGGATTCTTCTTAGCTTTTGAAAAATCGTATTCTTTTCTCATTGTAACAACCAAACTTAAAATCTAAGTGTCAGGAGCACTGAACACCTGAACTACTAACTCACCCCCATGCCCCCTCTCTTAGGAAGAGAGGGGGATTAAGGGGGTGAGTTTTATATAGCCAGTCACCCCGAACGGGGAAGAATAAGCTCCCGAAGCAATCGTCAGGCATTATTGTAATGTGCATTTATAGATCAAAACATTTCCCATCCGGCCCACAACTTCTCCCTTGACTTTAACATTTTGGCCTCTTGACAAAAGTGAGACTGATGATTTTTGATCTTTTATAAACGAGCATTGGACACCATCAAGCAAACCCTCGCCGCCGATAACTATATAAGTGTTATTCATGAGGTCTATGCCTGAGCTTTGTATGGTTCCCGATACCACCACCACCCGTCCCCTGTATTTGCTGTCAGCAGCGGCTTCATTAGATTCATAATCGCCAAACAATTGTTCGGCTGAAAGTATATAGCTGGGGGCTTGGGACTGATCCTTTTTGATGTCTTCTTTCATGTTATAACTTCCTATGGCCAAAAGAATAAATACCAACAGCACAAAAAGGGATAGCAGATGTCTTTTACTGTTATTGCTCATCTTAATCTCCTGATTACATTGGCTGCGCACAAAGTGTCTGTGATCAACAGAAAAATAGTACACAGAGAAATAATTAGAAGATCGACCGGGTCAAAGGTGCCGGGAATTAGTTTTAAGTATTGACCAATCTCCGAAATAAATGCGATCAAAGGTACGAAGTAGAACCAGAAATAACGCAACGGGGTTTGGGACTTCCACCAGATTGCTTTTATGAAAAGCAAATAGGCGACAACCCAAAAAGCGAATGGAGAGCTGTAAATAAACCAATGAGGTAAATAATTGGCAACCCTGATACAATGCATACGCAAAGCGTGGATTGGCGCCATCAAACCAAGATCATTGGCCCAGCGAAACATCAACAAAGACGCAGGACGAAAAAGGATATAAACAGCTGACCCCAGGAGAAGAAAGCCGGTTGCCAAACAAATCCGCTTTTTCTGTGTGAAAGGCATGTTCATTATCGTTGCCGAATTTCTGTTTATATGGTTTCTAGATAGACCCGTTTTCAGCTTGAGTTGCGGATTAGGTTTTTATTGATATAACTTAACTTGTATTATTTGCAATTAATACTTTGGTTTTATTTACTATTTTAAACTTACGTATTCCATCTCGCAATACAAGGAATCCTGGAGTAATACAAGTCAGAAGGACCAAACCACCAACACCTATTTTTCTCCATAACCACTCCACGACACTTTGACAACCGCCACCTTTTATTCTATTCACGGAAGGATTATCAGGTAGATACTCGACCTCAAGCTTCTCTTCCAATTGACCGCTTGGAACCCTCGTAAGTGTTTTGAACTCTCGACCATCAGGTAGGCGAAAAGTATAAATCCCCACATTTGACAAATGAATATGACCTCGGTCGTCTTCATGCTCATCATCGTAAGCATCAACGAGAATACAAGTAGCTACTTTTGCTCGCTGAATGAGTTTAATTTCATCAAGTGGATTCCCAGCTATATGATACCAAAACAATACCCCACCAATAATAAGAGCCATGCCTAAAAGAATTGTAATAACAGCGTCACGATATTTACAATTACTCTTATCCATAGAATTATGTTGTATCAGGACATAGTCCTGACACAATCTCCGTTCGTCACAGACGCCTCGTCCGTGACGATGCATAGCAACAGACCGAGCGTTCATTGCCAACAGGAGGAGTACGAAGGAAACACTTCTATCAACGGGGCGTTCAAAGTGATAACACTCGTCCTTGATATTCTTGTCAATTTAGGAGTTAAAAATGCCATATTCTGCTCCAAGTGTCATGAGCTCGGACGAACTCGTCTGCCCAGGTGGGCACCCGTTGGGTGGGCATGGGTTCCTGATCTACCAACTTACTTTTCTCCACTTCTTCTCTTGCACTTCATAATTGAAAACGTATAATGTCACGACTTTGTTATCTTTTTCATGTTGAAGTTTAAGATCATTGAGAAGCACTGTACCAAATATTGCCCCAAGATCTTTTGCTACATTTCTAAAGTTATTGATATGGAGAAGAAGTAATATGATTCCTAGAACAAATGAACTCAAATCATACCAGCAGATTCTGTTATGGCAATCCCAGAGGTTGTAAATAATCCAAATACTAAAAGCAAGAAAGGATGATAGGCATTGGGTTCCCAAACCGTTTACAATATCTGACAATCTTTCGACTCTTGGAACTGAACCTTTAATTCCATTGGACACTTCTATTCTTGTATACCAATATGAAATGGCAATATGCCATGCTCTCCTCACGCTCAATTTATTTATATCCACTTCATCATCGGAAAAACCACTCTGCAATTTCAACCATCCCTTGAGTTTTCCTTCGTTGAGTAATGGGCGGTGATCGATCGCGACTCCAACTAAACGTTTCCACCAAATCATATTATTGTAGAAGATTCCCAAAAGGAATCCTATACCACCCGAAGCCAAAAATGCAGAAACAGCAAGCGAAATATTATCACCAGAGTTGATTAGTTGATTAAGGCAGATCTCCCCGGATAACAACATGTATATGATAAGTTCGATAAAGAAAATTAGACCCGGTACGACATACCTAAAAAATCTTTGAGCTTCCTGCATATTAGCCTCCTTTTGAACAATTATTTTATGCTGTGTCAGGACTTGTTACTGACACATCTTGATCTCATTGCATTAGTCACCAGGATTCCCCGTACGGGGAAGAGTAAGCTACTGGTGCAATCTTTAAAGCCCACAATCTTGTAAATCCGCTCTGTTTGCAATATTCATTATAATTATTTGTTCAAAATTAGCAACTTTTTTATTGCTATGCTTCGATCATCAAGATTCCCCAGAAGGGAAGAGTAAGTCTTGACACAAATTTCACTCACATAGATGAGTTTTTTCATAGAAACTGTTAGTTGAAAGTCCCTAATGAACATAAGGATATTAAAAACTATGTCGACAATGTAATAGAGATAGACGTATACCTTGACAAAACTTATGACAAAATACTTGACAAAAATACAAGCATATTCGTATTATTAGTTGATATCAAATGAATTATAAACATGATTTTAAGGACAAATATGCGGACATATGAAACGACACATCCCTGGATAAAATTCCAGTTTGATCAAAGACAAATACATCCAAAACTATGGATTCTATTAGGGGAGGCTCAATCTAAATGCGAGCATATTGCTGGTGTTCCATTAAGACCAGCAACAGCTGCAGAACTTCATCGTCTCTATCTTGCAAAGGGTGCACTTGGAACTACTGCAATCGAGGGGAATACATTATCGGAAAAGGAAGTCTTGGATCAACTTGATGGAAAGTTGAGACTTCCACCCTCAAAGGAGTATCTGGGCACGGAGATTGATAATATCGTGAAGGCTTGCAGTAGTATACTAAAAGAGCTAAGAGACAGTAATGGAGTATCTGAAATAACAATTGAGGGAATTAAGAAACTCAACAAGCAAGTTTTGGAAGGTTTGCCAATAAACGAGGAAGTCATTCCAGGAGAAATACGTACTTACTCAGTTGGTATTGAGGGCATAGGGTACAGAGGTGCTCCGGCGGAAGATTGCGAGTATCTTTTGAACCGTCTCTGTGAATGGCTCAACACCAACTTTCGCATTTTTAGCGATAAGGAGTTTGGGGTTGTCATTGCTTTGCTAAAAGCCATTATCTCACATTTGTATCTTGCTTGGATCCATCCTTTTGGTGATGGTAATGGTCGGACAGCCAGGTTGTTGGAATTCAAAATACTTCTTGCATCAGGCGTTCCAACTCCAGCTGCCCACTTACTTAGTAATTTCTATAACGAAACAAGACAAGAGTACTATCGGCAACTAACCCGTGCAAGTCAGACGGGGGGTGACATCATAACTTTTGTGGAATATGCAGTGAGAGGTTTTGTAGATGGATTGAAGATACAACTAAAGACGATTCAAGAGCAACAATTAGACGTTGTCTGGAGAAATTATATACATGAGATGTTCAAAGATATGAACAAACGATCTGAGGTTCGTCTGAGACATTTGGCTTTGGATATTTCCAAACAAAAAGAACCTATTCCTATGGATAAGATCAAAGATATAAGTCCCCGTGTAGCAGCTCACTACGCAAGATTGTCTAGCCGAGCCTTACCTAGGGACATCAAATTCCTAGTAAAGATGGATCTAATAGAAACTACATCAGAAGGCATAAGGGCTAAAAAAGAATTGATTTCTTCTTTTCTTCCATATAGACGTAAGAACCAAGTAAAGATATAAGCTTGTAAAACTACTTGGTTTTATTACTTCCCTACTTTCGGGTTTAGTACAATATACAAAGATCTTTGGTAGGCTAAAGAGCCAACATCACCTTGATCCTGTCGTGCGGGGACTAACAGGATATTGTTTTCTCATCATTTTTATTCGTCACCTCGAGGGGAGAGGCAAAGTGAATCGCATGAATGCTTAGGCGGGATAGGGTTTCTTACCTACTAACTTGAATGTGTTTTCCAAAATCGTTCACAGATCGTAATAATAATTGAATCAATCTGTTCTATAATGCGCGGAGATTCTTTATTTGTTTGTTCTTTTTCAGCGAATCCATGAGCAATGTTCAAAGCGAGAATACTCATTTTACGATTTTCCTTATATTGGATCTTTCCATCTTCAAATTTCATAACATTAACTCTTGTCTTTGATTGCTCATCGAAGATTTTTGATTTATCTGAGTGAACAAAAGCATTACGGATGAATTCTTTTATTTCAAGAAGGACTTTTTCTTCGTTTTCGTCAATTAAATCTTCCTTTCGGGCTTTTTGTATAGCGTTATGGAGTTTAAAAGTTCCAAAAGCATCTTCTGCAGCCAAACTTACCTTTTCCCAATCTTCAAGATCAAATTCTGGAGATTGGGGTAGATTGTTTAAAAAGTAATGATACTTCAGAAGAGTTTTCAGGCATTCTTCAAGTGTAACAGAGATCATCACAATTGCCGAAATTCCAAGTCCAAATACAACACATTGACGGGCTTCAAACCGTTTAATATCTACTTCGTGGATACCTGTTTGTTTATATTGAAGAAAATTAAATCTCTCATTTATATTTTTAGAATAAAATTCAATTGCTGAGTTTTTGTCATTAAATGGATTAAAATATTCATTCATAGGAAAACCTCTCTTGTCGCATAATAACTTTGTTTATATTGATTTACATAAGATGCCGAGCAGTTGCAATATTCATTATAGTCAATTATGCAATCTTGGCAACTTTAAATTTACTTTATTTACATTTTTCACCCTCTCCTTTTATTCCTCTCCCATCAAGGGAGAGGAAGGTCGTCTCCCCCCTAATTGCTTCTTACCTTTGAACTTTTCTATCTTAACAAAACCATCTTTCTTGTCTTCTGATAAGAACCAGTCGTCAGCTTGCAGAAATATATCCCGCTTGCCACATCTTTTCCCTCATCGTCTTTCCCGTCCCAAACCACTTCATACTCACCGGACTTTTGCGGTTCATCCACCAATGTTTTTACTCTTTGTCCCAGGAGGTTGTAAATGATGAGGGTGGTGGGAAGAGTAAAGATGTCCGCCGTCCATTGTCCGCCGACCGCCGCTTTTCCCCGCTCCACCACCACATACTGAATTCTCGTTACCGGATTAAACGGATTAGGGAAATTTTGAAGAAGCGTGATCTTTTCCGGTTTTTCGGAATCGTGCCAGGGGACGGAGGTGGTGGAATCGATGATGGTATCGATACATAAGGTAAAGGGGATGATCAGCGGCTCCAATTGACGGTTCTTGTCCCGATAGTCGATAACAAGATCGGCTTGATATACTCCCTTGGGATAAAAATGAGAATCGAACTTTAAATCCAACGTCTTGTTCTCTTGAGTTTGAATGGCTCCCTCCATCGAATCAATTTTCACCCAGCCGGGAATGATATTTACCACCAAAGAATCGCGCAGATAGTTCCGGTTGCAGGCAACTTCCAGCCCCGCGGTCCC
Organism: uncultured candidate division Zixibacteria bacterium; assembly: GCA_903908285.1. Taxonomy (GTDB): domain Bacteria; phylum Zixibacteria; class MSB-5A5; order MSB-5A5; family SM1-73; genus CAIVRH01. Next base: position 22,105 of record CAIVRH010000037.1, read on the forward strand.
GTCTTCGTTCTGCATGCCCACGGTGGCATTGTAAAGAGAATCATCGATCTTCAAATATTGAAAGGTGATCTTACCATCCGGGAAGAGGATGGTTTGGAAGGTATAGGGACCCCGTCCGGCATGGCCAGAATGATACAGATTCAAAAACGAGATGACGGCGGAATCGGCATTGGAGTAGAAATAAATGGCGGAGCTGTCGGTGAATATCAGATCATCCCAAAAAGGGGCAACCAGATTGTATGGTCCCCAGAGATAGGGAAGGCTTTTGTTCATGTAGCAGCAAAATGTATCGTGATAACAGGGGATCACCGGAGAAAAACTTAGCCACCCGTCGGACGAGATCAGGATGCTGTCGAAGGTCAAATCATAAAAGGGAAATGGGAATCCGAGGGGGAAAAAGCCGTAATCTATATTGTCGTCTCCGCTGGTTCCGATTTGAGTCCCCAAACTTTCGATGTCCACCCAGTTAAAAGGCAAATCCGGCTGTAAACTATTATCCGTCCAATTGTAGCCGCATTGGTCCGAACCTCCCATCCAACCCGAATTTTCTAGTTTCAACCGAAGATTAAACCACAAAGGTAATCCACCGGTATTGGTCAGCGCCAGATTCTCATCGAGTAACTCCCCCGAATTCAGATGAACAAAGAATCTCTTGCGATCCGCCGACAGCTTAGCTCCTCTTTTGGGGGTGGCTTCCCCGATATTCGATCCCGGAGAATTAAAGGATGAAGAAAAAGAAGTGGCTTGATAGTAGTAGGTTTCTTCGCCGGTCACATCGGAATCGGTAAATTGAAACCGGGATGTGGGAACGGATGCGATCAGGTTGCCGGAATCGATTATGGCAGTCGAATCGGTTGACCGGTAGACCCGGAATCTATTGGCTTCCGAACTGGCTTTGGAATTTATCACCGCCTGTGCCCGGATCATGAGATTATAATCGAAAGGGTACCATTCCATATGAATAAACAGTCTTTTGCCGCAGTAGGAATTGCCCGTATTGGCGATGTGGTCGGTTCCCACCAGAGGAGACTGCGGTGAATCTGCATACCAGTGATAAACTATCCAGAAAACGGAATCGTTCACCAGAAGATGATGCGGAATATCCACCCATTCCCCCTCGGATAAGCTGTCCTCTCCCTGTGCAGATGATGAGACCGAATCCAGAAAGATGCTGCGGGGAATGCCTGCAGAATCCTGATTCACCGTTACGAAAAAAGGAGCCTGATAATGATAATCGCTATCGCCAACCGCGCCCCGGTGAGATATATAGACTTCCGATTTCAACAGATACAGGGGAACGGAGGGGGAGATCATTTTGACTGCCATGCAGTTTTCATGCCAAACGGGAGCTAAGTACATCCCCAATGGTATCCCCTCCGCATGGTAGAAAATTTCGGTCGTTTCCGGCTGGGGACTGAACCAAAAGAGGGGCACCTGTTCGTCCTGATCGCTTAAGGGGGTAAGAAAACTGGGTGGGAGAAATTCGGCAGATGAAATCGTGGATAGGAGGAGCAAATAAAGAAACAGAAATAGAAGGATTGAAACAAAAGTGAAACCTGTTTTCAACATCCACCCCGGATGAAAACAATAGTTAACAATTGTATTGGAGTATAAGAATGTATAAAGAGAAGTCAAGGGAAATTTAAAAGGAGTTCGAACATTCCTTCAAGAAAAAACTTGACTTCAAAAAAGAAAAGCCATAGAATCAATTAAAGTCGTTATACCACTGGAAGTTTGCCCGGTATATCTGAAGTTAGGTAAGAGAAAAATTCCGGGAGAAAAATGAGCGATGCCCGACTTTACCATGATTTAGCCTGGACCTGGGAGATTTTGGTCTCGCAGGAAGAATATGTTCAGGAGACGGAATTCGTGAAGAAGATGGTCCAAAAATACAAGAGAATCACGGGAAACGACCTTCTGGATGTGGGCTGCGGCGGGGGGCATCACGATCTTCTTTTGAAAAGCGACTTCAAGATAGTTGGAGTCGACAAAAACGAGAGGATGCTGGAATTTGCCCGGAAGCGGAACCCGGAAATCGAATATCACCAGGGGGACATGCGAACATTCCAACTGGGCAGAACATTCGATGTGATTATGGCCATGGACATGATCATGTACAATCTGACCTATGCTGATATGGAAAGGACCTTGACCAACCTGTCCGGTCATCTCCAAACGGGCGGGGTGATGATCTTTTCCCTGGAGGATCTAAAAGAGAAGTTCGAACAGAACAAGACCAAATTCAAGAAACACCAAAAAGGTAATCTGGAGGCGGTTTTAATCGAGAACCAGTATGATCCCAACCCGGAAGATACCGAATACGAGTATCATCTGATTTTTCTTATCCGGGAAGAAGGAAAGTTAAGGATGGAGGCGGATTTGCACCGGATGGGACTGTTTTCATTGGACAAAGTATTGGAGATATTGAAGAAATTGAACTTCCGAAGCGATCTATATGAACTGGATTTTTCCGGCAGAGAATACCAAAACGAAGGTCCAGTATTCGTGTGCGAAAAGGCGGGGTGAATTCTTTAATGAGAACTTGATTGCAAATTGAAGATTGCAGAGTGCAAAATGCAAAATTGAAAAATATAATTATACGTGACTTTATAAAGGGAGATTGAGTTCAAATTGCAGATTGCAAAGTGCAAAATGCAAATTAGAAGGCGAGGAACAGATAACAAATAGTAATATTATCCGATTGTGGTTCCTGCGGATAGATCAAAATTAAAAAAGCAAAATGTCCTTCGACACTGAGTCTCACTTCGTGCTGAGCGCACTCAGTGCGAAGCAGGACGAAGTGCAAAATTGCAGATCAAAGTTCAAAATTAATATAGTTAAGTCCGATGTAGGGTAATTTTGATTTTTGAATTGTAATTTTTAACTTTTCACTTTTAACTTTGAATTCTAATCTTCCCTTTAAGTTAACTGGAAGCGATCCACCCTGTAGGTAACATAGTGTGATAATAGGAGGAGTTAAATATGGATTGGGGAATGAAAAACCGGCTAAGTAAATTGATGGGAGCGGACGGACACTGTTTCTATCTGCCTATCGATCATGGATATTTTCAGGGACCGACCGCATCCTTGGAAAAACCGGGTGAGACCATAAAACCGCTTCTTCCCTATTGCGATGCGCTTTTTGTCACCCGGGGAGTGTTACGCTCCGCAGTAGATTCAAATATCAACAAACCGATCATCCTGCGGGTATCCGGCGGCACCAGCATGGCGGGTAAGGACCTGGCCAACGAGGGGATCACCACCTCCATCCGGGAGATAATTCGCCTGAATGTTTGTGCGGTTGGTATCTCCATCTTCGTGGGTTCGGATTATGAACATCAAACCCTGATGAACTTATCCCAGCTGGTAAATGACTGCGAGGACTACGGAATTCCGGTGATGGCGGTTACGGCGGTGGGAAAAGAAGTGGGACAAAAAGATGCCCGCTACTTAGCCCTATCCTGCAGGATTGCTGCAGAGCTGGGCGCCAAAGTGGTGAAGACCTACTGGTGCGAAAAGGATTTTGACAAGGTGGTCGAAGGATGTCCGGTGCCGGTGGTGATGGCAGGTGGGCCTAAATGCGAAACTGAACTTGAGGTATTCGAATTCGTCTATGATGGGATGCAGAAGGGAGCTATTGGGATTAATCTGGGAAGGAATGTATGGCAGAACCCGCATCCGGTAGCGGTGGCAAAAGCTCTAAGAGCCATTGTGCATGAGAAGGCGACGCCGAAACAGGCGTATCAGGTGTTCAATGAGGCTAAAAAATAGAAACATAGAACTCACCCCCTTATGTTCCCCCTCTCTTTCCAAGAGAGGGGGATTCAGGGAGTGAGTTTGGAATAATCTTGAAGTCGTAGGTCGGGTTTCCTGCCGAAGGTGGGATACCCGACAATGACATACAAAAGGAGAAATTTAATGCGGGTGGCAATGTATTACAACAATAAGGACGTGAGGATTGAGGAACAACCCATCCCCAGGATCGGGCCGGGAGAGATTCTGGTAAAGGTGTGGGCCAGCGGTATCTGCGGGAGCGATGTGATGGAGTGGTACCGGATTAAAAAAGCTCCTTTGGTACTGGGTCATGAGATCGGTGGAGAGATCGTCGAAGTGGGAGAAGGAGTAAATCAGTATAAAATCGGTGACCGGGTGTTTGTCTCCCATCATATCCCCTGCAATACCTGCCGCTGGTGCTTGAAAGGTTATCATACGGTGTGTGAGACTCTTCATACCACCAATTACGATCCGGGTGGTTTTGCGGAATACATCCGAATTCCGCGGCTCAATGTAGATCGGGGTGTATTCATTTTACCAAAAGAGCTTTCCTATGAGGATGGAACGTTTGTTGAACCTCTGGGCTGTGTTCTTCGCGGGCAGAGAATGGCTCGGCTTAAACCGGGCTACAGCGTGCTTATCCTGGGAAGCGGAATCTCCGGACTGCTTCATCTCTTTCTGGCAAAAGCCTTGGGAGCGGGACGGATCATCACCACCGATATCAACGATTATCGTCTTCGGGCGGCAAATGAATTTGGAGCAGAAGTGGTGATTAATGCCCATGACGACGTTCTGGCCCGGGTTCGTGAAGCCAACGATGGAAATCCGGTTGATCTGGTGATTATCTGTGCCGGGAATCTTTCTGTTTTCCAACAGGCCTTACAATCCGTGGATCGCGGAGGTACGGTTCTGTTCTTCGCACCGACCGATCCGGGGGTGGAACTGCCGGTTCCGGTGAATGAATTCTGGAGAAACGGGATTACACTTCTCCCCTCATACGGCGCCAGCCCCTCCGATTGCGTTCAGGCAATAGAGCTGATGCGTTCAGGCCGGGTTCCGGTAAGCAAGATGATCACTCACCGGTTGGGTCTGGAAGATACCGCTTTGGGATTTAAGCTGGTGGAAGAAGCGAAAGAATGCATCAAGGTGATCATCGAGCCACATAAAACATGATTTGTCATTTATTAACATAGGATTCCCACCAAAGGCGGTGGGATGGCTGTACTATTAAACTGATAGTTTCTTTCCCATTATCCTCAAGAACGCAATTGTCTGCGTTGTATCGATTGTCCCTTCAAATTCCACTAACACCTTATGCTGTGCAAAAGTAAGACAAATGATTCAAGAGACATGAAATTCCCTTTCGCAATTGCTTGCGGTGAGGAAAACTTTCCCTTTACTACTCCATCCGTTCTGGAAGTTTTAATTTGTTATTATATAAGGGGTTAAAGTCCAACATGAATATATTTCCGTCGAATCTGACGCTGGCATATTTTTTGTATATTAATAAAACTGTTGGTTGCCCCTTCAGATTGTCTTTCTGCTAAAAGCTCCGCCTTCCCCAACCCCAGAAGGCGGGGTTTTCTTTTTGTGATTAATGATCCAGTTTTCCTAAGCACTCTTTAACAATATTAAAAATCAATCTTTGGAGAGGATTACCCTTACCCAACAGATAAAGAACCATATTCTATATCAAATGATGTGAAAATAGCTAATCAGTTATTAAGAACTAAAGGTAACTATACCTATAGGCAGGCAACTTCAAAACACTTAAAGGATGTTAGTTGATTTGTTAGTGAGAAATAATCTACTGTTTTTGAACAAACTGGAAGGCTATGTCTATACGACATAAAACCTTATCTTCAAATACTATTCTTTGAATACGGTGATTGGACGTACCAGCGGTTAATAATGGTCTTCTCATTTTCCCGAATTGTGATATCACACGATCCCCCACTAAACAATCTCCCTTGTCGAGATGAAGATTAGTTATTTTCAATGTATTAACTAAACTTGCTTCTAGACACTTCTCTACTACACAAAATACATTAACTTGTAACTTCGCCCACAAACACCGATCCCCAAGAAAACCTTTAGGGATAATTCCTTTTATATCAATTTTCCTGAAACTTGCAGAAATTCTTTCGCCAGCAATAGCATCACCAACATTGACAAATTTCTTCATTTTTATTTTAGTTTTATCTTTCCTTCTTTTTCAAGCTCAGAACATAGATCTACAACCAATTCTAGATCTAATCGAAGGTTTTCTGCAATATCTGAATAATAGAGTGAACCAGATGCTTGAAATAAATTCTCTATCTCTTTTTTCGCTTGTTCTCTAGTTATTTCCCGCAGAACTATCATGTTTTCTGCTTTATTTTCATAATTCTCGCCAATGAATGCAATCAACTCTGATACTTTTTCTATAAGAGCACTGATATCCTGCCTGAGTCCTTTGTTCTCTTGGATTAATTCGTTTAGTTCTTGCTTATCAAGTAGATATATACCACCACTTATCCGTTCAGTTGGCGTAGCATATGGCATCTGGAAATATACACCTTGTGTCATGGCGTCGTCCGCTTTAATTGTTGAATCAGTAAGTTTCGTCCCTCTTGTCCAAGTTTTAAGATCAAAATATTCATTGGGCTGTGCATCAAGTCTGTTAGCCATATCTTTTACTCCAACGTGAATTTATTTTTAACAACTGAAAGAAGTTTGGTATTGGTTATCTCATTCATATAACTAAATAGTTCTTTAATTACTGTTTCTTTGTAAGTGGGAATTTGTTTCTTGGTTTTTTCCAAATAGTTGTTTAAGTCCAACAAAACCAGTATAGCCTCACTCCCGGTGTCATCTAATACTCGAACAGCTTTGAAGAGCCAATTTATGTTATATTTTTCTTGTGCTTGTTGAACAAAATGAAAATCTAACTCACTTAGATTCTCTGGGGTAAAATTTGATTTGAAAAAGGTTTGAAGCAAATACTTCAAGGAATTTTCTCCAGATGAAAGTGGAAACAAGAAATGACTGATAATCCCCATTCGTGTAATAAACTTCCCAGTATTTTCATACAGCGCATTAAATATTTTTACTGTTTTATTCTCTGTTTCATTGAGAACGTTAGGTATTTCTTTACTCTTATCTTTTTCGACATTAACTACGTAATCAATTCTCATCTGAGAAATTACACATCTTTCCGCACCATCGAAAATAATCCTAGGGATTTCTTGTGCTTCTTCATCTGAGATAGGAGTAACCCATGCGGGTTGTGGGAAAATATCTCGGATTTTCTCCTCAATCTGCAGGGCTTTGAATCTAATCTTAGGTTCCCTTTCAAAGTCAATTACTGTCTGAACTTTGATTATTCTTCTTTCAGTGAGGTTAATATCCTCGTTTATGCTATTAGATGGGTTCATATAATAAACTTATCGACCTTTTCGACAACTGGTTCACTATTACATCCTAACAGTCTTTAAACTAGCTACCCTTCTTTTCTGGATTATTTGCATTTGACGATTTCGCCTTTCAATATTTACGAAATTCCCTTCCAAAAGTCAAGTTTTATTTAAGAAACATTTATTATTTTAATGCTTTTCTAAATATTGATTTTCAATTGACATATATCTCCTAACTCGTTATTATTTAGAAAATTAATTCAATTGAGGAATATGAAGGGAAATAAGTTTATAGATAAATTAAGGGAAACTATCCATCATTTCGAACTTCTGAAAAAAGGTAATCGGGTTTTGGTGGCAGTTTCGGGCGGACCGGACTCGGTGGCACTGCTTTATGGTCTTCTAATTTTAAAGTCCGAAATGAATCTGGAGCTTTATGTAGCTCACTTAAATCATAGATTGAGAGGGGTAGAATCGGACAAAGATGAACAGTTTGTTAAAGCTTTAGCGAAGCAATTGAAACTTAAATTCTTCTCAAAAAGAGTTGATATAAAAAGGGCATCTAAGAAGCAAAAACAAAGCATTGAAGAGTGCGCCAGGGAGATTCGTTACCGGTATTTGGAGAAGATAGCAGGTCAGATCAAAGCAGATAAAATCGCCACCGGACATCAGGTGGACGATCAAGCCGAGACGTTTTTAATGCGGCTTATCCGAGGAGCGGGAGGTGCGGGTCTTTCCGGCATTCCACCCAGAAGAGGAAAGATCATCCGGCCCTTAATCCGGATCAAAAGAGAGGAGATCGAAAACTTTTTAAAAGCGAACAAAATCGCCTCCAGATCGGATTCATCCAATTATCTGCCGGATCACTTCAGGAACAAGATCAGATTAACCCTATTACCTAAGATAAAAAAAGACTTCAATCCCCAAATCGCGGAGGTGCTGAACCGGACTGCGGATATCATCTCATCCCAACAGGAATATATCGAAAAAACGTGTGAGAAAATTCTACTTGATATTGGTATAATCAAGCAGAACAAAATAATTGTTGATTTGAAAAAGTTTGCAGGTTATGATATATGCTTGAAAAGGGAGCTGATCCGGCAGTGGGTGAGGGTGTTAAAGGGAGACTTAAACCGGCTTTCTTTCGACTCGGTGGATAGATCATTAGAGTTGATTCACCGGAAAAAAAGCGGGAGAAGATTTAAGTTAGTTGCTGATATCTGGCTGGAGGTGTGCGAAAAAGAGATAGTTTGTTTTGAAGAAAAAGAGAAAAAAGATTTGGATTATCCCCTTACTTTTCCCGGGGAGGTAAACCTAAGCGATTGGGGGATAAAGATAAAGTCGGAGATCCTTAAGCGTAAGCCGGCAAACTATATCACCCGGTATCAAAATATCGCTTTATTGGATGAGGATAAATTACATAAACCTTTTCGCCTGCGCAATCGTAGGAAAGGGGATAGATTCAAACCCTTGGGGATGAAAGGGACAAAAAGTCTGGCAGATTTTTTCATTGACACCAAGATACCCCACCACGAAAGAGACATTGTACCGATTTTGACTTCAAAGGGAAGAATCATCTGGGTGGTGGGCTATCGAATCAGCGATGAGTTCAAGGTTACGGATAAGACCAAGAAAGTATTGAAAGTGGAGATTACAAAGTACTGAAATTAAACCTCTCCCCCTATATCCCCCTCTCCGTTACACGGAGAGGGGTTCACCCTGAAGGGGACTTAAAGGGGTGAGGTTAAATAAGCACAAAGGAGACTGATGAGTAAAGATTACAAAAACATCTCCAGTCAGCAAGCCATGGCTTTGGAGGATCAGTACGGCGCGCATAATTACCACCCCATTCCGGTCGTTTTATCCAAGGGTGAAGGGGTGTTTCTCTGGAGTCCGGAGGGAAAACGCTACTTTGATTTTCTTTCGGCTTACAGCGCAATCAATCAGGGACACTGTCATCCGCGTTTGGTGGCGATTACCCGCGAACAAGCGGGGATTTTGACCTTGACCTCCCGCGCATTTTATAATAACTGGCTGGGACCGTTCGAAGAAAAGATGACCAAACTTTTCGGTTACGATAAAATCCTGCCCATGAATTCCGGGGCAGAAGGAGTGGAAACCGCTCTCAAGTTAGCCCGGCGCTGGGGCTATGATGTAAAAATAGTTTCACCTGACAAAGCCAAAATCATCGTTTGCGAAAACAACTTTCACGGGCGGACCACGACTATTATCGGATTTTCCACAGACCCGGAAAGCCGGGGAGGATTCGGACCTTTCACTCCAGGTTTTGTGGTCATTCCATATGGCCATCCGGAAGCGCTCCGTTCTGCCATTGACGATAACACCGTAGCTTTCTTAGTCGAGCCGATTCAGGGAGAGGCGGGAGTGAATGTGCCCCCGGATGGCTATCTTAAAGCCTGCCGGGAGATTTGCACCAAATCCAAGGTACTGATGATTGCGGATGAAATCCAGACCGGACTTTGCCGCACCGGTCGGATGCTGGCTTGCGATTATGAAGGGGTCGGGCCGGATATTTTGATTTTAGGCAAAGCGCTCTCCGGCGGTTTTATGCCGGTCTCCGCAGTTTTAGCGGATGATGAAATCATGTTGACCATCAAACCGGGGCAGCACGGCTCCACTTTCGGCGGCAACCCTCTGGCTTGCCGGATTGCCATGGAGGCGATGGATATTTTGATCGAAGAAAAACTGGCGGATAATGCTAACAAAATGGGGGAGCTTTTCCGGTCCGAACTGTCTAAAATGAACTCTCCTATGGTAAAAACCATCCGGGGTAAGGGATTGCTCAACGCCATGGTGATCGAGCCGTTCAAGGTCAAGGGCGAGACCAAGGCCGCCTGGGATGTTTGTTTAGGTCTGGCTGAAAACGGACTGTTGGCAAAACCGACCCACGACCACATCATCCGGTTTGCTCCGCCGTTAGTGATAACGAAGGAACAGATAAATGAAAGTGTGGACATAATAAAACGGACGCTCAAGCATTTCGAGTGATACGTATCCGAAGATAAAAGAAGGGTTCGAGCGGTCGAGGGTTCAAGGATTCAAGTGAAAGGATTATAATGTACATTATATCTTTTGGTTTTACCCTCGAATCCTTGAACCCTAGAATCCTCGATCCCCTGAACCCTAGAATCCTCGATCCCCTGAACCCTCTTTAACAACTTTTTGGTGAGGAACCCTAATTTTAAGAATATGACAGACAAGCTTAAGGTTATAATCAAAGAAAGGGAATTGAAGAAGAGGATAAAAAAACTGGGTGAGGAAATATCCCGCGATTACCGGGATAAGAATCCGGTGCTGGTGGGAATTCTCAACGGCAGTTTTATTTTCTTGGCGGACTTAATTCGGGAGATAAAGATTCCCCACCGGATAGATTTTGTTTCGGTCGCAAGCTACGGCTCCGGAAAACAAACATCGGGTGCAGTTTTAGTGCTCAAAGATTTGAGCATTAATATCGAGGGTAAACACGTAATAATAGTTGAGGATATCATAGATTCTGGTCTCACCTTGAATTATATCCGGAATAATCTTCTGACCAGAAGCCCCAAAAGCTTGAAGATCGTAACGTTACTCAATAAAAGGAGTAGGCGAAAGATAAAAATCCCCTTAAAATACACAGGTTTCTTCATACCGGATGAGTTTGTGGTGGGCTATGGATTAGATTATGATGGAAATTACAGGAACCTGCCATATATCGCCCAGCTTTCGGATTTCATTTCTCCAGCCATTCCGAGCGGTGGATGAAAGCAAGCTGCAAACTTCCAGGATAAGGATGAAAAATAATGCGCAAACAGAAAAAGCAGGATTTGAACAAAACCTCACTTTTCCGCCAGAGGTGGCTTAGCGGGTTCGCTTTATTGGCCCAGGATGATTCAGGAGATAGGGGGGGGAGAAAAAGCGGGTCCGGCGGGTCTTCCGACAACCGCAAACCCCCGGATGGACAGAAAAATGGATTCAGATGGAAAAAAGGGACTCGCACCCTGATCTTCTGGGTATTCCTTCTTATGTTTTCCATCTCTCTGTTCCAATATTATTCCCGGAATAAGGGAGGAGAGGTGGTCATCACCTACACCGAGTTCATGCAGCAGCTGGAAGGGTCCAATATCAAAACGGTAACTTTGGTGGAGAAGGATATTGAAGGGGAATTCATAAAAGAGTTTGCCAAAACCGACGGTAAGAAAACAGAAAACTACAGCAAGTTCAAACTCCATATTCCCTTTGATGATCCCTCGCTTCTGGTGAAACTGCAGGGAAAAAACGTAGAGATAAATGCCAAAGCCGCCGGCACCAACTGGTCCGGGATTCTTTTGACCTCTCTTCCCTGGATAGTTCTGATAGGTGTCTGGTTCTTCCTCCTCCGGCAGATGCAGGGAGGGGGACCCAAGGGTCTTTTCTCCTTCGGAAAAAGCAAAGCCAAACTGTCGACCGGGGATCGTCCCAAGGTGACCTTCGAAGATGTGGCCGGAGCGGATGAAGCCAAGCAGGAGCTTCAGGAGGTGATCGAGTTTTTAAAGGATCCCGGTAAATTTCAAAAGCTGGGAGGAAAAATCCCCAAAGGGGTGCTCCTTTTAGGAGCTCCGGGAACCGGCAAGACTCTATTGGCCAGGGCGGTAGCGGGTGAAGCCGGAGTGCCCTTCTTCAGCATGAGCGGATCGGATTTCGTGGAGATGTTCGTGGGGGTAGGTGCCTCCCGGGTGAGGGACTTGTTTGACCAGGGGAAAAAGAACGCGCCTTGTATCCTATTCATCGATGAGATAGATGCGGTGGGACGGCACCGGGGAGCGGGATTGGGGGGGGGACACGATGAGAGGGAACAGACCTTAAACCAGCTTTTGGTGGAGATGGACGGATTCGATACCAACGAAGGGGTGATCCTTTTAGCCGCCACCAACCGCCCCGATGTTTTGGACCCGGCTCTTTTAAGGCCGGGTAGATTCGACCGGCAGATCGTGGTGGATGTTCCGGACGTGAAGGGGAGAGAGGGGATCTTAAAAGTCCATACCCGTAAATTACCCTTAGCGACGGATGTGAATCTCACCATCATCGCCCGGGGAACCCCCGGTCTATCCGGGGCAGACTTAGCCAATATCGTAAATGAAGCTGCACTCCTCGCCGCCAGAAGGAGCCATGACAAAGTTGCCATGCGGGATTTTGAGGATGCCGAAGACAAGGTGATGATGGGAACGGAGAGAAGAAGTTTGGTGATAACCGAGGAGGAAAAGAAGCTGATCGCATACCACGAATCCGGACATGCCTTGATCGGGAAACTGGTTCCGGGCTCCGACCCGGTGCACAAGATGACCATAATCCCCCGGGGTTTGGCTTTGGGCATAACCCAGTATCTTCCCATCGACGAGAAACATACCCATTCCAGAAAATATTTAGAAACGAAACTTATGCACCTGATGGGTGGCCGGGTGGCGGAGAAACTGGTGTTTCACGAATTAACCACCGGTGCGGGAAACGACATAGAAAGATCCACCGAACTGGCGCGAAAGATGGTTTGCGAATGGGGAATGAGCCAAAAGATAGGTCCTCTGACTTTCGGTAAAAAGGAGGAACAGATATTTTTGGGCAGAGAGATAGCCACTCATAGAGACTACAGCGATGATACCGCGCAGGAAATCGACGAGGAGGTCAGAAGGATAGTGGAGGAAGCGGAGAATAAAGCCACCGATCTTTTAAGCGTTAATCTGGATAAGCTTCACCTCTTGGCAGGCGCCCTTTTGGAAAAAGAGATTTTGGACGGGGATCAAATCGACAGGATCCTGCGGGGGGAGAAATTAGCCCCGAACAAGGTGGAGACGGAAAAGGCTTAAATCGTCCGCAGTCGACCGCCCTTCGACTTCGCTCAGGACAAGACCGCCGTCCGCCGTAAAAGCAAATCAAGAGGCAAGAATCCAACCTATCATGAAGCATAGAGGCGGGAATTCATCCCGCCTGTTAATTGGGATCGCGTATGCATTCATACGAATATCCCGCCTTGTTAATTGATCGGTTGATGGTTAAAGCTATTCAGCACCTATATCTGCGATTACCAGATGGATAAGAAGAAAATTCAAAAAGCGGTCAAGATGATTCTGGAGGCGGTGGGAGAGAATCCCCGGCGGGACGGACTGCGCGATACCCCCAAAAGGGTGGCGGATTTTTACGGGGAGATATTTGCCGGTCTCTCCGAAAATCCCGAAGCGCAGGTCAAACTTTACTCTGCCCAGACGGGCAGTCGTCTGACTGCTCCCGATCAGGACGAGATGATCATCGCCAAGAACATCTTCTTTCATTCCCTGTGCGAACATCATCTTCTCCCCTTCTTCGGTAAGGTCCATATCGCTTACCTTCCCGCGGATAACAAAATCACCGGATTCTCCCGGCTGGTGCGGGTGATCGAGGTTTTAGCCCGAAGACCCCAGTTGCAGGAACGCCTCACCGCTGAGATTGCCGATGTTTTGATGAAAATCTTAAAACCCCAGGGGGTGCTGGTTATCATCGAGGCGGAGCATATGTGCCTTTCCATGCGAGGTTTGAAGAAACCCGGATCGGTCACCGTCACCACCGCGGTGAGAGGGAAACTGAAAAAAGCCCACCTGAGAAAAGAAGCCATTACTTTGATAAAAGGTTTTATCCCACTGAAGTCGTCTAAGGGGTAGATGACGATTAACAAAGCATTCCCTGGATGAACTCACCCTAAATCCCTCTCCCCGCTTTTAGCGGGATCTTCGACTTGAAAAGAGAGGGACTTTAACTTCTCTTTCTCTTTTTAAGAGAAGGGGTCAGGGGATGAGTTCAAGAAAACTATTATGATTATTTATTTCAAGAAAAAGAAGTTCGATTTCTCCTCTCGCACTCATATCATGGGTGTTCTGAACGTGACTCCGGATTCATTCTCCGATGAGGGGAGGTTTTTCAAATTCGATGATGCGGTAAGGCAGGGGATGAAAATGGCTGAAGAGGGGGCAGACTTAATCGATATCGGGGGGGAATCCACCCGCCCGGGATCAAATCCGGTCTCTCTGGAAGAGGAACTTTCCCGGGTAATCCCGGTGATCGAATCCTTATCCCAGCAAATAGATATTCCCATCTCCATCGATACCTACAAGGCGGAAGTGGCCAAAGAGGCTTTGGATGCCGGAGCCCGGATGATCAACGACATCAGCGCACTCCGTTTTGATCCGGAGTTGAAAAAGATTGCCGCCAAATATGATGTTCCCGTGGTTTTGATGCACATCCAAGGGACTCCCAAGAATATGCAACAGAATCCCTGGTATGAGGATGTAATAGGCGAGATCATCGGTTACTTGAAAGAGAGCATTCAAATAGCGGTGGAGGCAGGAATCGAAAGAGAGAAGATAATAATCGATCCGGGAATCGGATTCGGAAAAAGGCTGGAGGATAACCTAAATATCTTGAAAAATCTAAAAAAGTTCTCTATATTGAACTGTCCGATCCTGATTGGCTGCTCTCGAAAATCCTTCATCGGCAAGATACTTAATCTGCCGGCCGAGGAAAGATTGGAGGGTAGTTTGGCAGCATTGGCTGTGGCAGTGATGAATGGAGCCAATCTGGTGCGGGTACATGATGTCAAGGAGAGCAAAAGGGTGGTTTCCATAGTTGATGCGATCTTGCACGCAGGTTGAAGATAGGAGTACATTCTTACCTTTATCATTTTCCCTGAAGCAGTAGACAGGGGGAACTGAAGATCATGATTAGGGAGAAAGCATGGAGAAGAAACCCAAATTCCGGAAATCCTGGCAGGAAAAATTAAAAGATAAAAAAGACTTACCAAAATTCGTAATAATCACCGACAAAATGAGCAAGAGATGGGGGAAGCCGGGAGATACCTGCGTGATACCTGCACCCATGGAAGTCGACGAGATCATGAGAAAAGTTCCCAAAGGGAAACTCACCACCATTAATCAAATTCGGCAAAAATTGGCAAAAAAACACGGCGTCACCATCGGGTGTCCCATAACCACTGGAATCTTTGCCTGGGTGGCTGCTCATGCAGCAGACGAAGCAAAAGCAGAAGGGAAGAAAAGAATCACTCCATTTTGGCGGACTTTGAAAGAAGGCGGGGTGATAAACGAGAAATACCCCGGAGGGGTAAAGGAACAGAAAGGAATATTGAAAAAGGAGGGATTTAAGGTAATCCCTAAGGGGAAAAAGTCGGTGGTGATGGATTTTGAAAAATATCTCTCTTAGACATCAGTAAAGAAACTGTCGGCGAATTAGACGGAGTTGTTATATGATAAAAATCAACCGTGCTACCGTCCTCTTGTATTTTATCGTAGCCTTGATATTCAGCTTGTCTTTGATGACAGATTATTGTCTTGCCCAAAAACATGCCATAGTGGTATATTAATTAATACGATACCAAATTCTTTTTTTCTCAAGCTCTCTTTTTACCAGTTTGAATAGGAGCTGGGGGAGCCTGATCAAAATATGCACTAAATCGTGTTTAGTCAGAAGTCGTGCCCGGTAGACCTTTTGGAGTATCCGCCCGATCTGTCCGAAACTGTAAAATCCAAATTTTATCCTATCTCGTATCCGCTTTAAGTCTTTCAGGCTATGCCGGTCTGAATACACGGCACCGCCCACGGAATCATAGTGATATCCGGGTGTATTTTCGACCACTTCTTTCATCGGGGAATATTTTTCTATTCTGAGCTTCTGGAAACTGATTGAATCAAGCTTCAACTCTTTTGCAAACCGAGCAATATATACCATCTCCTCTTCCGTCTCCCCGATATTCCCGTAAATAAAATAGCCATGAATGTAGAAATTATAGTGGTTTAAGATCTTGAATGCCTCCCGGATCTGCTGCTGGGTAAAACCCTTATTGATCTGTGTTAAAATCTTGTCATGGGGCGATTCTATGCCGATGAAAAAAATCTTGAAACCGGCCTTTTCCGCCTTTTTTAGAAGTCCTGCATTCCTGGCGATTTCGATTCGGGTCTGAACGATAAATATTTTCTTGATTCCATTTTCTATAATCAGCTCGCATAGTTTTTCGCTTCTTTTGGGATTCGTGAATAAATTGTCGTCACTGAACATGACCACGTCGGCTGTAATACTCTTTAGCTCTTCCATAACCGATTCAAGCGGCCTCTCCGTGTATTTCCTTTTCTGCCCGAGGGGATTCAAGCTAAAGGTGCAAAACTTGCAGTGGTATGGACACCCCCGGGAGGTGAGTATCGTGTCGAAGGTAAGAGTCGTTATTGTGACCCCGTTTTGTATCCAATGGTAATCGTGCCTTCTCAGTGATCGGTCGGGGAAAGCAACATGCAACATATCCGGAAGGGATCGGTTCTTATTGTGAATCACCGTTCCGTTCTCCCGATAGGAGAGCCCAAGAATATCTTTATGGGGAAAGCCCTGTACCACCTCCCGGATGGTCTCTTCCCCTTCGCCTCTCACAACCAGATCGATATTCGGGCATCTGGCAAAGAGGGATTCGACCTCTTCAGTCGCCTTATGTCCTCCGACCACGGTGAGAACTTCGTCCGGCAATTTACAGATGAGATTGCAAATTGCGTCAAACTGGGAATCCCAGGTAATACTTATGCATAATAGGTCTATCTCTTGGTTGATAAACTCGGACAACCTTTTGACATCCCGATATCCCTGTTCGTATCTCAAATCCAGGAGAGTTACCTTACCCACCAGCTCTTTTATGTTCGCCGCGATGTATTCCAGACCCGTGGGAGGAAAGATTCCCATGGTGGCTGTGGAATCTTTAAAATAGGGATTTAAGGCAAGTACATGTTGATATTTCATTTTTTAAGATCCTTTGTTTTGACGGGTTGACATCTAGCTAATTGTGAACAAGCTGCTGTCCTGCCCCCGGTTATTGTGCCACTTTTTAAGTTAGTCCTGCCAGAGCAACTGTCAAGTTGTTTTGAGGTTTGATTGCTTCCGGTGCCGGTGGATGATAGCTGGTCGAGCGGTGCGGGCGTTTAGTGTTGTATTGCAGACACCAATGATAATACTCTGCTCGCAGACACTAATCTTCTTGCACGCCTGAACTAACATCTGGCCTCGAGATAAATCTACTTCTGCCTCCCGCAATTTGCGAACTATGCTCTCTGCTGTAAACCGTTACCGATCCATACTATCCTCCTTACTCTGCCCAGTCTAATATACTAACTTCTAAACTGGACCAAAATATGGGAGCCAGGTCAACCTTACACGCGGCATTTGGATAAATTCGGAATTAAAAACTTCTATCACCTCCAAAGCTGCCACCATTTTCGTCGCTTAATTCGACGCGGCGCCAAATTTCGGAATGCAAATGAGAGTTCTTTAATATTTTGATAACGTTGTTCAGGTCTTTTTGATATGCATTTTTCAACTATCTCCCAAATAGGAGAATCAATCGGGTCTGGATTAAAACTCGACTGTAGCTCGTACATCTGTTGCCAATAGTCTCTTAGATTAGAATCCCCCTTCTGCGCTCGAACAAATGGATTTGTTCCCATAGAAATTTCATATAGAGTTATTCCGAAAGAGTATATATCATTTCGGATGTCAGCACTTGCGGCGTCGGTGAATTGCTCTGGAGCCATATAGGGTGGTGTTCCACAACCCGCTCCCTCCATGGTGGCAATTGAAAGGGTGCCTCCTGAAGATAATTGACCCGATTGGTGGTTTTTTATGATACTAGTTCGATCGAATACTTTTGCAAGCCCAAAGTCTGAGATTCTAAGCACTCGGGTGTGAGCATCAAACATTCTCAGGTCTTTTTCAGATTCGGTATCCGGTAAAATAACTTCCCACTTATCCATCATAAGGTTTTCAGGCTTGATATCCCTATGGCAGAGGAGGCCTTGCGCTTGAGCATGACTCATTCCATAACAAAACTGTAGTCCCCATTCAATGATCCTTTCTAGCGTAATCCCATCTTTATATAAAGATTCTTTTCTTTCAGCGATATCCTTGATATGGTCACGTAGGGTGATTCTACCGGCATAATCTGGTGCGATATAGAGCATTTCCAAATATGGGCGGTTCTCAAACTCAAATGCAGATAATGCTGACACAATATTCGGGTGTTGACCCAGTGAAATCCATGTTTTGGCTTCTTCAATAAATCTGAGTCTCATTGACTCTGACTGCAGATATTCATCACGATATGTTTTTAATGCCGTTTCTTGATTTGTTGCATGATTTACAACTAAATATACTATTCCCATTCCGCCCTTATTTAGAACTCCCAATACTTCCCGGTCATGTCCTATCCATTGACTTTTTCGGTAAGGAACACCGGGTAATGAATCCACAATTTTTTCACTAACTTCCATTTTTGTGGTTTCAATCATTGCATCATTTGCTGTATTGTGTATTGAGTAAAGCATATCGAGTTTCATGACTGTAAACGCTTGGATTGTTGAATCATGAAGTGCTACCAAACTTATCTTTTTACCACGAGGTATACATTCTCGTCTGGCCCCTTCAAGAGCATACATTGTTTCATCAAATGGGGTCCATGACTTGTGGAAGTCAATAATGATTTGCTTCTGATTACCCCGAAGTACCTCTTCTATGATTTCGTCACCAATCATTATCATTTGCTGCTTATTTACTTTGTCTGGAATTGCAAGGATAATCGAATTACCGCGAACAGATCTAATCAAACCCATTTTACCTCCGTCCCGCCCCCAGTTATTGTGCTACTTTTTAAGTTAGTCCTGCTATAGCAATTGTCAAGTTATTTTGAGTTTTAATCCCGCCTTTGGCGGGACGGGTCAATTCCCCGCCGCTTGTGGCGTTTATGGTTCAAATTCCTTCCGATACTCCGCTGCTTGCGGATGGTAGCCAAGTGAGCAGTGCGGGCGAATAGTATTGTAATGCTGACGCCAGTCTTTGATCAAAACCCGGGCTTCGTTTAAAGTATAGAAAATCTCTCGATTCAACAGTTCGTCCCGCAGCTTACCAATAAATGACTCAAAGTAGCCATTCTCCCATGGCGAACCAGGTTCAATAAACAAGGTCTGGACACCAAGCCTGGTCAGCCAATCCCGAACAACTTTGGCCGTAAATTCCGAACCGTTATCGGAACGTACATAAGCTGGAATCCCTCGCTTGACAAATAACTGACCCAACTGGTAAAGAACATCTTCCGACGTTAATCTGCGAGTCACATCGACCGCCAGGCATTCCCGGGTATATTCATCAATCCCGGCAAGGATTCGAATGGACCGGCCAGCATGAGTCCTTTCCAATGCAAAGTCATACGACCATAAATGATTGGGATACTCAGCCCGCTGGCGAACACAAGAACCGTCATTTAGCAACAGATAACCCCGCTTAGGTTGTTTTTGGGGTACTCTTAACCCTTCCTGTCGCCAGATCCGCTCGACTCGCTTGTGGTTTATATGAAAACCTTCCTGCCGAAGCAGAGCCGAAATCCGGCGATAACCATAACGACCATACTCACCAGCTAACTCGATGACTTTCCTTATCTACCCTGATTCCTCATCGGTTACTTTATTCCGATGTCGCTGGGTTGATCGAGCCTGACCAAGAACCCGACAGGCTCTCCGTTCTGATACGCCCAGCAACCGACGAACTCGATCCACTACCTGACGCCGTCGGGCTGGCTTACAAGCTTCCCGAGGCGGCTTCTTTCAGTATGGAAATCTCCAGAGCCTGCTTAGCTACTAACTTCTTCAAACGGGCATTCTCTCTCTCCAACTCCCTGAGATGCTTCGCCTGATCCAGACGCAAACCACCATACTCCTTACGCCAGCGATAATAGGTCTACTCACAGACACCGATCTTTTTACACACCTGCGCTAACGTCTGCCCTCGAGATAAATCTACTTCTGCCTCCCGCAATTTGCGAACTATGCTCTCTGCTGTAAACCGCTGCCGACCCATACTATTCTTCTTCCTCTGTCCAGCCTAATATACTAACTTTTAAACTGGACCGAAATATGGGGGGCAGGTCAGCTTTCGGACATTGTGGTAGGAGGTGCCTTGGGGTATGTGTGCGCCCGGCAGGTAATACGGGATAATACCGAGCCCGCCGCTCCTGCCGGAAGCCCGTTTGAAGTCTTTAAGGTTGACTTTGAACCGGCACAAGGTTATTATGGAATCAGGGTGCAGGTGGAATATTAATCCATCATTCCTTTGGGAAACCGTCTATGGAATTATTTCACGTTGGCTTTCTAAAATTCACCTTAATTGATTTGATCGACGTCCTGGTGGTGGCTTATCTCTTCTACCGTCTGTTGGTCCTGATGAAAGGGACCCGGTCGGTGCAGATCGTCATCGGCCTGTTCTTGCTTTTTATGATTTCCTTTTTAGCCTTTTGGTTCCGCTTAGAGGGGCTCCGGTGGATCATATCCAATATCGCCACCGTGGGAATCATCGTTTTGGTCATCGTGTTTCAGCCCGAGCTGCGAAGCGCTCTGGCGCAAATCGGGCAGACCCGGCTTTTCCGTCTCTTCTTCAAATACGAGAAGGAGAAAACCATAGATGAGCTGGTCAAAGCTTCGATCCAGCTTTCGCAGCTTCGGTACGGCGGTCTTCTGGTTTTGGGCAGAGAGGTGGGTCTGAGGAATTTCATCGATACCGGAAAGCCGCTCAATGCCCAGGTGTCATCCGATCTGCTGGTAACCATCTTCACCCCCTACACCCCCCTACACGACGGCGCCGCCATCACCCAGGGCGATTATGTATTGGCGGTGGCATGCACCCTTCCTTTGACCAACAATCCCCGGTATAGCCAGCTTTTTGGCATGCGGCACAAAGCCGCCATCGGGGTGACCGAGGAATCGGATGCCATTTCCATAGCGATCTCGGAGGAGACCGGAAAGATATCCATCGCCTTCAAGGGGGTATTGTATGATGACATCGATAAGTCCAAATTGAAGGAGACCATAGTCCGGATGATAAAGTCCGGATAGACATTTTGAATTCAAAATTCAAAAAGAAAAATTCAAGCGGACGCTTGCTCGTCTGAGCAAAATTGCAGATTCAAATTCAAAATTAGAGGTAATAATAGAATAGAGTGAATATTAATGGGCGCGGGGGGTGTTATGTTGAGCGAAGCCATGAGCCGCATGGTTCAGGGCGAAGCGAAACATCTCAGAAGGCAGGAAAGTGATTTTTGATTCTTCGGTCGTCCCGCCAGAGGCGGGACTTCCTCAGAATGACACCGGGTGGAATATTGTAGGTTCGAAATATCCTTTAGGACTTTCGGACAAGAAATAAGAATGTCGGATAGTCCCCCGTACGGGGGACATATCCGACCTACTGTATCCTCAAAATTAAGTATTGTCGAATCTGAATTTTTGAGCAGATATCCTTTTTTTTATTTCATTATGCAATTTGTCGATTATGCAGAGATCTTGGTCAAAGCGGGTAACGGAGGCAGGGGCTGCATCAGCTTCCGGCGGGAGAAATACGTCCCCAAAGGGGGACCGGACGGCGGAGACGGAGGAAACGGCGGAAGCGTGATCGTCTTAGTCGATTCGCACATGACCACCCTGCTCGACCTTCATTACCGGAGACACTACCAAGCGGAAAATGGGGAGCAGGGAATGGGGGCTTTAAAACATGGGCGGAACGGTAAAGATATTGTCATAAAAGTCCCGCCCGGAACGATCATCAAGGATTTGGATTCCGGAAATGTTTTGGCGGATATCACCGGTAAAGAACAATTCTTAACGGTGGCTTTCGGGGGAAAGGGGGGGAGAGGAAACGCTCATTTCAAATCATCTACCCAGCAGGCTCCCCGAAAAGCAGAACCGGGGTTGACCGGAGAAGAGAGAAAACTTTCCTTAGAACTCAAACTATTAGCGGATGTGGGCCTAGTTGGTCTGCCGAATGCGGGCAAATCCACTCTTTTATCCAAGCTCTCATCCGCCCGACCCAAGATCGCCGATTATCCCTTCACCACCTTAGTCCCCAACCTGGGAATGGTCAACTTAGGGGAACATAGAAGCTTTGTTCTGGCGGATATCCCCGGACTGATCGAGGGCGCTTCCGGAGGCAAAGGATTAGGCATACAGTTTCTCAAGCATATTCAAAGAACCAAGCTGCTTTTGTTTCTATTAGACTCCACCTCCGAGGATATTAAGACGGATTATCAAACCTTGAAGAAGGAGATCAAACTTTTTGACCCCCTTCTTTCCCAACGGCCTGAAGTGGTGGTGGTAAACAAAATCGATCTTATCCCAAAAGTAAAAAAGATACGAATGGGCAGGGGTAGGGTCCCGGTTTGCTATATCTCAGCCATGACCGGGGAGGGATTGAAAGAGCTTTTGAATGTATTGAAATTAGAGCTGTCCAAGATCAGAGAGAAATTTTAGTCCATCGAAGCTCGTTTCGGTCACGAAAGACGAAAACCGAATTTCGATGCGCACTTCGCCACCGACGCACGATATTCGAATCTGTTTCTGTAAACACTTAAGAGTAAATCAAGGGGATAACGGTTGGATTCATCCGAATTGAAGAACTGGCTGGCTCTCTATACCGTTCCTACCATTGGTCCGGTGCGCTTTACTTCCTTGGTTAGACATTTCGGTTCTCCGGAGGGGGCACTGTCGGCTTCCCGGAAGGAACTGGAGGAACTCCCGGATATCGGACCGGTAATCGCCTCCTATATAAAAAGCAAGGTATTATGGGATCAGGCGGAAGAACAGGTAAAGCTGGTGGAAAAGCATCGGGTCAAGGTAGTTACTTTCAAAGATGAAAATTATCCGGAGGTTTTGAAATCGATTTACGATCCGCCCCCGTTTCTTTTTGTCAAAGGGGAGATCAAAAAGGAAGACAGGAATGCGGTGGCGATAGTGGGATGCCGGTCTGCCTCGGTCTATGGAAAAAAGATCACCGAAAGGATCGGAAGGGAACTGGCGAGAAACGGAATCACGGTGGTGAGCGGACTGGCCCGGGGGATCGATTCCATCGCCCATATTTCTGCCTTAAAAGAAAAGGGACGAACCTTAGCGGTATTCGGGACCGGGCTGGATGTGATCTATCCACCGGAGAATAAAAAATTGGCCGAAGATATCATCTCCGGCGGCGCCATCATCTCCGAATTTTTCATGGGGACCAAGCCCGAAGCATCTAATTTTCCCAGGCGCAACAGAATAATAAGCGGGCTTTCGCTGGGAGTGGTGATAATAGAGGCGGGGGCAAAAAGCGGGGCGCTCCTCACTGCCGGTTGTGCCCTGGAGCAGAACCGGGAGGTCTTCGCGGTCCCGGGCAATTTAGGATCGAAAAACAGTGAAGGCACCAATACCCTGATTAAACAAGGCGCCAAGCTGGTTACCCGGGTGGAGGATATATTGGAGGAGCTGAAACTCAGTCTTAAGGCGGACGAATCCTCAACCTCTAAAGCCGAGGCGGAGAAGAATATATATAAAACAATTTCCGAAGAACCCAATCACATCGACAAAATCGCCGGTCAGGCATCCGTGGGTGTATCTCATGCCCTCTCCACCCTTCTTTCTTTGGAATTGAAGGGTTTGGTGAAACAGCTTTCGGGGAAGATGTTTGTACGAAGTTGAACCTCTCCCGGTTTTTTGAAAAAGTGGATTTTTGGGGCGGGATGACGGAGACCCGTAGGGAATTCCCGCCCCTATGTTTGGTAATAATTTATCACCCATAGGGCAGGGCATTTAGCCCTGCCATCAAGTTTTCCAACAGTCTCTCTCCCCCTTGGTCTCCTTCAGGGTGAACCCTTCTCCATAAACTGGTTCTTCCTCCCAAAAAATCGTGTCTTCCATCATCCAATAAACTTGCATTCCCCGTTCAAATGATTTAAATTGTATCAGAACACGCTCGATATCTGATCTATGGGAAAGATTGGTATGTGTCTGCTGGAGGAGAAAGGGGAAATACCGTGGCAGAAAGAAAAATCGAAGTGATCAACAAGTTTGGACTGCACGCCCGGCCGGCTGCCATGCTGTCACAGAGAGCTTCCAAATTCAAATCGGAGATTACGCTGCACAAGGATAATATCGAGGCGAACGCTAAAAGCATTTTAAGCGTGATGATGCTGGCGGCAGAGGTGGGGAGTTTTATAACCGTAAAAGCCGAAGGGGAAGACGCAGAGGAGGCGGTGGAGGCTTTGGCAAAATTGTTCGAAGAAAAGTTCGGAGAGGAATAATTGAAGAAAAAAAGCAAAGGAATCTGTACCATCTATCGCGGAATTCCCGCTTCGCCCGGGGTGGTGATAGGAAAGGTGTTTTTGCTTAACCGCGAGAGCATCGAGGTGGTTGAAGAAAAGATACCGGAGAACGAGGTGAGCAAGGAGATCTTAAAGTTCAAGAAAGCCATTAATGATACCAAGGAGGAGCTCCTTAAAACCAGAGAGAAGGTGGCGAAGCAAATCGATCCGGATCATGCCAAGATATTCGATGCCCAGATTATGATTTTGGAGGATGAGCTGATCAGCAATGCGGTGATTGAAAAAATAAAACAATCGCACAGCAATGCCGAATTTGTTTACCGGAAAGTGATCGAGGAAACCGTAAAAGCCTTATCCGCCACCAAAGACGAGTATCTCAAAGAGAGAATACTGGACATTCATGCCGTAGAGAATCGCTTGATCTATAATCTCTTGGGGATAAAACATCTCACCGTAGAGAGCATCAATCTTCCGGTGATTTTAGTGGCACGCTCTCTTTCCCCGGCGGACGTGGTGCACATGAAAAAGGGGAGCATCCTGGGTTTTGCCGCCGATTTGGGCGGGCGGACATCCCATGTCGCCATCTTAGCCAAATCCATGGGGATTCCGGCAGTGGTCGGACTCAAGAATTTTTTCGATCAGGTAACGGATAAGCAGAGCATCATCTTAGACGGGCTAAAAGGAGAGATGGTGGTTTGTCCGGACGAAGAGACCCTGGTGGAATATGAAAAAAGAAGAAAGTTCATCCTAAAAAAAACGGAGGAGCTTTCCGAGTTGAAATCTCTGCCGGCGGTAACTTTAGACGGGCGAAAGATCGAGCTTTCGGCCAATATCGAGTTTCCGACAGATACCGCTTATGCTTTGGAATATGGAGCGGAGGGAATCGGCCTGTTCCGGACCGAGTATCTATATATCACCCACGCGGGCTTCCCCACCGAGGAGGAGCAACACCAGGTATATCAGGAGGTGATGGAGAAAGTCCATCCCAAATCCGTTATCTTAAGAACGTTTGACTTGGGCGGCGACAAGTTCGGCCACCACGACGGAAGTTTGGTCGAAGCCAACCCGTTTTTGGGGTGGAGAGCCATCCGGGCCAGCTTAGACCTACCGGATATGTTCAAAATCCAGCTTAGAGCCATGCTGAAAGCCAGCGCCAAAAAGAGCATCAAGATCATGTTTCCCATGATCTCGGAGATAGAAGAGCTGAAAAAAGCCAAAGCCATCCTAAACGAAGCGAAAGAGGAGCTAAAGCGAAAAAAAATCCCGTATGACGAGAAAATTCCGGTGGGGATCATGGTGGAGATACCTTCGGCGGCACTGGCAGCAGACATTCTGGCAAAAGAGTGCGATTTCTTCAGCATCGGGACTAACGACTTGATTCAATACACTCTAGCGGTAGACCGGGGGAACGAAAAGATCGCGCATCTTTATCAGAGCTTTCATCCGGCGGTGTTGCGGTTGATAAAGGAGACCGTGGATGCCGGCCACCGGAATGGCATCTGGGTCGGACTGTGCGGGGAGATGGCGGCGGATCCTTTAGCTACCACCCTGTTTGTCGGCATGGGGATGGACGAGCTTTCCACTTCGGCTATGGCCATTCCGGAGATAAAAAAGATCATCCGCTCCATAAGCTTCGAGGATGCCAAAAAACACGCTAGCGAGGTATTGAAGCTTACCACCATCGATGAGATTAAAAGATTCTTGATTGAAGATTATGCCAGAAGATTCGGGAAGGAGAATAAAGGATAATCTGTCTTGTTCGCAGGGGACGGGTTCTTTACCATTCTAATATAACATCGCAAAAAGTGTACGACGTTTAACCATAGGATCATAATTCCATGAACACATTAGACCATAAAGACCAGATTAAAAAGATAGACCAGGCGGGGATGTATGAGGTGATCTACAATTTTCCGGCTCAGTTCGAAGACGGACTGAAACGCGCCCAGCAGATAGATCTTCCCCGATGGGGCAAAAGACAGGTAAGAAACATCGTGATGGCCGGTCTGGGCGGTTCTGCCATCGGCGGAGACTTGGTGCGTTCTTATCTGGCGAATAAAATCTTCAATCCCTTTGTCATCTGCAGAAACTATACTTTGCCCAATTGGGTGCTTCCCTCCACTTTGGTCTTCCTCTCCAGCTATTCCGGAAACACCGAGGAGACTCTATCGGCTTTGCAGGATGCTTTATCCAAAGGGGCCAAAATCATTTCCATAACCTCCAACGGCGAAGTAGAAAAGATTTCTGCCAAGGAGAATATTCCCTGTGTTCGACTCCCTAAAGGTTACCAACCCCGGGCGGCCCTGGGATATTCATTTGTCCCCATATTGGTATTGCTGGAGAGATTAGGGTTGGTTGAAGGCGAGGAGGAGAATATAAATCAGGCCAAAATATTCTTGGAAAAGAACAGAAACAACTATCGAATGGAAGCGGAGGCGGGGAAGAATCCCGCGAAAATGCTTGCCGCCAAGCTGCACAAGAAATTGCCCATTATCTACGCCGCCAACGATTATTTCGACACCGTCTCCACCCGTTGGAAAGGGCAGATCTGCGAGAATGCCAAGATGCTCGCCTTCAACAACGTGTTCCCGGAATTCAATCACAACGAGCTGGTGGGCTGGAAGGTCTTGTCCGATTACCGGGATGATTTGATCGTGGTGATTCTAAAAGACCGGGAAGACCATCCCCGCATCCAGAAAAGAATGGAGATCGTCAAGGGGATCATCGAGAAACTGAAAGTAGAAGTGATTGAAGTCGAAAGCTCTGGAGAGAATCTTTTGTCCCGGATGTTCTCTTTGATTCAGCTGGGGGATTTCACCAGCTTTTACCTGTCGATTTTGAACGAGGAAGATCCGTCACCCGTAAAAGTGATTGATTTTCTGAAGAATGAATTGGCGAAGGAATAAACATCTCCCCTTTGATCTTCCCTCTTCATGAATGAGAAAGGGAGACTGTAGCCGCACTCATTAGAGTGCGTGGAAAAAGTGTAATCTTGGGGCGGGATAAATTCCCGCCCCTATGAATGATAATAGGTTATCACACATAGAGCAGGGCATTCAGCCCTGCGAATTGGGTTTTCAATAGATTTTAGTGCGCCATGAGATGAGTTGGAATTAAAAATTAAAAAAGCAAAATTTAAAGTTGCAATTTAAAATTCAAAATTATCGAATATAAACTTGATGTCTTCTGCCCAAAGAGCAAAGTATTCTTACATCTTACTATTTTCCATTTGCTCCCTTATTATTTCATTAATCCCCATACAAGCACAAACACACCCTCAAGATAATATTACGCCACCTTTTGATCTCAAGGTAAAAGACACCCCCAACGATGGCGGCGGAAGTCTCACCCTGACCTGGGAACTTTCCCCGATGGATGGAAAGCAAATTGGGGATATGGATGGATACCAGATATTCCGCGCTACCCGAGCTGACACTGCCCTCAAGTTGATAGGTCAAGTTGGCGATAATACCGCCACATTCACCGATATCGGATTGGATAATAAAGAAGAATATGTTTATGCCATCCGGGCGAAAAAGGATTCTTCATATTCCGGGATGGTTTATTCTATCTTCGCTTTTCCCAAAGTCAACTGGTTTCGGACCAACCGGATCAATCTTTTGGTTTTGCTTTTGATCTTTTCCTCGTCAGTTCTTTTATATATCCGCAGCGCTAAAAGTGGAAAGGGGCTTTTCATACGCAAATTAGCCGGTTTGGAGGCGGTGGAGGAGGCGGTGGGAAGAGCCACCGAGATGGGAAAGCCGGTGCTGTTCGTCCCCGGCATAGACGAGCTGGACGAGATCCAGACCATTGCCGGCCTATCCATTTTAGGGAGGGTGGCGCGCATCACCGCTCAATACGAAACCCCTTTGGTGGTGCCGGTGCTTTATCCCATGGCTCTGGCAGCGGCAGGAGAAATAGTCAAAGGGGCTTACTCGGAGTCCGGAAAACCGGAAAGTTACAAACCGGAGATGACCCGGTATGTGGCCGGGGAACAGTTTGCGTTCGTGGCAGCGGTGAACGGAATCATGCTTCGGGAAAAACCCGCAGCTTGTATCTATGCGGGAGCCTTCTACGCCGAATCCTTGCTGTTGGCGGAGACCGGATTTGCCACCGGCGCCATACAGATCGCCGGCACAGCCAATCCGGAACAACTTCCTTTCTTCATCGCCGCCTGCGATTATACCCTGATGGGAGAGGAACTCTACGCTGCCAGTGCATACCTGTCCAAAGAGCCTCTGCTTTTGGGAAGCCTGAAGGGGCAGGATTTGGTCAAGTTGTTTTTGGTCGGATGCATCATAATGGGCGTAATCTTTGAGATATTTCAGATCGGCAACGGATTTTTTACCAGGTTGTTTTTGGAACAATAACAAGAAATTCAAAATTAAAAGAGAAAAATTCAAAGTTAAAGAGAACCTGATATCCATTGGCTGAAAATTTTAAATTTTGAACTATTGTTGGTAACGAACGCTTGCGTCTGTGGTGAACAAATAATACGCCAAGGCATGAAGCCTTGGCTACGCGACTCAGAACAATGAAAGAAATTTAAAATTAAAAGAGCAAAATGCAACCAGACGGTTGCTCCCAGACGGGAGCGCTGCGCGGGCACCGTCCGCTCGTCTGAGCAAAATTTCAATCCAAAATTCAAAATTGAAGAGAACATAATATCCTTTGCCAGATAATTTTAGATTTTGAATTGTAATTTTGAGTTGTTCATTTTGAATTTTAAATTATTAAGATCTCCCTCCTGTCCTTTTAGTCGTTTCATAGAAAAAGGATAAAAGGGGATAGATTGAATAAAGGGATCATGAAGACCCAGCTTCCCGTCGTCATCGCTTTTCTTGCCGGATTGGTCATGGTAAGTGCTTTCTTCGTTCCGGAGCATCATCTGGAGAATTTAAGCCAGAATTTTCTCACCTTCGTCACCATCGTGGGGGGATTCACTCTGCTATTGGGCATGGTGAGCATCATGCGGGCCAACCTTCAGGTGGTGAGAAAGAAAGGAAAAGGATGGGGCTATAAACTGATTTTGATATTGACCCTTTTGATCATGTCGATCTCCAGCCTTATCTGGGGGACGCACGAGGGAACGGTATACCACTGGATGTTCCAGAACATGCAGTCTCCCATGATGTCGACCATGTTCTCGCTTCTAGCCTTCTTTATCGCCTCGGCGGCTTACCGCGCATTCAGGGCCAGAACCATAGAAGCCACCATACTGTTGTTCACCGCGGTCATCGTCATGCTGGGAAGAATACCCTTGGGGCAGTTCATCTGGAACAAATTGCCGGAATATACCGATTGGATCATGGCGTATCCCAATCTCTCCGTACAGAGGGGAATCATCATCGGAGCGGCTTTGGGCGCAGCCTCCATGTCGCTGCGAATAATTTTGGGAATCGAACGAACCTATATGGGCAAAGGATGAATAAAGAACCTAAACTGCCAAAACTGCTATTCTTCAGGAAGATCAGACCCAAATACAAAAAAGCGCTGATCCTGGCGCTGATCATCTCTTTTGTCGTAGCGGTGATACTCCTTTTAGTTTTTAACAAGTACTTTTTCAAACCGGTACTTGAAAATAGAGGATCGGTCAAGAATAAACCTGCGGTGATAGTGTCAAAGCAAGAAAGACGTTTAAGGTTTGTGGTTTAAAGTTCAAAGTAAAACCTTGAACCTTGAACTTCGAACTTTGAACGTTTTTAAAGAATCTGGAGGTCTCGATGAAACCAAAAAATATTTGGACCATCCTATTTGCTTCGCTTCTCATCCTGATCGGGGTTTTGGCTCTTTTAGACAGCTTGGAGGTGGTTGAATTCTGGCCGTCGTTGGGAAAACTATGGCCTTTGGTTTTAATCATTCTGGGCATTTGGTTCTTGTTCAGAAGACATCATTTCTCCTGGGATGACAAGGTTTATGTCCACGGAGGGAATAAACAGAGCAAGGCTTTTGGCGATTTGAAAATCGATTCCACCGGAATAGATCCGCACGGAATGAATATCGAGATGGGATTCGGCGATCTGGAGGTGAATCTCACCAAAGCTAACTTCGCCGACAAGGAAAGCTTAGTGCAACTGGCCTTGGGATTCGGAGATGTGAAGGTTTGGATGCCATCCGATGTGAAAACCTCTATCTCCGCCAGCTGCGGAGCGGGTGATATCGATGTTCTGGGAAAAAGAGATGAGGGTTTGGGAAACAGGGTGGAACATCAGGACGAAGGTTACGAATCGGCTCAAAGGAAACTGAAGTTGATGGTAAAGCTGGGGTTCGGAGACATCAAGATTTCGAGGGTATAAACTAGCCGCTCCCCCTTGGTCCCCTTCAGGATGATTCCCTCTCCATTTTCCGGAGAGGGGGACATCAGGGGGTGATGTAGAAATTCAAAATTAAAAATGCAAAATGAAATATTGCAGATCAAAATTCAAAATTGAAGGTGAAGGAACCAAATCAAAAAACCATCACTGAATAACCAGGTGTCATTCTGGCTGAATTTAAGCATCTCTGATGATTGTATCCACAAGATGAGATTCTTCGGTCGTCCAAATGGACTCCCTCAGAAAGACACAAAAGCGATTTTCCCGTTTGCATTAATTTTGATCTTTGAATTTTAAATTAGAAATACAAACTCCCAATCGACTCTAAGAGGTCTCTTTGAATAGATTAATCGAGTTATTCTCCAAATTTAAAGACATCGACCGGAGATATATCTTTCTTTTCATCGGCGCGGCTGCAATTATCCCCTTGATCATCCCCCTGGGGCTTCCCCTGGGAGTGACCCCTTCGTCTGAGAATCTTTTTAATGCGGTGGACAGCTTGAAAGAAGGATCGATAGTGATGCTCACCTTTGACTACTATCCCTCCACTTTGCCCGAAACCGAGCCGATGTCGTATGCGGCGCTGCGTCAGCTTTTCAAAAAGAACATCCGGGTGATTACGGTAACCACCATTCCCCTGGGCGCTTTATCGGTGATGGAGGAGGTGGTCAAAAACGTAGCCGGTGAATATAATAAGAAATATGGGGTGGATTATGTTAACCTGGGGTACAAATACGGTTATGTGGCGGTGATGCTGGGAATGGGAAGAAACATATCCGACATCTTTCCCCGGGATAATTACGACAATAAGCTGGAAGACCTTCCCCTGATGAAAGAAGTGAAGAATTACAGTAATATCGATTTTATTTTTGTGGTTTCGGATAATGCCACCGTGGATTACTGGGTATCTTTGGTCAATGCCCAATTTGGAGTTCCCATGGGTGCGGGGGTGACTGCGGTGATGGCGCCAAAGTGCTATTCGTACCTTCAGACCAAGCAATTAGTTGGTCTTTTGGGCGGGATGAAAGGAGCGGCGGAATACGAGAGACTGACCAAGAATCCGGGACGAGCCACCCGGGGAATGGACCCGCAGTCGATCATCCATTTTCTGATGATTGCTTTCATAGTATTGGGGAATGTGGGATATTTTGTAAGTAAAAAGAGGAAGAGCAATAACTAATGACAAATGACGGATGACGAATAAAAACGTCCGCTGTCCATTGTCCGCCGTCCGCCGCAAAACCAAAGAAGGTAGGAAGACGGATTAAAAATCGATGACGAATAACGAAAGAAGTGTAAACGAACATTCACAGCATGCTAGTATGTCACCCTGAGCGAGCAGGCGGTACCCGGCGAGCGCTCCCGTCGGGGTAGCGAAGGGTCTGGGAATCAGATTCTTCTCCCGCCTGTGGCGGGATCAGAATGACACAAAGACGGTTTTGAACTAAAATTTTAAATTTTTCTCTTTGACTTTTGATTTGGCTATTCTATGAATCTCGAATTTATCGGAATCACAGTCGCAGCACTTCTGACCTTGTGCATCTACAGCTTTTTGTATAAGGATAATCCTTTCTACAAATTAGCCGAGCATATTTTTGCCGGGCTTTCTGCAGGATACTACGTAGGTCTGGTGTGGCACTCCATCATCAAACAACAGCTCATCGGCCCGCTTTTTGTAGAACATCAAATCATTTTCATAATTCCCGCCATCCTGGGTCTTCTCATGTTCACCCGTTTCGTCCCAAAGATCGCCTGGCTTTCGAGGATTTCACTGGCTTTTGTGGTGGGGAATACCGCCGGGATAGTCTTAACCCAGCAGCTGCATGGATTGGTGCTGCCGCAGGTGAGGAATACTTTTACCGTAGCTTTTAATTTTTCCGGTGTGGTGCTGATTGTGGGAGTTATATCCACTCTGATCTATTTCTACTTCTCCAAGGAACACAAGGGGGCATTGGGGGTGGTCGCCAGCATAGGCATCTGGTTTATCATGATCTCCTTCGGCGCCTCGTTCGGCTACACCGTGATGGCCCGAGTCTCTCTGCTTATCGGCCGAGCACAGTTTCTTTTGATCAACTGGCTGCATTTGATAAAATAGTCCGTAGTCCATCGTCCGCAGAAACGACCTCACCCCCTCTTTCCCTCTCTCCACAAATGTGGAGTGGGGGGATCAAAGGGGGAGAGGTTTTAATGGTGCGGGGGCAGTCCACCTTTGAAAAGAAAATTAATCAGGTAGACCACGTCGCCAATATCCACCAATCCATCGGCATTGGCATCTGCGGCTTCCCTAATGCACGATTCAGGTCCTTCCTTGTAGAGATAGCTGACCAGAAAGACCACGTCCCCAATGTTTACCACACTGTCGCCGGTCGCATCCCCCGGCACCGACCACCAGACCGAAAGCTCACCGGTGTGATAACGGAATGGGATTAGATTGCCCTGGGGGTCAGATAAATAGTTGTATACACCCGGGAAGATGTAGAATGTTTCAATCCGGTCGTTGATGGTGTCGGAAAGGCACAAAACATCCACGCCAAATCGGAAAAGCACCTGATAATTCGTATCTGCCGGAATGGGATTGTTGAGTGGAGCAAATCCTATAACTTTGATCCGCTTACAGTCGGGAAGATTGGTATCTGCCGTATCGCCATGACAGTAAATCAACCAGGAGTTGCTGATCAGCGAACCGACGGTGTCGATGAAGCAATATCGCATGGCGAAGACAGATACACTATCCACCAGACACGAGTCGCCATGGGGAGGCGGTCCGGTACAGGTATCCACCGGAATGATCATCGAATCCACGCCTATACTATCGGTATGGAAGTTAAGCAGATCCGGATTGCTTAAGGTGATATGGAACTCAAATGCCGCCACCGGCACCGGACTTCTCAGGAGTACTTCCACTTTGGCAAAATGACCCGGATAGGAAGAAGTGGATACGATGGCCACATCGGCTGAGTCTCCAAGAGTTTCTGCTAATGCAGGCAAAACCCAGCCAATCCCCAAAATAATGCAGATGGTCAATATTAATGAACTAGGTCTAAGCATGAAAACCTCCCTGCTTAGGGAAATGGTAAAAGAGAAGGAATTATCCTTCCTGGTAATTATCTAGATTATCAATCTTATAGATTAAGTATAGCTGGTTTCTAAAAATTGTCAAGAAAAAACCAGCACCTAACAATTAATTTAAGTACTGGTTAATGAAACCAAATGTTATCGAGCCACATCTATGCAGCTTGTACATTAGATCGCGTAGCAGAGGCTTTACGCTTAGTCCTGAGCTTATCGAAGGATGCCTCTGCTTGGTGATATTATGGTATCATTATTTAACCCGTGCGGAGCCATGAAGGCTCCGCTACGCGTTTAAAAATAAAAACCTCTCCCCCTCTTTCCCCCTCTCCGTAAAACGGAGAGGGGGATTAAGGGGGTGAGGTTTGTTTTTTGCCTTTTCTAGCTTTGTCAGATAAATCTGACCGCTACGTTCTTATCCCATATTCTCGATAATGGCAGAGGCGTACTCGGAAGTTTTCAGCTTGGTGGCACCTTCCATCAGTCGATGCAGATCGTAGGTTACCCGCTTCTGTTTTATAGTATCGCCTACGGCTTTGTAGACCATATCGGCAGCTTCCTGCCATTTTAAGTATTCGAGCATCATGCAGCCGGAGAGAATCAACGAGCCGGGATTGACCATATCCTTGTCCGCGTACTTCGGAGCGGTTCCGTGAGTGGCTTCGAATAGACCAACAAAGTCTCCGATATTGGCGCCGGGAGCCATGCCCAGTCCGCCGACCTGAGCAGCGCAGGCGTCCGAGAGGTAATCGCCATTTAAGTTAGGGGTGGCGATGACTTCGTATTCATCGGTCCGGGTGAGGATCTGCTGAAGCATGCTGTCGGCGATCCGGTCCTTTATCACCACTTTACCTTCCGGTTGTTGCCAGTTGTATTTTTTCTCCAATTCCGTCTCGGTGATGACCTGATTCGGGAATTCTTTAGCTGCCAATTTATATCCCCAATCGCGGAAAGCTCCCTCGGTGTACTTCATGATATTACCCTTGTGAACTATGGTCACCGACTTGCGTCCATGCTCTATGGCATGATTGATCGCCTTCCGGATCAACCGGTTGGTGGCGGTAACGCTGATCGGTTTTATCCCGATTCCGGAATCGGACCGGATATGCAGTTTGTAGGTCTTGTTGAGGAAGTTAATCAGCTTCTTGACTTCCTTGGTTCCTTTCGCCCATTCGATGCCGGCATACACGTCCTCGGTATTTTCCCTGAAGATGATCACGTTCATCTTCCACGGTTCCTTGACCGGAGAAGGGACCCCTTCGAAATATTTCACCGGGCGGACGCAGGCATATAGGTTCAGCACTTGTCTTAGTGTTACGTTAAGACTGCGGAATCCTCCTCCTATCGGTGTGGTCAAAGGTCCTTTCAAAGCCACGATGAAGTGTTTTATGGCTTTGAAAGTATCCTGGGGAAGAACTTCTCCATACTTGGCCTGGGCTGCTTCGCCGGCGTAGATGTCGAACCAGTTGATCTTCTTTTTTCCGGCATAACATTTATCCACCGCCGCATCCAACACCCGGCGGGTGGCTCTCATGATGTCACGCCCGATGCCGTCCCCTTCAAGAACCGGGATGATCGGCTTATCGGGGAATTTCAATTTGTTACCCACGACCTCTATTTTTTCTCCGGTCGTAGGATAACTGAGTTTGTCAAACTTCACCATCTTTCCTCCTGTTGGTTTATAATAAAGGGTTCAAGGATTCGAGGGTTCAAGGATTCGAGGGTTCAAGTGTTCAATAAATCAAAATCGTTCAAGGTTCAAAGTTTAAGGTTCAAAGGCTCAAAAATCAGGGTTCAAGGATTCGAGTTCTTATTCTCTAAGGATTTTATGAGTGCCTTGAGCATTCTTTCTACTTCTTCGATATTTTCCTGGATTTTCTTTGAATCATCTTTATTGATATAAAGCAAATCCCTTGACAACAAAATCTGCGTTTCTAATTCGCAATTCGAACCATAAGCTACATAAAGTGATCTAACATAATCCGGGGTGGTCTTCCGTTCATACCCTTCCGCTATATTAGAGGGAACTGATACCTCAGACCTTCTGATCTATGATATCAGTCCATATTTTTCTTCTTTAGGAAAGTTCCTTGTAATTCTATATATCTCCAAGCATGATTGGTAAGATTTTTGCCAGACTATCAACTCCCCATAGTTTTTTAACATTCCTTTTGAACCCTCACCCTCTTTAATCCTGGTTCACTTTGGATTTCATCTTCTTTAATTTTCGTAAGCTGAACATCACTGCCCAACCGAAAATTCCGCCGAGGCTGGGAGCCTCGGCTACTATTTTGCTATCAGTAACTCCTTATTTTTCACTTGCCCCCTGGAACCCTTGACCCCTCGGACCCTTCAATCAAGTTTAAATCCCCCGTGCTTCTCGATGTGCGCCAGCAGTCCGCCGTCATTTAGGATTTTAATCATCGCCGGAGGGAGCGGGGCAAAGCTAAGGGTGAGGTTTTTGGTCTTGTTTACTACCGTCCCCTGACCCAGATCCACCTCCAACTCATCCCCCTGCTCGATCTTGTCCGTATCGCAGATCAAGGCGGGGAGACCCACGTTGATGGAGTTGCGGTAGAATATCCGGGCAAACGACTTGGCTAACACAGCCGATACTCCGGACAGCTTAATGATGGTGGGGGCGTGTTCCCGGGATGAGCCGCATCCGAAATTGTTTCCTCCCACCACGAAATCCCCCGTTTGCATCTTGCCGGCAAACTGCGGATCGGCATCCTCCAGCACATGTTTGGCCAGCTCGGGAAGATTCGACCGTAAATGAAACAGTCTCCCCGGGGCGATTAGATCGGTGGAGATATCATCTCCGAATTTCCAGGCTTTTCCAATCATCGACATAAGAACTCCTTAAATCATAAGAATTTATTTTCTTAGGTAGATTGCCATTCCATCAAAAAACTATTTTAATGACTGTTCAAAATTCTATTCGCAGGGCTTAATGCCCCGCTCTATGGTAAAAACTATATGCCACATATCATAGGTAAATAAATTATTCTCGCTCATAGGGGTGGGAATTTATCCCGCCCCATATATGTGGTTACATTATCGTTTCTTTTTTTTCGCGGTTTTTTTCACCGGTTTCTTTTTGGTGAAGAATCCGCGCGGATCGGCTATCTCGCCCTTGATGGCGGTGACCGCAGCAGTGGCTGGAGAAGCCAGATAGATAAATCCTTCTGTATTTCCCATGCGGCCCTTGAAATTCCGGTTCATGGTGGCCAGACAGGCTTCACCGTCACCCAGTATACCTTCATGCACTCCCACGCAGGGTCCGCAGCCCGGAGCCATGATGGTGGCTCCAAACTCCACTAAGGTCTTGATGTAACCGGCCTTGATGGCATCCAAGAATACAGCTTTAGAGGCGGGAACTATGATCATCCTAGTCTTGGGGTGTTTCTTTTTCCCCTTGATTATTTCCGTGGCTATTTTCAGGTCCTCCAGTCTACCGTTGGTGCAGGTGCCGATGAAGACCTGATCGATCTTAATTCCTTTGGCTTCCGAGATCGGCTTGATGTTATCCACGGTGTGGGGGAATGCCACCGCCGGGACTAATTTGGATGCGTCGATTTCGATCACCCGCTCGTAGACCGCATCCTTATCTGCGGTGATCTTTTTGAACTTGCTTCCTCTCCCCTGGGCTTGCAGGAACTTTTTGGTGGTCTCATCCGATGCAATCAGCCCTGCTTTTGCCCCGGCTTCCACTGCCATGTTGGACAAAGTCAGCCTTCCGCTCATAGACATCTTCTTGATGGTATCGCCGCAGAACTCCAAAGCTTTGTAAGTGGCTCCGTCTGCTCCGATCATCCCGATCAAATGCAGGATCAAATCCTTGGGATATACTCCCGGCGGGAATTTTCCGTTCACTTCCACTTTGAAAGTTTCCGGAACCCGAAGCCAGGTTTTGCCTAACGCCAAGCCCACCGCCACATCGGTCGATCCCATACCAGTGGAAAATGCGCATAAAGCTCCGCCGGTGCAGGTATGCGAGTCGGCTCCGATTAAAATGTCCCCAGGGTTTAAGTATGATTCCGATATGATCTGGTGGCAGACCCCTTCTCCCACCTCCGAAAGACAAGCGCCAGTCTTTTCCGCAAACTTACGGATAGTGATGTGGTCGTTGGCTAACTCTCTTCGCGGAGAAGGAGCAGCGTGATCCAAAAACAGTACCGTCTTTTTGGGATTGGCGGCCTTCTCCAGATTTATCTTTTGCAACTGCCTGATCGCCAAAGGTCCGGTCCCATCCTGGGTCAGGCACACGTCCACCGGCACCAAGACTATTTCACCGGCAGTCACCTCTTTCTGTGCATGGCTGCCGATTATTTTTTCCGCTAATGTTTTTCCCATGTTCTACCTCTCTACCTCAAAAGATTATGTCTGAACATCTGGGAAGTATCGCTTTTCATCCTCTAACGTTCAGATCCGATTTCTCGTTATCAGCCCCGATTTTCCGGGCTGGGGTGATAAATCTAATATAAACTTAATTCCTGTCAACTGTTCTTTTGGAAATATTTCATGGTTGGGGAGATAAATAAGTAAGGGCAGTATTACACAATAAAGCAAGGGTGTAGAGATTGTTAACCTGAAGTATTATAAGGGGTTATTCTTGGTAGTTCAAATGCTTTTTCAGGAGGTCTTTGATCTGTTCCACTTTGAAGGGCTTGCACAAAAATCCGTCGGCATGAGCAGAAAATGCATCCGTCCGGTAATTATCGCTGTCAAAACCGGTGATGACCACCACCGGAAGCTGAGGGAATTGGTCTTTGATGGAGCGCAGCAGGTCTATGCCCCCCATCTTGGGCATTCTCAAATCGGTGATCACCATGTCGAAAGTTTCCTTGTCTAAGATTTTTAAAGCCTCCTCCCCGTCCTGTGCTCCGATGGTTTTATAATCAAAGAAGTCCAGAATATCCGAAAGGAGGCAGGACATGTTGGGATTGTCTTCGACTATTAGTATCTGATGGGTTTTGGACATGAGAAGAAATTTAAAATTTAAAGTGAAAAATTCAAAATTAACACCTTTCCCCTACAACCTGATACCTTAAGTAAATTTCTTCAGATAGATATCGATTGGCCTTTCTAAGTTATTTATCGGTTATAGAAAAGGGAATCTGAAGTTTTGCACAAAACTATAATTGTGATATAAATCTTTTGGCATTTCCCAATTGTTTACCAAACAAGGGGCAAAAAGCCGGACATGGATGAAGCCGCGTCTGCATAACCGCATCATATAACCTTCACCATTTCTACTTATGTCTATTCCCGAATTTAATTCATTTTCTAAAGAAGGGGATGGCTTAGGCTCAGATCAATCATCTTATTCAATTTTACAGCTTTTCTATTATACTGTTTCATCTTTTTCTCCTTCTCGATTCGGTTATTGTTTCGCGGTTCAAGATTCGTTGTTAAAGCCATTAACTTCCTCTTTCTGCTTTCAGAACAATAGTCGTATGAAATTGCTTAAGGTTTCCAAGTAGACTCAAATAGTGATTCAAATGATTAGAGGGTAGGTCATACATTGAATCTTAAATATTACTATGTTTTTATATATCAATACATTAAAGCCGTTACACAGGAGGAAATGACATTGCTACGATACCAATTGATAACTTTACTGTTGTTTTAATTGTATTTGGTTTATGTACTTAGAAGATATAATCCCTTAAAGTCTGGTTTCTATCAAAAAATAATGGATTCTTTTATGTTTTTTGTTGACAAATTGGCAGTTATAACGTAACATAAAAAGATTAATTGCCAATGCTTAAGATGACAACCTTGAGCATTTTATCGGTACGATTAAGTAAGTAATTGGAATCCAATGTCTTAAAGATGGCATCGAATCCTGAAAAGGAGAAATATGTTAAAAGTATCAAACAATAAGCTGGTAATAGGGAAGGAAGAATATCAACCGTTTTCAGCCGAGATGCACTATTTTCGGGTCAATAAAAGGCATTGGTCCATATGTTTTGAGCGAATCAGAAAAGCGGGATTTCGAATCATCTCCACCTGTGTCCCGTGGAATCTGCATGAATCCGCCTTAGGGGAATATGATTTTTACGGAACCACTCATCATACCAAGGACTTAGTAGTCTTTTTGGAACTGGCCAGGGAATTTGGTTTCAAGGTGGTTCTTCATCCAGGTCCCTTTATAGATTCTGATTGGAAGAATGGCGGCTATCCGGATTTCTTATACAACTATCCCGAGACTTTCGCCAAAAATCCCTCCGGAGATTCATTCCGAATATCCGATTGCCAGCAGGCAAAAGGGAACGAAGGCTCTCCGGCTCTATCCATTTCCGAAAGCCCGTCTATACTTGCACCTCTCGAAAAAGGCGGCAGAGATCAAGAGCGTTTCGCCGGGTACGTGGAAACGAATCAATCCGAGAGCGGAAACCGTGTGGTCTTTTCATCGCTTCACCCCCGATATTTAAATCAGGTAAAAAGATATTTGGCTGCCTTCTCGGATATAATAAAAAATTACGTCTACCCCAAGGGTCCGGTTATATTGGTTAAACTGGACAACGGACTGGGATCTTTCATGTCGGGTGAGTTGGGGGATAACCTGGCTCCCTTCAAGCAGGATTATAACGAACATGTTACCGGCATTCTTTACCCCGAGTTCCTCCAGGCAAAATATGGGGAGATCAAAAAACTGAGCCAGCTGTACGGGGAAAAACATTCCGATTTCAAAAACGTAAAACCCCCGGTCGAATTGAAAATTTCACAGCCGCATCACCTGGTTAAGTATTTCGACTGGCTCAGTTTTAAAGAAAAGATGTTGACCGATTATGTTTTAAAGCTAAAAGAGATATATCTGTCATTTGACGTTCCCCCCTTGTTTTCTACCGACCTCTTTTTATCCAGAGATTTCTCGCTGCCGTTTGGCTGGAAGGATTTAGAATCGGATGATCTGTTCGTGGGAATCATCCCGGATAAAGGGGCGGATGATTATGTGGAGTTAGTTCGTCACCTGCGCTACTTTTCCACCAACTGCAAGTTTCCCTGGTCTTCGGAGTTTCCCGTAGGGTCACGGGCGGACGCTCCCCGGGACGGGGAAAAATACTTTCCCGTCTCCCCCCGAAAAGTTAAGTTCCTTCTGACCACAGCCCTCTCTTCCGGAATAAAGGGGTTTAACTATCATATGTTTGTGGAGAGAGATCACTGGTATGATGCGCCTTTGGCCAATGACGGGACCATTCAACCCAATTTTGATTTGATAAAAAAATTCACGGATCTGGCGGGAAAGATCGGGTTGAATCATCTGAAAGCTACTCATTCAGCGGGATTAGCCAATTACCGCCCCTATCTCTGGTTTGATTTTATCTCTAATGCCTCCGGAGCCAAGACCGGAGAAAATTTTTCGTATATCCCTTTTTTGATTTCCAAAACCCACAAGGGATTAAGCCAGGATTTGATCAACCTGAAACTGAGTTTTGGAATTCCGGATCTGGGTCTTCCGGAGAGCTTAAAGGAATTTCCGGTCATCTTCGTCCCCTGTGCGGAGTTTATGGACGGGGAGACACAAAAACTTTTGGTCGATCTGGCCAAAGCGGGGAAAAGTTTGATTCTCTTCGGGCTGCTCCCCCGTTTTGACCTGAATATGAAAGAGTGCACTATTCTCAGCGATTCTCTGAAACTCCGCTCCAAAGAGGATTCCCTGGTAGGAAAAGTGGAAGCTTTGGATAACGAAATCACCACCTTTATTTTTGGGCATATTAAAGGCGTCAAGAAATCTCAAGTACTGGCAAAGCATGATGACCGGCCGGTAGGAGCAGTCACCAAGCTGGGCAAAGGACATGTTTATGTTATCACCTTCGATCTTTCGGCTCAATTGTGTCACCGCAAACTTTCCTTTTTAGAAGAGATACTGGCGCAAACCGGAATCGCAAGCCAGATCTATTGCGATGCCCCGGAAGTCGACTTAATTTTGCAGAAAAATGATACCCACACCATTCTCTATTTGATCAATCCCCCCAACCATAATTGCTCCATTTGGCCGGGTGAGACCGTTTCCTCCATGAAGGCGAAAGACACTAAAAAACTGATCCTGCGATTCGATCCCAAGAAATTGGGAATCAAGGGAAAGAAAATCCGTTTGATCGATCTTTTGGGGGACGAGATAATAAAAACCACACCGGAGGAATTGAAAACCGGAATCATGATCGAAATTGCCTCCCCGGATAGCAGAATGTATCTAATCGAAGAGAAATAATATCTAAGATATATAAGCATACGACAGTATTTCAAAAATTAGTAGCAACAACTTATATATGCTTTTCGTATATATATAATTGATGGCAGAAAACAGGTTGAAGTAATTTCATAATGCGTTGTGGAACAATAAGATAACCCCAAACCGAATTTCGAGATGGTTTTGAGGTAATGACTGATGGATGGTAAAATTAACGTTTTGATTCGGGGCAAACCTGAGCTAACCAGAAAAAGGCTGCAGGTGGATAATCTGCTGAAGCGAGCAATGAAAGGGAATGATCAAGCTAAGTCTAAGTTGTACAAAGAATTTGGTATTAGGCTCTATTCTTCGGATGAAGTGGATAAATACGTCCAGAAAAAGTTGAAAACTGAAGTCGTTGAGGAGTCACCGGTTAGAGCTAGAACCAAGTTAAAAACGAAAATTTTACCCAAAAGAAAAGTTCGGCTGGTGTTGAAAAAAAGGTAGATTATTCGGGAAATATTAAAGATACAAAAAGGCGTTCCGCTAAAACGGGACGCTCTTTTTTTAGCAAGAATTTTTGAGGGTATATGAGTGGCTTATTTCGGGTAGGTTTTTGAAGCGCCAGCCACCAGGATTTCATAACGGGCATGCAATATATGTGGATTACCAATGTTGTATGATTTTTTCACGTGCAATATTTCAATCCGAGTATCATATACAAGTTAGCAGCTTGTGATTTTCTATAATATTTCACTCGATGCTATATTTTAGCGTATTTCTTTACACCTTCTAAAAAGAGATTTCCGCCGTGGCAATCCTGCACCACTATTGCAGGGAAGTCCTTAACCGTTAATTTTCTGATCGCCTCGGTCCCCAGTTCCTCCCAGGCAACCGGTTCATTCTTGACCACCGTTTGGGCGATCAGCGCGGCTGCGCCTCCCACTGCGGCCAGATATACTGCGGTGTATTTCTGCAGTGCCATCTGGACATCGGCATTCATCTCCCCTTTTCCGATCATCCCTTTGGAGCCTGCCTGCAAAAGGCGGGGCGCATATGGATTCATTCTTACGGAGGAGGTGGGACCGATGGAACCGATCACCTTTCCCGGTCGGGTGGGTGTAGGACCAGCGTAGTAGATCAGTTGTCCCTTGATATCGAAGGGGAGTTTTTCCCCTCTGTCCAGAATCTCCGTCATCCTTCTATGGGCAGCATCTCTGGCAGTATAAATGGCTCCGGAGATCAAAACCTCGTCCCCAGCTTTCAAAGACATTACCACTTCATCCGTCAGCGGAGTAGTGATCGTTATCTTAGCCATACTTCTCCATTCCTAGTTACTTTCGTCAGAATAGTATAGCTTCAGTCTCACTATGATACATCTGAAGGGACTATTGAAAAACACCATTCGCAGGGCTAAATGCTCTGCTCTATGAATGGCAAATTATTAATACTCATAGGGGCGGGAATTCATCCCGCCCTGAAATCTGTAGTCTATAATCTCATATAGAAACGCGCCAGCAAGCTGGCGCACTCCAAAATCAGTACTACAACACCACTTCCTTGTGGCGGGCGGCGTGGCAGTTGATGTTTACCGCCACGGGGAAACCGGCGATATGACAGGGATAGGTTTCGATGTGCACTGCTAGTGCTGTCTGGGTTCCTCCCAGACCCTGCGGTCCGATCCCCAGCTTATTAATCTCTTCCAAAAGCTCCGACTCGAGTTGAGCATAGAACGGGTTGGGATGATTCGAGCCGATAGTTCTAAGCAGCGCTCTTTTGGCCATCTCGGCGCACTTCTCGAAGGTCCCGCCGATTCCCACCCCCACCACAATCGGAGGACAGGGGTTGCTCCCCGCTTTTTTCACCACCTCCAGCACATACTGCTTTAATCCCTCCACCCCGTCTGCCGGCTTCAACATCTTCAGCCCGGACATGTTCTCGCTTCCTCCCCCTTTGGGAGCGATAATTATCTTTAGTTTATCACCCTTCACCACATTGAGATGTATAACGGCCGGTGTGTTATCACCGGTGTTTTTACGCCGGACGGGATCATCCAAAACGGACTTTCTCAAGTACCCTTCCTCGTACCCCTGTCTGGTTCCCTCATTGATCGCATCAAATAAATTTCCGTCCTTGATACAAACCTGGTCCCCCAGATCCACGAAGAAGACCGCAAATCCGGTATCCTGGCAGATGGGGAACTCCCCTTTTTGGGCAATCTGGAAATTGTCGATAATCTGTCGGAGGATGGTTTTCCCCAGCGGCGATTCTTCTTTTTCCTGTGCTTCCCGGAGCGCGATCTTTATGTCTTCGCCCAGATGGTAATTGGCGTCGATACAGAGATTTTTCACCGCGGTAATTATGTCTTGAATCAAAATCTGACGCATAACTGTTACTTGGGTGATTTGGACGAGGTAAGTTCTAAGATTCCACTAACTAAATTTTCCAGACTCAAAGCCAAATCGGTAATTTTAAGTTTCAGCAAATTTGCCGGGGTGGTGACCAGTCGATGTTCCGAGTCGATCACCACATCCGCTCCCCGGGAGAGCACATTAAGCACACCCATACTCTCTACCTGCCGGATCAACTCCGGATCCTTTCCGATGGTCAAGGTCAAGGGGGTTTCCAGAATATCCCGCAAGGCCGATGCCACCATCAAGGTAGCAACGCCGCAGGCTCCGATAGGTTTTTTCCGGCGGTAAATCTCCCGGATTATCCTTTGCAATTCGGGCTTGGGCTTCAAGTAATCCTTTTTGGATCCACCTACCAGATCGGACAGATTACTTACCACTCCGGCTCCGCCGGGAAGGATGAGGGCATCAACGTCTTTTCCTGACAGCAACCGGATATCTTTTATCTCTTCCCCGGCGATCCGGGCGGATTCCTTTAAAACGTTTCTTCCATCCGGTGCAGCGGTTTTGGTCAGGTGATCCACCACCTCTTTTTGTTCCCAGTCCGGTGCAAAATAGAGGGGATTTATTCCCTTTTTGTTCAGAAAATATGAGAGCAAAACCGTTTCCCACACATCGGAACCGTCCCCGCTCCCACAACCGCTTAATATTACGGCAAAATTGTTCATGTTACT
Organism: uncultured candidate division Zixibacteria bacterium; assembly: GCA_903908285.1. GTDB lineage: Bacteria > Zixibacteria > MSB-5A5 > MSB-5A5 > SM1-73 > CAIVRH01. Next base: position 67,076 of record CAIVRH010000037.1, read on the forward strand.
TTAAGAGAAAAAACCGGTTTAAGGATAACTCTAAAAAGTCTTACGAAAAGTTTGAAGCCTCGATCTATTTTTTTTCATCCGGATCATAGAAACGTACCCCATCATCCCCGCTGTGATCCTGCTTTTTCTCTTCCTTCTGATTCAGTACATGCTCGATGGATTTCTGCTTCTCCCGGTTCTGGTACTGCAGGTATACGTTCTGGGCGGTGAAGCCGGTCTCGTATATGATCGATTTTTTGTTCTTCCACCTTCTCTTGATGGCCATAAACGCAATGGCGAAAATCACCAGGAAAATCAAACCGACCAAAAGATAGCTTACTGTATTTTCCATATGCGTTTTACCCGGACTTGGATCAATGCAAAGATGCACCGACATTCATCCTGCCGGTGCATCTTTTTTTTATATTGCAGACCGGAAAAATTGCATGGTGTACAGTGTGAGGAAGGAATAGTTTAAAACTCAAATCTCTGGGGACTAAGAAAGTGTGCGGTAGGAAGTTAGCTGACGCTGACCACTTTCCTGTCTTTTCCCTTCGGCTCGAATTTTATCACCCCGTCCACCAGTGCGAACAAGGTGTCATCCTTTCCTATACCCACATTCCGTCCCGGGTGAATCCTGGTCCCCCTTTGTCTCACGATGATGGTGCCAGCTAAGACTGCCTCTCCGGCATATCTTTTAACCCCCAGCCTCTGTCCTTGAGAATCTCTTCCGTTCCGGGAACTGCCAACTCCTTTTTTATGCGCCATTTTGCCTCATCCTTTCTGAATTTTCATTTTATAAATACTTAAACGTTTTTGCAATCAATGTCAATGCTATTTCAAAGCAATTTCAAAAACTCTTCAACGCTTAAATCTGCACTGCGAATTAATGCACGCAGGGTTCCGACAGATAGTTCTTTGTGTTGGGGCATCGAGAGGTTAACTCTCACCCCGGGCTTGACCATTACCACATGGCTTCCTACTTGCCCCAAAGGTTGCCAGCCAGTTTTTTGGAATGCTTTAACCGCCTCCTTACCGGAAATGTTGCCGAGTTTGCCCATTCCACTATACCGCTACCACAATGGGTTGATGTCCCGGTCGATGAGTTAATTCTGCGGCAGCTTTCTGATCTTCAGCCCATAACCAGGCAGTTATAGCTTCCTTGATATTCTCCAGTGCTTCTTTCTCGTCCTTACCTTGGGAAACGCACCCGGGCAGTGCCGGACATTCAACCACAACCCACCCATCCTCTGCCGGCTCGAGTATCACGTGAAAAATCATAATTTTCCCTTTCTTCTCCTTAGGGAAACTATCTTTGAACAAAACTAAACCCAACCGTTGCAACCTTGCGCAAGGTTGGGTTTAGAATATACGAAATTTATCCGATAATGGCAAGTGATTTTTTACTTCAACGTTTTCTCCGGGGTGGCTTTCCTCTCCTCGCTCTCCTCGGTTTTTATGTTGAAGGACAGCTTGTCGTCCCCTTCTTTTCGGTCTATAACCACTTCACAAGCACCGGAGAACTGGCCTTTCAATATCTCCTCGGCTAAAGGATCCTCCACAAACTTCTGGATAGTCCTTTTCAAAGGCCTGGCTCCAAAAGTGGGATTGAATCCCTTCTCTGCTAAAAACTCTTTTGCTTCTTTGGTTAATTCGAAAGTGATCTTCCTCTCCCGTAATCTTTTAGCCACATCATTTAAGAGGATATCGATTATCTGTAATACTTCTTCCATGCCCAGAGGATGGAAAACTATGATTTCGTCGATTCGATTCAAGAATTCGGGATTAAAAGCCCGGCGGGTTTCCTCCATGAGTTTTTGCCTCATATTATCGTACGAGGTATTCTCATCGTTTTTCTGGAAGCCTAAGGTTTTGCCCGCTTTGATTTCCCGCGCACCCAGGTTGGAGGTCATGATCACCACGGTATTTCTGAAATCCACCCTTCGTCCGAAACTATCGGTTAAGGCGCCATCGTCGAACATCTGCAGGAGGATGTTAAACACGTCGGGATGGGCTTTCTCTATCTCGTCTAAAAGCACCACCGAATAGGGCTTTCGTCTCACCTTTTCGGTAAGCTGTCCCCCCTCTTCGTACCCCACATAACCGGGAGGGGCGCCGATCAATCGGGAAACCGAGAATTTTTCCATATACTCGGACATGTCGATTCGGATCAGGGAGTTCTCGTCTTCAAACAGGGAAGCTGCCAGAGCCCGGGCAAGCTCGGTTTTTCCCACGCCGGTCGGTCCCAGAAAGATCAAGGAGCCGATAGGTCGGCGCGGGTCTCCCAGACCGGCCCGGTTTCGACGGATGGCTTTGGCTATAACCGTGACGGCTTCATCCTGTCCCACGATCCTCTTTCTCAATTCATCTTCCATCCGCAGAAGCTTTTTGGATTCCTTCTCCTCCAGCTTGAACAGAGGGATGCCGGTCATCTTCGACACCACCAAAGACACCTCGTCAATGCCTAAGGTAACCCGCTCTCGGTCCTTTCCTTCCTCCCAATCCCTTTTCATCTGCTCCAGTTTCTCCCGCCGGATCTTCAACTCATCCCGCAGCTGGGCAGCTCTCTCGAACTCCTGATTTTTTACCGCCTTTTCCTTTTCCCTCTGGGTCTCCGTCAGCTCCTGTTCCATCTTTTCGAATATCTCCGGACGGGTACAGGAGGCCAGATGAACCCGGGAGCCGGCTTCGTCTATGACATCGATGGCTTTATCCGGCTGGAATTTTCCGGTTATGTACCTATCGGACAGTTTCACTGCTGCATCGATAGCCTCATTCGATATGTTTATCTTATGGTGTTCCTCATATTTGGATTTCAATCCGTGGAGGATTTTATTGGTATCATCGGAAGACGGCGGGTCTACCATGACGGTCTGAAAGCGGCGCTCCAGCGCCCCATCTTTCTCTATGTATTTCCGATACTCGTTCAAGGTAGTGGCGCCGATGCACTGGACTTCCCCCCGGGAGAGAGAGGGCTTGAATATGTTGGAGGCATCCAAGGAGCCTTCCGCTCCCCCCGCCCCCACGATGGTGTGCAACTCGTCGATGAACAGAATCACGTCCTTGGAGTTGATGATCTCGTTCATCACCGCTTTCATCCGCTCCTCGAATTGTCCCCGGTACTTGGTTCCTGCCACCAGCGAGGCCATATCCAGACAGACGATCCTCCGGTTTTCCAGAGTCTGGGGAACCTGTCCCGCCACTATCCTCTGGGCTAAACCCTCTGCAATGGCGGTTTTCCCCACTCCCGGCTCACCGATCAACACCGGGTTATTCTTCTTTCTTCGGGAAAGTATCTGCGAAACCCGCTCGATCTCATTTTCCCTGCCGATAATCGGGTCTAATTTTCCCCGCCGGGCCAGCTCGGTCAAATCTCTCCCAAAATGATCCAAAGCCGGGGTTTTGCTCTTCTTTCTCTTCCTGGCATAAGATGAGGGTTTTCCGCTCTCTATATTCTTCAGCTCTTCGTACGTTTCCTTATAATCCAAATCGTACATAGAGAGAACCTGAGCCGCCACCCCCTCTTCGTCCCTCAACATAGCTAAAAGAAGATGTTCGGTATCGATATCTTTGGACCTAAGCGCCCGGGCTTCCTGAGCGGAAACCTCCAAAAGCTTTTTGGCTCTGGCGGTCAAAGGAAGCTGCCCCACGGTCATGGTTCCCCCGGAAGGCTGGACTACATCCTCCACCGACTGTCTGAGCTCGTTTAGATCCACCCCCACGTTGATCAAAATCTCAATCGCTTTCCCTTCTCCCAGACGCAAAAGACCCAACAGAAGATGTTCCGTTCCAATATAATCGTGCTTCAACCTGGCTGCCTCATCCCGGGCGTATTCAATAGCCTTTCGCGCTCCCTCGGTGAACATCTCATTCATCGAATTCCTCCGATCGATTTCGAATTTATCTTCAAGCCCCAAAAATCTCGTTAGCTTTTCTTTCCCCTCTGTCCGTTTTTTCACCCCTATATATTACATTACGTAAGAAGTGCCTGAAATTCAACTTGTTTCAGCCCCCAGCCCCCTTCCGCCAGGGTCCAGAGTCCAGGGTCCGGAATATTACTTCATGTACCTATCTCAGCGGCCGGTTGGGTCAGTTTTGAGCGGATCAAATCTGCCCGGATCCGATCCCGCTCGCCCACTTCCATTTTTTGGTCGAAATATTTCTGCAGATGAGCGGGTTGAGTCAAAGCTAATATCTCATTTATCCGGGACAGGTTAATCGTTTTTATAACTTCCATCCCGATCCCCAAGCGGATGGCGGAGAGCATGTTCAAAGCCTCCTCCGAGGTTAAAGTCCGGGCATATTTTAAAATTCCGTAAGCCCGCCAGATCTTGTCTTCGATCTGATCTTTTGCTTCGCCAAACAGCCGTTTTCGCGCATTCTCTTCATATTCTATTATCTGCCGGGTCACCCTTTCTAAGCTCTCCACGATATCCTCCTCGGAACGTCCCAAGGTGGTCTGATTGGATATCTGGAAAAGATTTCCCATCACATCCGAACCTTCTCCGTAGAAACCACGGACCACCAATCCCAGTTTGTTGATCTGGGGGATTACTTTTTCGATTTCGCGGGTCAACACCAAACCCGGAAGATGGATCAAAACCGAAGCCCGCATGCCCGTTCCGGTATTGGTAGGACAGGAAGTAAGATAGCCAAAGGTGGAATCAAAGGCATACTCCAGTGATTTGGACAGCTCGTCGTCCACTTGATTCGCCAGTCGATATGCCGTCTGTATTTCCAGACCGGAAGCTAAAGCTTGAATTCTTAGATGATCCTCCTCGTTTATCATAACGCTGGTGTTCTCCATTTCCCCGATCAGAAGTCCGGAGAACTCCCGGCAGGAGGTGAACTCCAGGCTGATTAAGTGTCTTTCCACCAAAAAGGTTCGGTCCAACTCGTCTAATTCCGCACAGTTCACTATTATCCCTTTGTTCAAAATCGGGCTTTTTTCCACCGCACCCCGGACAAAGGAAATGATCTTCTCCCGGGAATCGGCATCGGATCGTGAGGGGAAGGGAGAATTCACTATATTACGGGCCAGCCTGACCCGGGAGGATAAAACTATCTGAGAATTGGAACCCTCCCCCGACAGCCAGATCGCCGGTTTTTTTGCCATCAGCTCAAACATTAATCCCCTTCCTGGTTCAAACTAATTTTATGTCTTCCGGATCAGAGTTTTCAGTTTATCCCGGATCCGTGCAGCTTTTTCGAAATCTTCGTCTTGAATGGCTCTTTTTAATTCGTCCTGCAAATTTCTCTCCTCCCTCAAGGGCTTCATCCCATCCGCTGCCATATGAGGAATTTTTCCCCGATGCTGGGTAGAGCCTTGAACTTTTCGCAAAAGATCGTCCAGCTGATTCCGGAAAGTGGTATAGCAGCCGCTGCACCCCAGACGCCCGGACTGGGCAAAATCGGCGAAACTCATCCCGCAGGCAGAACAAACCATTTGAGGTTTTTGGTCCGCTTTCGGTATCTGGGTCTGGCTAAGCATGCTGGCTAAAAACTCGGCCAGAGGAAAAGGCACCCCTTCCAGAGGATTACGGAATCCTCTTTTCTCCGCACATTCCCGGCAAAGATTCAATACCACCTTCTCATTATTAATCTCTTCAGTCAAATGCACCGTCGACTTTTTCTTTCCGCAATCTTGACACAACATATTACGACCTCTCGGTTAACGCTTTTTCCCGCCGCAGTATTCACTTCCGGACGATATAAGGAACGGCTTTCCCTTCGGTGATCTCTATTATCCGGTGGCCCAGCTCGGCTAAGAGCTGGTTGTGGGTAGCGATGACGAAGGTTTGTCCTTTTTTCCGATTCAGCTCCACGATCAGATTATGCAGCTCCTCACCCGTCGCTTTATCTAAGTTGCCCGATGGCTCATCCGCTATCACGATCAGGGGCTCATTTATAAATGCCCGCGCCACTGCCACCCTTTGTTGCTCACCTCCGGACAGTTCACCCGGTTGGTGCTGGATGCGACCAGAAAGTCCTACCTCCGCCAGCAGTTCCTCGGCCTTCTTCCGGATAGAAACGACGTCCCCCCCGGCGATCAGCCGGGGCAGCATCACGTTCTCCAACGCCGAGAATTCCGGCAAAAGGTGATGAAACTGGAACACGAATCCCACGGTTTTATTCCTGAAGTGAGCCAGCTTCTTATCGCTTAGGGCAAAAACATCGGTGGAATCCAGCTTCACCTTTCCCCGGGTGGGGCGATCCAAAGCGCCTAAGATGTGCAGGAGAGTGCTTTTCCCTACTCCGGATGCGCCCACTACACAAACTATCTCTCCCTTCTTTATTCCGAGGTTTATTCCTGTTAATACGTCAAGCGTTCCTGCGCCCGTTTGAAAGCTTTTATGAATGTCTATGCCTTCTAATACTATATCGTCGTCTGCCAACTTTTTCCTTTATCTTTATATCTTTATTTTCGCCATTTTTTGGGCTTTATTAACCGGACCACCCAAACATTGAACTCCCAATAGCATTTTACCCTGAAAAACCGATTTGTCAACTGAAAATTTAGCAGGGGATTTTCTATTTTATTACCCAACCGTATCCTCCCCGGATGGTGGCGACGATATCGGATTATTCGGATAAGTGGTTAGGATTTCAACCGGGCGGACTTTTTACCTTTTTTGGGGGATTCAAGTGGAAGGCAATCCAACCGGTAAAAATACAGCAGAAAAAAGTTGATTTTAAAATAAGAATTAGGTAAACTGGGGGGGATAAAAGGAGCAGCTTATCAACCGGGAAAATATACGGATATATTTTATCATCGGGATATCCATGTGGGTGTGGTTTGCCGTATGCCTTTAGAAAATCAGTGGTTTGATTATTTTTCCCGGGTTTCGTTATACTAAGTTCCGGTTATGTGTTCTGAGAGATTCGCCACGGCGTCACATCATTCCGGCGGGATACTTGGAGATCAACTGATCCAAGCACGGTCGGGGTGGTTTTTGACCAGGAGGTTTCGTTACGCGGATGATTAAAAACCCTAAATGGCAGGTGTATAAATTTGGACTAACGCTTTATTCATATTAAAGAATCATTCATGAAAAAAACCGATCAACCTACCGATGACTTGCCCGCCCCGAGGGAGGTTAGCGAAAAGCTCTTTGCAAACTTTTTCCTTCCCTGGACCGCCGTCTTAATCCTGGTGCACTTAGTTGCCATCTATGTGGCTCCCCAGTATTTATGGGGAGTACACTTTTACCATTTTTTCCCGACCTGGTTAGGCTGGGTTTTGACTTTGGTGGCTTTAGCCATTTTGATCCCCGGCATAGGACAGTTCATCTACGGGAAATTTGCAGCGTTTGCGGAAAAGATAAAAAAGCCCCTGGTCCGATTGAATCCGAACATCACTTTCATTTTAGCCGGTCTTTTCTCCCTTCCCCTCTTCTGGATATTCCGCACCCGGCTGCCTCTTTTGGGGGACGGCTATTTCCGGATTCAGGATTTGCCTAATGGTAAACTGCATCTCCAGGAATGGCTGGACGGACTCATTCATCTGGAAGTATATCGAATGATGATTAAACTTATCCCTTCCTGGACCCCGGAGCTTACCTATGCGATCATCAGCGTGCTTTGCGGAGGGGCGTTTGTTTTCATCTCTTTAAAGCTGTCTTCCTTTTTGGGAAAGGATGGTTTTCAAAAGGTTTTGATCTTTTTGTCTTTAATCACCTTAGGATCGATACAGCTTTTCTTCGGATATGTGGAGAGTTACACCATCCTCCAGGTGGTGCTCTTAGCTTACCTTTGGTTCTCCGTCCGTTGTTTTGCCGGAAAGACGGGTATATATCCGGCGCTTTTGGCTCTGTTGATCAGCATTGGCCTGCATATCACTTCGTTAATTTACCTTCCTTCCTTCATCTATCTTCTGATAAAAAGACAAGACCAGTCGTTGTCCTCCTTATCCGGGAAGGCTTCGCCGGCAGGAAAGCAAAAAGGTCGTGTTAAAAAAGAGGGGGAGTTGAAGAAAACCATTGCCAATTCTTTCATCATTGCAGCTTTATTTGTGGCGGCGTTCCTGATGGTCTTATGGGTGGTGGTGGTGGCCACCCGTTTGGAGAGAACCGGAAAGGGGATATTCATAGTTCCATTGAGGGGAACCATCAGCTATCCTTTCGGCATGTTTTCCTTGGGCCATATCTCGGAGTATGTCAACCAGCTTCTGCTGCTCTCCCCGCTGGGGGTCTCTATGATAATTTTCTTCCTTTTCTTCAAAATCAAATATAAATCCCTCCGGGTCGATGGGAGGTTTGAGGACCGTACCATCAATTTCCTGTTTTTAGCGGCGCTTTTGGGTTTGGCGTATCTTTTTGTGGTCAATTTTACCCTGGGAAGTGCGGATTGGGATTTGAGATGCTCCCCCGCCCCGTTCTTCGTTTTACTGGGGGGGTTGCTTTTCTTAAGATGGGAAGAAGGATGGTCCGCTTTCCGTCGGTATGCTCCGGATGGAACCTACCATCATCCTCCGGTAGACACCGGACAGTGCCTGCCGCCATCTACCGAAGAAACCGTGCAGACGCGGGTCAAGGGAAAAAATAAGTATTGGATCAGGAAACATACGATTCATACCTGGGGGGTGGTCTTTATTTGTTTCGGTCTTTTTCACACGGTTCCCTGGGTGCTGATAAATGCGAATAACGGCAAATCGGTGGAACGATATATGTTGATCCAGGAGTATGACCCCCACCCGGTGGATGAGACCAACTACAACCTTTACAATATCGCACGCATTTTGAACTGGGCGGGACATTCGGATAAGGTAGGAGAATTATACTGGAGGGCAACCGAAAGGAATCCTTTTGACACCCTCAGCTATTATAACCTGTCTGCCTGGTATCACAAAAAGGACGACTATGACTCGGCCCTGATCATTACCGACACCCTTTTGAAAATAGATCCCAACTATCCCAAGGGCAACTGGATGGCGGGGAATATCTATAATAGGAAAGGGGAGTTCGAAAAAGCCCTCCCCTACCTGGAAAAGGCATTCCCCTTTATGGCGGACAATCCCGAATTTCTCTATGATCTGGGTATGGCCAATTATTGGACCGGTCGTTTTGAACAGGCGTACACCTGCGGTGAACAGATGATCAAATTGGCTCCGGAGTACACCGGAGGTTACCATATTTTAGGATCGGCAATGATTCAGATGGGTGACTTAGAAAATGCCCAAAAGGCATGGGAACAAATTCTGGCCCTCGACCCGACAGATTCTACCGCGATGACTAACCTGAAAATGCTCGAGGAGCAAATGAAGAAAAAGGGCAAATAACCGGTGAAGGCCAGGAAAAGGAAGTCCGAATATGAGTCCGGAGGAAAGGAAAATCAAAACTTGACGGATTTTAGATGACGGACTTGGGGTGAGTTTGACCAACCATAAAAGCAAAGGAAAAAGGAATAAGGAAAAAAGAAGATAAAGCAATAACCAATGACAAATGACGAATAAAATCAATAACTGAAGAAATGTGAAACCAATATTAACTTGAATCTTTTGTTTTTATTGAGCATTATTTCTTGACTCTTTCTGCTGGTTGCCGGTACTTTGATCCCGATCCGTTGATCCCGACTTCTTGCCCCTTGCCCCTTGATTCTTTCTTTTCTGCCACCACTCCAGCCTCTTTTTGATCTCCTTTTCGAAACCGAAATCGGTGGGGAAATAGTATTTGCGGTTTTTCAGATTCTCCGGAAGATAGGTTTCGTCCACGAAATGCTCCGGGTAATCATGCGGATATTTGTAATCCCTTCCGTATCCCAATTCCTTCATCAGTCGGGTGGGGGCGTTGCGAATGTGCAGGGGAACCGGAAGAGCCTGGGTTCGTTGAATATCTTCCTGCACCGAATTGAACGCTTTATAGACTGAATTGCTTTTGGGGGCGGTGGCTAAATAGACCGCAGCCTGGGCTAAAGCCAGCTCCCCTTCGGGTGATCCGACAAAGTGATATGCATCCTTGGCAGCAATCGTCACTTGCAGAGCTTGAGGATCAGCATTGCCGATATCTTCGGATGCAAACCTGACCATACGTCTGGCGATAAACAGGGGATCCTCGCCTCCGGTTAGCATCCGGCCTAGCCAGTACAAAGCCGCATCCGGATCCGAGCCTCTTAAACTTTTGTGAAAGGCAGAGATTATATTATAGTGCTCCTCCCCTCCCTTATCGTAGACCAATGCTTTCTTCTGCATGGTCTCCTGGGCGATCTTTAGGGTAATCTTCCGCTTTTTCTCTTTGTCCGGAGGAGTGGTGAGGGCAGCAAACTCGAGGGTGGAGAGGGCGATCCGGGCATCGCCGTTTGCCATCTGGACGATGTAATCGGTTGCCTCCGGGTCCAGTTCCACCTTCATATTTCCCAACCCTTTTTCCTTGTCCTCAATCGCCCGCTTCAGGATGATCTTCAATTCATCCTCATTCAAAGAATTCAAGGTATAAACTTTGGTCCGGGAAAGTAGGGCGGAGATGACTTCGAATGACGGATTCTCGGTGGTGGCGCCGATCAATACGATATTGCCCTTTTCCACATGGGGGAGAAAGGCATCCTGCTGGGCTTTGTTGAAGCGGTGGATTTCGTCGATGAATAGAATAGTCTTCCGGTGATACAGCTCTTTCATCCGGCTGGCTTCCGCCATGACCTTCTTTATCTCTTTGATTCCCGCGAGCACGGCGGAGAAGGAGATGAAATGTGCGCCGGTGGCTTTGGCTATAATCTGGGCTAAGGTGGTTTTCCCCGTTCCGGGCGGACCCCAAAAGATCAGCGATTGGATTTTATCTTCCTCGATTGCTTTTCTGAGAACTGAATCCTTACCTAATATGTGTTTCTGCCCCACAAATTCGTCCATAGTCTCTGGGCGCATCCGGTCGGCAAGCGGTGTTTCTTTTCGGCTGAAGGAGGATTGCCCTTTTTGTTTTTTTTCTTTTTCGAACAGGTCCATAAATTTGCTCTGCGGTCAACGGATGTAACGGACTTGTAGTGAGCGCAACGAATCTATTAAACGGATTCCATCGGTTTCGTTAATGTAGCGGAAACCTTCAGGTTTCCACTTTCCACTATTGACCGTTATTCGTGTAGCGGAGCCTTCATGGCTCCGCGCAGAGGCATCCTTCGACGTTGTCAGGACAAGTGAAGCCTCTGCTACGCGTTTTTTCGAACAGATCCATATGATTATTTTCCGTAGGGGTGAATCTTTAGATTCACCCGTTATGGAAGAGCGGGCGGATCTAAAAATCCGCCCCTACATTGTTATTCTCACTACTATAACTGAATCATAGCAAAAAAGCAGAATCAGTCAAACACTATTTTATTGACCCGGATTTTACTCCGTTCCTTTTTGAAAGCCGGTAAGGTCGACGATCGATATTTGAAGGTTAAAAAAGTTCAGGCCGCCATCGGTTACCCCGGTTGAGTTTGGCTCGGTTTTATTTGGGGATTGGGGTGCAACGAAAATAAACTTTTTGTATCCCTTAGATGAGAGTTGACTTGTCAGATTTCGATACTGTTCCGGAGTACGGACGTAAAAAATGGTTTTATCGTAAAAATCCCGGCATAATTCCTGAGGCACCCACCATAGATTGGTCACCACCGTTTCCTCCGGGCGTTTTCTTATTTCCTGATTGAAGCGATAAGAAAAAGCCTTCTTCTTATGCAAAATATTCAACGAATAGACTTGAGCAGTCAGACTTACCAAAATGACAGGAATTATAATAACGGTCTGCCAGCTGATTCTCCGGTCAAAGCATTTGCGCCACTCCGCTAAATTTATGGCACAAAGTATGGCGAACAAAGGATACAGAACCAAAAGAAACCGGTTTCCCCAATGAATCCCGGTTGAACCCAACCGCGGCGCGAATAAACCATAGGCAATGGCGTAGGCCAGAGCAACCGACCAGATCCATTTTCTCAATAGTTGATTATCCTCCGGTCTTTCGGGATTTCGATATCCGATGAAAGCCAAAATCAATATTGGCGATACCGCAAAAAGGCTATTGGCATTGAACATATAGGCGATGGGACTGTCTGCATGAAAATAACCGCCTAAGGAAAACAATGCACCGATTAACGCCACCAAAGTATAGAGGAAAAAAGCGGTTTTAAAGGTCTTGGGCGGCAGTTTGAGATTCAGAACAAAAGCAATAAGGAAGGGTGCGGCAAGAACAAAAGATAACCACAGGTTTTTGGATGAAGCCACGAAAAGATTATAGAATACCTGCGGCCGGTCTAAAATGTGCCCGGAAATTCCGGATGAAGAGAGAAGATGTTTCCCGATATGAAAGCCAAAGGGACTTCCCATGATCTTCCATTGCAGCAGCCAAAGAGGTATTAAACAGATGATCATGCCCAAGGCACATAAAAGCGTGTTTTTGAATCTTTCTTTGGGACTAAACAGGATTACACTGCCTAAAAGAACAGCACAGAAAAGGTATAATTCATCCCGGAAGTAAATGCCCAGCGCAGATAATATAATTCCCCCAACCAGATGTTTCTTGGAACCGGACTTTAGAAATTGTAAACAAAATGAAATTCCCCATACAGATAAAGAGATGGCGATGATGTGTTCCCAGAAGATGACGCTGTAGAACCAGATCGGAGTGCAAAGCCCTCCCAAGATAACGGCATAGTTTTTGATTTTGGTTTCCGAGCCCAATGTATCCAGTATCTTCACCATTCCGAAAAGCAGGAGGATGGAAAAAACCAAAGGGAGGATATATAAACCCCAAAATCCAAAGAGGGCGAAGAAAAAAGAGGAGAGTATGGCAAATATCGGAGAGTAGATTGAAAATAATCGGTGATCCTTTACCACCGAAAAGGGGGAGGGAATAGGATTATAGTCAAAATTGGGATCGATGGAAGCTCCGGGCCAGGGGATGGAGAAATCGCGGTAATGGCTGTGGCTGATGGCTTTTAGCTGGATGAATTTGTTGGCGTCGTCCACATTCCAAAAGCCATCTTTTCCGAGAAGACCAAGCGATATCACATATAATATGGCAATCAGAATAATGGTGTAGCTGACCGGGATGGATTTATGGTTATTGCTGGTATTCAATTGGATTTAGTTCCTATAGATTATGAAATATATAAATCACTGTCAACGGATGGAACGGATTTGTAGTGAGCGTAGCGAATCTATTAAACGGATTCCATCGTTTTCGTTTATGTAGCGGAAACCTTCAGGTTTCCACTATTTGTTGTAGGGGTGAATCTTTAGATTCACCCGTTATGGATGAGCGGGCGGATCTGAAGATCCGCCCCTACACTTTTACTTTAAGAAAGGGGGAATTTGCGGCGGTATGCACCGGATGGTGCATACTGGTGGACGGATTTTCACAAATCCTCCAAATTCTCCCTCGTTCTTTCTGCATTGGGTTTATCACCTATCTTTTCGAATACTTCCAAAATCTCTTCGAATATTTTCCTTGCTTCTTCCTTTTTCCCCTGCAACTTGTACAAAACAGCTATGTTCCCCTTAGTTTGTGCCATCCCATACTCATCACCGATCTTCTTGCTTATCTCTAAATCTTTATTATAAAACTCAATTGCCTTATCCCATTCTCCTTTTAATTGATAAATATTACCCAGATTTGTAAAAGACTGTGCCATCCCATACTCATCACCGATTTTCTCTTTTATCTTCAAACCATTCTCATAAAACTCAATCGCCTGATCCCATTCGCCTTTGGATCCATATACCAAGCCAAGACCAATAAGATTCTGTGAAATCCCATACTCATCACCAATCTTATCCATTATTTTTAGACTCTTGTTATGAAATTCAATCGCTTTAGCCCATTCACCTTTGTACCGATAAACTATGCCCATATTATTAAAAGTCAGTGCCATCCCATACTCATCACCGATTTTCTCTTTTATCTTCAAACTATTCTCATAAAACTCAATCGCCTTATCCCATTCACCTTTGGCCTGATAAACCAAGCCTATATTATTAAAAGTCAGTGCCATCCCATACTCATCACCGATTTTCTCTTTTATCTTCAAACTATTCTCAAAAAACTCAATCGCCTTATCCCATCCCCCTTTAGCCATATAAACGACACCCAGATTATTAAAAGTCTGTGCTATCCCATACTCATCACCGATCTTCTTGCTTATCTCTAAATCTTTATTGTGAAACTCAATCGCCTTATTCCATTCACTTTTAGCCCGATAAACCAAGCCCAAATTGCCCAGGGCAGCGGCTTGACCTTGTTCATCACGTGCTTCTTCTGCCCAATTTAGAGCCTTCTTATAACTTCCTAAAGCCTCATCCCATTTGCTTTGCTTGTATTCTGCATTTCCGATGTTGATTAGAAGAGCAGAGCATTCAGAAGGTTTTACCCCTTGAAGTGCTAAAGCGGAGGTGAAAGCTTTAATAGCTTTGTCATATTCATATCTCTTTAAATGCTCTTCTCCCTCAACAAAAAGCATTGTCAGATTCAAGTTTTCACTTTGGGGGATGCCGTCTGAATACCATTTCGGTCCAGCCCCTCTTTCTTCGATTTTTGTAAGTTTGTCCTCGATTCGTCTTTGGCTCTCTTCTAATGGTTTCAGGTCCTTCTTTATCGCACTGGGTTTGAGTAGTTCCAATATTGGTTTGATTCCTACTAAGAATGCAAGTACGATGGTGATAATCAGATATCTAGTTATATTTAAGTTTGGATTTTCCTGCTTGGTATCCAATATTATTTTTCCGATTCCACCTATCAGGATCAATCCAGCGATTACCAAAAGTAGGATTTTCCAAAACATTCTTTAAACTCCGATTTTGGAGACTTGTCGGGCAGTCTTCGACAGCCCGACCTACAAACCTACTAATTCTTCTTTATCTTCAACAAGACCAATATACGATCAAGCTCTTTTAATCTGTCAACGGATGTAACGGACTTGTAGTGAGCGTAGCGAATCTATTGAACGGATTCCATCCATTGGTTTTTCATCCGTTACATCCGCTCAATCCGTTGACCAATCTTTAATAATTCCAATATACGGTCCAGTTCTTTTAATTTCAACAAATAAGAGACGATGGTATAACTTGCCAATCCCAAAATCAAAATAACCAGAAGCTCTCCGATCTTCGCAAATAAACCTGTCGTCTCCAGATTCATTCCGAAAAATCTCAAGTATGCCCATAATATCAATCCCATAAAAACTGCGGAAGATAATATTTTGGAAAAAGTCTCCCAGATGTCTTTTCTATCCAACGGGCCGATTCTCTTGTCCAAAACTATAAGAAGTAAAAACAGATTCACCATCGCAGAAACCGATGCGGCGGTTGCCAGCCCACGGAATCCCAGAGGTTTCATCAAGATCAGATTTAAACCTATGTTCACCGCTACCGCGGCTAAACTTGTCTTCACCGGAGTCTTGGTATCCCCCATGGAATAAAAGGTGGAAGCGGTTAATCGAACCGAGGAATAAGCGAAAAGTCCGATACAATAGAAAATCAATGCTTGAGAGGTGGCAATGGTATCGAGATAATCAAATCTTCCATGCTGGAATAATACCGATATAACCGGTTGGGCTGCCACTGCTAAAAATATGGCTGATGGGATGGTGAGGAAAAAAACTAATTTCAAGGATGAGGTGAAAGTGGAAAGCAGTCGGCCCATATCTTTTCTTGCGGCATGTTCCGAGACGATGGGGAAAGTCACGGTCGCCACCGCCACACCAAACATGCCGATGGGGAATTGCATCAGCCTGAAGCTGTAATTTAAATAGGATACACTTCCCTGAGGAAGAAAAGAAGCGATCAGAGTGTTTACAAATATATTTACCTGGGTGGAGGCCAGTCCCAAAGTAGCAGGCGTCATCAGCCAGAGGATTCTTTTAACCCCGGGGTGATGAAGATTTATGGTGAAGCGATATTTAAAACCGATTTTTTTCAAGCTGGGTAGTTGAATTACCAATTGTCCCACCCCCCCCAAAAGCACACCGATGGCCATGCTAATGATGGGTGGGTTTACCCAAGGTGAAAGGATTATACCTCCTGCAATCATCCCCAGATTGAACATGGTGGGAGCTAAGGCCGGAATGCCGAATCGCCGGAAGGTATTCAAAATCCCCATCACCAGGGCAGCTAAGGCAACCAGAAGTAGAAATGGGAACATGATGCGGGAAAGGAGGATGGTCAAATCCTGTTTTCCTGCTTCTTTACTGAATCCCGGGGCAATGATTTCCACCAGATATGGGGCGAAGACAATCCCCAGGATCACGAGCACACAGAGGGTTACCAAGAGCAGATTCAAAATCAGATTGGCCAGCTCCCAAGCTTTCTCCTTCCCCTGATTGGTCAGATGGTCGGTAAACACCGGGATAAAAGCAGAGGAGAGGGCACCTTCGGCAAAAAGATCGCGCAGTAAATTGGGAATGCGGAAGGCGGCGATGAAAGCATCGGTGGTGTAACCGGCCCCGAAAAGATAGGCAAATACCTGCTCCCGCACCAATCCCAAAACGCGGGAAAGAAAGGTGGCAGAGCTGACGATGCCGGTCGATTTGGCTATTTTATCGTGATCGGGATTTGTAGTCATAACGATGATGAGTCAAGCATTTTCTGTTCTTACTATTCTTCCCCTCACCTTAGTCCTCTCCCCAAAGGGGAGAGGACTATAAGGGGTGTAAACACCTTTAAGCAAACCCAATTAAAGTCCGTAGGCGGGGTTCATCCTGAAGGGCTCCCAGCCCCGCTTGTATAGGGCGGGCATGGGTGCCCACCCTACGTAATATTGCTTCCCCTCACCTTAAGTCCTCTCCCCAAAGGGGAGAGGATATATGAGGCGGGATAACGGAGACCCCCAGACGGGAGCGTTGCTCGTAGGGAATTCCCGCCTCTATGAGTAGCCACTACTATAATTCATAACGCAGGGCATTTAATCCTACGAAAAACTTAACACTCACAAAGACATGTTCTTTTCGGCTTGACAAAAAAACTTTTAGTCTTATATTCATACGGCGTTAAGAGAGAATACTTCCTCGTTTATTACGAGGAAAATTTAATATAGAAAAACAAGGAGAAACACATTGCCCAGACATAAGTCAGCAGAAAAAAGGCTTAGGACCAGCAAAAAGGCGAACTTAGCCAACCGGGAGATAAAGTCACAGATGAAGACTTTGATCAAAAAGACGGAAACAACACCGGATGCAGCTTCACTTAAAACGTTGATCTCATACATAGATAAAGCCGCCAAGAAAAAGGTCATTCATCCCAACCAGGCGTCCCGGCTTAAATCCCGTTTGACCAAGCTGGTGCAAAAGAAGGTTTCGCCTGTCACCAAGTAATCTAACATACTGACGCATTTATTTCCGATGTAAAGTTACCCCTCACCCTATCCTTGTCCCCGGTCTGTACACCCCGGAGGGGAGAGGGGAAGTGGTATATCACCACACCAGATGCCGAAGCAGGCGCAAAAGATGCCGGTTGGATTGAAGTATGGTCTTGACCAAAGAGATGGGCTGGATACTGGTAACGGTGCGGTTCCCGAAATAATCCCTCAAAAAAGAAACCGCATCATCCAAATCCTGATCCGTCATCTTCAGGTATATAGCCCGGCAATAGGAATAAAATCTAAGCTCCCTCCCTTTCTCTTCTAAAAATTGCTCCCCATATCTTCTCAGATAGGATGAGGATCGGTTTCCTTTCTTCATATACTGGCTTGCCACCTCACCGGCGATCTTGCCGGATCGGAGGGCGTTGGATATTCCTGCCCCGGATAACGAATCCACCAGCCTTCCCGCATCCCCCGCCAGTAGGACGTTCTGGTGGACTAAGCTTATTTTCCGGTCGAAGCAGGGAACCCCGCCCATGTGGGTTTCTATTACTTTAAAATGCGGAAATCTTTCTTTAACAAACCGGTCCAGATATTCTTTGGCTTTCTTTGAGGTTCTATCCGGTGTAACTGCCAAGCCCACGTTGGCGGTATTATCGCTTTTAGGGAAAACCCAGGCATACCCCCCCGGCGCCACGGATTGTCCCAGGTAAAACTCCAAACGGTCAGGCTCTACCTCTACTTCTCCCACCAGATATTGAGCACACGATTCTATTTGCCCCAAGGGCAGAGTCGAGTCCATTCCCGCCCAGCGCGCCACCCAGGATTCCACCCCGTCCGCTCCGATAATCACTTCAGCCCCATACTCTTTCTTTTTCCCATCCTCCAACACGGCTACTCCATGGAAACCATCCGGCTTTCCGTCTAAAAGACCCACCGCGCAGGAATTCACCTTCAAACGGGCGCCTTTGAAGGAAGCCTCCTCCGCCATTTTTTTCTCGAAGAGCTTTCGGTTTAAAACAAAACCGGCGTCGGGGTGATGAAGCAAGAATTTCTTGCCGGATGGGGATACCAAAAGTACATGGTGGATAAAAGAGCTGATCCATTCGGGATTTGGCGTCACGAATTGGCTTAAGCCGGTACAGCTGATCGCTTCGGCGCAGGATACCGGCACACCGATCTCCGGATGTTTTTCCAAAAGCAAAACCTCAACCCCATTTTCAGCCAGAATCCTGGCGGCCATGGAGCCGGCCGGGCCTGCCCCCACTACAATACAGTCAAATTTCTCATCCATTTTTTGTTTAATATTTATCTTTTCCCAAAGAGGAGTTTTTAGCCTGAACGGTATTTATCCCTAATGCTCCCACCGGGCAGAAGACGATGCAGTTTTCACATAGGTTGCACCGGTCGGATTTGATTAAAAGCCCATGGGAATAAAGCTCCAATGCTCCCTGGGGGCAAACCGCCACACAGCCGCCGCATTCTCCGCAGAGTTTTAAATCGAGCTGTAACATTCGTTCTTTAAATTCAACTTTTCTTGTTTTGTGTCCGGGACTGGTCCCGATCCATACGGTTTAAGGACAGGCTCGGATGCTGCAGCTATTCGCTTGCATTATTCGGGCGGGGGTAAACCCCGCCCCGGCTTTGGGAATTAACTTGCTTTTTTTCCAAAAAGCAAGAGGAGGTTAATAGAATTTCTAACCTCCTCCGTTATTGAATCCGTTAAATCGATTCACTTCGTTCAATGCAAGTCGTTTCACCCGTTGGTATGAACCATACGGTTCATATCGTCGATTATTTCAGAAGAACCATACGCTTGGATTCGGTCTGATTACCCGCTTTCAGCTCATACAGGTAAATGCCGCTGGAGACGGTATTACCCTTTTGGTCCTTCCCGTCCCAATTTACACTGGTTGTTCCGGCTTTCAAATATCCCTGCATCAGGGTTTTCACCTTTTGCCCCAGCGTGTTGTAAATCACCAAAGTCACCTCCGCAGGTTTCGACAGGCTGAACCGGATGACGGTTTCGCTGTTGAACGGGTTGGGATGGTTCTGGAAGAGCTCGAAATATTTAGGGGTGGCGGATTCTTCCTCTTCCACGGATGAGGGTGGTTTACGGCAGATCATGATGGCATATTCCACTTCGGAGAAAACCGCCAGGGTGGAGTCGTAATAGGTGAAGAGGGGTTTTTCCCACGTCTCAAAATTCTGCCGGGTAAAAGCAGCGATGCTTTGATAAACCGGGTAGTCGGGTAATTGCCAACTTCCGCCGGGGCTGGGGTTGGGAGAGGGCCACACCACATAGGCATCGTGCGATACATACTCGGGATTATTGTGTAAAGTGTCTCCCATGGAATGTACCGGATGGTCCTCCGGTCTCACCCGTCCGGGCCAGCCATATTCCGCCGAATTTCGTGCCGGATCGCTTAGCGCTACCGAGGGGGTGGAAGAACATACTCCGGACATGGTCACATAATGTCCGCCGATTCTGTACCAGCCCCCTTTCGACTGCCAGAAGCCCAAAAGCAGAATGATATCCTGACATTTCTTTAAAGAATCTTCCATTACGGTTAAACTGGGTTTGGTATAAGTGGTCTCCTTGAGCGCAAAATCATAATCGGAGAAATATCGATTCAAACCCTGCTGGATGGAATCCACATAGGTCCCGCTGTCCTTGTCGGTGTGGAAATAACCGGCCAGGAGCCGGATGAAGCCCAATGGATCATCTTTATATGCTTCCGGCACTGCATCAAACCACCACAGACAGTTGGCCACAGCGGTGGGACCGCAAAAGGCTTGGGAATCGGATTCGAATTGATACTGGTCGAAATCGGGCATGCCGCTGGGGGCGGTGGTGGTGTCGGGTTTATAATACCAGCAGGTATCCTCTTCCGCTTTAGGGCAGATCATGATGGCATATTCCACCTCGGTGAAGACTGGAACCGAAGGGTTATACGGATACAGTAAAAAGTATTGATTGGGTTGAAAGTTCTTCCCCTCGAACAATTCAAAAGAGTCCGGTCCGACATAATCCGGCAGCCACCAGTGAGGATTTCCCGGAGATAAGGACACCGTATTTGACAGGTACATATCATGACAGACCAAAAGGGTGTCGTTGTGGGTTTTGTGATTTCCCGGATGGAGCGGATGATTCGGTGGTCTCACTCGACCGGGCCAGCCGGATTCAGCCGCATCCCCGGCGGGGTCGCTGATGGCGATCTTCAGCGATTCGGAACAGACTCCGGCCATGGTGACATAGTGCCCGCCGAAACGAACAAATTGTTTGTCCAATTCTTGATAGAAGCCCAAAAGCAAGATGATGTCCTGGCATTTCTTCAGCGAATCCTCCATCTCCTCGAAATATGGCTGGCTATAGGTCTGGGCATAAAGATTGATCTTGCTCAATCTGAAATACCGGTTCAAGCCCGCGGTTATCGAATCCACGAAGGTTCCGCTGTCCTTGTCCGTATGACAATATCCGGACAGGAGCCGGATGAAACCGGCGGGATTGCTTTTAAGCGAGTCGGGAACCGCATTATACCACCACAGGCAGTTTGCCACCGCGGTGGGACCGCAGAAAGCCTGGGAGTCGGGGGGACCGAATTGATACTGATCGAAATCCAGCATGCCGACGGGGGCATGGGTGGTATCCGGTTTCCAGTACCATAAACTTTCGCAGTCGGTCGAGCCGAAATATCCGGTAGCTCGAAGGATGACGTCACCGGTAGGTGGGAAGTTATATTCATTCCAGGTGCTATAGACACCTAAACTGTCCTTTAACCAGTTGTCACAAGTATCAGAAGCGGTAGCAACTTCTGAATCCATCACCAAGCTAGGGAGTGTCTGAGTATCTTTTTGGCTCTCATATATCACTTCCAGGAAAAAGGGTCTAGTGACACAACCAGGGGGGGAGATACTCATATTGATCATTTTGGGATAAGCGGAATCGTGTGGCACGGTGTAGGTTTGCGAATATAGAACAACCGTATCCGGACCATTACATTTGTTCCCTCCGGCAACATCAAGTATGTTAATGCGAATTTTGACGGGCCAAACATAATTGGCGCTTAAAGGTTCATAAAGATAGAAATGTGCATCTGTAATTTGGAATGGATAAGGATAAAGTACGCACTGACTGGGATCCATGTACACAGCATAACCCATTCCGGAATCGAAAGATGCTTCATAGGCAGTGGGGGTTCCGTCATCGTTTAATATCTCGCAGAAATTCGCTACTCCGGACGGAATATTGGCTGGTAAAGCTAGTGCCCTTTCCGAGGGTGGAATTGGTATTGCAGTTCTTTTCCCACCAGTTCTGGCAACTATATTCATCCCCCAAACAGCTAAGACGATCACTACTACCACCATAATAAGTATTAGCCTCTTTCTCATCGGTTCCTCCTTCACATTTAAAGAGATGAAGTTTAAGACATATTTCCGGATAATCTCAAAGATCATAAATTGCCCCCAATATCCTGGCATTCGTTCTCTATGCTTCTCAGTTCATTAAAAGTATATAGCAAAGGATTGGGGAAAGCAAGAAATTTTGTGACATTTTTTGTCGTTTTTTGCGGAGGTTAGATATAGCAAATTCAAAAATTAAAATGCAAAATGAAAAATTGCAGATCAAAATTTATAAATTGCGGATCATCTCCAAATTAGTTGTCAATTAAAAGGGTTCAAGGATTCAAGGGTTCGAGGGGTCAAGCGAAGAGCCTTGGAACTGTAAGAGAGAAGATTTAAAGAAACTTCAGAAGGTGATAAAATGAGGGAAGAATACAAAATGCGCTCAAAAAGTCTTTAAAAAACAAATAGGTCTGCACTCATAAAAGCACTCAAGCCCATGCCTTCTTTAATCCTTGAGTTTTTTAGCAACTTTTTCGGAGAAGAACCAAAGTTGTTAATAGTGCCCTCTTTTTGAATTTCAAAAAGCAAAAGAGGAGACTGATGCTTCTTTCAAGTCTCCTCTTTTTATGTAAATCCGTTATATCCGTTTAATTCTCGATATTTATCATCCGCCATAGGTTTACTTCAAAAGCAGCATCCGCTTAGTTTGAGTCTGCTCGCCTAAATTTAAGCGATAAAAGTAAATTCCGCTGGATAGACTATTCCCCTTTTCATCCTTCCCGTCCCAGACTACCGAATATTCTCCCACGCTCTTTGGCTCATTCACCAGAGTCTTCACCATCTGACCCAGAATGTTATAGATTTTCAGGGTGGTGGGGAGGGATGAGCCGTCCGCTGCTTTTTTCTGCACAGTGAAACGAATGGTGGTGGAAGGGTTGAACGGGTTGGGATAGTTCTGGTTCAGCTGAAATTCTTTAGGGAGATTTAATTCTTCTTCATCCTCCACTGCGGAGGGCTTGGGGCAGATCATCAGCGCATAATCCACTTCGATATATTGCGGACCTTTTCCCTCCCGGTCCGGAGAATAATATTTAAGCTGGGAGGGATGAAAATTCTTCCCTTCGAAGCTTTCCGCCATATTCTTGGACAATAAATAATCGGTTAATCCCCAATGCGGGTTGCCCGGGCTGGGGGAGGTCAAGGTGGACGTGTAAATATCTTGGGAGATATAAACCGGATCATTGTGCAGAAGGGGATCTGCCGGGTGGGAAGTATGAGTTGGCCTCACTCTGCCCGGATAGCCGTTTTCAGCATTATCCCGGTCCGGGTCGCTTAGTGCGATTTTCAAAGATTCGGACCATACCCCCGCCATGGTGACAAAATGTCCGCCTATTCGCTCAAAGGAATCAGGCAGGACCTCTTCCCATTTTCCCAGAAGAAGGATTACATCCTGCGATACCTTGAGCGATTCTTCCATCTCATGGAAATAGGGCATCTCATACATTTCCACATTGTAGGGTAAACCGTAATCATCAAAATATTGCTCCAAGCCTATCTGCATGGTATCGATAAAAGTTCCCCAGGCGGGAGTAGTCCGGAAATACCGGGCCAAGGTATCGATCAGCTGGGGCGGAGTCCATCCTACCGGCACCGCGCCATACCACCACAGGCAGTTTGCTGCTGATACAGGCCCGCAGTAGGAAACCCAGCTATCCTGGTCCTGATCAAAATCAGGCATACCGCTGGGAGCATTGATCCGATCCGCCTTCCAGTACCAGCCGGTATCGCATTCCGAAGAGTTGGTATAACCGCCCACTCTAACCATCAGATCTCCAGGAATAGGAGCAACCCAGTAATCGTTCCACTTAATGAAACCTGCTGAAATTTCCCATCCCCAATTATTGCAGGTGTCTCCTGATGTGACTATTTCATCCATAAGCAAACCCGGAAGTGTGTCGCCCACCACAAGGGGAGTTTGATAATCGATTTCTAAGAAGAATGGTTGATAAATGCATAATGGTGGGCTCAAGGTGAGATTCATCGGATCACCACCAAGATTGTTATACGAAGAGTCGATTGGAATAGTAAATGATTGTGAGTAAAGGGTAGTCAAGGTATCTGGACCCAAGCATTTGTCTGCAAGTATGGGGTTTTTTATCTTCAACTGAATTTTAACCGGCCAGATCCAATGGGGGGCGTTGGTATAATCGTGATAAAGATAGAAATAAACATTGGTGATATTAAAAGGATAGGTCCTTGGAGATGAGCATTTGGCAGGATCAAAGTAGGTTGCTGCTCCCATTCCCGAATCGAAACTAACCCCGGCATAAACAGGTGTTCCATCATCATTCTGGATTACACAGAGGGCTGCATCCTTACTTTGTTGTGGAAAGGAAGGTGCAAACAGGTGATCTTTCGAAATGGGGATAGCTTTTGGTTTTTCCGAACCCCAGACGATTGAACCTGCCCAAAAAGCATTCACCGATAACAGAATTAACAGAATCCAAAGCGTTAGCCCTTGTCTCATCCGCTTCCTCCTTTGGTTTTTGTATGTTCATTAATCTCTAATCTTATTATATCGTCTTCAATTACCTCACACCTTCTTATGTTTTCGTCATAGTCAAACCCCGAAGGGGTATGACATTTATAGTCATTGGGTTTGCTCAATCAGGTACGATTCCGAAGGAATCGAAGAAAAGGATAGAATGGGTGTTGCTATAAACGTTTAATGCCTTCGGCATTGCACTATGTTTCATCTTTCTTTATTAGCTTATTTTAGCAAAACCATTCGTCTGGTTTGAGAGAATTCACCTGCCTTCAGTTGATAGAAATAAATACCGGAACTCACTTCCCTGCCCCGATCATCCTTCCCATTCCAACTCACGGTCATAGTACCATTCTGCCTCTCATCTTTCACCAGGGTTCTGACTTTCTGTCCCAGGATATTGTAAATAGCAAGCGATACTTCAGTCGGTTTTGATAAGTTATACTTAATCTCGGTCTGATTATTGAAAGGATTGGGATAGTTGGGAAAAAGCTCGAAGCCTTTGGGCAATTCGACCTCATCTTCGGCTACAGAGGATGATTTGGGGGAAATCAATATGGCATATTCCACCACGGCATACAAGCTTTGGGTGGAATCATAGGAGTGGGTATAAGATAATTGACCTGGTTGGAAATTAAGTCCTTCGAATCGAGAGAGCCAGGGTAAATTGCCATCATGGTAGTCCTTGAGTCTCCATAAAGTCCCGTAGGAACCCAGGGTAAGGATGTCCGAAACATACATATCCTGCGAAACAAAACCGGCAGTGTTATGTAAAGTATGATCGTCCGGGTGCGGATCGTGGACCGGCAGAATTCTTCCTTTGGCGCCGGTTTCGGTTTGGTCGAATGCCGGATCGCTTATCGCTACCCAATTGGAATCGGAACAGGAGCCAGCCATGGAAACATAGTGCCCGCCGATTCTATACCAAACATTTTCTATCTCCTGCCACAAACCTAACAGAAGAACGATGCTTCCCGATCCCATCAAGGAATCGGTCATGTCAGAAAAGGTCGGATTCTGCAGGATTCGACTATGGTAATTCAAGCTGTGTTCGATAAAAAACGAATCCAGCCCGACTCGAATCGAATCCACATCCGTCCCTCCACCAGCGGATGGATGGGCATGAAAATAACCCGAAAGAAGTCGAATCAAACTGTCGGGATTGATGCCGGATGGGGAGGCATGAAGCCAAACCAAGCCGTTTGCCACAGCCGAGGGCGCATCCAGCGCCACCGTGTCCGAGCCAAACTGATATTGGTCGAAATCGGGCGTGCCGGAAGGGGCTCTGGTGGTTGTTGGTTTCCAATACCAGCATTCCTCGCAATCTATGGCCTGGGGATAACCGGTAATTCGCAGGATGGCCCTTCCCGGCATATCGTATGCCACCCAGGCGGTATCCCATCTGTAGTACTTCTGTTTTATAACCAGCCAATCCTGATTGGTGTCGGGAATGTCGGTTTTGTCGCTCATCATCAAACTGGCGTAACCGGAATCGGAAGGGCCGGTATAGATTACCTCTAAGAAGAAAGGTTTGGTGATGCACCAAGTTGCACCCAGACTCAAGTTGATGGGGGGGCGTGGATTCTCTTTCAGGTAACCCGAATCAGAGGGGATGGTGAACGATTCGGAGTAGCCTGGGATGATCTCACCGGGGATTTTTATACTGTCTTCGGGGGCGCGAGCTTGTCGAATATTCACTGTAAGATCCACAGGCCAGGTGAAGCCTGTGGGACCATATAGATAAAAGTATACATTGGTAATTTTGAAAGGATAGACGCTATCGGAACTACACACAGCCGGGTCCATGTAAACGGCTATTCCGTCATTAGTCCCGAATCCGTTCCAGTAATATGCCAGCGAGTCATGATCATATTGGATGTGGCAGAATCCGGAAGCGCCTTTGGAGAGAAACGGATTTTGGTATGCCGGGTGCGGCGGAATGACCAGAGGTGTTTTTCTCTCGTAACCGTAACCGGTGGTAATATATAAGAGTGCAAACCAGAGAAAGAAAAACCCCCAAATTAGAATAGACCGGTTACAGACAGCAAAAAAGCGTTTTATGTTCATTTCGCCACTCCCTGGTTAGTTCCTCAAAACATTATACTACGGGAAGGCTGAAAATAAAAGAGTTTTTTCTCCGGTAAGATAATTCAAGGAGTTCGTTATTGTGGTTTAGAGGATAATATCCGGTTATACATAGAGCAGGGTTTATCCTGAAGAGGTTCATCCTGAAGGGCATTTAGTCCTGCGATTTGAGAGGGGGGATGAATTCCCCCCTCTATGAGAGAGTATATTTTTATTCATAGAGCAGGGCATTTAGCCCTGCGATTTGGATCAGTAGTCTTGAATAATGTAGCGGAAACCGGGTTAATGGTAAAAACGTGTTGGTTTTTTGTGGTTGATAATAATTGAGACATACCATACGAGATAAGCTTCTCTTCTCAATTTAGATAAACCACGATGTTGCCGGTAGTGTTGTTTGAGCATGCCAAATCTCCCTTCT
>CAIVRH010000038.1 GCA_903908285.1 uncultured candidate division Zixibacteria bacterium
CGATGACTTGGATCACCTGGACATCGCTTTTTTTGCCATAATCTGACTCCAATCTGAAAACGTTTCCAGTTTTTCCTCCATTATGCCATATTACTCAACCGATTACCACATTTTTACCAACACGAAACTTCCATTAACCCGATTTTTTTCTTGACAACTGCACAAATGAGCAGTATTTTAGCTTCGTAGATTGTAGTGAACGGATGAGCAGTAAAAAACCTGTAACAGCGATTGGAAGTTAACCCTAAACGGAGGTCATGATGGTGATGGTTCGGAAGGCCCACCATATCAAAGAGTTGACCAAAAGGCAGAAGGAGGTCTTGGATTTCATCCGGGAGATGGTCGAAAGCAGGGGACTGCCTCCCACCATCCGGGAGATCGGCGAAAAATTCAAGATCGCCTCGACCAACGGGGTGAGGGCGATCCTGACCGCCCTGGGCAAAAAAGGATATATCCGGCGCCAGCCTTTAGTCTCCCGGGGAATCGAGCTGGTCAAAAAAACCACGTTCGACTTCGGCCAAAGGAGAGCTTATGTGGCCGTCCCCCTGGTGGGAAAGATTGCCGCCGGCCTGCCCACCCTGGCGGTGGAGAATATCGAGGGTTCCATCGCGGTGGACAAATCCTTTCTGCCGGGTGGCGACGTCTTCTCCTTGAGGGTAGTGGGGGACAGCATGAAGGATTCCGGCATCTTTGACGGCGACTATGTGTTAGCCCGGATGCAGTCCACCGCAGAGAAGGGGGATATCGTGGTGGCGGTGATCGGTGAGGAGGCTACGGTAAAAACATATATCCCGCAGAAAAACCGGGTGAGGCTGGAGCCGGCGAATCCCGCCTTCCAGCCGATCGTGGTGGACACCAGATTCTCCGACTTCCGCATTGCCGGAAAGGTGATCGGGCTGTTGAGAAGGATGTAAATCTTCCCCCTTCTATCCTCCCTCCCCGCCGACGGGAGAAGGATGTGAAACTGTAGGGGCAACTCATGTGGCACATCCCGCCATAGGCGGGGAATTGCCCCTACAAATTGCTTCCACCTTCAGTCCGCCGCTTGAGGATTTTTTACGGCGCGGGATACTGACTTGTCTTGAGCATAGTCGAAGGATGGCGGTCAGCAGACATTTTCACGGAGAGAGAGGGAGAGGTTTCTTGTTCGTCACGGACGCCATCGTCCGTGACGATAAAATGACGATGGGTAGAGGACGAGGCGTCCTCTACCAACCAAGGTGGGCGGATATACCTATCGAGAGGAAAGATACGGGATAAGAGGTCTTTGACTATGGATCAAGAAATAAACCAGCCCATTGAAGTAATGGCGGTATTTGAAAGGGGAATTATGCTCCCGGTCCGTTTCAGGTGGAACGGAAGGGTGATAAAGATCGCCCACATCACCAGCCGCTGGAGAACCAACGAGGGGAGATTCCGGAAAAAACACTATTCCGTGATGAACCAGAATTCCGAGTTCTTTCAGCTTACTTATAAGGAGAGGACCTCGGAGTGGTTTTTGAACAAAATTTGGGTGGAGTAAATATAGCGGAGGGTAATTTAATCCCCTCAAGGATGTGCTGGTCTTTTTTGAATTCGGATTCATAAGAACCGGTTTGGAAAGTTGATAAAGAGATATTGGTTGATGGTTTCTTGTAATCCATGATTCAATCGGCACGGATAATTTATAGGAGCGCATCCGCATGATTGCCCCGAGACCTATGAAACATAACTCCGGTGAGATCATTAAATACTCGGTCTCGCCTAAGACGAATGAAGTCCGATTTCCGGATCACCCGAAAGAACCGGTGATCCTGCACGTGGATATGGACGCCTTCTTCGCCTCGGTGGAACAAAAGGAGCGTCCCTGGCTTGCCGGAAAGCCGGTGATAGTGGGAGGAGATCCCCAAAAAAGATGCGGGGTGGTTACAGCCGCCTCTTATGCCGCCAGAGAATACGGAATCAAGGCGGGCATGTCCCTCCTTGCCGCCAGAAGATTATGCCCGCATGCGGTCTTCCTCATCGGAATTCACGGGGAGAAATACGAATATGTCTCCTCCCGTCTGGTGAAGATATTCCGTCAATTCACTCCCCAGGTAGAGCCATATTCCATCGACGAGGCGTTCCTGGACATAACCGGCTGTGAGAGGCTGTTCGGACCGCCGATGGAGTTGGGGAGGAAACTCAAGGAAAAAGTAAAAGCAGAGCTGGGGCTCTCCTGCTCGGTGGGCATTGCCCCCAGCAAGCTTTTGGCCAAGCTCGCCTCCTCTTTGAACAAGCCCAATGGCTTGACCATAATCCCCAAGGAGAAGATAAGGGCGATATTGAATCCTCTGGATGTCACCGAATTATGTGGCATAGGAAGAAGTACCGCCAAGGTTCTTTCCCATCTCGGCATCCACACCGCGGGAGAGCTCGCCTCCTATCCGGTGGAAGTTCTTAAAAGAAAGTTCGGGATAGTGGGGGAATGGCTCCATTTTATGGCGAACGGGATCGATTGCTCGCCGGTGATCTCCGGTGCCATACCGGATAAATCCATGGGACATTCACGCACCTTACCCCGGGATATCGACGATCCAAAACAGATAGCTTCCATACTCTTGGGCTTGTCCAGCCTGGTGGCAAGAAGATTGAGAAAAGGGGGATTTTTGGGGCGCACCATCACCCTGAGACTGCGCTACTCCGATTTCTTCAGTTTGACCCGGTCGGAAACCATACCCCGTCCTACCGATTCCGAGCATGCTATCTTCAAAGTGGCTTTCAAGCTGGCGCTCGGCCTAGTATCAGGCATTAGAAAGATCAGGCTTCTGGGGGTAAGCGTCTCCCAGCTTATAAGAGATGAGAAACCTTTGCAGATTCCACTCCCCTTGGTAGAGTACCGGGACAAAAGAGAAGAGGTTTACTCGGTGATGGACCGAATCCGGGATAAATTCGGGGAGGACGTAATCCGCTGGGGAGGGGCAACGGTTTTCGGTTGATACCGAAAAGTGTAGGGGCGAATCTTTAGATTCGCCCTCTTTCGGATAACCATTTAACCGGCTGATCGCTTCTGGGAAAGCAATATGGCGCCGAAGCCGGTGAAGAGGACTACAAAATAGATCAGCCACTCTAAGTAAGGAATATTCAAAAGAATGGTCAGGACAAAAAGTCCCAGAATCATGGACCAGATCAACGGCGGCTCACCCTGTTTACCAAGAAACTTTAATATTTTATCACCCACAAATGCCGCCACCGGAATTTTGGCGACGTAGATTAATATCACATAAGCAAAAAGAGCGATAACGGCAAGGGGAATTCCGATGACGGTGAATAACAGGATAAGAATAGCAATCGGTATGCAAACCATGAAGACAAAACCCAAACCCATGCTTTTCAAAAATGATTCACTCACTGCTTGCTTGGCCAGATAGGCATTCTTCTTGCAGACCAGCGATATTACGATTCCGGTGATCATCAAAGCCAAAAGAAAAAGTGTTTTGGTGATCAGTGATTTGGCGGTGAATAAACCGGCGGATTCTTTCCCTTTTTTTGCTTCTTGCTTGGTCCAAACGGTCTCTCCGGAAATTGAAGCTCCCGATTCAACTTTGGCTGGTTTTACGCTTTTGTATTTGAAATTCCCCAAGATCTTGGCGGTAGGCATTAAGGTGATATTGGTTGCCGTAATGGAGACGTCCCTGCCCACTTCACCGGTGATGACTAGTGTGCCTACTGATCCTTTCAGATCCCCTCCGATTCTTCCGTCCAAAGTCATCTCTCCCCCAAAGGCGGTAACATCCTTTTCGATGGCGGCATCCGGCCGGATGTTCAAAGCGCTGCAGAAAGCGATTAGGTTCTGGTTTATCTGGCCGTTAATATTGATATTCTGGGCAAAACCCCGAACGCTGCCATTGACCACTCCCAAAACTTCCAGATTCTGAGCCGCGGAATTCAAGCTTCCGGTGATCAAACCGTTCTGGACCAAATATCGGGAACCGGAAATCAAATCTCCCCCGATGGTACCGTCCAATTTGAGATTTTGCCCGGCGATAATCAAGTCATCATCGATAATGGACGTATCCGGAAAGAAAAAGTTACCACCGCTTTTGAATTGGGTTCCATAAGAAGAGCTGTAACCTAAAAATACCAGCATCGTGCAAATAATACCGGAAAGCAACAAAATTTTTCTCAATTTCATCATTAATACCTCCATCTTCGGATGGTCCTCTACCTTATATCTACGTGAAATAGCCAATTCGGTTTCATCTTAACCAAAAGTATGTCCCAATATAAGACATCCCGAATAATGACGGTGTCTTATGATCACATCTGGATAATTTACAAAATCAATATATGTACCTCATAACCAAAAAGCAATAGATATCAATTTCAGACTCAGGTGAAGTGAGAAAATATAGGTTGACAAACAAGGGAAAATTCATACATTATTTTTCTTGTCCGGATGATATTCATATTAGTTGAAGGGAAAAGCATCATGAAAGCCATTATCCCAGTAGCAGGAATAGGAACCAGGTTGAGACCTCATACTTATACCGTTCCTAAAGTCCTATTGAACGTGGCGGGGAAACCAATCCTGGCACATATACTGGACATTGTCCAACAACTGAAAATTACTGAAGTGGTATTGATCACCGGCTTTCTGGGTGAGCAAATTGTTGATTATGTAAATAAGCATTACCGGTTCAAATGCACCTTCATCGAACAGAGGGAGCTTAAAGGGCTGGGATATGCCATCAGCCGGGCCACACCGGAGATGAAGGATGATGAACCGGTTCTGATAATTCTGGGAGACACCATATTTGAAGCGGATCTGATGCCGGTGATTAGGGGAGGATACGATGCTCTGGGCATCAAAAAGGTGGCCGATCCCCGTCGTTTCGGCATCGTGGAGATGAAGGGGAAATTTATCAAACAACTGGTGGAAAAACCGAAGAAACCTAAAAGCCACCTGGCGGTAGTGGGTGTGTACTTTATCCGGAACACAAACCTTTTTAAAGAATGCCTGAAGGAGATAGTCACCAGAAAAATCAAGACCAAGAATGAATATCAGCTTACCGATGCCCTGCAATTGATGATCCAGCGTGGGGTGAACTTCAAAACCTTCAAGGTGAACGAATGGTATGATTGCGGAAAACCGGAAACACTGCTTGAAACCAACCGGCGGTTGTTGGCAAAAACCAAACTGGTCATGAAGCGGAAAGGTTCGCTCATCCTTCCTCCGGTTTTCATCTCCAAATCCGCCCAAGTGGAAAACTGCATTCTTGGCCCTAATGTTTCCGTGGCAGACCAAGCGGTTTTAAAGAACTCTATAATTCGCAATACTATAATCGGTGAAAAAGCCCGGGTGGAAAATACAACCATGGATTCATCCCTGATCGGAAACCATGCCCAGGTCAAAGGGATTTTCCGCCAACTCAACGTGGGCGATTCATCCGAGATCAATTTAACCCAACCGGTCTTTTAGATATTGAATTCTGTCTGAAGATCTACTGCTTTTCCAAAGATCGTTTAACGGCTTCGAAGCGCATTTCGTAAATCGAAGATCGGTAAGCGAAGGTGGAAGATTTGTTTTTATGATAGAAACCGAATATCGAATTTCACCTGTCGGGCTTCGACAAGAGCCTGGTTACCGATAAACGATAAACATTATTACGATTCACTCATTAATGGACTCAAATCATACCACCGGCTTAAACCAAAGGAGCCAATATGCCTGCACGGAAATATTTCTTCACTTCCGAATCGGTGACCGAGGGACATCCCGACAAGATATGTGATCAGATCTCGGATGCGGTGTTGGACGAACTGATGAGACAGGACACGCATGCCCGGGTGGCATGTGAGGCATTTGTAACCGTGGGTTTGGTTATCGTGGGAGGGGAAATAACTACCACCGGATATGTCGATCTTCCTCGTCTGGTGCGGGATCTGGTAAAAGATATCGGTTACACCGAACCCAAGTTAGGATTCAGCGGGGATGCCTGTGCTATTTTGAATGCCATCGGCACCCAGTCTCCGGATATTGCCCAGGGGGTGGACACCGGCGGGGCAGGAGACCAGGGATTGATGATCGGATATGCCTGCCGGGAGACCCCCGAGTTTATGCCTATGCCTATTATGCTGTCACACAAACTATGCCGGCAATTGGCCGAGGTGAGAAAAAAGAAAATACTTCCCTATTTGGGGCCGGATGGGAAATCGCAGGTGACGGTGGAGTACGAGGACGGTATCCCCAAAAGAGTGGATACGGTGATTTTAGCGTGCCAGCATACCGAGGAGATATTGGACACCGGCGGCAGGATGATCACCGAGAAAGCCCGGCAAGAGATAATAGCTAAAGTGGTGAAACCGGTGATCGGCGAACTGGTGGATGATAGAACCAAATATTTCATCAATGCCACGGGAAAATTCGTGATCGGCGGACCTCAGTCGGATACCGGGATGACCGGCAGAAAGATCATCGTCGACACCTATGGCGGGACAGTGCCCCATGGTGGAGGAGCTTTCTCCGGAAAAGATCCCACCAAAGTGGACCGCTCCGCTACCTATGCCGCCCGGTATATCGCCAAAAATGTGGTAGCCGCAGGGTTGGCGGAAAAACTATTGATCCAGCTGGCTTACGTCATTGGTGTGGCGGATCCGGTCTCCATTATGTTAAACAGCTTCGGTACCTTGAAAATTCCACACGAGAGGCTGGAAAAACTGATCCGCAAGCACTTCGAGCTTACCCCCGGTGGAATCATAAACATGCTGGATTTGAGAAGACCCATATACCGGGATACTGCTGCCTATGGTCACTTTGGCAGAACCGAGCGCAGCTTCACCTGGGAGAGAACCGATAAAGCGGAAGATTTAAAAAAGGAAGCGTAGCAATAAAAGGGGTCCAGGGTTCGAGGGACCAAGGGGTCAAGTGAAAGGCTTAAACTTTTCCGGGCCATCCTTCGACCCTTCGATAAACTCATGGTGCTGAGCAAAGTCGAAGCATAAACTCAGGGTGCTGAGCGAAGTCGAAGCACTACACTTAAGGACAAGTGAAGGCTCGGTTACGTGCTTGATTGAACATTTGAACCTTTGAACTTTTGAACTTGTAGATTTAACCTTGAACTTTAAACTTTGAACATTAAACGTCTTTGCCTCTCTTGAACCCTTGAACCCTTGAATCCTTGAACCCTCTTAAGCAATTATTGACAGAAACACCATTCATTATAGATAAGGAGATGAATCGTGAAATATGATATAAAAGATATAAGCTTAGCCAAAACAGGCAGACTGAGGATCGAATGGGCGGAGAGGAACATGCCGGTATTAAGGTTGATTCGGGAGCGATTCAAAAGGGAAAAGCCGCTTAAGGGGTTGAGAATCTCCGCCTGCCTGCATGTAACCACCGAGACCGCCAATCTGATGTATACGTTGGTAGCAGGCGGCGCCCAGGTAACTTTATGCGCTTCCAATCCCCTCTCCACCCAGGATGACGTGGCGGCCTCTTTGGTTAAGGATTTGGGCATACCGGTCTTTTGCATCAAAGGGGAAAACAATAAAGTCTATTATCAACATATACTAAGTGCGCTGGAAATCCAACCCCATATCACCATGGACGACGGAGCAGACTTAGTCTCGACACTGCACTCCCGACGGAAAAAACTGCTTGCCGGTGTAATCGGCGGAACCGAAGAAACCACCACCGGCGTGGTGCGTTTAAGGAGCATGGAAAAACATAGGGTTTTGAAATACCCGCTGATATCGGTGAACGATTCTAAAACCAAATACTTCTTCGACAATCGGTATGGCACGGGACAATCGACGGTAGACGGAATCCTGCGCGCCACCAACGTTCTTTTGGCCGGTTCCAAGGTGGTAGCGGCAGGTTACGGCTGGTGCGGGCGCGGGTTTGCCACCAAAGCCAAAGGAATGGGAGCGGACGTTATCGTCACCGAGGTGGATCCGTTGAAAGCAATTGAAGCGATAATGGACGGTTTTCGGGTAATGCCCATGGCGGAAGCGGCTAAAGTGGGGGATGTGTTCTGCACTCTCACCGGCGATATCAATGTCATCCGGGCCGAGCATTTTAAGGCGATGAAGGATAATGCGGTGGTTTGCAACTCCGGACATTTCAATGTGGAGATCGACATTCCGGCATTGGAGAAAATGGCTAAAAGAAAAAGACAGATAAGGCCGTCGGTAACCGAATATACTCTCCCCGGTGGCAAGAGAATAAACCTTCTGGCAGAGGGACGTCTGGTAAATCTTTCCGCCGCGGAGGGACACCCCGCCTGTGTAATGGATATGTCCTTTGCCAATCAAGCCCTGTCGGCGGAATATCTGGTGCGCCACGGGAAGGAATTGGAAAACCGGGTATATGTTGTGCCGGAGAAAATCGACTCGGAGATCTCCCGTCTTAAGTTAAGAGCTTTAGGGGTCAAAATCGACCAGCTTACCCCGGAACAGAAAGAATATCTGGCCAGCTGGGAAATGGGAACATAGGAAGAAGTTATGAGTACCGAGAAATGAGAATTGAGTTTAAGATATAAGTTTTAATTTGCTGGCTCGGAATTCCCTCAATCCGAATCTCAACGAAACTCAAACCGATCATCGATGAACATTTATTCGTCATTTTCTGACTTGGAAGAAAACACAAAGGCCAACGACCAAATAAATGCATCGAAATTTTGAGTTTTTAATTGTAATTTTGCCCAGACGGGCAACCGTCTGGTTGCCCAGAAGGGCAACCGTCTGGTTGAATTTTACTTTTTGAATTTTGAACTCTACTGATATACCATAACTGCGGCTGCCTTTCCCCCACAAAGGAATAAAATAGAATGGCGTAAAAAAAATCACCCCCGCCCGAAGGCAGGGGTGATTCTTTTCGCCAGTTAGTTCTGGTCTTGAATTAATGCCAAGTAGGATTGGTGAACAAGCTGGTTCTGCTCCAGAACGACGGGATAAAGCGTACGTAGTCAATCGGTGCTGGTCCGCTCTTGAACACGTAGTTAACCAGGTAAACCAAATCCTGGACGTCCACGTTGTTCTTCGGGCAAACCGTGTCGACTGGACCGCCATACGGACCTTTACCGTCCACATTGCCTTGATCTGTAAACGGCTGTGGTGCCGGTCCGGCCTGATACAGGTAATTGATCAGGTAGACTAAGTCGCTGATATCCAAAGCCGGAAGTTCTAGAGAATCGGATCCGTTCACGTCTCCACGATAGAAGCCGGCATACTTTAAGAGTCGGTGATACCACTGCTCCCAGGTGAATCCGTCTGCGGTGTTCCTGCCGAAGTCGAACCAAACCTCGATATGCTTCTCGCCAGGATTGAGCGAGAACGGAGGGCTGGAGATCAACAGGGAATGATCACCCGCAGCTTCTCCCCAGTATCCGGGCATTCTGTACTGGTGGCTCATCACCAACCGGGCCAGATAAGCCGGACCAGGGGCACCAGCTACGGCGCAGTTCAAAGAGCTGTCTCCGCCCTGAGAAGGAGGATACACCTCTTTAACGTTGGAAATCGAGATCATATTCTGTGCAGGAAGATTATCGAACGGAGCGATCATGGTACCGAAGATCACGGAGGGATCGGCCGAATCATATTGATAGATGAAGTTGTGCAGGGTGTCCATATCCGCCCAGTCCGCAGTACCGCCGTTGACATCCCAGTCCTCAAAGATGGCCGGATAAAGCGCCGGAATCGGAGTGGTAGTCGGGTTATAATAGATCTTGATCTTGATGGAGAAATCGGTGGATACTACGTCGGAAAGACCTATTATAAACAGGGAGTCATATTCGCAGGAGATCACGTCTTCTGAAGTCATGAAGTTGCTATATGCCACTTGACCGTAATTCTCCTCGTAAAGACCTCCACCCGGACACCACGGCTGATGCATGATGGTCATATGTTGAGTCGGTACGAAGCCCATGTGGGTACAATCGTACATATCCAATGCCATGTGTTCTTCCAAAGGCTCTACCGGGGTAACCGAGATAATGCTTCCGTCAAATAGCGGAGCCAGACCATACCATATGAAGTTTGCAGCGGGGGTGGATGCGTTGGCTATCGCTCCGAAGTTGGTGGTTTTCTGCTGTCCATGATAGAACTGCACGTATCCTTCATCATAAGGCGGCTGGACCGTCAAAGTGACGTTGCACACCTTGGTCTGGAGGTCAGCACCCATTGCCTGGAAGGTCAGGGTGTAATCACCGTAAGGCACGCCCGCAGCCACGGCTATGTCAACCGCAGATATGAAAGGTGCGGGAACCGTGTTGGGGGTGAAGCCGGCGGTGATGGTAGCGGGAGGATTGACACTCAGCAGGCTCAGCGTGATCGGATCGGCATAGCCTATCACCGGTTTAAGATCGATATCATACTTGTACGCGGGTGGATCACCGGGAGTGGCAAATGCTAAAGCCGGGGAACACTTCATGGTGAAAGTGGGTGCATTGGGAGCAAACGGGCAGATGTAGGCATTGATCATATAGTCGACGCCGTATCCCCAGTCATCCAACATGTTACCCCACGGTCCTGTTCCACCTATCCACTCGGTGCCCCGGGTGGAGTTTAAGCTTCCGTCATCGCTCATCACCCGCAAGGTGTCTCCGTTATTATAGGCATGTCCGTAACCGATGTGGAAGAACTCATCCGGTACAAAGTCTAATCCCACGGAATAGGCCGAAATAGAGGTCATTCC
This sequence comes from uncultured candidate division Zixibacteria bacterium, assembly GCA_903908285.1. GTDB lineage: Bacteria > Zixibacteria > MSB-5A5 > MSB-5A5 > SM1-73 > CAIVRH01. The sequence goes on from CAIVRH010000038.1 coordinate 10,658, forward strand.
CGGATACCAGGCGATATCGGCATAGGTGATGTCAAATTCCGCAATGGCTCCATACGGTGGGTTGCTATCCAGAGGATAAGCTCCATCCGACAGCCAAACGAAGAATTTGGGATTGGGGGTTCCGGTGCTGCCGGTTGCGTAGAAGGCTATGTCAAAGCTCTCTAACCGTCCACCATGATCGGCAGGCATTTGGAATTGCTCGGCTAACCAGTTATCCCCATATCGGCTCGGGTTTCTCCAGATATAGTAGGGGAAGGTTCCTCCGTCCAGGGTTTGGATAGTGGTATCGCATGCAGCGATATCGCAGTCGGGATCATTGGTAGATCCGCTAACCCTGATTAAAGGTCGTCCGGGAACCGGTGCGCCCCACATATCATACCACTCGATCCACGGCGGAGAATAGCCCAGGCTGGCAAAGTAGAACCAGGCCAAGCAGGTGTCGATCGGTATGGTTTTGTTGTCGTACAGAACGCTGGGGGTGGCCCCGGCAACGCCGCTTTCAAACTCAACCGCCACGAAGAACGGCTTGTACAGACAAACAACATCCGGCAGTACAAATGTGGTCAAGGTAGGATGGAAAGTGGTCACGGTGTACTTGGGAGACTCATATATCTTGGTTCCGGGACCATCGCACTGGAACTGCGACTGGTAATAGATTCCTATCTTGATATCGACGGATGGGGCAGCAGCAGCATACTTGTAGAAATCAACTGTTACCTCATGGACTTTATAGGGATATACGGGAGCTGTACAGAAGTCTTCGGGATTGTAATAAACCCCTACTTTATCTCCGGCGGCATGGAAGCTGCCGTAGTTCTGTATCGATCCGTTATCGTGCTGCATGTTGCATTCGACGGGACACTGTGTTCCCTGGCATTGGCCGATTGCGCCCATGTAATAATATCCCGGAAGAGGCGGTGACCAGAAATCACCCCACTCATACCAAGAACCTTGGTAGAAGTTATACTGAGTGCAGGTATCGGAGTAAGTCTGGGTGCTGAATCTCAGGGAAGGAAATACGCCGGCTGGTGTTACGGCAACATACTCAGCCGAGACCCAGAACGGTCCATTCACGCAGATAACATTGGGCAGAGGTGAATTGATATAGTTGGGAGACCACGCAGTGATGGTAGCCGGGAATTGATAGATCTCCGTTCCCGGACCGCTGCACTGGGTGCCAGCCTGGTAGATGTGGAAGATCACATCCAAAGACGTCGCCAGACCCGAGGAGTTCACCCATCTTGACACTACCTGTTGAATCTGGAACGGGTAGGGATTAGGACCGCAAGATATGCACGCGGCCGGATCCAACAGAACAGCGTTCTGATCCCCGGCAGCCCAGCTACCGAAGTAATAGCCGGAGCCTGCGGTATACCGTGCCAGTTGGCAAGAGTCATCCGGAGCCAGAACAGTCAGGGTTGCGGTTGATTTGGCGCCGCCAACATCGAATGTATATACCCCCGGTGTGGTGGAAGCGCTGGTGGCAATGGAAACAATTGCAGAAGTTGCCGGAAGCACAACCGGATTGGGGGTGATGGTGGTCACGCAGGTCGGACAAGCCGGATCAGGTGTTACCGTCAGGAAACATGAGGTCTGAGCGCCCTGGAAAGCTACGTTAGCGGTGAAATCAGCAGTTGCTCCTGGAAGTATGGTTATATTCGACGGAGCTACGGATGAGACTCCGCAAGCATCAACAAGCGGGCAGTCGTTCTGCGGCTGGGTGTAGCCCTGGGTGTAAAGCATAAGCGATCCGGGGAAGCCCGGGTCATACCAGCCGGTGCCATAGTCGTTATAACTCCGACAGGCAACCGGGGTAGCGTCAGTAACCGCATCCACTTGATATCCCGGAGTGTAAAAGTCTGTCGAGATATAAACTACCGCAAAGTAGGGTTGATAGACGCAGATATCTTCGGTCAGTGGAAGTGGAAACTCAAAATATCCACCGCCAGTCGGGACAGTAAAATTGTAAACTGGTGTCGAACCGATGGAGGTACCTGGCAGAGGACAGGAAGGAGTTCCGACATTATCATAAATATAACCCTGAAGGGTTACCGGTCCTTCGACCCAAGCGGTATCAATGTTCATCTGAAAGTCGATCTCGATGGGATTGAAAGGCCAAACCGCGGTGCAGCCGAACGCTGCCGGATCCTGGTAGTTGGCATACCATTCCAGACCATAAATAAAGCCTGTAACGAAAATTGCGGGGGTTCCGGCCAAGTTACAAATATCCTTGCTGCTCGGATTTCCCATTCTTGTTGGGGTTCCCGTAAGACGAACACTGCTGGCTTCGCCTTTCGCAGGACGTCCAGATTGTTCTAAGAGAGCAGCCTTCGGAGTGATGGTTGCCTTGGCGGGCATAGAGACGGAATGTTGCTTATTAGAAAAAACCTGCCTTTCGTATCTCTCTGGCGCAACCTTAATTGCCTGCTTCGCACCCATAACCAGCGCGAAGCTGATTAACATTGCAAAAACTACGACCAGAACTACGAATAGTTTTTTGGTCATTATCTTTCTCCTTATACTACAAGGTTAAACCATTTTAAGGTTTTGGTTTGATCACAAACCGATTTTTCTTATAGAAATGTATCGCCTCCTTTCAACCCTCGTCCTTGAAGGCAAATATGGCGCTTGAAATTAAGGACATTTAGGTTGCGTCGAGTAAGAGAAAAAAGACAAAAATATCTTTTATCTCTTTATCGGCACATTAAATGCCTTTTGAAGAGGAGAATCAAACTTAAGGATGGAATGTAAAACCGTTAACTTCTGCTCGTAACTTTTGCTCGATGACGAGAACCTTTCTCGTCTGCTATTAATATACTAATTTGCTTTTATTTGTCAAGCACAAAATGCAAAATATACTGTATTTTTTCCGGTCATTTGCTTTGTCCGGCGAAAACTTAAATGGCTGATATAACGCCACTTACGGGAGCAGGTAAGATTCCGCCCGTCAAAACAGGCATCCGTATTGCCTTTTAAGCTATCATACCCGGCTCCTTTATTGGATTTCTCACAGAGATCAAGTTTTACCAGGGGCAATCCAATAGCCTTTTGATTGGGAATTTAACTCAAACAGAAATTTAAGCAGATAGCGGAAATATTTCCGGTCGGAATTGAATCTATATATGCTGGATCTTTTTAAAAACTGTTCTTAGAGGAAATTGTAAGCGCCAACCTTCAGATTGGTTTAATTGAGCTTTTTAGTTTTCAAACATGGAAGTAAAGATGAAATTTTGCCTTTGGGTATAACCATGGAGTGCAAAACTTCAGATTTACCGAATTAAGTTTAATGGGAATTAATTAAAGGGGGGGGGTGTGAATTAAATCTCTACCCCAAGTCCCAAACCCCTACTTTTTTATTTTCTTGAGTTTCTGTTCCGCCAGTTTGGCTTCCTGGGTATTGGGATACTTTTCCATCAATTCGTTTAGATATTTCTCTGCCTGATTGGTGCTTTTCAGCTCGATCAATGAAAGCCCGAGTTTATATAAAGCACTGGGGACTTTGGCGCCGGTGGAGTAGTTTTCCAAAACCTTGTGGAATTCGATGGCCGCCCGGGTATAATTCTTCTTGGCATAATAGCATTCCCCCAGCCAATATTGGGAATTACCTGCCAGCTCGGTTTCGGGGAAATATTTAAGATAGCTGGTAAAGCCGGTGATGGCTAAATCGTAGCTCCCTTTGGTCAAATCCAGATAGGCGCCGTCATATAACTTTTGGGGATCGACGTTAACCTTAATCGAGGAAGTGTCGCTCGTGCTGTCTGCCCCCTCGGATAACCTTTGTTTCACCATTTCCATCTTGCGGGAAAGCTCGGGGAACCTCTGCCCCAAATCCTCCAGTTTGCTTTCCACTACCTCCATTCTCTGGTCCATCCCCCCCAGAATGGTGGCTAAATCTGCCCGGAGGCGGTTGGTTAGTTCAATTTGTGCTTTCAAAAGGCTGTCCATCTCGGCGGTACGCTCATCCAGTCTCCGGTTGTTTTCTTCCAGGTAATCGGCTTGGTTTTTCAAACGGACGATCTCGCGCCGTGAGGCGCACCCGGAAAAAACCACCAGCACCAAAAAGAAAATCAGGAAGGCGATTGGACGCTTGGATGACTTCATAATCCCTCTTTTAACTACACGAAGTTCGTTTATCGGTGGCGAGGCTCGAAACGTCCGTCGATTCTCGGATATCGATACTCGGTTTTAACCAGCATCGCTTTTCGTTTAACGAGCTTCGATGCGAGTCTCACTACCGATAAACATTTTTCTCTGGTTTTACTTCTACGTGCTTCAAACCCTCGAATCCGGTTTTGTTCAGGGGGCAGACCTTTCAATCTGCCCCCTTTTGAATCAATTAAATCCAGTCATCATCGTTTAGCCCGGATGATGAATGCCGTTATTGTTTCACGATAACAAAATCGACCCGACGGTTTTTATCCCAAGCGGCTTCGGTATGACCCGGATCTTCCGGCCGTTCCTTCCCGTAACTCACGGTAGACATACGGCTGGGATCGACTCCCATCTTTACTAAGTAATCTATGGCGGCTTTGGCTCTCTTCTCGCCTAAAGCCAGGTTATATTCCACCGTTCCCCGCTCGTCACAATTCCCCTCTACTCTTATGACCGCTCCCGGATTTTTATCCAGCTCGGCCAAGTTTCTTTTGAGAATCACGACATCGCCGGGGCGTAAATCAAACTTGTTATAATCAAAATAAACCGGTTCCAGGACGATCTCTTTCACCACAGGTGGTGGAGGTGGCGGCGGTGGCGGTGGCGGCGGCTCCGGTGTTACCACGGGAGGTTGCACCACTATAGGTTCCGGCTCCATCTGACAACAGCCGGCTATCAGTACGACAACCAATAGCCCCAAAAACAATATGAATGCTTTGCGCATACCTTCTCCTTTCATGAAAAAGGAATTTTTGTGAGTTTGAAATCGAATCATCATCTAAAACAAATGGCTTAACTGAGCACATCCGGCTACCAGTATGGCTACCAACAGCCCCAAAAACAATAACAATGCTTTGCGCATACCTTCTCCTTTCATGAAAAAGGAATTAGTGAGTTTAAAATCGAATCATTGCCTAAAACAAACGGGTGAATTGATTAAGCAGACCAGTTTCGAAGAAAGGATCCATCCCGAATCAAAACCCCCTCCTGGCTCTGCCGAGTTTTAAATCTCTTTCTATTGTGACACGATAATAAAATCATCCCTTCGGTTTTTTGACCACGATTCCTCGTTGTGGCCGGAATACTTGGGTTTTTCTTTCCCGTAACTGATGATGGAAATTCTGTCCGAATCGATGCCCAAGTTGATCAAATAGTCCCTGGCAGCGCTTGCTCGTCTTTCTCCCAAAGCCAGGTTGTATTCCACCGTGCCTCTCTCGTCACAGTTCCCCTCGATTCTAATCTTGACGGTCGGATTATCCTTGAGCACCACCGCATTGAGGTTCAAAATCTCCCGGTCCCCGCTTCGCAGATCGTATTTGTCGAAGTCAAAGTAGACCGGCTGTAAATCCTCCTGGGTAACCTGCTGCGTCCCCTCCTGGGGGTTTTCAGCCGGAGTGGTTTTTTCCTCTTGGGAGACAGGAGGTTTGGTTTCCTCTTTTACCACCGGTTTTTTGGCACAAAAGGTAAAAAGCAGTAAGATTAAAATCCCGGCAAGCAGAACGCTCGCTTTGCGCATGTGTCACCTCCTTAAAAGAGTATTAGGTTGTTTTTTTAAACATATATATTTGCCAAGGCTCATTAATTTATTATCGGCTTTATTTTATCGTCTATAATAGTATGTGGTTACCTAAAAAAAAGCAAGCATAAATTTAAGATTCTGCCAAAATTTTTATCCCCCCTAAAATCGAGGGGACCAGGAGGGATTATAATTTTCCTCCTCCCGGGTTAACATTTTTTGGTTGGCACCGTCCCAGTTCATGGTATAGACCTGATATTTGCCTGTCCGATTGGAGCTAAACACAATATGCAGCCCATCCGGGGACCAGTGCGGGTTTTCGTTTGAACCCTCGAAGGTGAGCCGGTTTAAATTTTCACCGGTCACGTCCATGGTGTAAACGTTGAACCTCATCCCGGAACGGATCACAAAGGCGATTCGGTCCCCCCGGGGGGACCAGCAGGGGGAATCGGCCTGGTCGTCCACGTAAGTCAGTCTTCTCACATTCGCCCCGTCGGTATCCATAACAAAGATCTGGGGATAACCGGACCGGTCCGAGGTAAAAGCGATCTCTTTCCCGTTGGGGGACCAGGTGGGGGACGAGTCTATTGCCCGGCCAAAAGTCAACCGGCGAATCACCTTTCCCTCGGTGTTTACTATATAAATCTCGGCATTCCCGTCCTTGGTCAAAGTTACCGCAATATTCTCCCCGGTCGACGACCAGGCGGCAGCGGAATTCAAACCGGGGAAGGAGGTGAAAATCTTGCTCTGTTTGGTGTTCATATCCATGATCCAAAGGTCCACATTGTGTCTTTTGTAGGAGGTGTAGATCAACTGGACGCCGGTCGGTGACCAGACCGGAGATAGGTTAAGCGAAAGATCTTTAGTCAGGGGACGGTGATTATAACCGTCATAATCGCACAGGTAGATCTCCTTGTTGCCGCCGGTCCAGTTGACGTACGCGATTTGGGTGGAGAAAATCCCCTTCTGCCCGGTGAAATCTAAGACCACCTCATCCGCGATGGCATGCGCCAAGGCGCGGAGATTTCCAACTTCACCTTTCACCTCGAAAGTCCGGATCACTTTCTTTCGCAACACATCCGCCAGATTTAGTGTCGCTTTCAGCTTCCCCTCTTCCACCTGGATGGACCCGTCCAAAAGATACTGGACTCCAAGCTGATACCATCCGTCCATGTTGTAAAGGTCATTCCCCAAAATGGTCATCACAAATGTATCGATCTTTGCCACCCGGAAATACAAAGAGTAATTCAAGTCGTCCTTCACCACCTGAGTTATCTGGGAGGTGAAAGTCGAATCCTTCGGGGTGAAATCTATCACTGCGATGTCGACCGCCTCGATGTATTTAATGGCCCCCTTGCTGATTTTGGCTTCGATTTCGGTTTGGGCCAACAGATTCTCCATTTGCAGCAGAAAAATTGCAAAAAACAGGAGAGGGAAAAGCATTTTGGAAAAAATCTTGAATCTTGGGTTAAGAGGATTTAAAATCATCACGGTTGTGCTCCTATGCATATTTGGGATGATAGATGTCTACCTTCAAATTCCCGCGCTATTGAACATACTCGAACTCCAGATGGATCCCCAGATATTCACCGGTATATTCCACCGGCAGAGGCGGAAAGGGAGCACCGGAGAGGACCGATCTTAAGGCCGATTGGTCAAACAGATCTATGCCCGATGATTTCTCCACCTTCGCATCCAAAACCTGACCGTCCTTTAATATTTTGAAATATATGGTCACTTTCAAAGTGGCGGAAGCTTCTACCGGATTTTCCCATAAATCCCTGATCCTACCAAAAACCAAAGTCAGGTAATAAGACGAGCCAAAACTTCCCCCATCCAGCGTGGCAGCGCTGATACCGTTGCCCAAACCGAATTCGGAAGCCCGTTCGTCTTTCTGAGTGATGGTCCCTGCTTTCTTTGGAGCAGAGGCAAGACCTTGGGCTTTTTCGGGAGTCTTTTTGCTTTTCTTCTTGGGGGGGGTCTGTTTGTACTCTTTCACCGATACCCCTTTTTCTACTGCTTTGGTTATGGTCAAAGCCGCAGTCCCCTCCACCGTCTTGCTCCCTCCCTTTCCCCCGCCCGGTAAACTCACCAATCCCACCCGATAGATGGTGGTGGGATAACCCTCCAGCCGGGAGGAGACGGGTGAGAAAAAGAAGATTCCGACGACTACCAGCAAATGCATTATACCGGAGTAGATGAAGCTTTTTTTCATTATATGTGACTGATTCCTTCGTCTATCGGCTTTCGGTTGGGATTTCGGTTAGGTTTCGGTTATCGAAGAATCGTTCCGAGCAGTCGGGTTAAAAACAAAGCAAAACCTATTTTCGAAAACCGATCCGAATTTTAAGTCCTGTGGATACGTAACCAAAACCGAAACCTTATAAGTGAAATACTACTTAAATTCCCGGAATTGATAATTCTCATTTTGCCTGATCCGTAACCAGACCCAAATCCTGAATACCCATACCCTTGATCTTACCTATTACCTCAACCACCAATCCATAGGGAACATCTTTATCCGCCCTTAGATAGACGGATTTTGATCCTTTTTTAGCGGTTACATCGCTTAAGATCCCCTCGAATCGATCCAAGTTGCTGATCCGCTCATCTATGTAAATTTTCTGATCCTTGGTGATGGTCACCACCACCCCTTCTCCCAGCTCTTCTTGAGTGGCTTTGGCTCGGGGCAGATTGATATCGATCCCGCTCTGCAGCATGGGTGCGGCGATCATGAAGATGATCAGAAGCACCAGCACCACATCCACCAGGTTGGTAATGTTTATATCGTGTAAAGTATCGTAGGTTCGCTTCCTGGCCATCTGGATAATACCCGCCGACCATTGTCCGCTGTCCGCAGCTAAAAACCATTCTTTTTCACCTTCCGCTATCTGCAGCTCACCGTTAACCATCATTCGATATTTGGTTTTGCGGCGGACGACCGACAGCGGACGGCGGACTAATTACTCCACCAGTTCCTCTTTCTTTACCGCGGAGAGAAACTCTAAGGTAAAGTTATCCACCTGAGTGGAAAAAATTTTAAGCTGGTTATTGAAAAAGTTATATGCCATCACTGCCGGTATGGCTACGGCTAAACCTACCACGGTGGCGATCAGTGCTTCGGCTATCCCCGGCGCCACCACCGCCAGGCTGGCTGAACCTCTCACTCCGATGGAAGCAAAGGAGTCCATGATCCCCCACACCGTTCCCAAAAGCCCGAAAAACGGACTGATGTTTCCGGTGGTGGCTAAAAAGACATTGCTTTTTTCCAATCGGTTTATCTCCTCCGAACCCACCCGTTCCAGGGTCATTCTGATCACGTCAAACCGGTCTTTATGCCGGTGGGGTCCGAACTCCACCACTAAAGGAGCTTCCCGGTCTTTGTGCGGATTTTTCTCCACCTGTCCGACTTCCTCCAGTTCCTTGAATCCTGCATGCAACATCCGGGACAAGTGAGTTTTTTTCAAACTGACACAGGAGAGATAGACCTCCTGGATGGAACGTCTTTTCCTGAAAATAGCCAGAAACCTGTTGGTTTCCGAGGTCGTTTTACGATATAGGAAAATTTTATGCAATGTGATCGCCCAGGAGATTACGGAAAGAACCAACAAAATCAACAAAACCATCTGGGCAAAAGTTCCCATATCGGTGATCATCTGGTATACCGTCCCCTTGAACGGACCGGGTGGAGCAGCCGAGGTAATAGTAGTAGGATCGAACAATTTATTTTACCTTTCTGGTTGAAGATAGTGGCGCGCTTCCCAAGCAACAGCCGGCAGACAGTTGTCTGGTCAAAATTCAAAATCAATCCAAAATACTAAACTCCAATGGACGAGTCAAGAAAAAACGACACCTTGTCGGAACCGTCAAACCGGTTCCTCTTTGTTTATACATCCCATAACCGGTTATATTCCCGTTAACTATCTTAGACCATGACATTTGTAATAATCTACTTACAAATTGCATCTTTCCCCGATAAAATAATCTCTGCATTTTTAGGGAATTGATCTCTTACCCGGGTGAAGACAAAGCAACGCATCCGGTTCAGGTTTTTATTACCACCAGGGTGATATCATCCGCTTGGGGAACAGTGCCGCAGAACCGAAGAACCTCTTCCACGATTTTATCCGAAAACTGCTGAGCCGTAAGGGGCCGGTTATCTTGCAGGAGTTTGAGCAGTTTTTCCTCCTCGAACATCTCATCCTTTTCATTGAATGCCTCGGTTATGCCATCGGTATATAATAGCAAAAGACTGCCCGGTTCCAGCCCAATCGTCTCTTCCTCATATATCGCGCTTTTCAATATTCCCAAAACCGTTCCCCCTTGCTTCAACATCTTAACCTTTGCATCTTTATCCAGAAGAAAAGGATAGTTATGCCCGGCATTGGTGTAGGTAAAGGTTTTGTCTTTTATGTTCAGAATACCGTAAAAAAGGGTGATAAATTTTCCCGCATCCATGAATCGGGAAAGCATGAGATTAGCTTTGGTCACTGTGTCCTTCACGCTCCGGTTTATGACGGCTTGACCCCTTAAACACGCTTGAAGATTCGACATCAAAAGAGCTGCCGGCGTCCCCTTACCCGCAACATCGGCAACGGCGATGCCCAGATGCTCATCGTCGATGGGGATAAAATCGTAATAATCGCCTCCCACTTCTTTGGCGGGTATGGAAATCCCCACCATCTCTATCCCCGGAAGCTGCGGATTCTCTTTGGGTAAAAGAGACTGCTGAATCCGCCGGGCGGTTCGCAGATCCTCCTCCAGCGACTGAAGCTTGCGCTCCTCCTCATACAGCCGGGCATTCTCTATGGTTTGAGCGGATTGAATGGCGATGATGGCTAAAAGTCTTTGGTCATCCAGGGTAAAATCCGAATCGTCTTTCTTATTGAAAACACAGATGATGCCGATGATCTTGTTTTTGAGGGTCAAGGGTACCGCCAAAAGAGACCTGATTTGAGCAGACTCCTTTTCCACCCCTTTGAACCTTTCATCCTCTGCTAAGTTATTAGTCAACAGGGGCTTTTGATTCTTGAGCATCCACCCCACCAGGTTTATACCCAATCGGTAAGGGAGGCCGGAAATGGGGGCATCGGTTACCCGCATAAAGGTTTTCAAGGGATTTGCCTCCTGCTCCTGGCTCATTAACCAGATCGCCCCCTGTTCGGTTCCGATATGCCGGATACATTTATTCAAAATCAGCTCTGTTATTTTATTGACCCCGATGGTGGAACTGATCGCCGCTCCTATCTCGTTGAGAATGGAAAGCTCTTTTACTGCGCGTTTCAGCTTCTGGTTTTCCTCATCCAGCCTATCTGCCATCTTTTACCTCCGGTTAATGGAATCTCTAACCTGCTCCCCTATCTTTATAAACATAAAAACGGCATTTAACAAGAGATTTTTCTTTGATTGTCGTCTTTTTACCGAGAAAGTGATTTGTTGATCCACCGCCCCATCTGCTATCGCTATTCTTTCACAAAAGATTCGATAAAATACCTGTATGAATAAACACCATAAACCAACACAACGACCATCAGAATTTTAATATTGCCGATGGATTCAAAAGCGTTTATAATGTCTTCAGCTCGAGTTCCTTTGTTTAAAGAAAGACCGGAAAATTTATGACTATATCTCCATTATTCTCCTTGCCAAGCAGAGGTAAGCTTTTTGCACCACCGATGGAGGAAGGAACTGCTTGAAGAAAATAAAAGATATCCTAACGGAAAACCTAGTCTTTGGTGGACTCTTGGTGCTGGTGCTGGGAGTTCCCGTAATCTTTTCTCCTTACACTCAATCGAACGTCTACCTGATAAAAACCGTCTTTCTCCAGTGTAGTGTGTTTACTCTCTTTATTTTCTGGCTGGCAAGGAAGTTTTTGGCAAAAGAATCCTTTCATCGAATTCCACTTGTTATTCCTCTTTTAGCCTTTTTGGGTCTGGGGCTTTTTTCGTTGGTACTGTCGCCATTTCGATATGCGGTCGGGGAAGAGTTTCTCCGGTTCTTATCTTTTTTCATTTTTTATTTCCTGATAGTGGCGGAAATTAAAGATGATCGCAGAGAAGCACTACTGATGGATATTTTGGTCTTAACCGCTATCCTAGTAAGTCTCTATGGTATTATTCAACGTTTAGGATTTCCTATATTCAAATGGATTCCCCAGGAAACGCGGGTGATGTCATTCTTTGGTAACCCCAATTTTTTTGCCACATATTTAGTCGCTGTAATTCCCCTTTTATTAGTTCTCACCACACAATGGACTAAGAGAAGAAAGTTTTTTGCTGGAATTGCCTTGGCATCAACTTTGGCCTGTTTGGTTTTTGCCGCTACCAGAAGCGCCTGGATCGGGTTTGTCTTTTCACTGATATTTCTAGGAGTTTTGGGCTGGAGAACCAATGTGGTCGTAATCAACTTAAAAAAATCGATCCCCCTTTTTGTTATCATCTGTGGAATCATCATCATTATAATTCTCAATCACGATATGATCATAAAAAGAATAGCCGAGTTTGGAAATCCTCATGGATCTGCATCCCAAAGATGGTATATCTGGAAAGTTACCTGGAACATGATCAAATCCTCACCCGTTGTCGGAAGCGGTTTGGGAACATTCCCCATCTTTTTTCCTAAATTCAGATATCCCAATTTCGGTACGGATATCCCTTATGGGAATCTTCAACATACGCATAATGAATACTTAGAGATTTGGTCGGAAATGGGGTTGATCGGATTGGGAATTTTTCTTTGGTTTTTTATAGGTTTTTTCATTTATGCTGTCAGATATCTCCGAAGTCGAAAAGAACAAGGGATTATGGTGGTGGGTTTATTAAGTGGGATCATGGGTGTGTTAATCGATTCATTCTTCAGCGCCAGCATGCGATTCACCGGTCCTCCATTTACCTTCTGGCTTTTAATCGGCCTGACCATGGCTATAGCCAGACCAAAAGGAATCACCCCGGTCCGAAACATAAAGGAAACCAGGGGCAAGTTGACTCAATTTGCAGTAATATCCGGTGTGGTGATATGCTCGATCTTAATCACCCTATGGCATATTAAAAAATACGAAGCCAATATTCATATAGCCAAAGCTCAAGCCTTTATCCATCGCGACTTTAAAACAAACGCCATATACGAATTCAAAGAAGCTTTAAACCATGATCCTCATGGTGTTCTGTCTTTATATCTTTTAGGCTGTCTTAGTATTGAAACCGAAAATTTCAATGAGGCAAAAAAGTGGTTTGAAAAATTAGAAAATCTATCTCCGGATTTCTCTAATATTCATGAATGGAAGGGATATCTTTTCTATCGGTTAGGGGATTTGGCCAAAGCAGAAGAGGAATTTAAAATCTGCGCCAGGTTAAAACCTTCAGTTTTCGATCACAATATGCTGGGGAGGATCTATTCCTTGCAGGGGAAATGGGATCAAGCTATCGAGGAAATAGAGCAAGCCGATGAATTGGGAATAACTTCCGGAAAAGATGAAACGAACATGTCTGTCTCCCGTTCTTCCAGTGAGGATCTGGATCAATCCAGCGAGGTTCAGTCTACAGCCGGTGGGGAACTTCCTAAATCCTTCGAAGATGACGAGATCACCAACACTAAAATCATGTTGGCTCATGCTTATTATATGAGGGGAAAATTCGATAAAGCCATCCAAAAGCTAGATGAAACATCAGAAGAAACCCTAAGCGAAAAACAAAGAAACGTCGCAGCTCAATTGTACTGCAAAATCGCCCAGAAATATGCCCAAAGGGGTGAAAACTTGGACCAGGCACTCAAGTTTTGTCAGAGGTCATTTGCCTTAAATTCTTCACATCCCGAGCTGATTTTTGATACCAAAGCCTGGATATATTTTAAAATGGGTAATACCGGAGAAGCAAAGCATGAAATCGAAAAAGCCCTGAATATCGCCCCCGATAGTGTCTCCTTCAAGAATCATCTATCTATAATCGATAAAGCCATAAAAGGGAAATGAAAATAACCACCCGTTGGAGACATCGTAGTTATAAAGAATCTTCAGGCGTATGTAAGGACTTCCAACTAAGCACATCCTACCTGAAGAGGAACACCGTTCTTAAACAGATAATTGATCAAATATACTACGTCTCCCACATCTACCAAGCAATCGGCGTTAACGTCACCATTGGCTAAAGGATCGGGTTTGGGTCCGCTTTTATATAGATAGCTGATTAGATAAATCACATCTCCAATATCCACCACACCGTCTCCGTTAACATCGCCTGGGTGGCAGCTGATGATGGAGAAAAAGCCATCGTTGCGGTCACAATAGGTTTGCGGTACGTCGCAGATAGAAATCAGGCAATTGGATCCGGTATTGTTAGGTATAGTCCAGGGATAGCGTTCATTAGCACATGGGACGCTTTCTGTGATTGTCATCCAAGATGAGCCACCATTGGTGGAATACTCGATTTTCGTCATCCAAGTTGTACCACCATTGGTGGAGTACTCGATTTCCACATTATTGGTTTCAAAACAATCCCAGGTGATGTCATGCGTACTTTGCACGCACCACTCTTCCCCTCCATTAGGGGAAGTAACTTTGATGGGTCCAGTTTCAGCTAAATTGAAGCATATTTGAAAGCTATTAGTACCGGTTCCAGACCGCGGTATCTTTGTAATAGCTAAGGTGCCTTCCTCAGGGTACTCAGCAAAAGCTAATCTACTTGAGGGTGGCCAGAAGCAGGTATCAATGCAGATATGCATGGTGTCTTCGAGCTTCATGGTCATGGTTGCCAGAAGAATTCTGCTGCCTGCTGGAAACAGCGGATCAGTCCCTCCGGGAATCATCGCTAGCCAAAAATGAGTTGTTCCGTCTAAATCCAGGACGATAAAATCCCACTCGCCTCCCTCCCCAATGTCATAAAGATCCATCATCCAGTTGTGTACTTGAATATCATCGTTACTGGGTAAATGTCGAAATATACTTCGTGCCGGATTTGTACCTGTCCATAAAATCCTATTCATGTATGTGGTAACACTGCAATATTTCGCCGGGTTGCTGTGAGTGTAGCATAGAGGAATAACGAATGCTCGGATTGAATCGTTATATGATGCATATATATCGTCAGTGATGTAGATGGGAACTTTAACAAAATATGGTCCCGGCCGTGAACATACACTGTCTGCAATATCTGGGGGCCAGGGTTCTATATACATGGTGTCGCACTGACCGCGGTCCAAAGTGTCTTGGGGACAATATCCCCAAGCTGAGTTACAAAATACAAGAATATACCCGACCAAAAGAATCAAATAGCACTGTTTCATATATAGTCTCCCTTCATTTAAATGTATTCGCTATAATCAATATAAAGCTTTTGTGACCGGATGTGAATTGGATACATATTTATAATATGACCTTACCTAACTATCCGGATTCTAAATATTCACAGAGGTTTCCTGATATAAGAATAAGGGACATAGTAGTTTTTGTCAAGTATTATTTCGAAATATTATGAGTATCTTTACAAATCTTAATCCCCAAATAGCAGATGCGGAATCAAAATTGCCCAAATTCCTTGGTGGACCATTTTTTGTCGCCCTTGATATATAAAATATGCATCTGCTCGATTTTAAAAGACTATATTCCGATATCCCTTTTTCCCCCCTTATCTTTATTTTTTCGTATATTAAGGATATGAAACCAAAACGGGCTTTGATCTTCACCGTTCTGATTCTAACCGGTATGGTATTAGTTGCTGTCTTCCTATTTTATCCCAGAAGGATATCGAAAAACTCAAGCCAACAAGAATGTATTAAAGCCGCGGAAGATTATCTGCAAAAAAATCAGCCAGAATCCGCCATCTATCCGCTTCTTTTGGCGGTTCAGAAAGATCAACGAGATTTTATGGCACATCTTCTTTTAGCCCAAGCCTACTTCCGAACCGATGTCTATCCTCTGGCGGAAAAAGAATGCCAAACCGGTTTGGAATTGAATCCGCAGAACCGGGAAACAATGGAGCTTTTGTGTCAGATTAAATTAGAGCAGGGAAAATCAAGCTGGGAAAAGGAAAATTACCTGCCCGCCATCTCGGAGTTTATGTATGTATTGAAAGAAAGCCATAACCAGAAATTGATCGACAGCATTGCCCAGCTCACCGGGGGGAGATTCAAAATCCAAAGATTGACTCACGATCTCTTTCCCGACGACGCTCCCAGTTTTTCCCCCGACGGTAAAAGAATCATCTACCATTCCGATACCAGCTTTTATCTGGAGGATTATGGGCTTAAGAAAATCGACAAAAAAAAGAGCCGGATTTTTGTCATGGACCCGGATGGGAAAAACCGGACCTGCCTTTCCCCGGAAAAAGAGAACGAAACTTCCGAGCGGTTTGCCCGTTTTTCCCACGACAGCAAATTCATCGTCTATGAAAAAGAAAACTCACCCCCCCATGCCGGCGACACCAGCTTCAACTGCGACCGGGATATTTTCTTGAAGAGCTTAGATTCCGGCCAGGTAAAAAGACTTACCCACGATCCGACTTATGATGCGCTGCCCGCTTTCTCACCGGAGGATAGCGAGATAATATTTATAAGTGATCGACCGGGAGGAGAAAGCTGCCTCTACCGGTTGAATCTGAAAACCGGAGAAACCCGTAACATCTTCTTGAAGGAATCGTGGAACGAAAATATTGGCTTGTACATCCGGCCACAAGAATTGATGCTACCCTATTATCCCAGCTTCTCCCCGGACGGAAAGAAAATCCTTTTGCATGCCGGCTATGAGACCAGAGGGGTTTTTTTGTTGGATCCGGCAAAAGAGGAATTAAAACGTTTGACCGATAGAACCGTAGATTGTTATTTCCCCTCGTTTTCACCCGATGGGAAAAAGATAGTTTTCGTTTCCGGTTCCCCGGATGAAGAGGACCTTTATATAATGAATGATGATGGATCCGACGTTACCAGATTGACCTATGATGGGGGGAGTAAAAGATACCCCGCCTTTTCCCCGGACGGAAAGTCGGTTATCTTTTCTGCCAAAGGGGAAGGAGAGCCGGATTATTATTTTGAGATATATCTTTTGAATCTGGATCAGACCATCTCGAAAGAGAAGCTCAAGGAAAGATTGGAGCGTCTGAAGATAGCGAATTTGGAATGAGTTAGACTGATGACTGAATACCAACCTCTCCCGGCCTTCTCTTTTGAGCGAGGAAAGGCGTAGGAATTAAAAACAACCGGAGCGCCTGGTTTCATTTCGGAGGGATAAATTCCCGCTTCTATGAAAAATAATAGTTTATTTAGCATAGGGCAGGGTTCACCCTGCCCTTCGGTCCTGAAGACCTCAGGGTCGAAGGAAAGGGCATTTAGCCCTGCGAGCAAGAATAAAATAAGATAACCTTATCGTGTGGCAAAAAAGAAGAATCGAACTACAAAACCGGATACGCATCATCAGAGATGTTCTATACGATATCCTGGATATTCAAAATATCATCTTCTCCAGAAAAGATATTTTCCTGAAGGCCTTACCTTATCCTGGGTTTGAAGATTGGAAAGAGAGGGTAACCCACCGGCTCTCCCCCTTAGGTTATTATGCGGAGTTTGATCCTCTCGATCCTTCCCAACCCAACGGTCCATGTCTTTTGCATATTAAAAAGCTTGGCAATGAGACCGGGAAGCAGATTCCCTGGGCTAACATCATTTTGTTTGTTCTGACCGTGATAAGCACTCTTTCGGCGGGAGCTCTGATGAACCAGGTTAATCCGCTTTCGAATCCTCTGCTAATCTACAAGGGAGCCTCCTTTGCCGTTCCCCTTCTGCTGATTTTGCTCTTCCACGAATTTGGACATTATATTGAATCCCGCAAAAGAGGTATAAAAGTCAGTCTTCCCTATTTTATTCCCGGTCCCACGCTCTTCGGAACTTTCGGAGCAGTGATCCGATCCAAATCTCCCTTTAAAAGCCGCCGGGATCTTATGGACGTAGGAGCCACAGGCCCCATTGCTGGTTTTGTGGTTGCGGTCATTGTGGTGATGGTAGGATTGTCCCGATCCCATGTGGTACCGGTCGTTCCGGGGGAAGGCTTGACCTTGGGAGATTCGTTGATTTTCAAATTACTGTCTGGGATAATGCTGGGGAATGTTCCCGAAGGACATACGGTGGTCTTAAGTCCCACTGCCTTTGCCGGCTGGGCGGGAATTTTAGTTACCATGCTTAATCTTCTGCCGATAGGACAACTGGACGGCGGGCATATCATCTATGCCCTTTTGGGGAAAGTCCAGCGTAAGATTGCTCTGCTGGCGACATTGGCTTTGGTCCCATTGGGATATTTTCTCTGGTCGGGTTGGTTTGTATGGGTAGTGTTGGTGTTATTGATCAAAATCGGTCATCCGCCGACTTTGAACGACGACCTACTTTTGGACACCCGGCGAAAAATGATAGGCTGGCTGGCCATGCTCATCTTTGTCCTCTCCTTCACTCCGGTACCCATCAAGTGAGGAGTCGAAATAACCGGAACATACGGTTCTACTTCGGCGGGATGAATTCCCGCCTCTATGAAAAATTACAATTTATTTAGCATAGCGCAGGGTTCACCCTGCACTTCGGTCCTGCTTCGCACTGAGTGCGCTCAGCACGAAGTGAGACCTCAGGGTCGAAGGAAAGGGCATTTAACCCTGCGAACAGAGTTTTTCAACAATTCCCTTACTTGCGTGGATTAGATTTGTCCACTTGCGGATTAAAATTACCTTGACTTATGGGATAGATAGATTAAACTTTGCTGTAAGAAAATATTCTGATTGGAGGAGGTGAAACAGATGAAAAGAATGGTTATTTTTTCTTTGGTTCTTGCTGCTGTCGTTGGCATCATGCTTCTTGCCGGTTGCAATCGGGAGAGTGCGGTAAAACAGCTGATGGCTGACCCGCAGATGTCCCAGATGATCATGCAGAAAATGTGGGAAACTCCTCAAACCAAACAAATGCTGGTGGAAAAAGTGATGGGCGATCCCGAGACTATGAACAAAATAAAGGAATCGATGTTAGCGGATCCCGACCAGGCCAGTCAGCTTATGGATATGATGTTAGCCAAGGAGGATCTGAAAGGGATGATCACCGAAAAAACCATGGCTTTGCATGGGATGAAAAAATAGTTACCCAAAAAACCGGTGAGATAACTAAAATAAGCCTGTATCTCCTTAAAGTAAAGGGTACAGGCTTATTGCTATCTGAGCGAATATCTAATATTAGAACAGCAGAAAACCGTTACCTCCCGTTTTTTGCAAATCTGCCTTTGACGGGTATCTTAATCCTCAAACTTCCTATGGTCTCCTTTTGGTTCTTTTATTTTCGCATACCTTTTTGCAATCGTCACAATCTCCTTCGCAGGGCTCGATATGGATGGAGATCTTCGACTCGCCCAATCTGTTTTTGATATGATGTTCCAGGTGATCACAAAGCCTGTGCGCATCTTCGATCTTTACATCCTTGGGCATCACCAAGTGAAGATTGATCAATCGCGAATCGCCGGACCGGGTAAAAGCCAGATCGTGAAATTCCACGAATTCATTAAAATGCTGATTCAAGATATTCGCGACTATCTTCTTCTCATCTTGTCCCTTTTTTAAAATCTCCGCCTTCTCCCTCAAGAATCCACCCCCCTCATCCGGTTCGGTATGGACGACCACATCCGAATGGGGCAAAAGGGAAGCGATCTTTTCCTCTATTTGAGTGGTGATCCGGTGGGCTTTTTCCAGGGAGCTGTCCTTGGTTACCCGGATGTTCATATCCAAAAAATAATGGTTGCCTGCTTTTCTTAATCTCAGTCTGGAGATGGAGCTGACTTCGGGAATATTTTCCACCAC
The DNA here is from genome assembly GCA_903908285.1 of uncultured candidate division Zixibacteria bacterium. Classification (GTDB taxonomy): domain Bacteria; phylum Zixibacteria; class MSB-5A5; order MSB-5A5; family SM1-73; genus CAIVRH01. The sequence goes on from CAIVRH010000038.1 coordinate 30,131, forward strand.
TTCCTTGACCCGATGCTCCAATCCATTTGGGGCTCGATCCAAAAGAACATCCACCGTTCTTTTGCTCAACTCCACCGAAGCATATAGGACCAATGCTGCTACCCCCAATGCCGCTATAGGATCAGCCACCGGCAACCCCACCTTCACAAAAAAGAGTCCGACGATTACTACCAGCGAACTATATATATCGCTTTGAAAATGAAGAGCATCTGCTTCCAAAGCCTGGCTTTCATATTTCTTCGCGGTTCGGGAAAGAACTTTGGCTCTGGAGTAGTTAATCAGTATGGAAATAATAAGCACCACAAAACTGATTAATGGAACTTTGATTTCCACTGATTTGAAAAAGAGCCTCTTTACTGATTCGAAAATGATCCAGGCGCAAGTGATCAAAAGTAAGATCGCTTCAATCAGTGCCGAAAGATTTTCGATCTTGCCATGTCCATAATGATGCTCCGAATCAGCCGGTTTGTCCGAAACCTTCACCGCAAAATAAGTGACCCCCGCGGCTCCTAAATCCAAGGCGGAATGAGCCGCTTCCGATAGCATACCCAAGCTCATGGTGACGATGCCCACCGCCAGCTTGATTATGGTAAGGAAAATCGCAGCCAGAAGGGAACTGAAAGCTACTCTAACTTTCTCGTGCCGGGCATGGTCAGGCAACTCAACCACTTTTCACCACCTCCTGTTCAGATTACCAGATACTATCTAAAGCTTTACCGGCAAGTTTAAGCTCATTGAATTAAACCCTCTCACTTCAGCCTTAAATAGTATTGAATATACGAGATACTCAGCCCGTGCTTGCATATCTGCAGGGAGAAAAAATCAATGGTATTGTCGGCTGTTGACTAATCGGCGGTAATATCCCCGCAAATCAACTCCCCATCCGATTCTTGAAACTGCTTTGACGATTAACATGCCTAATAGACTTATTCCGCCGGTAAGAACTCCCAAACCAGAGATCAGGTGATCGACCCAGCTTAACGGGATGGTCTTCAATAGAAAAACTGTGCCCTCCTCCTTTTGGAAAAACCGGAATTGCGAGCAGTTGATGATTAAATAAGTCCAAGCCGAAAAAAGGGCAATGATGAGAGAAATTTCGTAAAAAAGAGAAAATATCAATGAGAATAGAAGAATAAAGGAAACCGGAATCGAAATTATGAAAGCGGGATAGATATTGGCAATCCTAAGCTTGTGGATCACACTCGAAATCATCTTCTTCTGAACTGCCAGCTGGAACCACCCCCGGCTTCTCTTAAAATCGTTGCGCAGAAGACCATAAAAAGTATATCGTTGAAGGTGCTCCACCTGAAGTTCCGTATCCAAAAGAATCTGCTTGCCTGCTTCTTTTAACCGTCTACCAAACTCTAAATCCCCTCCGCCTTTTCTGGTGAAAAAACGATCATCAAATCCTTGCAGCTCGAAGAATACATCTCTTTTTACCGCCCCCATCCCGCAGATGAACCACTCGAAGTCCCGGGGAGATCTGATGTAACTGTAAAACATCCAAAGATTCTTATAACGGGTTACCAGGTATCTGCTGTCGGATTTTAAACCACACACCCCCGAGATTGCTGCATAATGATTCTGCGAAAACAGGTACTGGATTCTTTGAAGCGTATTTGGTTGAACCACCATGTCATCATCGATGAATACCAGGATATCACCTTCTGCCAGCTCCGCTCCTTTATTCCTGGCATACCAAGCTCCACACGGTTCATTCAGTCTTATGGCAGAATATCCGAACTCTTTTGCCACATTCGAACAATTCTGCTTGGAACCGTCGTCCACCACGATCACCTCAAACCCGGAGAAGTTCGACTGTTTGATCGAAGCCAAACAGAGTCTTAAGGAATCAATACGATCCCGGGTAGGGATGATAACAGAAATATCCAATTTCTCCTCCCAGAAAACCAACAACCAGCCTATAACATAATTCAATCCGGGTAGAGGGTCAAGATAATTGGGTTGGCTTAAGTGAGATTTTTTTCGACCGGAAGACATTCAGCCGTATGGTATTAGCAGTTTAATGGTCAGGAATGTTTTGAAGATACTCGCTAAGAGAAATAAGGAAGCGCCCGTTTTTTATTCGGATTCCTTTAGTCTATCACCCGTAACTCCTCTTTTCGCAGATCGGCTTGGATATTTATTTTCGGGGATGGTTTGATTATCAAAGAGCCCAACCAACCAACGCTCCCCCGAATGACTCCCAAACCAGCTACAAAATGATCTAAGAAACTTAAAGGGATGGCTTTCAACAGGAAACCAAATCCGCCCCTCTTGCGGAAAAAACGGAACAACGGATAGTTTATGGCTAAATATGCGATAGCGGATAGAACCACCGGGTAGAGTGCGGTTTTGAAAAAAGGCAAAAAGAGCAATGCCCAGAAAAATATTTGGCATAAAATAACCGAGATGATAAAAGTCGGATAGATATTGGCGATTCGTAATTTCCGGATTACATAAGGAAACAGCTTATTGGTAACCGCAAAGCGGAACCACCCTTTACCTCTGCTGTAATCATTTTTTAAAAGACTCCACAACGTAAACCGCTTGAGATGCGTTCCCTGTATCTTGGTATCCAGACGGATTTTTTGGCCGGTTAACTTAAGACGTCTCCCGAACTCCAGATCGCCACCTCCGAATTTGGTTTGATAAGTGGTTCTGAATCCTTCCACTCCAAAAAATACCTCCCTTTTGACCGCTCCGATGGCAGAGATCCAAAAATCAAAATCCTCAGGGGAATTGATATAACTGTAATACATCCAGAGATGCTTGTATCGGGTGGCCAGTTTCCGGTCATTGGGCTCGGGGGAACATACACCGGAGACCGCAGAATAGTTGTTTTTACATAAGTGCTTGTGGATTTTTTCCAAAGCATCGGGGTGAATCACCATATCGCAATCGGCGAACACCAGGATGTCACCGGTGGACATCTCCGCCCCTTTGTTCCTGGCATACTCTGCTTCCCGCGGTTCGTTGATCCTGAGAGATTTGAAACCGAACGATTTTACTATATCCGAACAATCCTCCTTAGAACAATCATCCACCACGATGACTTCAGACGGAGATAAAGTCGACTCTTTAAGTGAGCTTAAACATCGACCCAGGGTGTGGTTGCCGTCCCGGATCGGTATGATAACCGAAATATTCAATCCTTCCTCCGATGAAAGCTGCTTTACTTTTTTGAAACATACAACCATCTTCCACTTTTGTCAAGAGATTTAGGATTACCTGGGAATTTTTATCATAAGCCCGGAACCTTTTCCTTTTTGAATTTGGCTTGATTCGGACGACTACAAAGCTTATCTTAGACCATAATTTGTTTATTCGAACGGGATGAAAAAAAAAGATACGAAAGAATCGAAGTCAACCGGTATGGTCACGGAAGGCATTTTTCAATATGTCTTCATGCCGGGGTTGCTGATACTGGTGATCTGTCACTGGCTTTCCTTATTTTGGATGACACCGGTTCTATGGGGGATCCACTCCCTTTACTTTTTTCCGCGCTGGGTGGGATGGGTTTTGACGCTGGTGACCATCAGTTTCTTCATCCCGCCCGCGAATAAATTCTGGCTGAAATTATTTGAATCCTTTCTCGGTTTCCTTTGGAGATTTTTCTCGAAAATAAATAAGCGCCGGCTTTATCTGGCAGCAAGTCTTCTTTCCCTCCCGGTCTTCTGGCTGTTTCGAACCAAGCTCTTTCTTCTGGGGGATGGATATCTGAAATTGTCCAACGTAACTGCCGGAGTAATCACCGCTACCGAGCCATTGGATGGAATCCTCCATCATCAGTTCTACCTTTTGTTGACCTATTTCTCACCCGGGATCAATCCATCTTATTCCTATACCATTCCAAGTGTGTTGTGCGGAGGGGTATTCATCTATCTGATTCTTCGTATGTCTGATCTGTTAGGAGAAACTGCATTTGAAAAAGTTCTGATCTTCATATCACTGCTCACCATCGGCTCGCTTGAGCTTTTCTTCGGCTACGTGGAGAGCTATACAATTCTTTTGACAGTCTTGACCCTTTTTGTTTTGCTTTCGATTCTATATTTGAAAAATCGGATCAATATCATCTTCCCCTTCCTGGCTCTATGTTTTGGCATCGGCATCCATGTTTCCTCAATTGTTTTCATCCCGGCACTTTTCTACCTCATGTTTTGGAAGTGGAGAAGAGAGGGTAAAGATTTCTTTACTGTCTTCTCGGTCATCTCCATACTCGGTTGTCTGGTTGTTATATTTTTGGCTTTCTGGTATGTTTTTCTCAGCGAAGGTGAGGGAAACAGTTTTGAGCAGTTCATCCCCCTGTTCTCTTCCGCTGCCACCAAATTCACCCTGTTCAGCCCAGCCCATCTCAACGAGATCGTTAATCAACTTCTGCTGGTCTCGTTGGTAGGTATTCTTCTGTTTTTGTTTTTTCTTTTCTATGTAGTGAAATACAAGTTTCTCCGTAATCCGATAATCAATTATCTTTTGCTCTCCAGCTTAGCCGGCTTGTTTCTGATCTTTGTTTACAATGCCCATCTGGGGATTGCGGACTGGGACTTAAGATCGCTCCCCGGGATATTTGTCACCTTGGCAGGAATCCTCCTGTTCATAAAATGGGGAAACCAATGGTCGAAATTTGCAAATTACGGATTGATTCTGATAGCGGTAAGCTTTTTTCATGTGATTCCGTGGATAGCACTGAATACCAATACCCGGATGAGCGTGGACCGGTATGTTATGACTTCGATTAACGACCCGCATCTCTTATCTGTCAGGGGAGGTGGTATCTGGAGAGCCGCCAGGGCATTGGTTCATGCCGGTTTTCAGGAAAGGGCAATTGATATCTTCAAGTATGGAATAGAGAAAGACCCGACCGAGATTGCCAACTATTCTTATATTGCGATTTACCTCTCCTCGCAAAAAAGATGGGACGAAGCTATAGTTTACCTCCAAAAAGCATTAAAGATGGAACCTCAGAGCAAAATGGTTCGCTCCCATCTGGTAGACCTTTTTTTACTGAAAGGGGAAACGGATAAAGCTCTTTTTTATCTGGATAATATAAAATTGGATCAACCATCCGATTCTACACTGGTGGTAAACCTGGCCAGACCTTTGTTAAGAGCGGAGCGATTTGGGGAGACCAAACAGATATTGCAGGACTATCTGAACAAAAATCCGGGAACTGCCGCCATACACGGGCTCATGGGTATGGTTTTGTTTTTTGAAAAGGATGAATCTTCTGCTCAAAAAGAATGGGAGAAAGCATTGAGACTGAATCCCAATGAGTCCGTTTCCCTGAAAGGAATAAAGAAGCTTAAGAAAATCAAGGAGAAATAGACTTGCATTTGTTGGGATGATGTTTTGTATGGCGCCTCACGTAGAACATCCCGCCACTGGCGGGAAGCTGCCCTTATGTATTATTCAGTTTTGTAGGGGCAACTCACGAGTTGCCCATGTTCGTCACACAGCTGGTAGATCGAATATGCCTGCCAGCTGTGGGTAGCAGACCTATTCGATACCTATTATTTTAAGGCATGAATCAATAAAGCGATGGCAGGTATCAGAAATAGTATTATCAAGATTATCGCCACCCAGGTAAAAAGGTGGTGACGGCTTTTGGCTTTAGGAAATTCGTAACCGCAGATGGGACAGTTCCCGCTTCCTTCTTCCACTTCCACCGCACAATTGGGACATTCTTTTCTATCGCTGCTCAATCGATTCCTTTTTTTCCTCTTCTATTGGTTTGAGATCAATTGTAACGAACTTAACCAATGGATTCACCAACTCCCAGAATGCTTTTCTGGGATCACGTGCGTCGAAGATGATCTTGCCGCCAGCCAGATAAGTTGCTTGATCCACCATATTTTCATCGGTTTTTGAAGTCATCCAAATGGTCCCGCCCGATTGAGTATCCCATAGCCTTGTGGCTAGTGAGGCCTTCACCGTCGCTGCAATCCTTCTACCCACTAAATTGTTCGTCCCGCTAACCGGTCTGGGACCACCTGGGTAGGTTATAAGTAGCGGCTGCACCTCTTCAACCTGCACGTGCCCGGTGAAGAGCGCATCTATCTTGTATTTGCTCCCGATCTTCCGGATCAATTCGGTACTGAACCTTTCTTGCTTTAACGAATCCAGAGTATCCTGGTCCAGGTCTAGCTCGATTATATAAGCTTTTTTCTGATACCATCTGATCAGATCAATGAACCTGTGGGTAGCATACTCATCCATGTTCCCTTCCGCATTACAGGAAAAGCCAGCTACACCTACACTTTGGTATTTGGTTAAATCGATCTTGGGGGGCAGCATCACCTTGGGTCCGCAACTCGAAACTAGAAGGATGGCTATTACCATTAAAATGATGATAAAGCGATTCATTTTAAAATCCTCCTGTTACGATTACCAGACTGAACTTGCAAGATTATGGAAGGTTCTATTTTGCTTTGTATCTGTTTTTCTGGTCGAATAGCGTTAAATCCTTGTAACCTTTTTTTATTCTCGCACCGTGTTTGACACCTTTGGGGATAAAGTACGTATCTCCCCTTTTGAAAATAGATTTCTTGCCGTCTATGGTTAATTCTATTTCACCATCCAAAATCACTGCCCATTGTCCTTCGTGTGAATGTTCCGGAACTTGCACATCCCTATCAAAACTCATGAAGATAAACTGCTGGTCTTGGCTCTGGAAAAGATGTGAAGTTACACCTTCGAGAGGAATATCTGCTTCTGGTAGTTTTGTAATTATCTCTGGAAAGAAATTTTCCTTTGGCATTCTTTCAAATCCTCCTAACTTTTTGCTTTATTCTCAGTTTAAATGGAATTATCCTCAGCAATTTATCTCTTTTTGAATTTAGTAGCCTCGCCTGGAATAACAGCCACTCAAAGCAGCACATACGGATAAATACGGTTCGACAGAAGCCTTAGTTACCTTTTTAAATATCTGTCAAACCAACGCAGAATATGTTTTAATCTTTCGATGCGCCGATCGGTGCGACCGGTTCGGGAAAGGCCATGCGGTTCGTCCGGGAAACGTACCATTTCGGTATCTACTCCCAGTTTCTTCAAAGCTACGAAAATCTGCTCCCCTTGTTCGATGGCACACCGCAAGTCGTTTTCGTTGTGAAGAACCAAGGTAGGCGTTTTGGCATTTCCAATGTATTTCATGGGGGACTGTCTCCAGAAGTTTGCAAAATCCTCCCATGGAGGAAGGTCCCTAAATGCTCTTTGTATGCCCCAGTTGTAATCGCTGGAACCATAGTCGCTGATTAAATTGCTCACACTCCGCTGTGTAACCGCAGCTTTGAAACGGTGGGTATGTCCGATGATCCAGTTGGTCATGTAACCACCGTAACTTCCCCCGGTGACCCCCATTCTTTTATTGTCGATGTATGGTCTCTTACCGATAAAATCGACCCAAGCCATCAAATCACTAAAAGCCGCATTGCCCCAGTCATTCCAGATGGCTTTGGAGTGCTTTTCCCCGTATCCTTGACCACCACGCGGATTGCAGAAACAGACTATATAACCGTTGGCAGCCAAATAATAAAACTCATGCATGAAAAAGTTCCCGTACTGCAAACTGGGGCCACCATGTATTTCCAAAATAGACGGATATTTCTTCTTGCTGTTGAACCCGGGAGGTTTGAGTATCCACCCCTGCAAATCGTTTTTTGCCGCCCCTTTGAACCAAATTTCTTCGATTCCTCCGAGATTCAGTTCTTGCAGCAGAGTGTCGTTTATTTCCGTTAATCTGCGAGATTTTAGAGAATCTACATTAAGCCACCAGATTTCTCCCAGATTCTTCATATCCGCATGAAAGTATGCAAGCTTCTCCTGGTCTTTATCAAAGCTGAACTCACCTACTACCCCTTCATCACCAATGACCGTATGCAAACTTCGTTTATCACCATCTAACGCTATTGATTTAAGAGTAGTGTTTCCGTGATGTGCCACCTGGAAATAAATCCTTTTTCCGTCCTTGGTCCAGGTAGGAGGCATCATATCCGGACTACCGGGCATGTCGTTGATGGTCCAACTGGACACATTAAAATCGAATTTCTCGGTTAGATTCCTTGCCTTTGCTTTGCCATCCAGTGGGACAATCCACAGACCAAAGTTCCTCCACCATCTTCCCCGTCCCTCCCTGCCATAATAAGCCAGCCATTTTCCATCCGGAGAGAAACTTGGTCCTGCTTTAATACCTAGGGGGGCGTTGATTTTCCGAAAATCACCCCCACCTGCCGGTATCATAAACATATCGATTGCATCTCGATCAAAGTCCGGGTCTTTAGCACGATTAGAGCAGAATACGATTTTCTTTCCATCCGGCGACCAGCGCGGAGACCACTCGTCGTAAATTTCACTGTCGGTCAATTGTTTCCCCTTGCCGGTTCCGGCGTCAATCGTCCAGATATGCCAGCGTTCTTTTGGTAAGAATCCTTCACCATCTTCTTTGAAGTGAACTCGAGTGATATGACGCGACACCACGCCCAGTTTTTTCTTCTGCTCATCTTTTTCTCGCTCGATCTCTTCCGCATCCTTTTTGCAGAACATAGAGACCAGCTTTTTGCTGTCAGGTGACCATTCGAAATCGCCGAACTTACCTTTGAAGCTGGTCAATTTCCGAGCTTCTCCCCCGCCAAACGGGATGATGTAGATTTGTGACTGTTTTTCATCGCCCCGATTGGAGATGAATGCAATTTCTCTTCCATCGGGCGACCATTGCGGCTGGCTGTCCGACTGATCGCCAAAAGTGAACTGGCGAGCAGGTCCTTCATCGGTGGGTACAATCCAGAGATTGGAATGTTTCTTCTCGGTCTTTTTGTCCACCCGCTGAACACAAAAGACTACATGTCGTCCATCCGGGGAGATTCTTGAGTCGGAGACCAGTTGAAACCGATACAGGTCTTCCGCGGTAATGCGGCGTTTCTTCAACCTATTCATAATTCCTCACTTCATGGGTTATATTTAATTTCTAGGGGTTGATAAATCAGGCTTCTACATAAAAATTACTTTTCAGGAGGATGATATCCACCCTCAACCATGTCCGTCCTATGGTTTTTATCATCCTCAAGAAGTCTACTATAATAAATCATCCTGAACTGGGGGAACCGATTCATTGCGATGAGCTCTCTCGAGGGACCCCAATAAACCGACCCGAGTCACCTAAGCAACTACTCTCGATGGGACTGAAGTAGTAGTCATTGCCAAGAAACAACAGGCGCGCCATTGGTTGATCGGCTGAGTCCCCGGGGTGCCATATCCCGATTTTATTGCCATAAACTCCTGCATACTTTTCCAGATACCTCTGTGCCCTCTCTTCTCCGCCGAAAAAAGGTTTTGTTTGCGGTTGTTTTAGAGCCTCTTTTAGAGTAACCACCCCTTTTGCAGAATTCAGGAGAGCATTGTAATCAACGACAAACACATTCTTACCATCCTCTAAATCCAAAAGTTTTGCGAATTCAGCTTGGGGAATAATTCCAACGTCATAAACCATATCGTTCTCTATAACTTGTCTCAAGTTCTCGGAATCGGATAAATAATTCGGAACATGTGCATAAACAACCAAAGCTGTTCCTTCTTTTTTAGAAAGATTAGTTGATTTCGTTCTCCCTGTGACTCTTAGGCTTGGGGTAGAAAACCATTCCCGCCAAATTCGCTCATCCCCAATGGATTCAATCCTCAAGTCCACGAGGGCGGGCATATATAAGGGTGTGCATCCGGCTTCTTCACAGAGTTTTAATGCTTTGTCTTGCCTGTCAGCGAAGAATTCCCTTCCCTTCTTATAATCAGAGATAAGAGTCATATTGTTAGATACCTTGCCCTTTATATCTGATACTCTCCTCACAGTTGATGATACCCGCAAGGAGTAAAGATTTTATCCGTCCAGACGGACGCCCCCAGACGGGCCCGTCCGGGCGTCTGGGCGTTTCATCCGTCGAAGATGGTGAGCGCAAGTCGAACCATTAATCCGTTGACCATTTCCAGGTGGTGTCTTGAGAAACTCATAGCACTAACCTCTCCCCCTCTATCCCCTTCAGGGTGAATCCCTTCAGGGTGAACCCCTCTCCACATTTGTGGAGGGGGAATAAAAGGAGGTGAGGTTTTGCTCAACGTGGATGATATCATCCTTGTTAACTTTCTCTTGTGCATGGGAAAATATGCAAGGAGCATAATATGATTTACGTCAACCACAAACTCCTATCCAAACTCCTGTATTGAATCGCTTCGCTGATGTGGTGGGGTTGGATGTTGGGAACATTCTCCAAATCCGCGATGGTGCGGGAGACTTTCAGGATACGGTCATAGGCGCGGGCGGAAAGTCCCAAGCGGGTGATGGCTTGGCGTAACAACTCTTTGGAGTCTTCATCTATTGGGCAATATTTTCTGATCTCTTTGGATTCCATATGAGCATTGCAGAAGATGTGCTTTTCGCCCTTGAATCTCTCCAATTGAACCTTCCGGGCAATATTGACTCTCCCCCGTATGGCCGAGGACTGCTCACCGGTGGGTTGTCCGGAAAGCTCCTTGAACTTTACTGCCGGAACTTCGATGTGAATATCGATCCTATCTAAAAGCGGCCCGGAGATTCGGGACATGTATTTTTGAATCTGAATCGGCGAGCAGGAACACTCGTGCTGGGTATCACCATGATACCCGCAAGGGCATGGATTCATCGCTCCGGCTAACATGACCTGCGCCGGATAAGTCAGCGACATGGCCGCGCGTGATATGGTCACCCGCCCGTCCTCCATCGGCTGTCTTAGAACTTCCAACACATCCTTGTGAAATTCCGGCATCTCATCTAAGAACAACACGCCATGATGTGCTAGGCTTACCTCACCCGGACGGGGAATCCGCCCACCACCGATCAATCCGGCATCGCTGATGGTATGATGAGGAGAGCGGAACGGGCGGGTGGCGATCAGGGCGGTATCGGGCGGAAGAAGCCCGGCTACGGAATGAATCTTGGTGGTCTCCAGGGCTTCATCCAAAGTCATATTGGGAAGGATAGAAGGGAGACGCCGCGCCAGCATGGTCTTGCCCGAGCCGGGCGGACCGATCAGGATGATATTGTGCCCGCCGGCAGCCGCCACCTCCAAAGCTCTTTTGGCATGTTCCTGACCCTTGACGTCGGAAAAATCAATCTGGTAGGTAAGTGCTCTTTCGAAAACATCGGCTATGTCGATTTCGAACGGCTCGATGGTATCGCCATTTTCCAGGAAATTGACGGTGTGAGTCAGAGATTCCACCGGGTAAATTTTCAAACCCGTTGCCATCGCGGCTTCCTTGGCATTTTCTTTGGGGAGGAGCAACCCCTTAAGATTTTCACGACCGCGGGCATGAAGCGCCATGCACAACGCCCCGCGAATAGGGCGGAGACCGCCATCCAAAGAAAGCTCGCCCAAGATAACGTAGTCGTCAAAATTCTCCCTGGCAACTTGCCCAGTGGTGGCCAAAATTCCGATGGCAATAGGTAGATCAAAAGCCGAGCCTTCTTTCCTCACATCCGCAGGAGCTAAATTTATGGTGACTTTCTGATTGGGGAAACGAAAACCGGAGTTTTTGATGGCAGACATCACCCGCTCTTTGCTTTCTTTTACCGCCTCGTTGGGCAAGCCCACGGTCGCGAAAGCAGGGAGAGAGGGAGTGACATCCGCCTCTACTTCCACAATATAAGCGTCAATGCCTAAAACTGCGCTAGAAAGAACTTTAGCTGACATAGGTTAAATATTGTTAGTTTTTGTTTTTGTAGCCGCAGACTTTAGTCTGCGCTAGGATCCCATCCACACCCTTAATCTTCTTTCAATTGTTTCATAATTGTCTTGAAATCGGGAATATTTGTTTATAACTATAAACACGAAAACTTTTAATGCAAACCTACGTATTTCTTTTGACTGCTTTTTCGTATTCTTGACATGCTTTCTGGAACTCCGCGATTGTTTTGTCCCTTTCTCTGAAGGCTTTTTCCATGGCTTTAATATTCACTTTCTGCAATACTGTAGAAGATTTTGATGGCTCTAATCGGATAAATTTGCATGCTTCAGCGTTTGCTATCTCAAACAATTTCAGTTTATCAAATACATTTTTCTTTAATTTTTCCATCTCGTCCATATGACCTCCTTAGGGATTTAAAATATATTTTAACTAATAATTTCAAATGACCTTAATTATAGCCACAGACTTCAGTCTGCACCAAACCCTTTCCTTCCCCGCAATCTGAAGATTGCGGCTACCCCCACCACGCCAAATCCCAAATGCCTTCTTTGGTATCACCACTTGCTAAAATCATACAATGTTGAACCCTTGTATGGATAGGTATTCCAATCTTCAACTATTCCTTTTCTCAAGGGATTGCCCAATATATATCTCACTTGCTTTTCCAAATCATCTTCTCTTCTTAGAATGTGATCGTAGAAATCTTTTTGCCACTCTTGGGAGTATTGATTTCTTGACAACCAATATCCACTTTTTCTTTTGAATTCAACAATACATTTCCACAGATCTGATTCGTCTGATTTCCCCTCGACTAATAAATGACAATGATTCGGCATAAAAAGATAAATATGAGCATCACACTTGGTTTTCATTAATACATTTATTAATATATCCTCCATATCATGGAATATTTGGTCCGAAACAAAAAGATTCTTGCGATCCGACACACAAAGTGTAAAGGCGCATTGCACCCTTCCTTGATACAATTCTCTCGGGAGTCGATGCTTTTGTTCTTTTATCTGCATGATCTACTATCCGCGATCTAAAGATTGCGGCTACAAAATCACCCTCTTTAAGAAGTTGTAGCCGCAGACTTCAGTCTGCGTTGAATCCTTTCCTCCCCCGCAAGCCGAAGATTGCAACCACGAAATAACTCTGTTCGAGAAGTTGTAGCCGCAGACTTCAGTCTGCGATAAAATTCCCTCCACCCCCCGCAATCTGAAGATTGCGGCTACAAAAGACCCCCACGTCCATACGGACGGCTACCCCCACCCTACCCTATTTCAAACGCCCAGGCACAGTAGAACTCATCCGGATGTTCATCCGGGGGACAGGAAAGGCAGGTGGTCCGGATGCGCGGATCGATGGTCCGGGCAAATTTGCTGTATTCCACGATTCCCACGGTCTTGCACGGAAAATCAGAAAGCCCTTTGCTTTTTCGGGCAGATTGGACCCTACAGTCATTCATGCGAAAGACAAACCGGTTTTCGGTTTCTTCGATAAATTCCTGTTTATTCAAGCGGCTATACAGACGGAAATTCAACGCTTTTTTCAAACCGGAGAGCCCGCTTCCTTTGGGTATGTTATGCCGTTTCATTATGCGCTCGGCTTCGATGACGGTGAATTTCTCCCAGGCCTTCTTATCCAATTCGATGGCGGCATCCATTCCGAATTTTCGCTCCGCCGCCTGAAACCATAAACCGTCATGTGCCAGCCAGTTTTTGGCAAAATCATCCAGCATACCGACCAGTTGTTCACGAGAAAGATCGTCGAGGTTGCTCATGTTTTTATCCCATGTAAATTAGATGTTTCCCTAAAAGTTAGTTAAAAATTCAAAAAGCAAAATGTAAAACTGCAATTCAAAGTTTAAAATTCTCCGAGGGTTTTAATTTTTAATTTTTAAATGCAATTATTAATTTTACACTTTGAACTTTGAATTTTTATTATTTCCCCTCACCTGTATCCTCTCCCCAAAGAGGAGAGGAGTGGTGTTATTCGTCATTCGTCATTCGTCATTCATTATCCGCCATTCGTCATGCCGTTACTTTATACACGATGTCGCTGTCGCGTACCGCATCTTTTACCTTGATCCCGATGGAGTCTCCGGCTTTGGCGGTGGTAACGGACAGATGCTCTGCCTGCATCGAATCCACGGTCTGGGTGAAATCGCTGGTATGTCCCTTGATGTGAATGGTATCTCCCACGGACAATGACCCTTTGGTCATCTCGATGGCCGCCACCCCGACCTTCTTAAAATAGTCCGATATTCTTCCGACTTCCTCCTCTGGCATAATCCCCTCCTTTAAGTTAAAAGAGTTGATAGGTTTTACTGCCCAAAGTCCGTGCCGGCTTCTGTTGGTTTTTATTAATATAGAAATGGCATGGATGAAAGCAAGAAAAATTTGTTCTTTTTATATCGTTTTCAGGCAGAACAGAGAGTGGTCTATGTTATACCAATGAGAAATTCAATAAAAAATCCCGCTTAAAGCGGGATTTGATTGAATTGCAGAGAATTTTATCTGATCAGATATGCGGATCAAATCGGAGAAGACCATTTACTTAAGGCAACCGGTCTGTTTACTTCTGCCAGTCATTAATTTTCCGGACGTATTCCTCCAAAAGCCTTTTTGCTTGTTCCTCTCTGGTCGCCTCGGCAAAAATATGGAAGGAAGCTTTTCTGCGATCGGGCATCACCAGCGCCCAAGCATCCTTCTCCAGCACACGCACCCCGTCAATCAGTTCCCTACTATTGCTCTCCGTGTATTTCAAAAGCTCCCTCATCACCTGACCCTTTTTCCCCCAGGAACAGGGAACCGTTTGCGAGAGCATGTGATACTGGTCCAATTCCCTTCTTAAGTTAGCCAAACTTCTTTTAACCGGCGGATGTACTGAAGAGCCGTTTTTTGCCAGAAGCTCTAAGATCTTAGCCACGTCAAACATGGCATCGGCTCCCATCTGGAACCCGGGAAAGATGAAACCTCCCTTAGTCCCCCCCACATAGTCAACCTTCAAACGGTAATTCGCATCCATCATGGCTAAATGATCATTTCTTACCCGGATCACCTTCACTCCATATTCTGCGGCGATTTTTTCCACTCCCATGGAAGCTACTATCGGCACTGCCATCTTCTGGGCCGAGGTGGATCCCAAGAAAAGAGAGGTAACTATCAACAGCAGAAGATCGGGATGAATGTATTCCCCCTCTGCATCGATCACACAAAGTTTCTCTGCCCCCGGATCAAAAAGGAATCCGACATCTGCTTTCACCGATTTGACAATGGAAGAGAGTTGCTGGATGGAGGAAGTCAAATCATCATCCGACCGGGATAGTTTGGTGGGGTCCAAATAAGCATTCAGGGAGATGACCTCACAACCCAATGATCCGATGATGGAGGGGAAAATTTCGCTAGCCCCCCCGTTGGAATAGTCGATAACCACCTTGAAATGGGATTTTCTGATCCTGGATGTATCTATGGCTTTCAGAAAATCCTCCCGGTAGGATTCGATCACCCGCTGGGGAAAATCGAGATGCCCGATCTCCTCGGGACCGGCCCTCCTGAAATCCTCACGGAAAAAGAGCCTTTCCACTGCTTTGGTCTTGGAGGTAGGCAAGTCCAAACCGCCTCCGTCGAAGAAAACTATGTCGATCTGTTTTAAGTCTTGAGGCGATCTCCGGGTATGAATCCCCCCCTGTTCTTTCCCGAACTTCAGCTCATATCTCACCACCGGAATGGGGAGAGTTCGCAGGTCATGCACGTTTACTCCCGCGGAGAGAAGCCCGCAGATCAAAGCTCGGTTGATCATCCGGGAAGCGCTTCCCGCATCCCGGCTGGTAACCACGGTGCTGTTTTTACCCAGCATGGCGCCATAAGCCGCTCCCAGCTTGACCGCAAATTCCGGGGTAAGCTCTAAGTTTCCCACCCCCATCACTTTGGCATCGGTGAAAAGCTCCCGGTTCCACCTATCCCCCCAGACCAAGCTGGAGGAGAGAATGGAGCCGGCTTCCACCGTCTTCCCGGGCCAGACCCTCACATTGGCTTTGACCTTGGCACCTTTTTCGATCCGGCAATTTTCACTTATAATGGCATTCTCAAAGATAATCGTCTCTTCTTCGATTTTGGCATGGTTTGCCACAATCGCTTCAGTTAAAATGCTGCGCTGGCCCACCGAGGTATCGTTCCAGATCACGCACCGGTCCAGATTCACATCGTCCGCGATTTGCACCCGGTCACCGATAACCGAATTGAATAGGAAGGAGCCGGAGCCGATCTGGACATCATGCCCGATGATCACTGTCCCCTTAAACTCGCTTTTTTCACCCACCTTTACATTCTTCCCGATCCAGATGTTGGCATGTTCCCGATGCAGCAAATTTCCTCCGATATCGATGCTCACCTTCCCCTCAAGAATATCCTGATGCGCCAGAAAATATTCCTCCAAGTTTCCCACATCCTTCCAATAATCCGGGGTAACAAACCCGAATAAGTTTTGACTGGAAGAAAGCATCAGGGGGAAAAGATCCCGGCTGAAATCGAATTCCTTTTTCGAAGGTATCTGCGCCAGAAGCTCCGGTTCGAGGATATATATCCCGGTATTGACCGTATCGCTGAATACTTCACCCCAGGTGGGCTTTTCCAAAAACCGGGAGATCCTTCCGTCATCCTGGGTGATCACCACTCCATACGGCAATGGATTTTCCATCCGGGCAAGAATCATGGTGGCTTTCGCCTGTATACCCTGGTGAAAGTCGATGGCAGATTTCAGATCGATGTCGGTTAACACGTCTGCGGATATGACTAAGAACCTTTCGTTAAGCAGCTTTTCCGCATTTTTTACCGCACCTGCGGTCCCAAAGTCATCCTCCGATTGAACGTATTCTATCCTCACCCCGAATTCCGACCCGTCTCCAAAATATTCCTTTATCGTTTCTGCCTGGAAGTAGAGCAACACCACCAGATCGACCAAACCGTGTTTCTTTAAAAGATTGACGATGTGCTCCATCATAGGTTTATTAGCTATATATACCATGGGTTTGGGAAGGTTGCAGGATAGGGGTCTTAAGCGCGTTCCAAACCCCCCCGCCATAATCACCGCTTTCATTGGTTTGTCTACCTCCGGTCTCTCTCTTTAATGTTTGTTCACTTAATCGCAATAATCTCTGTCGGCTGAACAGAAAACTAAGAATTCGCAGTGAAGAAGCTTTCTTGGCTTAGGATCACCTGCCCCAATATGCCGGTTACGTCTCCGAAGTTCGTAAAAGGGAAGTGCCGGATGTTTTCCTTTATGCAGAATCTGCGCAGATCATGTTTAGCGAAAACATAATCTGCTTGCCTCACCACACATTTGTCCGAAAGACCATCTCCGATATAAACGACTTCGCTGGTTCTTTCTTTTAAGCTTTTCAGATGGTACCTTTTACAGTTCCCGCAATTCCCGCATCCCCGATCAAAGTTGGGAAACTCAGGTTTCAAAACACCATCCTCGAATCTGAGCAGGTTGGAATGAAAAGGAATTTCATCCAATCCGTACTTTTTCAAAATCAGTTTTATGTAAAAATCCAGTCCATCGCTTAAGATCACCAACTCAAGCTTCTCCCTTTTACAAAGATCGACAAAAGCAGGAAATTCAACATCGATTTTTTGCGATAGAGCAAACATTTTTAGCTCGGATGGGGTGATCTTTATCAGTTGACACTCTTTTTCCAGGCACTCTTTGGAGCTGATCTCCCCTTTTAACCATTGAGAGACTATTTCCCGGCTCTCATTTTTTGAGAAAGTGGTAAATAAAAGCGCCCCCACATCCTTTTGGGTGATGGTTCCGTCGAAATCGACCAAGACCAGAATTTTCCTGGTGTTTCCCATAATCATATCTACGTAATAATTAGCCGTCAAGGCAAATTATCCCGTCCTGCTTTTAGGATGCGATAAACTCACCGCTCTAAACAAAACCGAAAGAGGGGAGACGATGAAGTAATCTTTCAGACTTACTCGATCTTTCGAATTAAATGAAACTTGGTACAATGGTAAACAGAAGTATCAACATCACCCCGAAGGCGATCAGGGCATACTTGAAATCCCTTTCAGAAAGAAAGGCGAAACCCGCAACCACCACTCTCAGGAAAGGGGTGAACATCATCACTAAAATTCCAAAGCTGATGATGGCGGTTGGCTCCCCCTTGAAAAAATGCGATATGAGGGTTAAAAAAGAGAGGTGGGATGAACCGGTAAGATAACCCTCCGGGTGGCCTTGAATAAATAACATACCCAATCCCAGGAACAACAAGCCGGCAGCGCAAAAAGAACCGATCAAAAGGATGCTGCTTATATAAGAAAAGGCTCTGTTCTTTTTATCCGTCATAAGTTTTTCACCTCTGGCCTTTTCCGGCTCTCTTTTGGAGAGGCGGAATAAAGGCAGAAGTTGCCAGCCAATTTAAAATAAAAGACGAAGTCCCAGTCCTTTAAAGAGCATCTCGAAAGCTACGTAGAATAAAACCAAGGCTAAAATTTTCTTTAGTAAGCTAGCTTTGACCTTAGGGAAAATATGTGAACCAAAAGTTGCACCTATGAAAACCCCCAACATGGTTGGCCCGGCGATTAAGGGATTGACATCGCCTCTGAAGAAATAGATGAAAGCGCTGGCTGTGGCGGTCACCCCGATCATGAAATTACTGGTTGCCACGGCGATCTTAAGAGGCACGCCCATAAATAAATACATCACCGGCACCTTTATTATCCCACCCCCCACCCCCAAAAGTCCGGAGACATTTCCGGCAAAAAACGAAGCCCCCATGCCCAGTGGAAGCCTGACTATCTTGTAGTTAGGGGAAGCGCTATCTTCAGAGAGTTTGGATGAAGCCGTTGTTTTAAAATTTCCCGATTCAACCCTTTTTCGAAACATGGTTCCGGCGGTATAAATCAAGAGAACGGAAAAAAGGATCGACAATATCTTCGGATTCAGAACTCCGGCTAGAATTCCGCCGGTGATAGCCCCCAGAGTGGTTGCCAATTCCAGGGTCATCCCCAATCGTATGTTCGAAAGATGCTTTTTAACGTACAAGCTGGCGGCCCCGGATGAGGTGGCGATGACACAGACCAAAGAAGCCCCAATGGCTTCCCGCATGGGGACGCCGAAAAAAAGATTCAGCATGGGAATGATGAGCACCCCACCACCCAAACCCAAAACCGATCCCCACAGTCCGGCAATCATCCCTCCCAAAATCATAAACAGAAAATCAGACATATTATCTTCGATTTAAATTCAGACCCCTCGCTCCCGGAAATGCGGAAAAACCCTCTACCTGCGGGTAAATTATGTTTTCAAGAGGGTAAAGTCTTGCCGATCACTTTACCGAAAGCAGTGTTTTGTACTCCTGCGGACGGGATAAAATCTGGATGGCTTTCAAAATCTGGGGATGATCTTTAAACCATACCCCTTCGTATTTGGCGCTCTGGCCGTAAAGTTTGACCAGAATGTTTTCTTTAATATCTGATTTGATATAGGCTTCAGATTTCTGATAATCGTTTTCCTTTTCAGCTTTTATCAGATCTTCCAATTCCTTGATCTTCTGGCTGACTGCCTCCGATCTCCCTTCCCCTTTCACCGCC
This sequence comes from uncultured candidate division Zixibacteria bacterium, assembly GCA_903908285.1. Taxonomy (GTDB): domain Bacteria; phylum Zixibacteria; class MSB-5A5; order MSB-5A5; family SM1-73; genus CAIVRH01. The sequence goes on from CAIVRH010000038.1 coordinate 49,438, forward strand.
CCTTTCAGTTTCTCCAGCTCCAGTTCGGACGAGGTCTGGTAGCTGAAGCCTTTGGTTTTCACAAATTGCAAAAATTCGCTCAACATCTTCTCATCCACCACAAAATCCTTGGGCAAATTGGGATGGAGGGCAGTATAGTGTACGGCGAAATCAAAGAAGGTAAGCTTGGCCAAGAGGTTATATTCCAAAGGCGATAAGTCCTGGTTGGGGACAAAGACATCCGGGGTTATTCCCCCTTCACCGTATACCACTCGCCCGTCCTTGGTGTAAAACTTGTGTTTTATCTTAAGAGAGTCTGATACAATGCTGTCGGGCAGTGCCGACACCAAAGTATCGTTGGTGCTGTTTTTCAAATCCTCCGGTTTCTGAATGCATCTTCCGGAAGGGGTATAGTATTTGGCGGTGGTTAGTTTCAAACCGGCGCCATCCTCCAAGTTGAATATCGTCTGCACCAATCCTTTTCCAAAAGTGGTATCCCCGATGATCACTCCCCTATCCCAATCTTGAATGGCACCCGCCACGATCTCCGAGCCGGATGCCGACCCCCCATCCACCAATACCGCCAACGGAAGTCGGGGGAAAAGAGGCTGGTCCGAAGAATAAAAATCCTTGTTCTGAAGTTTGGCTTTCCCTTTGATCGCCACCACCAGCTTATCCGGCTCAAGGAATACTCCGGTAACATTCACCGCTTCAGTCAGAAGTCCGCCCGGGTTACCTCTCAAATCCAGGATTAAACCTTTGATCCGATTTTGCTGCAGCTTTTCTACCGCCTTTTTCAATTCGTCGGATGAGGTATCGGAAAAACGATTCAACCTGATATATCCGATTCCATCTGCCGCCATACCATAATACGGAACCGATTTTAAGGAGATCACGTCCCTCTCAATGGTATATTCCATGGGTTGATCGATCCCCTCCCTTTCCACCGTGATATGAACCACCGTCCCTTTCTTCCCTCGGAGCTTGCTCACCGCCCCTTCTTCGGTGATCCCCCGGGTGGAGACCCCTTCGATTTTTACTATCCGGTCACCCGCTTGAATCCCCATCCGTTCAGCCGGCGTATCCTCCAAAGGAGAGATAACGGTCAACCAGCCTTCTTTGACCGAGATCTCGATACCCAATCCTTCGAACTGACCCTGGGTGTCCTCCATCAAAGCACTGTACTGCTTCGGTTCCAGATAGTTGGAATAGGGATCCAGAACCGAGAGCATCCCATTGATCCCCGCCTTAATCAAATTGGGGGTGTTCACATCCTCCATATAGTTGGAGTTTACCACCGCCGCTATCTGGTCGAATTCCTCCAGATCGGATCGGAGATTATCGGTCAATGCATAAACCAGCCCGGCGAACAAAAGCCCGATTAAGGCCATGACCATCAAAAATGCCGACTTCCTAATTTTCATATATTCTCCTAACATAAACAACCTCCAGAAATATGGCACAGATTATCTTTGTGCAGTTTGGAGTGTTCACCTTTAGGTGAACTGGGTTTTAAGATGAATGCATATAGTCAAACTGATATGGTAGATCGCACCAAAGAGGGGTTTGATATTCCCCCTAGCAACTTAAGGAATTACTCTTTTACCAGACTGTAAGATTTAATTAAATATGAATCCACCACTCTTTTCACTCTCTGCCAGGTTTTATCGATATCCTCCGTTCCATCGACGACTTTCATTCTCTTTTGATTCTGCCGGGAGATTTTTAAATAACCCTGTCTTATCTTCCGATGAAATTCTATTTTTTCCTTCTCCAGACGATCCTTTTTTCTTTTTTCTTTCTCTCTTCTTTTCCAAGAAACCTCTACCGGCACATCAATAAGAATGGTCAAATCCGGAGAAAGCCCATATGTAGCTATTTGGTTAAGCCATCTTATAATCCTTTTGTCCAGACCCCGTCCATAACTTTGATAAGCTAAGGTGGAATCATAATACCGATCACAGATAATTGACCTCCCCTCTTGCAAAGCAGGCAATATCACCTTCTGGGTAAGCTGGGCTCGGCTGGCTTCGTACAGTAGAAGCTCGGTTAACGGCGTCATATTTGCATTCTTTTCGCTAAGCAGGATCTTTCGAATTTTTTCCGAAATTCTATCTCCCCCCGGCTCCCTTATCAGAAGAGGGTTATAACCTTTCCCTTTCAGGTAAGAGGCAAGTATTCGGGCTTGAGTGGTCTTACCGCAGAAGTCTATTCCTTCGAACGTGATGAATAATCCGGCTCCTCTGGGTGGTTTTCTCATTTAGCCTCTCGTTCTTGGCATTCTGTTTATTGTGCGGCGGACCTAATTTGGATCTTAAGGACCAGCGGACTGGTCCTTTCCATTCGGCTTTGCTCACCGTCACTTAGGCGAAATCGAAAGCCTGCCGATTGCAGACTCTAAACATGGTTTATGCGAAGCAGCTGCGCAGTCCGATCTGCCGATTTAAGCGATTAAATTGGTCGAGCAGCGGACGGTCGATAACGGACAGCGGACGTAAAACAAAGAGGTGGCAACTAATTCCGACCACCTCTAGGCTATACAGAATTTCTTTTCTTCAAATTCAATTCTAACTCTTCGCCGGTTTCTTGCTTTTCGATGGAATAACCTTCTTCTCTTTCTTCCCATATTTTAAAATAAATTCCTCGGTCAAAACTCGGGCCTCTTCATCGGTATGCTGCTTGGGAGGTGATTTCATGAAATAGGAGGAGGGGGCATCCAAAGATCCGCTGAGCTTATGATTTAGAGCCAATTTACAGCATCTCACCGCATCTATCACTACTCCGGCAGAGTTGGGGGAATCCCAAACTTCCATCTTCAATTCTACATTTAAGGGAACGTCGCCAAAGGTTCGCCCCTCCATTCGGATGTAAGCCCATTTTCGGTCGGTCAGCCAGGCGACATAATCGGAAGGTCCGATATGCACGTTGGTGGCGCCGATATCGTAATCCAACTGGGAAGTAACCGCATTGGTTTTGGAGATCTTTTTGGATTCCAGACGGGAACGTTCCAGCATGTTCAAAAAGTCGGTATTGCCACCCACATTCAACTGGGAGGTCCGCTCCAGCTTCACTCCCCTTTCCCGGAAAAGCCGGGTCAAGACCCGGTGAACGATGGTTGCCCCCACCTGGGATTTGATGTCATCGCCGATCACCGGTAGCCCCCGGTCGGTAAACCGCTTCTGCCAGTACTTCTCCCGGGCGATGAAAACCGGAATGCAGTTTACCAAACCGCAGCCCGCTTCCAGTATCTGTTCCACGTACCATTTGGTCGCCTCCTCGCTTCCCACCGGAAGATAGTTTACCACCACATCTGTTTTGGTGTCCTTCAATATTTTGACTATATCGGCGGTGGGTCCCGGAGCTTTTTGAATTATCTTGGAAAGATACTCTCCCAGCCCGTCATGCGTCATCCCCCGGTGAACCGGTATTCCAAAGCGGGGAACCGAGGAAAACTTATAGGTGTTGTTGGGATAGGTGAAGACGGCTTCGGAAAGGTCCTTCCCCACTTTGTTCTTGTCGATATCAAAGGCGGCGGAAAATTCCACGTCCCTGATATGATATCCCCCCAGATTGACATGCATCAACCCGGGAACAAAATCCTTGGGGCTGGCGTCTTTATAATACTCCACTCCCTGTACGAAAGAGGAGGCGCAATTCCCTACGCCGATGATAGCAACCCTGACTTTATCCATGTCTGCTCCTTTTTAATTCCTACCTGTCGCTGATTCTTATTTAATGCATTCAAAATTCAAATGTTTAGGGTTAAAGCTTAACTTTAAACGTGGATTTTGAACATTAAACTTTAAACTTTGAACCTTAAACGTTTTCTTGCTTTTTGAGTTGGTTTCGTATATGGACCACCCGCTGGATCACGGTCACATTAGCCAGGATGGCAATAAACCAGAGGGTGATGATCACAATTAAAATCCCGATCTTGGGAATGGAACCTAAAAGTGTTCCAATAGCTAAGTAAGTGATTCGTTCTGATCTTTGCATCAAACCCACCTTACATTCCAATCCCAATCCTTCCGCTCTGGCTCGGGTGTAGCTCACCATGAAAGAACCGGTGATAGCCAAGATTATCAGATAGACTATGTAGCCATATTTATCATGAAAAAATATCGCCAGACCCAAGAATACCAAAACCTCCGAGTACCGGTCTATGGTGGAATCTATCAGCGCGCCGAATTTTGAGCTCCGGTTGGTATCCCGGGCTAACCTGCCGTCTAACCGGTCACAGGTGCCCGCCAATACCACCATCACTCCCCCGAAAAAAAAAGCTCCCTGCCGAAAGAAGTTAAATGCCAGGATGGAGAGTAAAAGACCGGTAAAGGTGATGATGTGAGGATGAACCCTCAAGTTAATCAAAAACTTGGCTAATGGCTCGATCACCATATCATACCCGGTGATCCAGTGCTTATTTATCAGCTTTAGTTCCGCCATATTTATAAATTTCCAGTTATGCCTGATCCAAAAATTCAAATCCCCTTTTATTTCGCCCTAATAATATCAGTCTGATCTGGCCAAGTCAAGTGAAAATTCCTCATTCACTACTGCTGGTCCGGGGATGGCATTCCGTTTTTTAATGATTATATCGCACAAGTATAGGCTGACTCCCCCCACCAAAAGCCCCATCAATACATCCGAGACATAATGAAAACGTCCGTAGACCGTAGCCGCAAAGAGACTGAATATCAAAGGGGAAAGCACATAAAAGAGGAGACGATGGTGTCTTTCAGCATAAATCAAAACCACCAGTGCCACTGCCACATGCGAGCTGGGCATGGCAGCTCCCTGGATACCTGCTCTCTGGATCAGATGCTGGGCGAATCGGGAGATCATCCCCCCTCCTAATTCGATTTGATGCAGATCAGCCAGAGCGAATCGGGGACCTGCCACCGGAAAGAAAATGAATCCCAGATATGAGAAGAAGAAGGTTACTGCAGTGGTGAAGAAAAAATCGTCCAGCTCTCTGATCTTATGGCTAAAGAAAAGTCCTAAACCCAATAGCAGAATCAGAAAATAATAAAAGATATAAGAGAACATCATGTATTCGCTCAAGCTAAACGAGATGAACTTCTGCATCCACACCGTGGGATGGATGCCAAAAACGGTTAACTCAAAGCGGTTAACCAGATTATCGAAAAGATTGGGAAAAACCATGTGAATTAAATATCGGTTCTCCTCATAAAGTACGATGAAGAAAGGCGGGGGATAAAAGTGGCGGAAAAAATATCGCCAGCCGGTAGGCTTATGATCGAGCACCGAAGCCACCAGAAACATGAACAAACAGACGCACAGGTTAAATCCCAGCAGATTCAACCAATGGGGTAGATTGGCATGAAAGATCAGAATCAATACGCTTAAAACCACCATATAAATGAAGGTGGCTTTCTCCATCAGAAGAAAACGGGGTGTTTTATGGTTGATCATGGCATTCCGATTGTCTTTTGTATGACCTAAGGTAGATTATATCTCTTTAATTCCTTCAATTAAAACCACCAACTCCCCCTTGACTTTTCCTTCTCCAAAATAGCATTTGATTTCCTCCGGCGTCCCCCGGATGATCTCTTCGAACTTCTTGGTTAGTTCCCGGCCTATTACCATCTTTCTTTGACCCAGGATTTCTGCCATATCCTCGATCATTTTGGCAAAACGGTGCGGAGATTCATAGAAGATTAAAGTTCTCTTTTCCTCCCGCAATTCTTCCAGCCTTCTTCTTCTCTTCCCCGGTTTGGGCGACAGAAATCCCTCGAACACGAACCTGTCCGTGGGAAGTCCGGACACCACCAAAGCGGAAAGAAAGGCGGATGCTCCGGGAATGGGAACGACCCTTATATTTTCCCGAATAGACTGTTGCACCAGAAGATAACCCGGATCAGAGATCCCTGGTGTTCCGGCATCCGAAATAATCGCAATAGATTTACCCGCTTTCAATTGCTCGATCAAAAAAGGCGCTTTTCTATCCTTGTTAAAATCATGGTAACTGATTATACTCTTATGCAGGTTATAATGTTTCAAAAGTGTGCCGGTATGCCGGGTATCCTCGGCAGCTAACAAATCCACATCCTTGAGCACTTTCAAAGCCCGCAAGGTTATATCCTCCAGATTGCCGATGGGTGTGCTCACCAGATAAAGAACACCCCCTTCCACATAAATCTGCTCTTCTTTTTCCGGGTCAGGGCACATAGAAAAAACAGGTTAAAGGTATAAGGCTAAAGAAAAGACACTTTCGTTAAAACCCTGTTGACTTTGTATTGGAATGATTATAACAACTAAAGCCACTCTTATTTTAAAATGTCTAATGTAATTTTCCGGATTTCTATCTTCCTGATGATGAAAGTCTGCTCATCCAAAAGCACTCCATGCGAAAAGTTTTACAAAAATACCACAAGCTTATCCTTTTGGCAACATAAAATTGAAAAATTAAAAGTTGACAAATCGAATTAGGGGATTTATAATTAATATGAGCATTTGCCCAAAAACCAAAATCAGTGGAGGTTAAGTATGAGTGGTGTCAACAAAGTTATTTTGATTGGAAACCTGGGAAAGGATCCGGACCGGCGTTATCTCCCAAATGGAGATGCCGTAACGAAGTTCCCTTTAGCGACTGGTGCTAAATGGAAAGACAAAAACGGACAACTTCAAGAAAGAACTGAATGGCATAACATTGTCGCTTTCAGAAAACTAGCAGATATATGCTATGATTATCTGAAGAAGGGTAGTCAGGTATATGTAGAAGGAAGAATACAAACCCGGACTTACGATGACAAGGATGGCATAAAAAAATGGTATACCGAAATCATAGCCCAAACCATTCAAATGTTGGGCAGAAAGGGCGAGCCCGGAGAGGAAGCTCCTTCGGAGATGGAAGAACCCCTGGTGGAGGGCAGCAAAACCGAAGACGAAGATATCCCATTCTAAACCTTCTGGTTCTTTTTGCTATCGGAATGACCAACCCCCGAACTCCGATGGCGAATCTGTCAGCATCGGGTCGGATGAATCCGACCGCTGCGATGGAAGCAGTTTGATTTATCTATCCGTTATATATTATCCAGAGTGGGAAATTCCTATTCCCGATGGTTTGTTTTTATAATAATTCCGAATTGTCCACGGCATTCTCGAATTTGAGTATCGTTCGAGTCAACCGACCCGGGGACCAATTGGGTTAATTTTGAATTTTGCTTTCTTAACTTTGAATTGCTTAAGATGTCCTTCCAGCGCAAGACCACTTTCGCCTGCATCCTGCTTCTTCTAACTGATTTTCTTGTCTATTTCCGTACTCTGGCGCCAGTCGTACAGTTCATCGATTCCGGGGAACTGGCGGTGGTGTGCAAAACGCTGGGGATCGCTCACCCCACCGGTTATCCCCTCTATACCCTGCTGGGAAGGCTTTTTACCCTGCTGCCTATAAGGGACATAATCTTCAGAGTAAATCTTTTTTCTCTTCTCTTGGTTTGCCTGGCGAACCTGTTCTTGTTCTTTATTGTTTTAAAACTCCTTGAGAATGAATCGGATGTTACCATCTGGGCTGCTTTTTTAGCCAGCCTGGTTTTTTCTTTCACCCCCACCCTGTGGTCCCAAGCCACCTCCAACGAAGTTTACGGTTTGAATGTCTTCTGCTATAATCTGATTATCTGCCTTCTTCTCATCTGGCGGGAAAAACTCCAAAAGGGAGGTGGATCCAAAATTCTATATCTTTTGATCTTCGTTTATGGCTTATGCTTCGGCAATCACATGATGATTGTTTTATTGTTGCCGGCTGTCCTTTTTATTTTGTTGTGTTATAAAAAGAAAAGCCTTTTTGATCCGGAAAGGCTGCTATTCTATATCATTTTTTTTATACTGGGTCTCTCGTTATATGTATATCTTCCCATCCGCTCCGCTCAAAACCCGCTGCTTAACTGGGATTCTCCGGAAAACTGGCTGGCGTTTAAAAGACATGTCTCCGGCTGGCAGTATAAAGCCTGGATGTTCTCTGCCTCATCCGAACAGCTATTTTCGAATCTGGGGATGTTCGGGAAATTGTTTTTCCATAATTTCCCACTCTACCTTTTGCCATTTACATTTTTGGGCATCTGGAAACTTGCCGTAAAAGATCGTAAGTTATTGGTTTTCTTTCTGATCTTTTTCTTTTTCGCCCTCATTTACGCCGTCAACTATTCCATTCCCGACATAGATGCATACTTCTTAGGCTGTTTTCTGGTCAACGTCATCTTTGTGGGTAATGGTTTCTTCTTTCTATTTCAAAATCTGCGAAGAGCCAAGCTTCACCAAATCATATCCGCAGGGATAATTTTTCTGTTCATCTTTTTTCCCCTAGTCTTGCTCAAGAAGAATTACTTCGAACAAGACAAAAGCCAAAGCTATTTCGCCTGCGATCTTAATTCCAATATCCTGCGGTCAACCAAAAAAGACGGCTTGCTCCTGACTCAACTGTGGGGACATTATGCCCCCTGGTTATATCTACGATACATTGAGTTCAAAAGACCCGATTTAGTCGTTCTTTCTCGGGATTTATGTGTCTACTCTTGGTATGCCGATTATGTAAAAAGGAATTATCCGCAGGTCTACCGGAACTCAGAAGATCTTATCGAACCATATATTGAAGAAATTTCCCGGTACGAGAATAGCCAGCCTTATGATAAGGATATCATCCGGGAGAGATATTTAAACATGCTGGACGGGTACCTGCTGAGAAATCTAAATCAAAGGCGCATCTACGAAAACCTGGTGGGAGAGCAGGATGTGGGATACATGCTGGCAAAAATACCCGAGGGATTGGTTTATGCTCTAAAGGACACCTTAACTTATTACCCCTATGATTTTCCTGATTTCCGGCTCCGGGGGGTAGCAGATAAGAACGTATATAGAGACGAGCGCACTCGTCTTTTCCTTTTGGTGTATCCTCTGATGATCGGAGAAAGAATCCGATATCTCCAGCAATTCAGGATGGCGGATGAAGCACAGGCTTTATCTGAAAAATATGCCAAACTTCTGCAGAAGTAACCAAAACTAACCCGTTGATTTTGCCCAAGGAAACCTACCCGGTGAGTTACAATATCCGAATAATAAAAGCTGTGCTGGCGATTCTTGCCATCGATCTTACGGTTTATCTTCTCACCCTCTCCCCTTCTCTTCAATTCATCGATTCCGGGGAGCTGGCGGTGGTGTGCAAAACCCTGGGCATCGCTCATCCCACCGGTTATCCCCTCTATACTCTTCTGGGAAGACTGTTTACCCTGCTGCCTTTAAAGGATATCATCTTCCGGGTTAACTTCATGTCGCTTCTTTTTATCTGTGGGGGGAATCTGATTCTGTTTCTTATATTTCTTAACCTGGATCAGAGCCTTTCTCGTAGAAAAGAAAACCTTAAACTGGTCGAAATTTGGCCGGCTTTTTTGGCTACGCTCATCTTCTCATTTACCCCCACTCTCTGGTCACAGGCCATCTCCAATGAGGTGTATGCCCTGAATGTCCTGCTGTTTGAACTCATTCTTCTTTTAGTCTTTATCTGGAGAAATAGTTGGAGGGAACCGGGAGGTGAACGAACCTTGTGTCTTCTGATATTTATCTATGCATTGAGCTTTGGCAACCACATGTCTACCGTCCTCCTTTCACCGGCTCTTATCTTCATGCTGATAATAACTTATGGGAGAACGGTCTTTTCGACAAAGCGATTGATTCCCATCCTGTGTTTATTTTTTTTGGGGCTTACCATCTATATCTTTCTTCCGGTCCGGTCGTCACTGAATCCGATCATGGATTGGGGAAATCCGGAGAGCTGGTCGACTTTCAAAAGACACGTGACCGGCTGGCAGTATCAGGTCTGGATGTTCGCTGGATCAACCGATATTCTGATTTCCAATTTTAAAAACTTCATCCGGCTTTTCTTCCACCAATTTCCTCTTTATTTATTACCCCTTTCCGTTTTGGGTATCTGGAGGTTTATCATCAGCGACCGGAAGATTCTGGTCTTTTTATCGATTACATTTTTCGCCCATGTTTTTTACGGGATCAACTACCAGATTCCCGACATCGATGCATATTACCTGGGTGCATTTATAGTTAATGCCATTTTCATCGGCCGGGGGCTTGATTTCATTTTTCAGTTAATCGAAAATTCCAAAATCAAAAAGCGTGTTTCGCATGCAATCGTCATCCTATTCATCCTTATCCCTTTGTTCTTGTTTGAAAAAAACTATTTCCCAGCCGACCGGAGCCAGGATCATTTTGCTTACGATCTTGCCTCCAACCTCATGCGATCGGTAAAAAAGGATGCCATTATTGTAACCAATGATTGGGATCACTATTCGCCCTGGCTTTATTTAAGATATGTAGATTTCAAGCGGCCGGATGTGAAGTATCTGGATGTTGAGCTTTGCCGGCGCTCCTGGTACTTTAATTATGTGAAACAAAACTATGCCGATCTTTATCGGAAGTCGGAAAATGAGATCGACAGATTCGTGCAAGAGGTATATCCTTTTGAGAACCGACGACCTTTCAACTCCCAGATAATCGAAAATGCCTATGTAAACATGCTGGGTAGTTTCCTGTCAAAAAACTTCACCACCCAACCTTTGTACGATGACATAATCGGCGAGTCGAAATTCGAAAAGATGTATATTAAGGTCCCGGAGGGGATGATCTTTTCTCTTGAGGATAGTTTGCAGTATTATCCTTACGACTTTCCTGATCTCGAATTGCGGGGGATAATGGATAAAAACGTTTACAAAGAGGACCGCACCCTTTTCAATCTGAACCGATACCCCTTCATGATCGATTCCCGGTTGAAATATCTGTCATATTTTAAGATGGAAAAGGAAGTTGAGGTGCTGCGAGGAAGATATGCGAGGCTTTTAAGCGAACCGATGCGATGAACGGAATCGGGGGAAAAATGAACGACTCCGCCACAAGCAGCGGAGTATCGGAAGGAATTTGAACCGTAAACGCTGCAAGCGGCGGGGAATTGACCCGTCCCGCCAAAGGCGGGATTAAAACTAGACTCAACCATTTCAACCAGTTCTGATGCGGTCTTTCGTAAACATATTTTATATTTATATCTTGGAGAAAAACTATAGCAAACCAAAAACCCCCTTTAAATCAGGGGGCTTTTATCTTTGGCTGAATCCTTTCCTACCAATCCAATAATCTTCCATCTGTCTTATTTTTTGGGGGTATCTCCCTTTTCCTGCTGTTGTTTCACATATTCCGCGAAGCTGACCTTATCATACTGATCATCCTTCACCCACTTCAGGATATACTGAAACTCATCCGCTTCCACGTATCCTTTCCTTTCTCCGATCCGCTCGCCGGTGGGTTTGAGAAACCAGGTATCCGGATAAGCCCGGGCATTGTATTCTCCAGCCAGCTGTCTTAGGGTCATATCTTTCCCCTCCACCTTCACCTTGTCTGCGGATTCTGCATTGACCTTGATCGCCACAAAATAACTGCTAAGTATCTTCCTGATCTCTTCATTGTCGAAGGTCAATTTGTCCATCCTCTTACACCATCCGCACCATGTAGTATAAAAATGAACCATTACATACTTTTGTTCTTCCTTAGCTTTGGCTAATCCTTCATCATACGTATACCAGAAAGTGGTGTCCTTCTTTGCTGAAGCGCTTTCCTCTTTTGGTATAGTTACTATAGCAGCTCGCTCTTTTGTACTTTTTTCGGTTTCTAGTGCCGAAATTCTATCTTGAATGCTTTTTGATTCTTCTCTTAGAATTTTAATTTCATTCTGCAAACTAGTAATCTGTTGTTGAAATTCTTCCTTAATACTTTGAACTTCTTTTTCTTTCTCCGTAACTGATTTTTGATACCAGTAAACTCCAACTCCAACAATTACAGAAACAATTATTACGGTAATGATAATAGTCCAAATTGCGAAGGACTTATTTAACCTGACTTGGGATAGATCGTTTTGTTGTATCATAAATTATTCTCCGCGATATTTTATATCCTACATAAGACTTTGCATTAGATTAGCAATATAACTATAATCATGATTCTCCTTTCTAAAGAAGCACCGGTTCCCCATCTGTGATTAAAATACGTGCTGCCTCAAAACGATGTTTGAAGGGCACGGATGCTCTTTCGCTTAAGCCCTTAATCCGTTCGCCGAAGAGGAAATGGGTATTGCTATGGACTGTCGACTGTGGACTGTAGACTCTTGACCGTGGACAGTTTTACACCTCGTAGATCTGTCCGTACTTGCCTTTGAGATAATCCATCAACGGGCGATGAGAGAGCGGTTTTCCGGTGACCACCTCCACCAACTTCTCTGCCCGGTAGCGTTGGCCCGGCTTATGGATCTTTTCATTCAACCAGCGTTTCAGGTTAGAGAACTCCCCGCGGGCAAACTGTTCCTCTAAATCGCCCAGCTCCTTTTTCGCCTGGTTGAAGAATTGAGCGGCATACAGATTCCCCAGCGAGTAAGTGGGAAAATAGCCGATATATCCCATGCTCCAGTGGACATCCTGCAGACAACCTTCGGCGTCATTGGGGGGAAGGATGCCGAAATAGCTCTTGAACTTCTCATTCCAGATGCCAGGGATGTCTTTTGTCGGAAGATTTCCGCTGAAAAACGCCTGCTCGATCTCGAAACGGATCAAAATATGTAGATTGTAGGTTACCTCGTCCGCCTCCACCCGGATGAATGAAGGAGTCACTTCATTTATGGCGAAGTAAAAATCGTCAAATTTGATTTTACCTAAAGCTTCGGGGTAGAGCTTTTGCGCTTTGGGGAAAAAGAATTTCCAGAAGGATTTGCTTCGTCCCACCATATTCTCCCACATGCGGGACTGGGATTCATGGATTCCTAATGATACCGAATCACCTCCGGGGGTACCCCAGCGTTCTGGATCCAAACCCTGTTCGTAAATACCGTGACCGGCTTCATGCAGGATTCCGAAGAATGCCTGGCCGAAATGTTTGGGGTTATAGCGGGTAGTGATGCGCACGTCTCCCGGTCCTATGCCGGTACAAAACGGATGAACCGTCAAATCCAGCCGACCTCTTTCGAAATCGTATCCGATAGCCGAAGCCGCTTCTTTTCCGAAACGCTCCTGGCGATCCACTGGAAACTCCCGGGTAAGGATGGAAGAGTCTGGACGTTTCGGGGATTCGCTGATGGCTTTTACCAAACCCACCAACTCGGATCGGAAATCTGCGAAAACCTTGGCCACCTTTTCAATGGTGGATCCGGTTTCAAAATCGTCCAGCAGGGCATCATAGGGGTCCTTCTCGTAACCCACTATCTCCGCCTGTTGGTGTTTTAACCGGATTATCTTTTCTAAGTAGGGCAAAAACAATGAGAAATCGGATTTCTGCCGTGCCTCTGCCCATACCCCATGAGCCATGGTGGTCACCCGGGTAAGCTCCTCCACTAAGGATTTGGGAATTTTCACCAGTTTGTCGTAGGCATGCTTGATCTCTCGGATATTTGCGGTTTCAAAACTGTCGGGATCGCTGACCAGTGAACCTCCTTCCAGTTGTTTTAATAGATCACCGATCTCGGCGGAGGTAAATTTCTCGTGCCTTAAACCTGCCAGATAAGCCAGCTGGTTTCCCCGGTGTTCCACCCCCCCTTTGGGGATGTAGGTTTTCTCATCCCAGTCCAGAAGCGCCAGAGTAGAATTCAAAATATAAATCTCTTTGGTCAAGTCAAAAAGTCTCTGGTAGGCTTTCCTAAGATCTTCTGTCATGATTATTTTCTCCTTACCATTTGAAGTTATTGATTCGAGCCGAATCAAGCTCCTATCGATTTCTTTGTATATATAATAAATTTTCCTGTTTTGGCAACGGGAAAATCCACACGGGTTTCCTTCCTTCTCATTTTTGGGGGGATATTCTAAGCTCGTCTGATCGCATCCTTTGCCCTTCTTTTAAGATACCACCATATAGCTGCCTGTACCAATAAAATCCCCAAACCATCAGCCAGGAAATCGTGAACATCGCAGTTTCTTCCCGGAACGAATTTTTGATGGATCTCATCGGAAAGACCATAGATAACTCCGATGAGGATGGAAAGAACGAAGACGTTCTTTTTAAGAAATTCCTTTCCAGAGTTGAAAAACGCCAAAAAGAGAAGCATGGAAAAGATGCCGTATTCGATAAAGTGCGTGACTTTGTCTCCCCATTTGAATTCCAAAGGAGGGGGTAATTGTGGTATGGCCGAGGCGACAAAAATCAACAGGGCATAGAACAGCGCCATATACTTGAAAACAAAAAGCTTTTTCATCGACGGTTGAATCCTTAGGATTAAGAGCTTTGGCTTACTTTCATTTGATTACTTTAAATCCCGATTCCGCTGAAGCCGAACCCTCCTGCTATCTGTGATTACTGGAGTATCCAGCTTCAGCTTGATTTCTTTAGACTGCTTCAAACCCGGTTCAGCTGCAGCCAAACACTCCCGCTTTCTGTGGTAAACGGATTAAAACATCCAAATCATGGCTTTTATGACCAGGAACAAACTTAGGCTGAGCCAAAGAATATAATTCGGCCTGACATTTTTTCTGAAGGCCATAACCGAGAGCCAGCTGAATCCGACGAAAAGAGGAATTTTTTCCAGCGGTTGCGGCTCGATTCCGAGGTGCGCAAATTTAAGAACAAAAAGAATCCCCAGTAAAAGCGCACCCATTCGGCTGCACCATTCGGTCATTTTTTGCAGATACCCTCGGGTCAATTCCGATGATAGTTCTGATCCCAGAGCAAATCCTTTAGCTAATCCTCTCGCTCTCTGGTAGGCTTGATACAGATTGAAAATCAACCAAAAGACCAATACTCCCACGGCTCCGATAAAAATACACAGGATCAGACCCAAAATCAGAAGCGCCGGTCTTAAGTTCTGCCAGATCAAACGATCTCCGATGGCTCCAAGCGGCCCGCGCAGTGACCCCTTGAATCTTATGATTTGCTCCTCCGGGGCTTTATCCTCCTCTAATTTTACTACTGCTCCTACTGCATAATTGATCATATAAGGATTGGCATTAAAACCCAAAAGATGTCTTTTCAGAAAGCTCTTTTGCTCCTCGACGGAACCAAACAGTCTCCGGGTTAAAGGTTTAATAGTCCAGGCAAAACCCAGTGCTGCCATCCTTTCGTAATTCCATCCGTTCTGGATGAAGAAACTTCGCAGATATAAGCGGAGAAGATCGAATCTGGAGATTTTTGGCATAAAGTATCGGAAAAATCTTTTAAAGTAAAAACAAGAGAACTCCCAGGGACATACCCAGTAAACACCATAACAGATTTCGCTTTCTACCAAACAGGTAAACCATCATTCCCATTCCAACACCCCACAAAGGGAGTTCTAAGTTTTGAAGAAATTGTTCCGGAACAACCCTTAAGACATTCAGCGCGGGTTTTACCAAAATAAAAATAAGAAAAATCCCCCCGCCGGTGACCAGCGATCCCCGAAGGAATGAACCACCCAGCGCTGCCAGGAAAATGGAATCGAACCCCCCCAGTTGAACTTTTTCTGCATAAAGATCAGCCTTGGGTAAAAGCCGGGAATTGAACTGTCTTTGCTTTATCAGAGTCCATCCGGAAAAAAGGCTGAAGAAGAAAACAAAAAACACCAGTGTAAAAAGAATCAGATTCGGCTGGTCGGGAAACATCCGGCTTAAGATGACAAAACCGGTGCAACCTACCACCGATCCGATACCCGGCTCAGGAAAAGATGCCGTACCGATAGGCATAACCCAAAAATATACCAGTTGGAATATAATCCCCGTCTTCAATCCGCTGGAAATGTCGTTGAAAATCAACCCGACTAAAGAGCCAACGAACAGGGGCTGGGAGAACATGGTTTGAAATGCCTCGGTATTATCCAAAGCCACCAGTCCGCCGATGATGCTTACCAGGATTAATCGTTCCCACATATCGGAATCAAGAATAAGGATTTTTCACCGGATGTCAATAAAAAACCCCCCGCTTAAGGGCGGGGGGTTTTAACTAAGACAGCACAGTTGAGTGCTATTTCTTTTTCTTAGAAGCTTTCTTCTTGGTAGCTTTCTTTGCTGGTTTCTTCGCTGGCACTCTATTCACCTCCTTTTAGTAGCTTAGGGGGTTAGTTTTTGAGGTTTGCTCTACTTCTACCTCATTACGTTTTTAACTTCCAAAGTTTCCTTTCCGAAATCCAATATCATGCCCAGCGCCAGTTTGGTGGCTTTCAAAAAACTTCTCATCTTGGATTCATCCGCATCATTTATCGGTTCGTTGGCTTTGACCATGACGATGATCTTGTTGTTCACTACAAACTCCAGGTTATATTCTCCCGCCACGCTTCCTTTATATGATAATTTTATGTTCTTCTTCCTTTCGTAATCCACCTTTCTTAAATCCATTTCCACTGCTAAAGCCTGGCTATAGGCAGTCTCCTGAAAACCCAATCCCATGTTTTTGTGGACTTCTAAAGCTGCCTCGAGAATTTGGTCCTGCAACTCCTTCAAGGTCATTTTCCTTTGTTGCCTCTTCTATAGAAGAATCGTTTGTCATAACTTTGTTACATGTTTATACTCTTACTGCCAAAACTAATATAGCAAATATTATGCCAACAGTAACAATTTACATCAGCAGACGACAATCCCTTTATTATCAAGCTGTTTACCTCAATCCATGAAAATCGAAAGAAAATCTACTGAATAATATGTAACGTATATGTTACTATAATTAACTCTATTATTGAACGCATGTTGTAACTTCAATAAAATCAGTGCATGTAACATGTATGTTACTAATGTCTAAAATTGTTACAGACTTAAAAATATCAGGTTTATCGTCCTTATTGGAAATAGATGAACGACTCCGCCGCAAGCAGCGGAGTATCGGAAGGAATTTGAACCGTAAACGCCGCAAGCGGCGGGGAATTGACCCGTCCCGCCAAAGGCGGGATTAAAAGGGGAAAAAGTTCCAGACAATGAGAATGGAAGTGCTCTGTAAATGGGATTTGTAGTTTTAGATAAGGCTTGATACTGGAGAGTTGCATCCGCAGGAATGAATGCATTAAGTCACATGTTACCTCTAAGTGGCAGGAGAAATCTCTTCCCTCAAAAAGCGAAGTTTTATCCACCCACCTTTAAAAAACTTCAAAGAAGAGAGAATGATTATCACCCCATTCCAGCAGGAAAAAGCCAAGAAGTATGTCGATCGGACCAGATGTCGGAAGGTCAGATTCGAACTAAAACGTGCATAACCAGTCCGCTGATTAAGGGAACAGAGAAATTATCGTTTATGGGAAGGGGGGCAGCTTCGACTAACGTAGCCACCAGGGCTCCGATGATCCCCACCCACAAAGGAAGATGAGGCACTGCCAACGCCGCCAACAGGCAAAACAAAAGGCAGGACAAACTTCCTTCCAAGGATTTTCTGTTATTCCAGTTGACCTGGCTGTTACCCACATTCCACCTGATCTTGGTCTTTCCGAACTTTCTGCCGATCAAAGCTGCGGCGATATCACCCAAGATGATGAAGGAGATTGCCGCCACCGCCACGCTCTGGCTGAAAAGAAGAATGGTAAAAACTGAAGCGGAGAGAATGTAGCTGGCACCGGCAAAATCCATGCTCTCGTGCTCTCTCAAGATCGGACCCAATAACCGATTTAAAAAACCATGCAGGGGGAGTTTTTTCAACCGGATGATATCTATGGCAATTGCCCCCAATGCTATCGGGCTCAGGATTAAAACCGAAAGAAGCCGGTTGTGCAGAAGATAATGTCCGATGGGAATGCTCAAAGCCACCAAGTGGATGGCTTTTCTCTTAAACTCGTTATAAAATGAAATTTCCAAGTTAAAAGATTTCTTCCTTTAAGTTTAATCCCGCCTTTGGCGGGACGGGTCAATTCCCCGCCGCTTGCGGCGTTTACGGTTCAAATTCCTTCCGATACTCCGCTGCTTGCGGCGGAGTCGTTCATTTTCAGGACCCGGATTACCGGTTAAGATCGGATTCTACCCCTCTGGTTTGGGGAGTATCAGCATCTGTAATAACTTCTGGTTTATCCACACCTTCGATTGTTCGAAAAGATTTCTCTCCCATTCCTCTATATGCTTTCTCCCATTTTCCAGAATAATGGCTCTCCGGATTTGTGGGATTAAATCCCCCATGGTGGTTTCCTGGTCCTTTTTCTCCATCAGCTTGATTAAGTGAAAACCCCATTTGGTTTTCACCGGACTGCTCACCTCACCCACTTTCAGTTTTGAGGCTGCCTGGTAAAACGCATCCGGCATCTCTCCCTGATTGATAAAACCTAAATCATAAGCCACATCTTTGATCTCAGACTCCCCCGGAAAATTACTTTTTGCCAGTTCCGCGAAATCCGCTCCGTTTTGTATCTGCTTTAAGATCTCCACAGCTTTAAGCGAATCATCAAACACCATATGATAAACGTGAATCGGCAATCCCAAAGGCGGGAAATCGATTTTGTGGGCTTGGTAGTATGCCTTTATCTCTTCGGGGGTCGGAGGGGGGGAATCGTCGTTTACCCTCTCTGCTATCACCCTTCTGTTGGCGTCCTCTAAGGTAAAAACCCGTTTATCGGCTTCATATTCCACCAGATCCGCAAAACCTTTTTCCCTTGCTTCCTTTTCCAAAATTACCGGCAAAACCATATAGTTGATCAAAAGATACTTTTTGTCTTCCACCGTCAAGCTGTCCCGGCCGATTTCACCCCTAAATCCCGGCAGGGCATCTTCATATAGGCCCAATCTGATGGTGTCGTTGTCACCGAAAGTCAATACCCATGTGTTGTTTCTGTCGAATGATGATAACTCGGGTGAATTTATGATCTCCTCATTATAAACCAGTCCGGCGACATTAACCAGCGAATCGACATAACCTTGGGTTGCCAGCTGCACCTTTTCGTTTTTCAAAAATCCTCTTATTCCTTCAACCAGGGAGGAATCCAATTCCTGATAACTCTTTTCTTCTCTATCCAAAAGTTGAATCAGATGGTACCCTCGGAAATCCTTGACCGGCTTGGAGATTGATTTTATCTCCTTCAAGGAGAAAGCCACCGAATCGAATTCCGGAGAAAACTGGCCTTTTTGAATATATCCTAAATTGGCCGAGGCATCCGGAACTCCTGCCTGGGAATACTGTCGGCACAAGTCGGCAAAGTCCTCTCCGGCTATCGCTTTTTTGCGAAGTTCTTTGATTTTCTTCTTGGCTTCTTTATCCGCAGCTTTCAATCGTTTCGGGTAATCCTTTTGGGTGGAATCGGCCGATACTCTGATCAGAAGATCCCGCACCTGAACCTTTTCCGGGATCGTAAAATCTGTCTCTTTATTCCTCTGGTAATGCTCTTTGACTTCCTGATCGGTCACCACGGTTTTATCCACGATGAGGTTTTGGTACAAGTAGTTCAAAAGAAAATCCCGCATGTGCATATCCCGGCGTATGACAAAAACAGAATCGGAATCAAGATTAAGCAATTGCGCCCTTTGCTGAATCAAAATCTTCCGAAGCAGTTCGTGAAGAATCTCATCCTTGGTTTTCTCTTTTGGTGTAACCTTGAGCTTCCCGGTCCCTTTCTCTTTTATGAAATCGAAGAATCTTCCCACCGTAACCGGCTCCCCGTTGACTTTAGCCAAAACCTCATCCCTCAAAATCTCTCTTGACGGCGGAGCACTCCGGCCCAGATCAGCTTCTGCCATAATCATCCAAACCGATATAATTATCAACCATCTCAACCTTTTCATCTCATTGTATCCTTAATGTTTGAATTTTATATGTCGCATCGGAAACGTTGGTCCTTAACCCTTACGCGTTTTATTCTGCTCCCTTTGGCCTTTCCCGTTTAAACGGATCATCAAAGCTTCCACCGAAGTGAAACCCGGTAAGTGTTATCCAATTCCGGATGTGAAAGAAAAGCCACATCTAAACCAAACTGCTTGATCCATAATCCCGCCCCCGCGGTGAAATTCCCTTGATCGAAACCTAATCTCCCTGCCAGTATTTTCTGATAAGACACCTCCAGTCCGTAATGCATATCCGCGGAGAGATCCCCTATCCAAAACTGAGCCACCGATTTTCTTCCTTCATACCGCACATCCGCATCCCCTGCCAGGATCAAATGGAAATTCCCGATCGGATGGTGCAAAGCCAGACCGATTTTGGTGGTGGGATTGATGGTTTCGGTGGTGCCGTTGTCATAAAAAAGATAGCTGGAAGTCAGGTCCATCAGATTAGCTCCGACTGAGAGAAAAGAAAATGGCTGCGCCAGGAAAGAAAGATCAGCACCCACCCCAAAAGCTGTGGTGGTCACCACATCCCGATAGATGATTTTAAAATTCACCCCCCCCAAAAAATGTGAATGTATCCGGTGCGAATATGAAAAGGAAAAGGCATAATCGGCATGACTTTCTTCCCGCAACAAAACCACCCGGTTGGTATCGCTTATATCCAGTCCCTTTTTCTCCAGATCGGTGATCTTCACCCCACCCCCTCCCAGGCGCTGAAGGCTAAAACTCATGGCCGAGGATGGTAATTCCTCCCTCAAGGGAAAGGCAAAAGCAAGAAAATCCTGATTTAGAAGTGAACCGAAGGTTTCCGCATGCATGAAGGAGAGTTCTTTCCGATTCAGCAAAACCAAGCCGGATGGATTCCAGTAACAGGCGGTGGCATCATCCGCAATCCCCACAAAGGCTCCCCCCATACCTAAAGCCCTGGCTCCCACACCCAAGCTTAAAAACTCTCCTGCGTATTTGGTTCCAAAAGCTGAAACGGAGAACAGAAACAAAAATCCCAATATAAAAACCGATTTTCTTATCATAAGTTGCAAATTAATATACGAATAAAATTCTCTGAATCAAACAGAAAACGCAAGAATTGATTTCGTGAAAAAGGTTAAAAGTTCCGGGTGTATAACCTCTAACATTAGACACATTGATAGACTGCTAAGAGACTGATTGGCGGATGGTTCGATGCATACAACCAATTGATTATATCCGGGTGATTATCTCGGCAAAGATTCCGCTTAAGTAACCCGAAGATGATAGTCTAAACCGTAAACGGAATCAATCCTTACCTGATTCCCTTAAAATAACTTGCCGAGACCTAACTTAATGGATGTCAACGGATTTAAACCAATAACTTTCAAATATCTTCCGCCGGTCGCCGATTCCTTTAGGTAATCTTCCCGTTAATGTAAATTCTTCAGCAAACTGAACGATAATTAATAATAATGGATCATCCAATCCGAAAATCAAGATTTTGAAGAAAACCGATGAAAGCGAGTTAAGGTGACAGAATGATCATACCTGCAGGTTTGTTAAGCGAAACCCGCTTTGGCGAGACCAAGTTTTTTGTGCAAACCGAATTTGCATCAAGACCCCATCCCCGAGTAACCACCACTATAACCATAGACGGGGCGGTGGTGGAAAAAGTGGAAAACGTCTGGGAAAAGCTGCCTCAAACGGAGGAAGATAGAGAGGCGATTGAAGGATTTTTAATAAAACAGCATCAGCAGGTTTTGAGAAATATAAAAGAGAAAAAGGGCAGCTTGATTTCCTTTGAGCCGGGAAAGGTAGAAGAAAGGGCCTGTGAAGATGACACCATTTTAAAAATACGGGAAGAACTTTCGCGAACCAAAGGGGTCCGCGGGTGGGTTTTCCTCTCGGAAAGCACCCGCATGACCATGCACCTGATTTCGGAACCGGAAGATAAAGAGACTGAAGATTTCATAGTGCAGATTAAGAATCTCTCTTCGTTTCTACCCCAAATAGCTCCATGGGGGAATTTTAAAGGTGCTATCTTAACTTCGCTTAAGTATCGGATGATCTTTTTGCCTTGGAAGAAGCATTTGGTGGGAGTCACTCTGGACCCCCAGGTGGATTGCGAAAAGCTGGTCAAGAGAATTAAATCACTAATCTAAGCCATGCTTCAACCTGCTTTCAATTTTCAAGGGATCAGATGGAAAATATTTTAAAGGAAATTAAATCGGTGCCGGGTGTAGCCGGGGCGTTGGTGCTGGCAAAAGAATCCCGGGTCTCCTATCACAAGCTGCCCGGTAGTTTCACTCCCATCCTGATCAAACAAGTGGGGGTAATGCTGCAGAAGCTTTCCCTGAAGATGCCGCCGCACAGCCGGCTGGAATTAAAATTTGATAACGGCATAGGATTGGTATATAACCTGGAAAAAAGCGCGGTCTTGATCTTTGGACAACCCGATTTGGATTTCTCCTTTCTGGGACTGGTGCTGAAATCGGCCCTGCAGTCGATTGAGAGGATACTGGAGAAAACCGCGCTGCCACCGGAAGAGTTTACCGAAACACCTTCATTGATCATGGATCAAACCAATCTGAACCTGCTGATCGAGGCGCTGAATCTGGTGGCTACCGGTTATGCGGAAAAACAAGGGATCTGGTGGGTCACCAAAAACTTGCGTAAAGTCAAGGATGATATGATCCGGGAATTTCCCCAGATGTCAAATTTTTGTGTGGATAATCGGGGGAAGGTCTCCGTGGTCAAGGCCAAAGCGGAAATGTTTGACCGGAAAACGCCTTTGGCTTTGATTAAGTGGATAGATCTTTTTGTGAATAAAACCCCGCATCCCTCCCCGCGGGATCGGGTGGCAGATGTAAGAAAACTAACCGCCCATATCAGCAAACCCTTGGAGGGAATAGGATTTTACGAGCTCTACACCAAAGTGGCAAAGAAGCTGGTCTGATTTTTCCCTTTACAAATAAAAGAGCCCCGCTTTTGACGGGACTCTTCTGGAAAGGGCTTTGATTTGAAAGGACGCTCTCATAACGCAACCATAAAGGGCTTTTATAACCGCCTTTAGTATTTCGCTTTCGCTATCCCCCCACCAGAGGTGAGAGGGTCACGGCGTACACTCAACTGCAGGGGGCGACCTTCATCAGTCGATTGTTAAAGGTCTTTCAAATGCACCCTTTCCTCTTCTAACTTACCATCAAAAGCCACAAAAAGCAAGCATTTTGTTCTTAAAACAGAAAATTTATTAGGGGTACAAATACCCTAAAGAATTATTGCCTGCTTTTAAGTGATTCTGCCTTGACCTCTGATCCTTATCCCTGAAATCTTTCATCCAAAAGAAATATTTCTGCATAAAATCAATTGCCTCGAAGCCGTCTGAGGTCTTATATTAGGATGGAGGAACAAATGCGGGTATGGCTTTTCCGGCGGTTTGTTTAATCCATGAAGTAACGGGAATCAAGAGAATGCTTGCCGGTTTAGGTGTGGACTTAATAGAGGTTGGAAGAATCAGAAAAGCTTTGGATCGGTGGGGAGAGCGGTTTATCCGGCGGGTCTTCACCGCCGAGGAAAAACGCTACTCTTTGCGAAAAGCTTTCCCCGAACAGTCATTTGCTGCCCGTTTTGCCGCCAAAGAGGCGGTGCTGAAAGCCTTAGGCACCGGTCTTTCCGGAGGAATCGGTTGGACTCAAGTGGAGATAGTGAATAATAAAAATGGCAAGCCCGAGGTGAAATTGGGAAAAAAGATCACCGCGCGAATCGGAGAAAAGAAAATCTTAATAAGCCTCTCTCATACCAAAGAATTCGCCATTGCTTTTGCAGCTTTAGTGGAGGATAATAAATTTAGTTAAAAAATGAATAAGAACTTAAGCCAGGTTTCGGTATAACAATTGAACTTTCATCGAAACAGCCAATAAATAAATTTGAATTGAATTTTTTACCCGTAATCCGTAATCCGTCATCCATCATCCGTTATCGAAAGGAGCCTTATGTCCAACCAAAAAGAGATTTTCGATATTTTTGAAAAATCCGGTGCGCTTTTAAAGGGTCATTTTCTTTTAAGCTCCGGCCTTCACTCCGGTTTGTATTTCGAAAAATTCCAGGTGCTGCAATATCCGAATTATGTGGAGATTTTATGCCGGAAGCTGGCGGACTTTTTCAAAGAGGATCGGGTGGAGGTGGTGGTCGGTCCCACCACCGGGGGAGTCATCATCGCTTACGAAGTGGCGAAGAATCTGAAAGTAAGATCCATATTTGCCGAGCCGGGAGAGCAGGGTCGGATTTTCAAAAGAGGATTCAATCTGGGAAAGGGTGAAAAGGTTTTGATCGTGGACGATATCCTGACCACCGGTGGTTCGGTCAACGAGGTGGTTTCATTGGTGGAAAAACATGAAGCCGACATCCTGGGGATCGGGATTCTTCTGGATCGAAGCGGAGGAAAAGTGAAATTCGATTATCCCTTGAAAGCTCTGGCGATAACCGATGTAATCAATTACCGTCCGGAAGAGTGCCCCATGTGCAAAAGCGGGGAACCTCTGATAAAACCGGGGAGCAGAAAGATACAATAAGGAAATAAAATCCATGACGGATGATGTATAATGGATAGAAACAAAGGAAAATGGAAGATGGAAAAAGGAAAATTCCGTCTTCTTTTTAGGGAAAGAGGTATTTAGGAATAGAGGGTATCGGAGGATAACAGATGAAGATAATAAATTTCAAAAATATGGAAGCCAGGGAAGTCAAGGAGGCAGGAGCGGTCGGGGTCACCATCCGTTGGCTGATCTCGGCTAATGATGGCGCTCCCAATTTCGCCATGCGTATATTCGAAGTCGAACCGGATGGGTGTACACCATATCACCAGCATAAATGGGAACATGAGGCATTCATATTGGAGGGGAAGGGGAATCTGGTTTTAGAGGACAAGACTGTTCCTTTGAACAAAGGCGATGCTGTCTATGTTCCCGGTGAGGAAAATCATCAATTCAAAAATGCTTCAACGGAAAATTTGGTATTTTTGTGTATGGTTCCGAATAAGATGATCTGATCTCGTTTCCCGTCTAATCGTAAACCGATTTTTCCATTCGAGAGCAGATCAACCACAATTTACCACTCCGCCTCCTGTTTTCCCTTTACATGAAGAGGGTGTGTCATAATCGGGTTTTGACTTTGTAGCCGCAATCTTTAGATTGCGTAAGTCGTTGGTATTCAAAGAAACGTTTTCGACCATACGGGCGGCTACAAAATATCTAATTATGACATGGCCTCGAAGGGAGAAAGGAATCAAAGTAAAGAGACGGAAATATCCGAATGCTTTCAGATATCGAAAGAAAATACGGCACACCCCGCGAACTGGTCATGACTTTTCCCATGAACCCGAAGGAATTCCAAATACTCGAAAGTAGCATGCGAGATGGGCGGGATTCGGACGTGACCATGTTCATCTTCAAAGGGGACAAAATAATAGTAATCGCCAAACCTTTTTATCCGGAAGGGCTTTACCGGGCACCGTCCGGGGGAATAAGACCGGAAGAAAACCTGGAGCAGACGGCGAAAAGAGAAGCCTATGAGGAGACGGGAACGGAAATCGAGTTGGAAAAATACATTTTGAAAATCCGTGTTTCCTTTGTATGTGACCGGGAAAAAGCTGAATGGACCAGTCATATATTCACTGCCAGATATATTTCCGGCGAACTGAAACCCATCGATACTCATGAAATAGAAAAGGTAGCCCTGATGAGTCTGGATGAGATTTCTTCTTTGAAACCAAGGCTATTGCAACAGAATTCAGGCGGTCTGGCTTATCGCGCCGCTCTTACAGAGGCAACCATAACGGAAATTCTGTCCATAAAAAAGGGGGCGTAGAGCAAACGTCCCTATTGTCAATCTGACAAAATATGATTGGTGTTATTCTACAAATCCTCTTTCTTTTCCTGGTCTTCTTCTACTTCTGTTTCTATAATCGGTTCCTCGTACTCTTCCCCTGCCAGCTCACCCCGGGCGATCATCTTCTGGTAGTCTAAAGGATGCCTTTTCAGGTACTCCTCTTCGGTCATGGTTCCGGTTAAAAATAAGAAGTTGACCGGATAGGTTTCCGGATCGAAGATCATGTAGAAGAAATGCCAGACTAAGATTGCCAGAGTAGCCAAACAAGCCTCGTAAAAATGTATTGCTTTACATACATCCAAAAGCCACCTGGGGAAATAAGCCAAAAAAGAGTTTTCAAACCACAGAGGTAATCCGGTTAGTATCATCACTAACCCGCCCCACATAAGTGCCCAGTACTCCGCTTTTTCTGCATAATGATAGCGGTCATACATCGGCTCTCTGGATGAAAAACCCAGGCTCCAAAGCATGTTCTGTACCACATTTCTAACATCCGAAATCACCGGGATTTTGGATAGTATCTGACCCCTTCCCCTTTTGGTCAATCCCGCATGCAGAAAGGAGTATATGAACAGCCCGATGAAGATCACACCCGCCACCCGGTGAGCCACCACCCGCGCGGCAAAGGCCGTCGGCGAATGAGTCATCCAGGAAGACCACCAGAAATCGGGATATCTAAAAGCAAAACCGGTGATCACCAGAGTGGTAAATGAAACCATCAGAAGAAAATGCCACATGATTTCCACCAGATTAAAGCGGACCACGTTCCCGCTCTTGGCTTCCCGGTATCGATCCCTGACGTATTTTATCATAACGATGGCGTTATGCGCCAGCATTAACCCGATGGTTAAAAGGATGACTCCCAGGTATAACCGCCTTACCCAATAAACCCCGATATCCTTTTTGGTGGACGGTAAAATATGGATCGACCCTTTGGAAAAGTTAGCTCCCGCTCCTTTGTGACACTTTCCGCAGGTCTGGGGCAGATTGATTTGGCTGATCGAAGAGAGGGGATCATCCGGTGGTCTGATATTATGGCTGGTATGGCAGCTTGCGCAGCTGGCTGTGGTGGTATCTCCCGCCACACTTCCGGCAGTGTGATAACTGTCCAGATAGGTGGTGATCCTTTCAGAAACCAGTCCGTATTTCTTGTCAATCCTCTCCTGGGAATGACAGCGGGTACAGGTTACCTTGGAAAGGTTGGCGGTAAAGGTGGAAGAGGTCTTGTCCCCTGACGTTTTAATGGCGTGTTCGGTATGACAATCGGTACAAACCGGAGCGTCGGCAACTCCTTCTCTTACGGCACTTCCGTGAGCATCTTTACTATACTCCTCCAACTCGGAGGGATGACACTGACCGCAGGTGGAAGGGATATTGGTCCGGTAGGTTAGGGAAGCAGGATCGGAAGGGGGCTTCAGATCATGGCTTTTGTGACAATCTGAGCAAACCGCCACCCCGTCGTTGCCTTCTTTTAGCGATATGCCGTGAACGCTTTCCATATATTCCTGATATGGAGCAGGAATCGGCATTTGGTATTTCCGTACAGTAACCGGACTGGAATGGCATTTGGCGCACATCTTGGGTTGATTTCCCCGGTAGGTATCCGCATCGGGATCATCCGCTTTCCGGATGCGATGATAAGAATGACAGTCTTTACAATCGGGTGCATTCGCTGTACCCTCCAGTTTTTTTTGCCCATGAAATCCTGCCTGATATAGACTCGCCTCTTCCTGGTGACAGCTGCCACAGTTTACCGGACCCGGAGGCGTAGCATGCGGCTCGGCTAATACTCCCTGGTGACAACCATCACAACCTAAATTCTGGTGGATCGATTTGGCAAAGACCGAATGATCCACAAAGAGCGAAATTTCTTTCCCGGTTGAGTCTGTCGTGGTAAGACTCTTGTCACCATGGCATACCAGGCATTCCGCAATAGTAGCTGGATTTCCGGTTGAAGCAAGCAAAAGAACAAGAATCAAAAGACAAAACGTAAAAATGAAATTTGACTGTCTTCCTCGCATGAAAACCTTTCTTACTTGGCTGGTAAATTATATTATTACTTTGGGAAAATAAAAGCAGACCAGTTCCTTGTCAAGCCTTTTTGCAGTGTCGACTTGTGACTGTTGAATATTCCGACAGTTAAAACCAAATAGGGTGGGGGAATATCTACACCAGTAAAAAATGAGAATAGCATTGAGACTTAGCTGTTCATGTCATCCATGCTAAAGGGTTGGTTGACGAATAAGAATGCATAGACATCCACACAAATATGTCAAGCTGATTGAACCATGCCTTGACCTACAAACTTTCGTCCGAGATAAACTCGGACGCTACAGCTTTATATCTTTCTTTTACCATGGTTTATATTCGTCATCCGTCATTAGATATTTGTTTAATCCGTCATCTCCAGCTTTATCCCGGCAAAAACTTTTCTCCCCGGGTTGGGATAATCTAAATCAGAAATCGAGTTCCCAAACTGGGTAGGGGTCTTATCATCGAAGATATTGTTAATTTTCAAGAAGAAGGTCAAACTGTTTATTTTCTGGTTAAAATTAATGTCAACATTGGCAAATGGTTTGATTTTCTTGGTTGAATATCTTATCTCCGGATAATATGTGTAATCCGGATAATAGTTCAGTTTTTCACTGCGATAATTGAATGCCAGCTGAGTAGACAGGGAGGAATATATTTTCATATCCAAATTAAGATTAAAATTATTTTCGGGCAGAAAACGGGCTTTTCTCTTCATCTGTTCGAACCTTTTCTCTCCCGAGAAATAGTCATCATAAACCAGCTCCCTTTTAGTCTCCTCTCCCCGGGTATAAGTATAATTGAAATCCAAATCGTAACCATCGGAAAACATGTAATCCAACTCGAATTCTACCCCTCGGGAACTGAAGCGGTCCAGATTGAACGGCTGCCATAATCCGTTTTCGCCCAGCGGCTGCCAGGAGATTGAGTTTCGTACTCTATGATAAAATAGAAACGCCTGAGAAGATAATTTCCCACCGGATAACGACATCCCGGCTTCGATGCTTTCCCCTTTTTCCGGTTTCAAATTCTTATTCCCTCCGGAAGGCCAGTAAAGATCGTTGAAGGTGGGAGCCCGGTAGGCTTTTCCGTAATTCAGTTTCAAGGATAAGTCATGATTTAGATGATAGATCAAGCCTGCATTGGGAGAAAGCTGATTTTCAAAATTGCTGGGCAGGTCGTACCTGCTGCCAAGCTGAACGGTAAATCTCTTGATATTCCAAGAGGAGTTCCCCCATAAACCGAGCGTATTTGAATTTGGTTTCCAGGATAAACTTGAGCTTGTCTGTGAGGCAACATAAAGAGATTTCTGCTGTGCCTTGAGCTGATCTGAGGAGAAATCCAAGCCCAGGGTAATGCTGTTTCTCTTTTTGAGACTAAAGGAATACTGCATAAATCCGCCAAGGCTTTCGGTCAGGTAGAAGTAATCCTCGTCCACTTCTCCCAGATAATCGTACCGGGTGGAGTAGTTCATCCTCCTTTGGTCAAAGAAAAGCCGGGTTAAGAACCCGTCGGAATTCTCCGAGGTGCGGAGGTGAATAGTAAAATCTAAAGAGTAGTTTTTATCCTCTTGATGGTCAAAAAGAGAGGAGACCGAAGAGTTACCGTATTTCGGTATATTTAAAGGATCAGGCACCGGTCCGGGAATACCCAAATCATCGCTTTGAGACGAAAGGTAAAGCTTTACGTCGGAATGAGAGGTGAAACGGTAAATCCCGGTGGAATGAAAAAACCAGGCGGAGTAATCCGAATTTTCCCTTCCGCCACCGGATTTCTTTCTTTCCAAACCCGTATCGAATCTAAAATTCTTTATTCCCGAGGCAAAATCAAGATTGGACAAAAGGGTATGCAGATCCCCATAGAGAAAAGACGAGGACAAGTTCTTCTTCACCGGCGAAGCCGGGATTAGATTGACCACCCCGCCCAAGGCATTGGCACCATACAGGGAAGAGAGCGGACCGCGGACGATCTCAACTTTTTCCAGATTTACCAACGAGAGGTCGCTTAAGTTAAAAATACCGTTGTTGAGGTAGTTCAGTCTTCTCCCTTCCAGTAAAAACAGAACCTGGGAAGAGGAGGAACTTCTCAAAGACAAAGTCTGCACCTGACCCATGGATCCGGAGAAACTCATCTCCCCGGCCGAAAAATCCTTTAGAACCTCACCCAACGAGAGAAAATTGGAGTTTTTAATTTTAGAAAAGCTTAACAGAGTGGAATGAGTGGGGATATTCTTAAGATATTCCGGATACCGTGTGGCGGTTACGATGATCGGCTCGAGCTGATACACCTTTTTGCCGGCGGGGATTTCGGATGATTCCTCCGCCCTTGCTCCTGCTGAAAGAAGCACTCCAAGACAAAGAATAAGAATTTTGTTCATCTAAGACTCCTTTACTTTTAATGGTTTCATGTTCAAAGGATATTGGGAGGGTTTAAGGGGTCGAGGATTCGAGGGGTCAAGTGAAATACGAACACATATAAGGACTTGGATTTTTCACTTGAACCCTTGACTCCTTGAATCCTTGAACCCTGTTGTTTCATCATATATTTCGCAATTGTCTCCAAAAAACAAAACCCAGCTTCACGGCAAAGCTGGGTTAAATAATATTTCCCGACAATCTCTTCCCGCGAAGAGCAATCCAGTAAGATAGGGACAATTCATGTCGAAGATCCCGCTATAAGCGGGGAATTGTTCCTACCTAGGATTTTATGAGATTCGATTTGATCGGTCTCCTGACTTTGTGGCATCGAACCTACTCGCTTCCCTTCCCGTCCCCTGGTTAGTTTGTAGTTCGTGGTTCGTGGTTAAAAGTTTTACTACGAACTAATAACCATGAACTAAAAACCAGTACATATGCACTAGGACAGTGGTTATTGAAGCTTTCGTAGCCACTTACAGTAGCGGGGCTGTGGCGGAATCTCACCGCCTTCCCGTTTCCCTTTCGGGATCAAATCGATTTCAGTTTTCAGAGATCAAATTCAAAAATATTATAGGTGATCCACTATCCCGAGTCAAGGGAAAAATTAGTTTTTCTCTGATCTCGTCCGTCTTATCATTCTAAAGAGAGCGGTGGTGAATGAAAAATGCAAAGATTTCTCGCTTTGTCCAGAATAACACACGGCAGGAAACAGTATTTTCTTAAAGCCACCCTTTTTCTCTATACCACTTCACCGTCTCTTCAGCACCCTTATCCAGTGGAAAATTGGGAACGAATCCCAATTCGGTTTTAGCTTTGGAGATATTCAAACCCCAATATCTTTGGGTGATCTCTTTTGCCTTCTGAGTGTTGAATGCCGGAGTTTTTCCCAGCAGAAGACAAAAGTTTTCTGCGAGGAAAGCCAAGATGAACACCACACTTTTAGGTATCTTTAGCGGGATGGTTTTTTTATCCAAGGCTCCCGCAATGATGCTGAATGCTTCTCTCCACGAATAAACTCTGTCATCTGCAATGAAGTAAGTTTGCCCGGCCGCTTTTGGATTTTCCGCGGCGAGGATGACACCATCAATCAAATCCTTAACCTGGACCAAGCTTATAAAGCTCTCCCCCCTTCCAAATGATATCCGGAATCCACTTTTTGCCACCTTGAAGAATCCCAGCATATCGGTATCTCTGGGTCCGTACACCGCCGGCGGACGGATGATGGTTATAGGAAGTCGGGATATATAGTTTAAAACTATCCTTTCCCCCTCCAACTTGCTTTCGCCATAATAGCTGACCGGTCGACAGGGTGCGGTCTCGTCCGTAGGACGCTCATCTGCTCCCGGTCCGACTGCTGCCTGACTGCTGATGTAGACAAATCTTTTGAGTTTCGGATTCTCCTGAAGACAAACTTCAATTAAATTCTTTGTTCCTTCGGCATTAGCTTTGAAATAGTCCTCCCGGGTCTTGGCTTTGGTCAAACCCGCGGAATGAAAGATGATATCAACATTCGTGATCGCCGCTTTAAGAGAATTCCGATCAGCCATATCTCCGTAAACATATTCCACCTCCAGACCGGAAAGCCATTTTAGATCGCTGGTTTTCCGGACCAGGCATCTCACCTGATAACCTTTGTCCAGAAGCCCCTCTACCAGATGGCTTCCCACAAAGCCGTTTGCTCCGGTCACAAGGACCCAAGATATATTGGTGTTCCTATTTGCGCTATTATCCATCGAATGTGTTCTCCTCGAAAATCTCTTTTAATATACTTCAATTCAATTCGAATTTCAATTCGATTTTAATCCCTGCGGGAAATTTAAATAGTTTCTTCCCATCTAAATGAATATTTATTTGGAAGACAATCGTATATACTTAAGAAAGTTGCCGGATGACAAAAAATAAACATAGGAGGTTGGTATGAAACAAGTAATGCTGATTGCTTTGGCGGTTTTAATGTCCCTGTGGATGCAGGGATGCGACCAGAAGAGCACCGAGGTGGTTTCCCCGGAAAAACTTTCGCCGCCTCTCGGTCTCAAAAGCATAACCGGAGACGGGGAAATCACGCTGCTCTGGTTTACCAGTAATTATGAGAGTGATCTGAGCGGGTACATGATTTACAAATATAACGGGACCTATTCCAACGCCTCTGCCCCCGAGGAGATACCTTCCGGTTTTACCAAAATCGATTCTTTGTCCAAGAGCAACTCTTCCAATACCATACAATCCCTTACCGTAACCGGTCTTCAAAACGGCACCACCTATTCGTTCTTGGTGGTGGCAATTATGGACAGCTGGTCCAAGGAAAGTTATCCATCCAACATCCTAAGCGACACCCCCAGGGAAGAAACGCAGGCAGGTTCATCCGACACCATCTGGGCATCCTCGGTACATAAGGACAAATCCGGATACGAGCTTTCGGATTTCAGCGTATCGGACATGAACGACATTAATACCTCCAACTACTCCACCACCGACGGCGAGGGTGATTTCATCTGCGAGAAAATTAATTTCCAGGGAGGCGTTGCTTACCGTCTTTGGCTGGCCGGGACTAATAACGGGGGAGTGATGGACTTGGGATATATGCAGGAATGGAACGATGCGGACCTTGCTCCTTCCTCTGGTTATGCCGCAACCGGCTATTCATTGACCGCTATTCCCGGACATGTATATGCAGTCAAGACCGGGGACAATCACTACGGTAAAATCCAGGTTATAGATTTGGACGTGGACGCAGGTTGGGTATCATTTAAAGCCTGCTATCAAACCCAGACAGGGAATAGACAATATAAAATACGACCATAATAAACAGAAAAACACCGTCTCGATATCTCTCGGAGGGTGTTTTGTTTTGATATATCTAAACCACTAAGACCAATACATGATTTGAATAGTCTGCAGGTCGAACCTATCCTACCACCAGCAGACTAAAAGGCATATTTTCTAAAGTTTTAGATCATTATTGTATTGAGATTTAGATTGTTGAGGATAAGGCTTTTTCTCTTTTTCTAACTCTAAACTCCTCACTCAAAGCACAATGTCTTTATTAATGTGGTTCAAGTGCTCTCAACCTTTTGCTCAATTTATATATGGAGGCTATTCAGCGATAAATTGATTTAGGTTTGAATCCAGGTCAAGAATTTTAGCATCGGAACACAGTTTTTGGAAGAAACCAATCCATGAAGTCATTACCCAGATTTGAACAAAAACTGCCAAACCCAAAGATATGGTTGAAAATACAAATCCCAGAGGTGAAATCGTATAGATGGGAAGATTTAATAAAACCTGGGCGAGGAGGTTGACCATTAATGATAAAACACCTGCAATTATTAAGAAGACTATAATTCTTGGATACTCTACTCTCCATAAGCTGAAACTGAATAATAAACTGTTCACAAATTTTTCTTTTCTAATCACGATGGTCATGGGAACGAACATTAGTAATAAAGAGACTAAAACCGGCAGGAAGCTAAATAACAGACTTGTAAAAAATGTCTTTCCCCATAATGGGAAAATTAAACCATATGCTGGGGGGAGGGTCATAAAAGAAACGATCGCCCAGAAGAAAAGAAGCTGTTCTGCATTGATAAAAATCTGATTCCAATTGATCGGTTTATAGATCCATTCAAAGGAATAATCTTGGTATACTACATAAGTAGATAAACCCACGAAAAAAGCGAAAAACAAACCACCCAACCCCAGGTGACCAAATAAGAAAGCTAACCACTCAAGCCACTTGTTTACATATAGTTCTCCGGTTTTATAAAACTCAAAGAAAATGGTAGCATATATGAATAGAACTAAAATCGAGGTTCCAATCGAAGGATAGAAGAAATTTTTAAAGTAATCCGGAAGTGTATCGCCCATTTGATTAAGAGAACTATTTATTTTATAAGAACCTAAAAGAAGTATAAGTGCGTATGCAACCGGCAAATAAAACATAACTGGGATTTGGATATTATACGGTCCTACAAAAAAGAAAGCATTAACTGCAGTATAGATTAAATTAGGTTCTATTTGAGATATGATATGATCTAGCGATTTAACAAATCCGGAAAAAAAGAAATCGCCCCAAAACGGTTGATGATATGTATTACTAAAAGTGCTCAATCCCGTTAGACGGAAGACGAATTTGACCACCAAAGAGAAAAGAGCAATTCCTAAAGGAATCAGGACCAGCCAACGTCTCGCATTTAATATTTCCAATCCTTTTCTGAAAATCAAAAGGTAATCCCGAAGATTTTTGAAGCGTGTATCGGAGAAACGAAGGGACATTCTGTCACAAAAAAGATAGAGCACACCCATGCTTAAAACAATAGCTAAAATTACCATCAGCGTTGATTCATTCATAAACCTCTCATTTTTTTCTAAAAGACTTCCCCCTCTGGCTCAGAAGTAACTGAACTTCTTTCCGATTCAGTTATCCAACCCTTTTTTCGATAAAGCTTATATTCGAATCTCACCAGGGTACAGAATTATTGGTAAGAAAAGTTGTTTTTTTGCTTTTCACTCTTAACTCTAGACTCCCTGCTCTATGCTCAAGACTCCTCCCTTACACATACGCTATAGCGTCTATCTCAACTTTCATCCCTTTGGGAAGACGGCTGACTTCTATGGTGGCTCTGGCTGGTGGTTCGGTTTTAAAGTATTGGCTGTAAACCTCGTTCATCACCCCAAAATCATCCATGCTTTGCATGAAAACCGTGGTCTTGACCACTTTATCCAGGCTCGATCCTGCTTCCTCGAGAATAGCTTTAAGGTTCTCCAGAACCTGCTTGGTTTCCTGAACTATCCCTCCGTGGTTTTTATCACCGGTTTTGGGGTCTAAAGCAATCTGTCCGGAAACAAAGATCAGAGACTTCCCCTCCAGTTTTATCGCCTGTGAATACGGTCCTACCGCTTTAGGAGCATGCTCGGTTTGGACAATCGACTTTGACATCTTTCACCCTCCTTGAAATTTATAAGTTCAACGAACTATAAATAAAAAATAGCCCACGTCCCCTAGCTACCTTTCACCAATAATGTTGCTTATAATAAAACACAGCTCCCCTATCATGTCAAGTATTTTTATTGGATTTGGTCTACTTTTTATATGCTATCTTGAAATATTCCTGGTTATTACATGAGATGTATGCTTTAGAGCAGGAAAAGTAATTGACGATTGAGTCAGGTAATTAGATGATCAGAAGAACTGCGATTCGAGGAATCTGATTGCAGGGATTCGGATATTTCTTCTTTTTCCGCATCGGTGGAAACTATCTGAAGCTCTGCTGGATGCGGTGTTGATTCTATTAAGTTTAGCTTGTTCTCAAACTTCTGAAGCTTTTTATCTGCGGAATCATAACACGCCTGGGCATTCCGCAGATGTGTCCGCACCAGCTCAAAATCCCGATAGAATCTGGTAAAGTCAACCCTCAATCTATCCAGAGCAAAGACTATTTCTCCGGCGTTTTTCTCGATCTCCAGTCCTTTGAGTCCGAGTATGATAGTTTGCAAATAGGCATAGAAGGTATTCGGAGAAACCGGAATCACTTTCTTCTGCATGGAGTAGCTGGCAATGCTTTTCCCATCGTCTAAATCTTGATCCTTGATTATGGTTTCGTAATAGACATTTTCTGCCGGTATATACATCAGGGCAAATCCAAAAGTCCCCTCATCCGGAAGGATATATTTCCGGGAAATGGCATCGATATGCAATTTTACATCGGAGATAAACTTCTTCCGGAACGCTTTTTTATCCGGGTCAGTATGCGTTTCCAGCATCTTCCGAAAATTCTCCAAGGGGAATTTGGCATCCACCGGAACTAATCTTTTCCCCAGATGGATGACTGCATCCACTCTCTCGCCGGTTTTGAAACTGTATGGAATCTCATAATGCTTGGAGGGGAGAATCTGGCTCAAAAGATCACCCAGGAAAAACTCACCAATTCCTCCCCGGAGCTTGGGAGCTTTAAGTATCTCCTGAAGGCTGGATATATCTTTGCCCACCTCGAATATTCTCTTGTTCGATTCCTCCAGGCGGGCTAAATTAATCTGCACGTCGCTGACCGCTTTGCTGGTGGTTTCGAATCTCTGGGAGAGAATCTGATCGGTATTCTCCTGGCTCTTACGTAACTGCTCCCTTAAACCTGCCATCTGCTTCTGCAAAAGGATAAGCAACAGAACCAGTATGATGATTACAGCACTACCAAAAACGAGAAGTTCCATTAAAATCCCTAAATCAGCTCGTAGCCGGAGTTTATCCTGAAGGGGTCTCCCTCGATCCTGCTTCGCACTGAGTGCGCTCAGCACGAAGTGAGATCTTCGGGATCGAAGGACACCCTGAAGGACTCCCAGCTCCGACAAAAGTTCTACGGATAATTCCTACTACCGACTTTAGCGCTTTTGAGAATCCAGTATTCACCTTCACCAGGACCTTCTGATTTTACCATGCCCACATTTTTCGCATACCACTGGTAGCTGGTGCCGTTGTATCCTGCCATAGTACCTACCCATCCCGAAACCACGGATCTAATCTTCAAGCAATTGGAAAATTCTCCAGCGGGTGTGCTAACATTTTCAAACCCAACAGGGACAGATATCCACGTAACCGAGAAGCTAAAATAATAGATCTGTGTGCCAACATTAATAACAGAATCATTTAATTCAATGTTAGGTTTGGTTAGGGTAAGGATTATTCCACTTGAGGCTAATTCATCATAAAAAGTTGAATGGTGTATGAAATCAATATGGGAGCACCACCTTAATCCCAAACTATCAAAAAAGTAACCGTCATATATGATAAGATCATTGATCGTGTCGGAAAAACTCGATTGCCTAGTAATGATTACATTACTGTCACTATAGGATTTACCCATGATTTGCCCTTTCCAAATACTTGTATCAGGGTATAAAATCCAGTTCCAGATACCATTGGAATCTAAATCGGTGAGTGGTTCTCCCGGATCCCAGACCCCATTTAGTGAATCATATTTACCGTTATTGGTCTTATCAAAATAAGGTATGCCGGGTGTCCAGGGATCATTGGGGCTATCATACTTTCCATTCAAGTTCGCATCCTCAAAATATTCTCCAAAATCATACTGGCCGTTATGATTTTGATCAGTATAAGGTTCGCCCAAACTGCTGTCACTAATATCTACAAAAGATTCAGCCATGGAATCGGCTTGTTCATGCTCCCAAATCCACTCATCTTCAATATTCAAAGGAAAATAGTCTTTCATAAGATATGACACCGGCTCATTAGGCTCAATGCATTTCTTGTTAGTGCAACCACCGACGAGTCCAAGTGAGAAAACTATTCCAACACACATTACTCTTATAATTAAGCTTGTTTTCATATTCACCACCTCCTACAATTACTCGAACAGATATTAATCATTAAAACAAGTATCTTCTGGCTCTATCTGGACCTCATATTAGATCTATAATTGTAGGTTATAGGAGTTCGTAGCCGGAGTTTATCCTGAAGGGGTCTCCCTCGATCCTGCTTCGCACTGAGTGCGCTCAGCACAAAGTGAGATCTTCGGGATTGAAGGACACCCTGAAGGACTCCCAACTCCGGCAAAAATCTTAAGGATAATCCGTACCCCCCACTTTGGCACTCTTAAGGAGCCAGTATTCACCTTCCTCAGGTCCTTCCGACTTCACCAAGCCCACACCTTTGGCATACCACTGGTAACTGGTGCCGTTATATCTCTGCATGTTCCCGATCCATCCGGAAGCCACCGATTTGAACTTCAGGCATGCTTCAAAACTTCCTGCTGGAACCGTTACGTCTTCGGTCATTTCAAAAGTTGAAATCCAGTTGTAAATACCGATGGGATCACCCGAATCAAAGGAGGTATCGGTATTGATAATGCTATCCCCCGGTTGAACGATTTCATTTGCTATGGAAATAGGTTGGAGA
The DNA here is from genome assembly GCA_903908285.1 of uncultured candidate division Zixibacteria bacterium. Taxonomy (GTDB): domain Bacteria; phylum Zixibacteria; class MSB-5A5; order MSB-5A5; family SM1-73; genus CAIVRH01. The sequence continues at coordinate 87,369 of CAIVRH010000038.1, forward strand.
GTGGCCAGCAGATCATATAAATCTTTTCTGTCCGCATGACCATGCCAGCGTAACCCCAGACTGTCATTGGTGAAATGATCCTCGTCCGCCCACATCCCTCCCGACAAACTGTCACCATAAAGAACACACTCATAAGAGCCTGTTCGGATCAGATAGTCATGTTCCTGGGATAATGAAATAGACGCTTTGAGATTCAGGATAGTAGCAATGCCACAACTTCCATTACCATCCAGATCAATGAACTGCTCTCCTGAATCCCATACTCCATTGGGTGGATCATATGTTCCATTGGAATTTCGATCATCATAGGGTATGTCAGGCGTCCATGGATCGTTTGGTCCATCATATTTGCCATTAAAGTTTAAATCTTGATATTGCTCACCGAAGTCATATACCCCATTGGCGTTTAAGTCAACGTAAGGCTCACCCCAACTAATATCTCCATCGCTAAATGACTCGATAATCGTATCGCCGGTAACTTCCCAGGTCCATTGATCTCCTTGGTTTAACGGGAAATAGTCTTTCATCAGATATGTAACCGGCAGTATAGGCGTGGTGAGTTTCTTCTTAGCACAACCAAAGATCAGAATAAGAAAGAGAAATAAAACTAAAGGGATTATTTCTACTCGGATGCATCTTTTCATTTCAATCTAATCTACTGTTTTATATAGATATTTTCCCATGAAAAGCGAACTCGTAGCCGGAGCTCCCAGCTCCGGCATAAGTTCTAAGGATGATTTCAAAGTTGGGTCAGGAGTTAATCCTGACACTGTTCCTGCCAGGTTTAAGGATTTGGCAGGAACAGGTTTTTCTTGACCCCTGCCCCTTGCTTCTCCAGTATTGTTAAATTTTCTCTCCGCCCTCTTTGGCAAGCTTTTTAATAAACGGGGTGAAGAGGTCTATGGGCACCGGGAAAATGATGGTGGAGTTTTTCTCCGTTGCCACCTCCGCGAGGGTGGAGAGGAACCTCAACTGAATTCCCACCGGTGTTTTGCCTATAATCTCAGCAGCAGCAGCCAGCTTCTCCGAAGCTTGGTACTCCCCCTCCGCATGAATAACCTTAGCTCTTCTTTCTCTTTCCGCCTCTGCCTGGCGGGCGATGGCTCTCTGCATATTTTCCGGCAGGTCTACGTTTTTCACCTCTACCACCGATACTTTGATTCCCCAAGGCTCGGTTTGTTGGTCAATGATGTGCTGAAGTTGCAGGTTGATCTTCTCCCGATTGGTCAAAAGATCATCCAGCTCCACCTGGCCTAAAACGCTTCTTAAAGTGGTTTGGGCAATCATAGAGGTGGCATACAGGAAATCCACCACCTCCACAATAGCTTTGTTCACATCTATCACCCGAAAATATACCACTGCATTGACCTTGACCGACACGTTATCGCGGGTGATAACGTCCTGGGGAGGTATATCCATAGTCACCACTCTTAAGCTGACCCGCACCATCCGGTCGACTATGGGAATCAAGAAGATCAAACCAGGTCCTCTGGCACCCATCAATCTGCCTAATCTGAATATCACACCTCTTTCATATTCCCGCAATATGCGGACGGCATTACCTAAGATAAATATTGCGATGATAATGATAGTTAACAAACCCGCACCGGCCATAACCACCTCCTGTTAGTTAACGGAAAACGGTTTACAGTTCACAATTAACCGTTCTCCTAATTGTATTTTTATTACTATTTACTTTCCCAGCCACTTTAGTGGCGTATGCTCTGAAACCTGCCCAGACGGGCAGGCGTCTGCCTGACTAAAGTCAGTTAGAATTTCTCCTAAAAATCGTCTTTCCCAGTTATTCGTCTTTATCATTCTCTCTTAGTTACCTTCAAGGTTAAGTTTTCTACTCCGGTAACTACCACCTTTTCCCCTTTTTCAATGGTCTGATCCGCCTCCGCTCTCCAGATCTCTCCGTGAATGAATACATCCCCTTCCGGATTAAGGGGAGTTCGAGCCACTGCCACCGCACCCACCAGCCCTTTATCTCCGGTAGTCACTTTTCGTTTCTGGGCTTTAATCGCCATTCCCATGGCAAAGAGGAAAAACGCAGCCGTGGCGCCAACCACACAGAGTACTACCACCAAAGAGACACGCATATAGGGCACCGGAGATTCGAACAGAAGCAGAGAACCAAAGATCATGGCTATTATACCTCCAATTGTCAATGCACCGTGACTCACCATTTTCACCTCCAGTATGAACAAGATCAGGGCTAAAACCATTAAAAGTAATCCGGCATAATTGACCGGCAGACTCTGTAAAGCAAAAAATGCTAAGATCAAACAGATTCCTCCTACTATTCCCGGAAATATCGCTCCGGGGTTAGAAAGTTCAAAGAACAAGCCCCACATTCCTAAAGTCAGAAGAATATAGGCAATGGTAGGATTGGTGATCACCTCCAGAATTTTGTTTCTTACGCTTATCTGGGCTCTTCTGATCTCGATGTTTTTAGTGTTCAACACCTTCTCCCCTGAAGGGAGATTAGCTTTTCTGCCGTCACATGAGTCGAGAAGGTCTCTGAGATTAGCAGATACGAAGTCTATGACTCCAAGTTTCAAAGCTTCGTTCTCGGTGATGGAAACGCTTTTCCGCACCGCATCTTCCGCCCAGGCTTCATTCCGTCCTCTCTTGCCGGCGATGCTTTTGATATAGGCAGCCGCATCGTTGGCCACTTTTTCACCCATGGTGGAATCCATCTGCCCGCCCAGGGAGACCGGATGAGCTGCACCGATGTTGGTTCCCGGAGCCATGGCGGCGATGTGAGCGCTTAGGGTGATGAACACCCCGGCGGAAGCTGATCTCGATCCGCTGGGCGAAACGTAGACGATCACCGGCACCTCCGAATTTAAGATCCTTCTGGTGATCATGCGCATGGATTCATCCAGACCACCGGGAGTATTCATCTCGATCACTAAAGCTTCGGCGCTGTCCTCCAGCGAGGACTCAATGGCTTTGTCGATAATGCGCACCGAGATAGGTCCGATGGCACCATCGATAGTGATCAGATTTATATGCCTCTGGCTGGCAGAAAATAGCCATGAACTCAGAAGGAATACAAAGAGCAGACCTACTAATAGTATTTTTTTCATAATCCACCCGCTGTTTGGAAAGCTTTGTTTCGTCAAATCAGAAAATATCCTATCGATATGAATAAAGCAAGGAAAATGTGAAAAAAAACAAGGAAGATAGAAAATGGAAAAAGGAAGATACAACTTAAATACCGGATAACTAATGACGGATGACGGATTTGTGGTAAGCTTATCGAACCGTAAAGCAATTCCGCCTCCCTAGATGGTAAGGGGTAGGGATGGATTGCTCTTACCCCCACATTCCGATTTTCCATCTTTATTTGGAGTATTACTCAGTCTTTCTCTCACAAAGACCAGATTTTTTTCAAATCCCGATAAAGAAGATATCACTTCTGCCGACAAATTTATAGCGAACGATGACCAGAACGAATAATTAGTCTATAAAAGACATTCCCTTGAAAGACCTTCTGGAAATAAAAGATATCTCATACGGAGAATTTCCTGAGATCTCGGGTTTAAATCCCCGGTTCAGACCGGACAGCCAAAAAGTCAAAGTGACTTTGGACATTCAGCTTCCGGAAGTTACCGACAATGCTGATTTATCTTCCGTCCTTATGAAACTCAAAAAACTCCTTCCCACTTTAGAAAAACACCAATGCGGTGAGCATCTCTTTGATAATCTAAAACCCGGCATAAAAACCTCTCAGGTGAATCAAAGGTTTTCTTCCTGCAGCTGTCATTCGGACAAAATCACCGATATAGCCCATCTGATGGAACATGTGATTATCGACCTTCAGTCCACCATCACCGGGATGTCCTCCTGCAGTGGAATTACCTGTGGGTACAAGATCCCAGACTACCGATTTGATATGTTTGTGGAGTGCAAGGATAAAAGCGTTGGCTGGTTTTCCGTTTTCTTTACCGTGGACATGTTCAAAAAACTTTTGGAAAGCAAGCATCTTCCCAAAAACGGTCAACACCTCATATATCTGGCAAGATATTTGTATCAGAACAAATCCCGCCAGAAACAAAACGAGCTGGATCCACAAACCGGCCATTTGAGCAAAGAGTTGGGTATAAATCAAAACTCGCTGCATTTGCTTTTAAGGCAGTTAAGAGAGTACGGGTTTTTCAATCTCAACTAGATTATAACCATTCAACCAATCTGAGGAGAAGGTGAAAATAAAATGAGCGATAAATTCCCCCTTAAAGATCCCCATAATCTCAAAAGAGAGATCCAAAACCTAATCTCTTTTGAAGAGAAAAACCAGCTGCTTAAGCTGCGGGAGCAAATTGAAAACAAAGTCATCCGCCGGCAGGATTCATTTCCGGAATACTCCCGGGTATTAAGCTGTTCTTTCATTAATCCGAAATTGGATCCGGGGGTTCCAGCCAAAGATACCGGCAAAACTGAGGAAATTCCAACCCAAAAACAGCGATATAACCAGCTATCCAAAATGGAAACGCATCCATTCAGTAAGGGAATATAAACCCAGAAATGAAGGGAGGTGAATATTATGACCAAATTTAACTGGCATGATTTCAGGAACATAGAAAGAACTCCTATGTCTCCTTATTATCTGCAGGCCAAGATCTGTGATTTAGTCTCTTGCTCTGTTTCCACTAAGGTCAAGGTCGATTCGGTAAATCCGGAGACCGGAGAATATCGGGTGGTGCTTCACGGTACCTTGGATTGGGATACCCCGGAGACTTGGTGGACCAATCATTAAACCGATTTGAAATTGGATAAAAAGACTTAAGTCCCCTTACTGAGAGATGATACATCTTTTAATCCGCAACCATATAAATGGGAGAAGGGGGTGAGAAGAAGTGGTTAAATTCAGATATCAAAATTTCCCGACGTTTGAGAGAACTCCATGTTCACCGGCTGCATTACAGTCCAGGCTGACCGAGCTGATGTATAATTCTACCTGCTGCAGATGCAAGGTGGAATCGGTTAATCCGACCACGGGGGAGTATCGGATAGTGCTACAGGGTACCCTCGATTGCTGGGATGATACTAACACGCCAACTAATCCGTAAGATAATAGGTCAAAGAGGAGAAATTTTTTAAGGGAAAGAAACCCCGGACAATAACGGGGCTTCTTTCCCATGATTTAGTGGAGGAAAAGATGAGAAAACGCAAAACCAGCCATCCTTCTAAACATCGCCGCCATCCTCAGAAAGTTTCAAAAAGCCCGGGAGAGGGCACCACTGCTTGGGCTGATCCGACGGTCCCCACTCCCAATATTTACAAACACGGTAAATCTAAACCAGATAAAAACGAAATGACGAAAAGCTGCTGGTGGTTTGGTTAAAATTATTTCAATCCCTGCCCGGTTGAAATACTCAAGCAGCAGGTAGAAATGATTCCATCCTCAGAAAATGTGAAATGGATTTCACTTTTTCTTTTCTTATTTAAAATCCCCTCCTGTTATTTCTGGCAAGTTTTTCATATGAAGTTGCAAATGAAATAAGGTAACTGGCAATAAATGGATTATATATGGTCAAGCCGCTCTGCGGACCCCCACAAAATTCTTGCTCTTTTCTATCTTCACTGTATATTCTTCATATTAATTTCATCTGCAAGTGAAGAAGTCAGGTTCAAACAGGAAAGGAGCTTTCATGTATAATAAAATGAGAATACTCATACTCTCCGCGATGGTATTATGGGGAGGGACAATATTTATCATCCACCTGAATGAATCGCTGGTGCGGGCAGAAGAAAAAATTCCACCCGCAGGAGAAAGCATGAAGCTGCCTGAACCACAATTTAAAAGCAATACCAGCGTAGAGGAGGCGCTGTTAAAGCGCCGATCCGTAAGAGAGTTAAAAGATGATTCACTCACCCTCGAACAGGTTTCCCAGCTTCTCTGGTCTGCCCAGGGGATCACCACCAAATGGGGCTGGAGAACTTCTCCTTCCGCCGGTGCCTTATATCCCCTGGAGATATACCTGGCGGTCGGAAAAGTGAAAGGATTGAAACCCGGCCTCTATCACTACCAACCCGAAAACCATTCCATATCACTGAAGAAGGATAAAGATTTACGGGCGGAATTGACTAAAGCTTCTTTGGATCAAAAGGAGATTCAAGCCGCACCGGTTACCTTAGTCATTACTGCAGTTTATGAAAGAACCATGAAAAAGTATCAGCAAAGGGGCATGCGGTATGTTCATATGGAAATCGGTTCTGTCGGAGAGAATATCTACCTGCAATGTGAGAGTCTCGGGCTGGGAACCGTGCTCATCGGGGCGTTTGAGGATGAGAAGGTCAAAAAAGTTCTGGGAATTTCCGAAGAACCGTTGGGAATAATGCCGGTAGGAAAGAAATAATGTAACGTTGTAACCATCCATCCCTTGCCCCATCTCACTTGTAGTGAGCTTATCGAACTATCAAGAGTGGGGGCTTGAAGGTATCCTCTCCCCTTGTGGGAGAGGATTAAGGAGAGGGGAAAATATATGAAAGGTAAAAAATGGATTTAGATAACAAAGTCGCCTTAGTCACCGGAAGCTCCCGGGGAATCGGAAGAGCTATCGCTTTGAAACTGGCTGAAAAAGGATGCCATCTCGCAGTGAACTATCTGTCAAATCGCATGGCAGCTGATCAGGTGGGTGACCAGATCAAAAAGATGGGGCGAAAGGTGATGTTGTTTCCAGGGGACGTTTCCTACTTTTCCGAAGCGGAAGGGATAATCGGGAAAGTCAAATCGGAATTTGGCAGAATAGACATCCTGGTCAACAATGTGGGACCGTTCCTTTATAAAAACATCTTCGATACCTCCGTTCGGGAATGGCAGGAAACTCTCAACTCCAATCTTAACTCGGTCTTCTATTGCTGCAAAGCGGTTGTGCCGATAATGCGGGAGCAAAAATCCGGGGTGATCATAAACATCGGTGCTCCGAATGCTGAAAGGACTCAAGGGTATATCCGCAACTGCGCCTATGCTACGGCTAAGACCGGCGTGGTGGTCTTCTCCAAAAGCCTGGCAAAGGAAGAAGCCAAAAACGGGATACGGGTGAATGTAGTCAATCCGGGTTTTGTGGAGACGGATAATTACACCCTAGAGGACAAAGAGCACTGGTCCAAGGAAATCCCCATGAGGAGAATGGGAACGCCGGAAGAATTAGCCAACGCAGTGGCTTTTTTATGTTCGGATGAAGCCAGCTATATCACCGGCAGTGTGTTTAACGTACACGGGGGTCTGTGGTGTTAGAAGGGTGTGGAAGGGGTAGCCGCAGACTTCAGTCTGCGTGGGTGGTGTGCTGAACTCATCGGAGAGGATGAAGTAACGGCTCCGCCTTCGAAATATAAGAGACAGGTTTTTGATCCCCTAAGTATCTAAGAAACTTAGTTGCTTACCAACTTAATGCAGTATCCCCAACCACCCTGCCATGAGGAAGTATATCCGTCCGATGAGAAGGGACATACGGGACATCACCGTGTAGCCGAAGGAGGCACCGAAGGAGATCATCAAAAACCAGGTGCCGATTTTTGCGCCTGCACCAAAAGCTCCTTTGTGCTCCTTGGAAAAGAAGAAATATATCAGTCCGGTAATTACGCCGATAGTCAAAATAATATTGTTGAGGGACTCTAACCACTTACCCGTCCACAAAGGAAGCAAGTTAGCGTTAATCTGGAGGATCAGATCCCCTGAACCATAACCCACGATGGTTATTCCCGCGTAGATGCCGATAATCAATGCCATGGACCAGCGCGAAAACCAGCTATAATTTTTGAAGAAGCGGCTGAAGAGTAAGATTCCAAAAATAAAGGGAACAACCAGAATCAATTTCCCCTGCTGGGTTAGCGGTCTCCATAGATTAGGCAAGAACACGTTATAATATTCTAATGTCACACCATAACCCGCAGATATCCCCACAAACAAATGCTCGGCGAACTTATAAAAAGGATTATCCTTGTACAGAAATGAAAAGACGCACAGGGTCAACAACGCTGCAAACCAGATACCGATCAAATCCCACATTAAGTTATCTCCAATCACTGTAGGAGCGTATTGCAATACGCCTCCCTACAGAATTACACTTTCAGCCTCTTCTTGGATTTCTTCAGCGCAAAAAACGCCACATTGCCGATAAAAATAAACAGAAAAACGACAATATGCGAAACGGATTGGGCATCCATTCCTCTGGCCGCGGATCCGGGTCTTTTCAATAGCTTCTCGTATTCCGCTGCTCCTTTCATACCCCCTAAGAGTCCCACCAGTTGACCCGACTGGATATAAGGATAAAACTCCGGTGCGCTTACCGCAGTGCACCCGGAGCCAAGCTTCACATGGAATCGGGATTGCACCTGCAGCACCCATTCTTTGGTTCCGGGAAGACCGCCGGATATGTTCATCAAAAGAGTCAGATCGTCAAAGGTGTTCACCCCCTGCATGATGGGAAGAGTTTCCACTTTGTTCCCCCGGTAATCGGTAGGGAAAGTTCGGGGTATACTGGTTCCCATGGAAACCATCACCACCTCTCTCCCTTCCTTGAAGCCGAGATTGACATAATCCACACCATATTTTTTATCCGGGAACTCTTTTAAAACTTCGTTCATGGCCCGTTCGACTAACAGTGTGCCGGTAGCCCACAACTGCATGGTGATGATTTTATCGCCCCTTTTAAAAAGTTGATAAAAAACGGCGATGTTCATGGGATAAAGCTCCGGCATGGAACTGGGGTCATAATCACAGGAAACCAAAACCTTGGAGCCGGGCGGGAGATTTTCTATGGCATCATAGAAGCTCTGCACCGGCTGGGTTACAGAAAAATTCAGATTCACCGGAAAGAGCAGAGGAATAGCAATAGACAGAGCAATGAAGATAAATATTATCCTTCGGTCCATGTTCTCTAATTTCTCTAATATCTTTTTCATAATAACCGTCCACTGTCCACTGTCGACCATCCGCAGCAAAAACAAACATTGTAGCGGTTCGCTGTATCGAATCTAGTGCGTCGCATAAATGTGACCGCTACCAACCTCTCAAATCTCAATTCTCATTTCTCCGTCTCTGTCTATTCCCCTCCCAAATACGTTCTCTCCAACCCTACCAGAACCTTCAAGGCGGTGGAGATCGCCCCCAAAGCCGCACCGATCATGATGGCTCTTTTGCCTGCCAGCTGTGGGACATTCATTATCCACTCGACTAAGTCGGGAAAACTCTTCCATACATTTTCGCCCACCGGAACTCTTCCCAGCATCACAATTAGAGCGGTTATTGCCAGAAGCGATGCCTGGAAAGTTCTCACCCGGAAAGCGCGAAACGCGGCCGAGGCGATGAAGAAGGCCAAAAGCGCAAACATGGTGGATTGCAGAGGAGAATAAGCATTGTTGTACATCCAAAAGAAGACCGTTCCCTCGCCGATCCCTCCAAAAAAGACTCCCATGATGATCATGAAAAACAATCCAACTATCAATATTATTTTGTAGAACCAATCTCTTCCTTTCCGGTGGATCACATGATAGTTAACCCTTACGATGTTGGAGATACCTAAAACGTAGGCAAAGGTCATAACGATTATCGCCCACTGCCGGAAGTTCTCAAAGAAGGGTCGGACGCTCTGATGAGGGATGAAATATTCGAGGATGAAGGACAATCCCGCTAAAAAGCATATAACTATGGGCACTTCACGTCGCATAAAATCCTCTTATTCAATGTAAAACCAGCTAGCAAAATGAGTTATTCCTAAGGTATCCAAAAGAGCACCCACCGCCAAAATAATCATGATGATGGCTTTGGCTAAATCCGAACCTTTTAAGCTGCCCAATAGTTTTGGCTCTTTGGATAGATAGGCGCTGGTGGCAAAAAGCTCCTCGCCAATTATAGTATAATCGCACGCCACTATAAAGAAGGGAAGCTGATGTATATTAGCTGTGCCCGCCACCTGAATGGCGCCGGTGGCCAGTCCGGTCTCCGCCATGAGCAGCGACTCGGCGTAGAAAGAACCGAACATCAGATTGGCTGCGGGTTTTTCTCTCATCATTATACCGTTGACGCCGGCAGCATAAGCGAACTGTTCGGAAGAGATATAGCGCACGTTATCCCGGTTATAAGCCTCGGGTTTGCCGGCTGCCGCATACCCCTCTTTCACCCTCTCCTCCGCTATGGGAACCACAAACGGCATACATACGGGAACATACAACGGTGTTTCGTAACCCGCCACCATCTTCGCCACGTTGCCTAAAATAATCATGGAGGCGACGGTCTGAATATTATCCACATCCTCGATGCCGGAGATGTAAAGCACCGGCTTTCCCATCTCGGTCGCTCTCCCCACCGCCTCCTCTATGGCATCCAATCCCGCGATCCGCCGGATGAAGAGACTCTTCCCCACCTTGGCCCGTTCGATGAATATGACTATTACCGCAAAGAAGAAAATCAAAAACACCAGCATGTTCACCCGATGATAGTTGAACCAACTTGACGATAGGTCTTCTTGGGCATAAGAAGAAACGGGATTGAGAATAAGGAAAAGGAAAAAAAGGATTAACCACCGAGGGGGAAAAATTATCTTCTTCAGATGAGGAAAGACCGGAAACTTTACCACATTCAAGCTCATATTACTTTTTACTTGGTAATTCTGATTGGTTTTATTCTTCAATCTCTACGCGCTTATCGGATTCCTGTTATTGATCGTCAGAGCACCAGAGATTGCATTTTTCTCCACGACCAGCGAAGTCTAAAACCCAAAGAGTTTCTGCAAATAATCCCGCATGAAGGTGAATCTCTCTATCAAAAGGGAAACTCTGCCCATCACCGTCAGACCGAATCCCGCCCCAAAGCCGACCATCAGAGTCCAGATTCCCACTTTGGCCACCCCTCCAAAAGCCCCGGTATGTTCCTTGGAGAAGAAGAAGTAAACCAAGGCACACAAAACTCCCGCTGCCACCAGAAGATTATTGAAGAGTGCCATACTGGTGAATCCGATTGGTTGCATGGTGGCATAGAGAGGAACTAAGATGTAGGCTTGCATGGTCACCGGAATGGCTACCCCCATCCCGATCCCCATATAAGCTGCTATGGGGTAACGTGAAACCCAGGACCATTTACGCGAGAATCTGGTCCACATCAACACACCAAGAATCGTCGGTAGAATGTATAAGAACTTGCTCTCATGAACAACCGGAACCCAGACCTTGGGTATGAACGAGTTGTAATAAAGAATAATGGCGAAATAACCGGCTGAAACTCCTACCACCAGATGTTCAGCTATCTTATAAAAAGGATTATCCTTGTATAGAATGGAGAAGATGCTAAGAGTTAAAAATAGTGCTAACCCGTTCCAAAGAATCTCACCTGTTCCCATTTTATTCCTCCGTTTATATTCTACCTTATAGCTTCTTCCGTCTGGACATAAAAAATCCGATGTTGCCTACTATGATAAAAAGAATCACCACGATATGGGTTATGGTCTGAACTTTCATCCCCCGGCTGGCGATTCTATCTTTGGCTTTGGCTAAAGTCTCGTATTCAGCTGCTCCTTTAAGCCCACCCATCAAGCCTATAATCTGTTTAGACTGAATATAAGGATAGTAGTCTGCGGTCATGACTCCGGTCAATCCCAAAGCTACCGGCAGTTTATAACGACCATTGGCATCTCCGATCCAGGAATCCGCCACCCACCCCGCTTCAAAGGCGATCACCGCTTTCATGTCGTCGTAGTTACGTATCCCCTGCATGATCGGCATGGAATCCACCGGAGTTCCATAATAATCCATAGGGAAGGATATCCGGAAGTTCTGCCCCATGGACAAAATCACCAATCCGGGATAAGGTTTGTAACCCAAATAGATATAATCTACACCATTTTTCTTATTAAACTCCTTGGATAATCTAGATACCAATTGCTCTGCCATGCCGGGTCCATTCTGAGATAAGGTTACAAAAAAGAGTTTGATCCCCTTAGCGAAACATTGCCGGCAGATGGTCAAAGCCATAGGATGAAGCTCTGCCATGGCGTTCGGATCATAATCTATGGCTATCAGAAGCCGGTCCCCCGGTTTCAGACTTTCAATAAAGTCATAGACGCTTTTCACCTCCGAAGTGGTGTGTATCGGGACCTGAAAGGGAACGAAAAGTGGAATAGCTACTGCCAACGCCATCGTTATATAGACCACCCTTCGGTCCATGGTCATCAATTTCTCATAAAAAGCCATCTTATTTCCTCCTGATTGATCTGGTATATGTTGTCATTGCGAGCGTAGCGAAGCAATCTCGCTTAATATAAAACAATGAATCAGGGATCACTTCGTCGTCCCGATGGACCTTTTGCAACAACATAGGTTACTCCTTGCCCATATATGATCTCTCTATTCCTAAAACAACTTTCAAAGCAGTTGCAATCCCTCCCAATCCAATCCCCATAGCGATGGCTCTTTTGGCTGCCATATTGGGAACGGTCAATATCCAGCTTGCCACCGTTTGATTTAGACCAGAAACCGGTCCCAAGGGGATCAAACGCAGCATGATCACCACGGCGGTGAGCAATAGGATAGTGGATACTAGAGTTCGAGCTCTAAACGCCCGATAAGCAGCAGAGGCAACATAAAAAGCCAATAGGGCAAACATGGAAGATTGAATGGGAGTGTAAATATACCAGAACAGGTTCATGAACTGTTTCCCTTCCTCTATCCCGGAGAAAAGCCCCAAGAGAATCATGCCAAACAGCCCACCTAAAGTTATAAAATTATATCCCCAGCCTTGGGCTTTAGTTTGGATTTTCCCCACACTAACCCGGAAGAGACTCCATAAGCCCAAACCCATGGCGAAAACGCCTACGATAATAACCCAATCCACGCAATATTCGTAAATTCGTTCCGAGAATTCCAGGGGAACGAAATACTGAACAGCCATGAAGACTCCGCCTATTAAAACAATTAACAATGGAATTTGCCAGCGCATGTCTTACTCCTGATCTATAGTTTGATGCGGAAAAGGTTCACAATAAAATCGAGATGGAAACTTGCCGCTATTGCTCCAATTATCAATGAGATCATGATCAGAATCTTTCCCCAATCCTGGGCTTTGATGGCACCTAAAAGTAAAGGTTCTTTCCCTAAATATGCAGAAGCGGCATAAAGTTCCTCTCCTATCAGGGTGTAATCCGTAGCTGCCACGAAAAACGGAATTTGAGCTACCTGGTCTGTTCCCGAAATCTGAATGGACCCGGCCACATTTCCGGTCTCAGCCAAAAGTAACGACTCCGCATAGAAGACTCCCATATAAATATTGGTAGCGGTTTTTTCTCGGAGCATCAACCCATTGACCGCTGAGACATATGCAAATTGCATAGAAGTGATATACCAAACAGAATCTTCTTTGTAAGTATCAGGCCTGCCGGCTTCATAGTATCCGGCCTTAACCGCCTCTTGTGCCACGGTCAGAACTACCGGATCAGACACCGGAACCAAAAGAGGAGTTTGATATTCCGCGGTCTTCTTTGCCACCCGGTTCAAAATGGTCAGAGAAGCGATAGTGCCCAGCTCCCCGGCACTGCCCAATCCCAAAATGTAAAGGATGGGTCGACCCATCTCCGTAGCCCTGCCGATGGCTTCATCCACCGCATCTATTCCTGCAATGGGACGTACATATAACTTTTTCCCCTTCTTGGCCCAGTTGATAAAGAGCAACACGAAGAAAGTGAAAACCGCCGTGGCGAATAATATGGAAAGCTTTCCGGTGTGGATCCATTGTCCATAAGCATAAGCGGGAGCAGAGACTTCCGATTCGGAAAAAGAGATATCACTTTTTGCTTTGATCTGGTAATAGAAGTTTTTGTGGGGAGGAAAATAGTTTTCTTCCTCCTTTTCCCTGGCTCCCCGGTCTAGGTATTGGCTTGTTCCCGCCGGCACCAATCCCCTGAGCACGAATCCGGTATCGGGATTATCCGATCTCCATATCTCGTAAGAGAGCACGTTGTTCTTGCCTTTCCCATCATCCGCCGACAGGCTCCATTTCACCACGATGGCATGCCCATTATCATTGGGAGCATCCTTTGCCACCACATTCATAGGAGGATCCGGAGGCTGCGGTGCGGATATCGGTGCAGCTACGGGGACTCCCATTTCTTGAGCCGGGGAGATCGACAAGCCGAAAAGAAAAAAGGAAAACGAAAAAAGGAAGATGAGCAAAATCGACTTTCGGAAAACGAACCTGTTCTTCATTTTGACTCCTTGGAAAACTGTCAACGAAAGTAACGAATTATATTTTTCTTATCTATTCGATGCACCGGTGTGATCAACGGACACTAACCGGAATTGATCCGCTTAATCCGTTTAATCCGTTGACCGATTCTTATAGATTTTTATTTTATTAACTTCAGCCAGTCGCTGAAAAGATAATCCATCCTTCCGATCAAAAGGGACATACGGCTCATCACCGTATATCCAAACATGGCCCCGAAGTTGATCATGAGAAACCACACTCCCACCCGGGCGGCTCCGCCGAATGCACCTTTATGTTCCTTGGAAAAGAAGAAGTAGATCAATCCGGTAAACGTTCCCACCACTATTATTATATTGCCGATGCTGGTGCCTAAGTTTCCTCCCACTACTAAAGGTTTGATGGTTCCCACCACCTGTCTGATACCGTTGCTCTCTAAGTAGCGAGTGAACTGGAGTCCGGCAGTGGTCCCCACGATGAAGGCCAGCGACCATCGGGACAACCACCCGATCTTGGGCACCAAGCGGAGTAACATCAACACCCCAAAAAAACCTCCGACCAGATAGATCCAGTGATAATCTATTCTTCCATTTGCTACCAATTCGTGAAAAGACAACGACAGATTATCCCAGAATTTCGGTACAAAGTATTGCCAGAAGGTCACCACAAACCAGTAACCGGCTGAGATACCCACAAATAACGCTTCGGAGAATTTGTAGAAAGGATTATCTTTATATAAAAAGCTGAAGATGCCCAAAGTCAATATGGCACCGATCCAAATTCCAATAATATCGCCGCTCATCTTACTTCTCCAGCTTTAAGGTTTTCTTTTTCCGCAGGGTGAAAAAGGCTATATTGCCTATGATGATGAACAGACAGATCACTACATGAGCAATCGCCTGCGAAAACATATAGCTGACTGCTTTGGCCGGTCGCTTCAGGGCCAGTTCGTATTCTGCTCCCCCTTTCATCCCCCCCAGCACTCCGGTTAATTGTCCGGTTTGGACATAAGGATACATGGAGGGGGCTTGCACCGCCGTGTTACCTGCAGCCAGTTTCACATGGAAGACATCCACACCATACTGCACCCACTCCTGGGTTCCCGGGTAACCGGCGGATAGATTGAGGATCAAATCTATATTATCGTAGTTTTTCACCCCTTGCATCAAAGGAATTTTGGAAAGCGGAGTCCCCTTGGCATCGGCGGGATAAGACTCCTGAAAATCATGACCCATTCGATCGATTACCACCTCATTGCCCGCAGTAAATCCCAAATTGACATAATCGATTCCATATCGAGGAACTTTTACCGCTTTTTCTTCCTCTTTTAATTCCCTAAAGATTTTATCCAAAGCGATGTTCGCCTGGATAGGACCCTGGGGCCAAAGTCCCATGATGATCACTTTTAGATTCTTTCGAAAACAATGCCTGAAGAATGATTCCGCCATGGGTTGAAGCTCCGGCATGGAGCCGGGATCAAAATCAAAGGAGATCAAAACTTTGGAACCAGCCGGGAGGCTTTCGATGGCATTATACACCTCTTGTACCACCGGAGACACCGGCATTTTTAGGGATGTTTTAAAAAACAAGGGCAGGGCGATGGCTAGAGCAATAAAAATGAATATGATCCTTCTATCTATGCTTAAAAGGTTTTCCCACAAGGTCTTCTTTTCCCGATTGGCCATTTCATCCATCTCTTTTCAGTTCCTTCCCGTACTAAATAAATATTAAACCGAGTACAGTATCCCGTATACGCTTTTCCTATTCTCCGCTCGTATAAGTTCTCTCTAATCCCAATATTACTCGCAAAGCTGAAGAAACCACTCCCAACGCGATTCCAATCATAATAGCTCTTTGCCCAGCGGTTTGGGGGAAGTCCATGATCCAGTCTGCCGTCTTTCCCAAAGCGTCGCCGAGCCAGTCAGAAAACCAATATCCGATGGGAACCCGGCCAATCATCAATATAAAGGCGGCTAAAAGTAGCATGGTGGCTTCAATATTTCTTGCCCGGAAAGCCCGATATGAAGCAGAAGCGACAAAAAACGCCAGAAGGGCAAACATGGTTGCAGAAAGAGGAGAATAGACATTCGTGTAAAGGTAATAAAAAGGTGTGCCCGGGTCTTGAAACGATTTTCCACCCGAGAAACCCAGACCGATTATAGTCATTATCAAAAATCCCAAAATCACTACCACGCCAAAAGGCCAACCTTTTTGTTTTCGATATATATTATTTCCATTAACCAAAATAAGATTCAAGATTCCCAGGATGATGGCAAATGCGGCGATGATGAAGAACCAGTCTTCGAATAAATCTTTCAAGCTATTCAAAGGAGGAAGGAAGTGGGCAATTATCATGGTGATCCCGACAATTGCAGTCAAAACTAAAGGAACCTCTCTTCGCATATTTATCTCCGGTTAGATTCCTTGAAAAAGCACTTTTAAATCGGGAAGGTTCAATCCTAATACCGAATTAAGGGTCAGGAGTACCACTCCAATTAAGATAACCAAAAGGAATATAAACTTCCCCACATCCTGCCCCTTTAAGCTCCCCAAAAGCTTGGGGTCTTTGGAAAGATAAGCTGAAGCCGCAAAAAGTTCCTCTCCGATCAGGGTATAATCGCAGGCCGCTACGAAAAAGGGAAGTTGGGTGGGCATGGCAGTTCCGGCAATCTGGATAGCTCCTACCGAGTTGGCGGTCTCGGCTAAAAGCAAAGATTCGGCATAGAACTGTCCCTGAAGAAAAACCGCAGCTGGTCTTTCTCTTAAGAAAAGCCCATCCAAAGCTGCCGCGTAAGCAAACTGATCATTAGTGACGTAATAAACCATATTATCATTATAGGAATCCGGTCTTCCGGCATTGAGGTATGCCTCTTTGACCACTTCTCTGGCGGTAACCATAACCAATGATGTGCAGACCGGCACTTCCAGCTTCGCCTCGTATTCTGCTGCCAGCTTTGCTACCCTTCCTAGGATGGTGATGCCGGCGATGGTTTGCATGCTGTCCATATCCATGATGCCGGGTACAAAAATTATTTTTCTCCCCATCTCGGTCGCCCGCCCCACCGCATCATCTACCGCCTCCAGACCGGCGATCTTCCGGATAAATAGTCCCTTATCGGATTTGGCTTTTTCGATGAAGTAAAATATGGCAAACCCGATGATCAGGGAAAGTATGAACAGGCTCAAACGGCTTAAATCGAACCATTGTCTTTTGGCAAAGGCCGGAGCACTGGGCAAAGATTCGGATGAACCGGCAGGGGAAAGCGCTCTGATCTTGTAGAAATAAGGCACTCCATTGGGGGCAGTGTTATCCGAAAAAAAGGTGGCGCCGGCCGTGGTGTTTCCGATTACCTTATATCCTGCATCTTTTTGAGTAGACTTGAGGATCTCGTATTTGGTTACATTCTTCGCTCCTCCCCCGTCATCGGCCGATTTATCCCAGCTGATGGTGATGGCGCCACCCTTATCATTGGGTATATCCTGAGCTACCACGTTGGTGGGGGGGGCAGGAGGAATCTGGATTTGGGCTGAACTCTCATTAACCGGATCGGGAGTTTTTTCAACTCCAACCGCCAAAGAAACAAAGATAAAAAAGATAAGCACAGAAACGGCTGCTGAAAAGTACAGGGGTATCGATTTGTCTATCCGGTTAAGCATACTCTTCATTGTTCCTTGATAAAATAAAAAAAACCTTCAGAAATTTTATATCCATGAAGGTTTAACGGGTAATGATTTCAGGATGCGGGTTGATCGTCACTGGTTCCTTGATCCTGGCCTTACTGCATGACCGCATGTTGTTTTCAAAAATGAGTTTCAGATTCATACCTCTTTTTTAGCACCCCCAAACTTTATTCAATTTAGCAGTCTCACTAAATTTAGTCAAGCGAAAAATTGGAGGATGTTTCATATTTATTATGTTCTCACTCTTAAAGCACTTCCTGGATTGTGTAATAGATTTTAAAACTCTAAAGGTCAAAGCTAAACCGATACATTTGAAAGGGGGGAATATGCACGCAGCCGGAAATGTATCATCAACCATACTTAACACAAGTTATGTTGCAAAAACCGCGCCGATTACAACATCTTTTCTTATTATCCCTACGTTCACAAGTTATTCGGACAGAATCAATTGGGGGCGGACTAATGTTGGATTGTATGGGAATGGAGTATCGCTTGAGAAAAACCGCAGGAGCCTGCGAACCATCTTTCCCGGGATAAACATAGATTGTAGCTAAGGCGATATTGAATAACGAACAAAATCCGTTCGTCCAAAACTGCGAATCCACAGAAATCAAACAGCACCTGACCTTAAGTCAGGTGCCGGTATATGCTTCATGTATCTGGAAACTTGGAGATTCACTCAATATGATAGGCTATGAATCAATGAACCAAATTCCGCTTTACTCCTCCAGCATTTCCACATTCGCTCTGGGTATTATCGCTTTGGTCCCGTCCTGGAACTCCACCTCCAACACCCGGGCGGACGATTCCGATTCCAATTTTTGCAACGCCGGAGGAAGAGCGCAGACTTTGCCCAGATGACCAAAATATGGCTCCCGGATTACCCGCACCGGACATCCTTCGGTAAGCCCGATATTTTCCAAATCCACCATGGCTTCCTTTTTATGCATATCGCCGACATATGGAATAACCACTTCCGGACGGATTACCCCGGCCCGAATTTGAGTGGCACCGTTTATACACGCCATCATCCCTTCCTTGGACTTAAGCAGGGAGAAGGTCTTCTCCGCCATGTTTATCTGCCCGAATCCCTCGGTAACAACCAGGGTTATCCCTAATTCCTCGGAACCGGTTATCGCTACTCCCAAGTCGTATCCCAAAAAATCCCTCAAGTCCTTATCATCGAATCCGCCAACTACCACCCCCTTGGCTTCCATACTTACCGCTTTCTTTATGGCATCCGCAGTGACCAGACTCCCCCCTACGATCACTTTACCTTTGCAATCCTTTTCGATTAATTTGTCGGTTAATACTTCCTGGTTATCCTTGACCACCACTTTGATCTCACCGTGAGTCTCACCTCCGATACCGAAAATCCCCTGAATGAAGGAACCCCAGGTGGATACGGCTACCCCCTCCCTTTCAAATACCTCCACCACATCGCCATCCAAGTATGCTTTTATCTCCACCGGAATGGGATTTCCCCGGATCAACACCTGCCCGGTAACGGAGGAGATGCTCTCCACCGTCCCCTCGGCTTTGGATTTGCATTCGGAGCTGAACAACCCAAAAAAACTTTTGCTTTTGGCTATGACCTCTCCCTCTTTAACCCTTTCTCCATCTTTCTTTAGCATGTGGAACATGATGTCTTCCGGCGGAATGCCCAAGACATTGGCTACATTGAAAGGCTCCACATTCCCCGGAAGCAGAGTCCGGGCCACCACCGTATCCGGCTTTACCTTGTCACCCACCTTGACTAAAACATCCCCTTTTAATGGAAGTATTCTTTTTTTGGTTACCTGAATCTTTTCCGTTACCTTCAATCCCGGCGTATATGCGTGACCCATAATCTCTCTCCTGTTTTCAAACCTTTAATGTCTTAGTCTTTTGCGGCGGACTGCGGACTTGTCCTGAGCGAAGTCGAAGGACGGTCGACGACGGACATCTTACAATCTCTCCAGCGCCTCTTTGGGGTAAATATCCAAAGCCAGCATCCACTCTTTCAGCTTTTGTACCCTTACCTTTGGATCGGTGGGAAGGATAAATGGTCGTCCCCGGCCGTCCAGAATTATCCCGCTTACTCCGCCGTGTATGGTAGCCTCGATCTTGTTCCCTTTGCCCGCTCCCAAGTCAAAACCCCGATGCGGATTCAAGCTGGCTTTGCAAGTCAAGGGGATATCGGTTTTCTCGTCCAAACCCAGTGGAATCTTTCTCATCTCCCCTGATTTTATCGAGCCTTCCACGTTCTTTCCATCGGGCATTGTGAAACTGTATGCTAAAATCTCCTTTTCCTCTTTTCCGCCTCTGGCGGAAGATTCTCCTATAGGGGCAATGCAAGTACCCAGATGAATCAGACAATCCTTGTCAAATACCTCGGTTGCGGCTTTGGGATGAACCGTGGATAATACACCCAATTGCGGCATCATGAAGATGGAATCCACCGCCAGCCGGGTTATCGCCTCCGGCAGAAAGGCGTCTATCATCATCAAAGCTGCCTGCTGTCTGCGCGGAGCGTGGGAGAGAACTCCTCCGGAACCGATGAGCATGTTCAAAGTCGTCATATTGACTAAGGTCAGCCCGCCGGCAGACTGGTCAAAGGCATCAGCAATGGTTCTTTGCTGCTGCACTCCCTTGAGGGTAGTGGCAAAAGATTTGTGCTGGATGAATGCCAATCTTAATGCCTCTTTGGCGATGGCTTGTTCGAAGATCAACTCCTCCATCATCTGGGGGATGGTGGTCGGGCGAATCATCTTGTTTTTCACCCGGTTCCGCAGATCTCTTTCATCCATGTGGAAAGGAACCCAGCGCATCACGTTCTCTAAGCCCGATTCCGCGAAAACATTGGAGACCGAGTAGCTCATTCCCAAATTGGCGCTAACCGTACGGTTGAAAACCCCCTGGAAAACGGAAAAAATATCGGTGGTCGCACCGCCGATATCCACACCTACTGCCTCGATTCCTTCCTGATCCGCTATGGTCTTTATGATCAGCCCCACTGCTCCGGGTGTGGGCATGATGGGGGCATCGGTCCAGGTCATCAGCTTCCGGTAACCGGGAGCTTGAGCCATCACGTGCTCCATGAAAAGGTCGTGGATTTTTTCCCGGGCGGGAAGAAGATTTTCTCTTTCCAGCACCGGCCTTAAGTTATCCACGATAGTCAGATCCACCTTGTCTCCCAGGGTTTCCTTGATCGCCTCTCTGGCATTCACGTTTCCCGCATAGATTATCGGAAGTTTATATCCGGTTCCCAATCTGGGTCGGGGATCGGCTGCAGAGATCAACTCGGCAATCTCTACTACGTGGGTAGTGGTTCCGCCGTCGATTCCACCGGACAAAAGGATCATATCGGGTCTTAGATGTCTGATTCTTTGAATCTGCTGGTGGGGAAGCCTTTTGTCGTTGGAGGAGATCACGTCCATGACGATGGCGCCCGCTCCCAAAGCCGCGCGCTCGGCCGACTCGGCGGTCATGCTTCTCACCACCCCCGCCACCATCATCTGCAAGCCGCCGCCGGCGGAAGAGGTGGAGATATAAATATCCGTCCCCTCGTTCCCCTTAGCCGGAGAGATGATCTGACCCTTCTCATTCAATAATTTCCTTCCGGTCAGCTCTTCTACTTCACCCACCGCGTTTAAAACTCCCATGGTAACGTCCTCGAAGGGAGCTTCCACCGTAGTGGGCGCTTCACCCCGGACGATCAGCCGGAATTCCTCCCCGCGCTTCTCAATTAAAATCGCTTTGGTGGTGGTGCTGCCGCAATCCGTTGCCAGGATTATTTTGATGTCTTCCGGTTTTAATCCTTTCATATGACTCCTTCACTTTTATCTTGCTCGTGGCGTAAGGACTAAAGTCCTAACGCATCCAACTATTTTATATCAGGAATAACTCCCGACAAAACTATGAATATACACTTTCTAATAAAATTTACAATATAAATTATTGATGTTGCGTCAGGACCTCCCGGACGGGAGGGCTCAGACGAGCCCCCGTCTGGGGGTGTCTGCCCTCAGTCCTGACACCTGTTCCTATTGCATCAGGAAAACTCCCTATGCAACATCTACCTCGTTTGGCAATACTGAAAATGCATGGCGTCGGGGTAGGACCAATCCCCACCCCAGATGAAACCGGCGTCTTTGAAACACTGGGCCAACTCCCGGGTCATCTCATAATGGCTTTGTCCAAACGCATTCCATTTGGCATTAATATCTATAGCAATTCCCCAGCTATGCGCAGACCAGGAATTACCGCCCCGTTTCAACCGCGAATCAAAACACCCGTCAAAGGTTTTTAATTGTCCGGATAATCCCCGCTTTACCACATTTTCAAAAGCTATCCGAAACTTGGGCACCACCAGGCGGTGGCAGAGAAAACCAAACCAATTGGAATGAACAAAAGCCTTATCCGCAGGTGTTAGCCAGCCGAAGTAAATATGTTGCAAAGCATTCCCGTAAAGTGACAAATCACATCGGGCTAAGTTTTGTTCCTGCCAGCCTGCCACACGAAAATCCCCAAAAACATCAAAGCAGAATTGTTCCAGCGGAGGTTCGTTCAGAGTTGGTATCAGATCGGGAATGGATTCACCAAACAAAGCTCCCCAGGTTTGGTTTCCCACCACCCCATCCGCATCCAGACCCTTTTCCTGCTGGAATTTCAATACTGCGGATTCGGTCATAGGTCCGAACACTCCATCCACAGCTCCCACCGAATAACCCAATTGGCTCAATTTCTCTTGAAGCACCTTCACCAAACTTCCCTGGCTACCTCTGGTTAGAAACATAAAACCTCCCTCTTAGTAACGAGTCTGCGTAGCAGAGCCTTCACTTGTCCTGAGTTTATCGAAGGATGGCTCTGCTCAACTTGTCAATCCTTGGCTTGAGGATTAAGTCTTGAATCTGAGGGTTTTCCTCAAGACTCGACACTCCATACTCAAAACTGTAGTCATTCCTTTAATGCTGCGGCGATGGCATCTCCAAACTCTTTTGAGGCTGGTGGACCACTGGCGGTGATGATCTTACCGTCTCTTTGAACGCTGGCTCCGGTATATTCCGCTCCCTTGTCTTTCAGATTGGAAGCTGCCGACTCGGAGACCGTCGCCTTCTTCCCCGCAAGGATTCCCGCATTGGCGCAGGTGACCGGAGCCAGACAGATGGCGCCGACGATCTTGTTCTTCTTTACTGCATCATTCAGAAGGGAATGAACCACCGCATCATCCCAGTATTTGGTCGATCCGGAGCCGCCGACTAAAATTATCGCATCCCACTGATCGGGTATTATATCGCTTATCCGCATATCCGGCCTTACCAAAGCCCCTAACATACCCTTACAAGTCTCCGTGGTAAGGCTGGCGACTTTAACCAAAGCCCCTTGCTCGGTTAAAACGTTCTGCGGTTCGATCAGTTCTTCATCCCGGAAATTTTCCGGAGAGATTATCATCACCACTTTCTTACCGGATAAAGCTTTTGGTTGTGCTGCTTCCTGTGAGGACATTTGCTCCTCCTGTTGAGAAACTTCAGCCTCTTTTTTTGGTCCCTTGCATCCAATCAGAAGAAAACCCAAAAACAGTAAAAGGATTAATAGAAAAGAAACCTTTTTCATTTTCTCCTCCCATAATACCGCAATTCGAATATGGTCCGCATATGGATCTGGGGGAATATAAACCTGTTCGACCAAATCTCTATTTCCCTATCAGAAAATATCTTATCTTCTCTTTGGTGTTTTTCTTTTTCCATTCCTCTTTTCTTTTGGATTTTCGTTCCTGCTTTAATTGTTTTTCCTTGGTAAGCGCTTCCGCGTCGATCTTTTCTATTTTCTGCAGAAGCCTTTCCACCGTTTCCCTTTCTTCCATCATCCTCCTCAACTCATCATAATCCTTCCAGGAAAAAAGCGTCTGAACGAAAGGCTCGAAGAATGCCATCATCTGGCTTCCGATGTAATTTAAGGGCTTCATCGATTCCAAAAAGAGTATAGCCGGAATCGCCATCTTCCAATGAACCACCTTCTGGGCGATCTTGGTTAGAATCTCCTCCTGCTGAGGAGAAAGCTCCTTTAATTCCCCTTTTTCACCCCCCCACATGAACATGTCCCGGAATCCCACAAATCACCTCTGGTTGCTTTGTTATATCTACTTAATCTACTTAATCTGCTGTGAATACTTATCTTGTTTCATCTGCTTAATCTATTTTATCAGCTGTGAATACCCTCTTTAATCTATCCGTCATCAGTCATCCGTAATTCGTCATTTGTCAGTTTTTTTCACTATTTTGGATTTTACGAATTCGACCACTAAGTCCCGGTTTTGATTGAATCTGATATAAAGCCCCCGGAAATTTTCCAGACGGGATGGTCTCTCAAACGGCGAGAGCAGAACACCGTTTTTGTCCACGTAATATGACCGGAACATATCCCACTTCTTTTCCCTGACAGTAAAAAAGAATTTGATCCTGACCTTATCGTTGCCCAGCAGATATTGAGTGGGGAGAAAGAACGAAGACATGGAACCCAGCATTATCACCACCGAAATTCCCAATAAAATAGGATTGGAGGAGGTCCAGTAAACTATCAGCCAGACGGCTATCAGAAATGCGATTACTCCGATCGACACCCAGACGTTTTTCTTTGCCGGGTGGGATGACCACACTAGTGACGGTTCTTGGTTTAATATTTCATTCATCATGCAAACACCTATACCTGTTCAGTTTTTATTTATGGTCATCGGAAAGGTTTGGGTTAGTTAGCTCACCACCCGTCGGTTGGTTATTCTCAGGATCAAGATTCAGATCGGTTTTTTATTTAAGTTAGGTTGTGATTTTTGTGCGACTAACGAAACCGACATACCATAGACGATACCTAGCTGAAACCTTCCAGACCAACAGCCAAACCACCGTTTCTTATCTTACCTTTACTGGTTGGGGGAGACATCTCCCGGAAATCGGTATCTTTCCTTTCGGACCTGCTCGATCTCGGAACCAAGCTCTTCCGGTTTGAAGAGTTTTTTCTTGATTAAAAGCCTCACCAAAGCCTCTTGCGCCAAATTGTTGGAAAGACACAGCTCGTCGAACGTTACCTCCCTCTCCTGGTCACCCACTACAATCCGCAGGGCTACCCGTCTATCTTTTTCTTCAGTCAATTTGTACCTCCATTATACCCCGATCCTGACTCCGATTCATCCCGGATATTTGTTTTAAGCGGTCCTTTTGGACGATGGCACTGCTCCGGAAATCCTTCATCTCAATCTTTTTATCTCTCCGCTCTCCAATTTGTAAATGGGAATGTAGATATTCTCTCTTTCCGAGTCAAAGCTGATCTCCCCCGCTACTCCTTTAAAATCGGCGGTAGAAGACAGTGCTGCTGCTATTTTTTCCGGCGTGGCTGCCTCTTCAAAAATTGAAAGTAAAAGCTTCATGCAGTCGTATCCTTCCAAGAGAAACTGACCCGGTTCTTTTTTATACTTCCCCTGGTAAAGTTTTAGGAAATTTTCTCTTTCCGAACCGGTCGAACTTAACTCCTCCTCTTCGTTAGAAGGAGACTTGTCTGTGGTGAAGATCAGCTTCTGATTGAGGCTTTTTGCCAAATCCAAAAACTGAGGGTCCTGGCGCCATTCCATGCTAATGACGGTGGTATACACCTTGAAATCAACCAGGTTGGAAAAGACACTGGGCCAATCCTTCTGATCAGCCGAAAGGAAAAAACCATCCACCCGAGCCGGCATCTGATCAAAAAACGAACCGGATTCCTCCGGCGGGGATGAAGAGGTTATTCCCAGTAAGGCTTTTTTAATCCTTTCGATATAGGGGGAAAAATCAACCGTGCCTGGCGGATAATATTCTACCGCCAGTATCTTACCCCCCAGCGCCTCCACCGTATTTTTGAAATTTAAGGCTTTAGTATTATCTCCCCCTGGCTCCGGAATGAGCATGACAAAATCGGAAAAAACCTGGCTTCTAACCACAAACTCCGCCATGCTCTTCCCCATCCTGGCCTCGGACGGGAAGAGTTCAAATATGCAATTCCCCAGGGAGGTTAAACCTTCTTTATTTGAAGCCGGGGTAACCAAAGGTATTCTCGCGTTTTCTGCCACATCCGCAGCTTTCACCACCGATTCGCTTTCCAGCGGGCCAAGTATACATACCACCCGGTCTTCTTCTATCAAATCCCGGCAGAGCGAACCGGTTTTCATTAAATCACCTTCGGTATCTTTCACCACCAGTTCCACCCTCTTTTGTTCAGGGGTATAGGAGGATAAAGCCAGCTGGATGCCATTCACAAAGCTGGTTCCATAATTCGAAAAATCCCTGCCTAAAGAAGCCAAAACACCCACTTTGATAACCGGAAGAGAGGACGAAGAGGCCTCTTTAATAAGCAGGTTGACCTCCTGGATATCCTTTCCCTTGGGGAAATTGTCCCGATAATAATTCAATGCCTCCAGCGCTTTGGCATAGTTTTTATTCTCCACATTGCGTTTCCCCAGATGAAAAAAAATCAAGTGAGCCAGCTTCTTGTCTTTTTCTGTTTGGCTTAGTTTTTCCAGCTCTTTTTCCGAAAGCCATTTTTCCAAAAGGGGCTCAAGCGATGTTTGACTCAAGTCTTTCAACTGGCTGGTTTCTGCTAATTGGTAGGCCAAGACGAAATTCTGGGCAGATTCAAATATCTTTCCCAAAAGATAGGTGGTATTCCCCAACAGGTAATAACTGGAGGCAATATAACGGCTTTGGGGAAATTGGTGGATGAAATCCTTGAATTTTTCCTGGGCGGAATCGTAATTTTTCAGATGATATTCGCACTTGGCGATCATCAGCTGAAAGTAGGTATATTGGGGGGCTTTGGGAAAAGAGTGGGAGAGCTGTACCAGTATATCTTCTGCTTTAGCGTAATCCTTAGAAGAGTAACTCCCCTCTGCTTCCTTTAACTCTTTATTTAATTGACTTAAGCTATTTTTTTCGGACCGGACGGTTTTAATGGAGCATAAAAGCACCGCCAAAACCGCGCCCATCAGAAACAAACTTTTCTTCTTTTGCCATATCATCACATCTGCACTTTCTTATCAGCTCAATGTTATCGGAATGTTATCGAACCTAAAACTCTTCTTAACCCCGGCTTAAGTCTAAAGGGAATATTTCCCAAAATCCTCCGGACTGATCCTTTTCAATCTATCCTTTAAGCTTTCCGGGTCGCTGAAATCCGGAGTCTTTTTATCTCCCCTTTTTATCTGGAACAGCTCCTCTGCCACCCAAAGAGGAACCTTGGCCTTGAGAGCCAAAGCTATGGAATCGGAAGGCCGGGCATCCACGGTTAAAACGGAACCGTCCAGCATAATATAGATTTTAGCATAGAAGGTTTGTTCCTTAAGCTCGGTAACCTCCACCTTTTGTACCTTCCCCCCCATGGAGATAATCACTGATTTTAACAGATCATGGGTTAGGGGTCGGCGCGAGGAAACCCCGGAGAGTTCCATGGCAATGGCTAAAGCCTCATAATGTCCGATCCAGATGGGGAGCAGGCGATCCGAATCCGATGCAGATAAAATTACCACCGGTGAGTTGGTAGTCATATCCAATGCCAGTCCGTTCACTTTAGCTTCGATCATGCTCATTCCCATTTACCTTGAGATGCTAAATGGTTGCATTAAATTGGAGTCAAAAGCGATCTGATTTTACTATTTAAAATCAAAATTAAAAAGTAAAATGAAAAAAGACGCTGGTCTTTTTGAATTTTGAATTGCAACTACAAATTTTTCTTTTTTACATTTTGCGTTTTTCGACCGGCAATTTGAAATCCTCAGCCTAGGTTGCCTGCTTTTTTACCACCCATACTTTAAGAGAAGCGGTCACATCCCCGGAGACCCTGATGGGCACGGTGTAAACGCCCAAAGCCTTTATCGGCGCTTCCAAAACGATCTTATGTCGATCGATATCGAACCCCTTTTCTTTTAAAAGATCGGTAATGGTCTGCGAGGTGACCGATCCGAATACCCGGTCCTCCTCCCCCACCATCACTTCTGCGGTACAGGAGATCTTTTCCAGTTGAGCTTTGAGTTTCTCCTCCCCCCTTCTTTTTTTGAGGTCCCTCATCTTCTTCTGTTTGGTAATCTCCTCGATCGATTTCAAATTTCCATCACTGGCTAAGACCGCTAAATTCCTGGCGAAAAGATAATTACGTCCAAATCCGTCCTTCACCTCCACCACCTCGCCGCATTTGCCTAACTTCTCCACGTCATCTTTTAAAATCACCTTCATGGTCTTCGTCTCCTCCAAGTCTATTTAATCCTGCACCAACCCTTCTAATAGAAATCGTCTCTGTTTCTTTTGGTTTGGCTGGGTTTTTCCCCCTCCGATCTGCATACCAATTTATCTGTAGACCTCTCCGGTGAAAGGAAGCAGAGCTATGTGTCTGGCTTTTTTTATGGCATAAGTCAGCCTTCTCTGGTGCCAGGCACAGTTTCCCGAGATACGCCGGGGAACGATTTTTCCCCGATCCGTGATAAATCTCCTCAACAGCTTTTCATCTTTGTAATCAATCACGTTGGTTTTCCCTTCGCAAAACCGGCAAGTTTTCTTTTTGGTTCTTTCTGTCTCCATCACCATATTTTACTCTCCCCGTTTTTTTGATTCGATATTTCCTACCACAAACCTTCCAGTTCAGTTAAATTCTCTTTTTCATTGGAACTCAAAAAAGCGCTCTCCTCTTCCCAGGAGAATGCTTCGGTTTTCTTGTCCAGAAACTGGACGTGCAATGCCTTTATCTCCACGAAACTCCGCTTGGTGCCGTCCTCGTTTTCTTTTAACCGGCTTCTCAGCTCCCCTTCCACCAAAACCGCTGAGCCCCTTTGCAAATATTGACTGCAGCTCTCCGCCAGTTTTTGCCACGCCACCACTCCGATATAGCACACGTCCTCCTTGGGTGTACCCCAGCCATCTCTGAATCTTTTGTTGGAAGCGATTTTGAAGTTGACCACAGGCACGCCGGTGGTGGTATAACGCAGTTCCGGGTCCTTCACCAAATTGCCCGCGATCAAAACCTTATTTAGGTTCGGCAGTTTCATGTTTGCCATCACCCTCAGACCTCCTGCTCGAATGAGTGCCTATACGTTGCTGGGAAAAACCCTCTTTCGCTTAAGCCGCCAATCCGTTTCTCTAAACTCATTCCGAGTTGATCCGCTCCCTTTGCCGGCCTTTGATCCTTACCTCTCCGGTCATCCTTAAAAAGCAAAAAAGATAGAATCGGGTAAAGGGTCAATTCATGGATTTTGGCTCCAAAACCAACCAGGTTCCTTCTTAGAGTGACTCTGTTTTTTCCTCCTCCTTGAATCGCTCGGCTTTCTCCTCCGATACCACGACCAAATATCTTAGGCAGGATTCGTTCAACTTATACGTTCTTTCCAGCTCCGCCGGGATATTCCCGTCACCCTCGAAGTAAATCAAGGTATAGAAGCCCTGCATTTTCTTTTTGATCGGGTAGCTTAGCCTTCGGGTGCCCCATTTTTCGGTCCGGATTATCTTTCCTTTTTGATTGGCGATCAGATCCTCGACTTTTTTTATCTCTTTTTCCAGGGTGTGTTCATCCAAAGTCGGATCCAAAATGAATATGGTTTCGTACACTCTCAACTGCTCACCTCCAATCCTCTCTTTAGGTTCTTGTTACACTCAGCTATATCCCGCTAAGTCTCTCGACTATGCCATATAAACATTAAGGGGTTTCAAACCCGTTGATTGTCTTACCCCGTAACCAAATTCGGCCCTTTAAAGGTTGAACCTGCTCATGCTGTCCCCTACCCCCCTAATTAACATATTTTCCACAGATTCGCAAGCTTTTTCGATCAGACTCTCCACCATTTGTTTTTCGTGCGCCTCAAACTTCCGCAGGACGAAATCCTCCAAATCCATCTTCTCCGGGCTATTGCCGATCCCCATCCTCAACCTGACAAAATCCGTGGAGTTAAGCCGATAGATGATCGATCTCAATCCTTTATGACCGCCGTCGGTCCCTTGCTTGCGGATGCGAAGTTTTCCCGCGATCAGATTTACATCGTCGCATACCACCAGAAGGTTTTCCCGCCCCCGGTTTAAATGCTCCAAAGCCTCCGCCACCGCTACTCCGCTATCATTCATGTAGGTAAGGGGTTTGACCAAAAAGAAGTTGATATCTTCCTTGGGCTTGATTTCGCAGAAAAGATAATCCCCTTTACCCGGTTTAAAGCGTTGGTGGTTTTTGCCGGCTAAAGCATCCACCACCCTGAATCCTAAATTGTGACGGGTGAATTTGTATTTATTTCCGGGATTTCCCAAACCGACGATTAAATTCAACATCAAGTCTATAATTCGCTCACCAGTCAATGACCGCCATCTGAACTTACGTTCTCTATACGAAACTTAATAATAGAACAATATACTCATTTGTCAAGAAAAAGTTTGTCAACCAATCGATGTAAATAATACGCTCCAACCCAAAATTCGAAGGAAAATGATGAAATCAGGGGTGGATTCACCCTTTCTTTTTCTGTTGACTGTTGATATCCGATGTGTTAGATTCTTTACCATGAGAATTTTGGATGGATTTTAAAAGCACAGACGACCATAATGAATTTTCATTATCGGAAGGAGAAATAATTTACACGCAAGCAATTATTTAAGTAAAAATTGTGTCTAATTAGGTGGATTCTTTTGGGGGTAAGAGGGATAAGTTTAAAAATTAGACCCGGATAAGC
The DNA here is from genome assembly GCA_903908285.1 of uncultured candidate division Zixibacteria bacterium. Classification (GTDB taxonomy): domain Bacteria; phylum Zixibacteria; class MSB-5A5; order MSB-5A5; family SM1-73; genus CAIVRH01. The sequence goes on from CAIVRH010000038.1 coordinate 117,953, forward strand.
AGAGGATCTTTTTCTGCCGGGTAATTAACCATAGTAAACATCCTTTCTTAAGAGGTGTATGAAATGAAAAAAATATTGGTGGTTATGCTGCTTATGGGGTTTTGGGTTCACCTGGGGATTGCTTCTGCTTATGCGGTTGAAAAAATATCCTCCGGAGTGAAGGAATATCTTCTGGAAAAACCGACCTGGGGAATGATCGAATGGAACAGCGCCACCCTGCCCCAGGGATATTGGTACCCTTCCTTTGAAATGGTTTACTTAAGTACTCAAACTTATTTCGACAAAGGAAAAGAAAAAGATTTTCCCCGGGGTCGCGATTCAACCAGTTACATAATATCAGGTAAACTGCAGTACGGAGTTACCAATAAGCTCACCTTCGGAGTGGATATTCCGGTGGTGGCAACGCAGAAGGTGGACACCGGTGGGTTGTATTTGAAACCCAAAAAGTTCAAAACTGGTGCCACCAGTGTAGGGGATATCCGGTTATTCTTGAAGTACCATATTTTTGACAGATATTTCTGGTCAGTATCCGCCGAGGCTGGTCCCACCCTCCCCACCGGCCAACCCTACAATAAGGTTTCCGCCAAACAATCCGGAACCGGGGATGGTCAAACCGATTTGAATTTCGCCCTGAAAGGGGATATACTGTTAAACGAAGAGAGCTTTATCAAGCTGAATCTGGGTTTTACCCATCAGTTCCAGCGAACCTACAGAAACCAGGCAGATTCCTTGATTAAGGAGAAGCTGGGAGACTACCTGGAGACCGAGGCAGGTTTTGTAAGGAACTTCAGAACTTTCGGAATGGGGGGTTCCATAGAATATTACTGGTGGCAGGCTACCAAGTGGAACGATGTGGTGCATCTGGACCCGGCATATCTATGCAACCTCTCGCTTTATTTTACCATAGGAGATAGCCAACCGCAGAAACAGGGGAAACTGGCTTTCTTCCTCGATTTTCCCCTGACCGGTGATAATGCTGCCGCTATATATCGGCTGGGCATCAGCCTAAGAAGTATCTTCAAATAAGCGACATTCCCATATAGGTTAATATGCCAAAAGGATTCAAGTGATCAAGTGAACGGATTAACGCAATCCCCAAGAACTCTTGGAAACAAAGATTTAAATTCCCGAACCCTTGTACTTCTAAACCCTTGAAACTCAATTTTGAATTCTGAACGCTTTGGCTTGACCTTAACCGAGCTATTAAGGCTCAACTATGAGCCGCTCGTACCCTTGAACCCTCGAATCCTTGAACCCTATGGCGTTGGAAGAGGAAAACACACCCAAAGAATTCACTGCCGGGCAGGGAATCGGACTCTTTGTGCTGCTTCTGGTTGCGGTTCTGATCGTGAGCGGAACCAGCTGGATAGTCTTCGGGTTCCACGTTGCGGCAATTGTGGGCGAGCTGCTGATACTTCTGGTGCCCTTCTCGTTTCTTTCTGCCGGAGGATATTCCTTCCGCAGATTCCTATCATTCCCCGGAGAGTTCAATTTTAACTTTTGGATGTGGGCGGCGATCGCTTCCCTTTCCCTTTTTGTGGTGATCGCCGATATCTCCGGCTACATTCACCAGTTGTTCCCCCGCCCCCAGGAACAGAAGGATGCTTTGCTTAAAGTTTTTATGGCTAAGAACTGGTTGGAATATATTTTCAGGATCCTGGTAGCATGCGCTTTGGCGGGGTTTTGTGAAGAGTTTGCTTTCCGGGGATTTTTCCAGTCGATCTTTTCGAAAAGATTAGGAGAGATAAAGGGCTATATTTTTACTTCATTTTTATTCGCCTTTATGCATTTAGACCCCTGGAATTTTGCCGGGGTCTTCCTTCTGGCGCTTTTCTTAGGATATTTGGTTATTCTAACCAGAAACTTATGGGTAGCCATCCTGGTTCACTTTTTCACCAACGTTATCGGTTACTCCATTGGTTTCTTTTCTCCCGGGGTGGGGTCCGATTTCGAATTCACCTACCCGGCTTATGTAACCTTACTCTGCACTGCTATCTTCATAATCAGTCTAAATTTCGTCCGAAAAACCTACATTGAAAGAAACAGCGTACCCATAGTGCCACTTCCCGATCAGAGGATATGATCCACCGGCAAACCCCCTTATACCTTTTTTCCATTTAGTCATAACTTGAGTCTCAAAGCACGAAAGCTTCGTGCTTGGTTTCCGGAACTTCAATTAATCCTTATGGGAATTCACGGAGGAAGGTAAGAATCAGAAGCGGCTCAAAAGCTTAATCTCAAAACCATCCAGGGCGGGTTTATCCACACAGATTCCGCCGGAACAGACTTTGCCTTTGCGCCGGGAACCAACACCCAAGCTGAGATTGTGATTATCTCCCACGGTCAAATCCAGGGTGGTCATAAACCAGTTCTTCTTTCCCGACCAATCCTGTTTGGTCTTCCACTCCGTGGTCCGCTCATAAGCGAAGGTGAGAGAAGCGATGGGAGAATGGGAAAGGGAAAGGGACAAAATTTGTTCATAAAAGGTTACCTTCCCTTCAAATTTGCTGGTCCATAAATGCTCCAGGATGAAATTCACGCTATTAGTGGGATTAAGATCATAGGTCAGATCAACAATCGGAGCCAGCCAATATGGGGCACCCGGCTCATCCTTATCTCTGTTCTCCATCCGGCTGAATCCGGCTTTGACCGTGGCTTTATCTTTTATATCGTATTCCGTCTCCCCATAAACCTCGGTAAAAAGCAGCCGGTTTTTGCGGTCGGTGGTGTAACTATGGTTCACCAGGATGGATAACTGCTCTGCCGGACTGGTGGTTATTTCAGCCTGAATCCCTCTTTCGTCCGACAAATCCAATATATGCGCATGCCGGTTCAACAGAGTGTATATATGTTCCCGGGTGAGTGCCGGGGGATTGTTGAAGGTAACGTCCTGATTGGAAAAATCAAATCTCATGTAATCTTTATATTCAAAAGTCAAAGCTGCTCCGGAAGCGTAAATGTTGGCTGAAAGATATTTTCCCTCTCCATCCTTATACTGGAGATACTCCCCCGGGGGATTGTCCTTTTTGGCATATTCTGCATATAAATCCAGGTGAGGTAGACTTAACTTGGCATTCCCGCCATACAATCTCACCAATCCCAGATCCGTGATATGGGTGCGAAGATAGCTTCCCCCCAAGGTGAGCCAATCGGTGGCGGAGATCTTTCCGTCGGCAGCTTGCAGCGGATCGGTTAATCTTTCATATCTTCCCATGGCTGTTCCACCCAAAAGGGTCAGGTTGAAACCTTCAAAATCAACGATACCTTTCACCCCGTCCAGATTGTTATCATATCTTAAGTCCCGATTCTCGTAGGAACGGAGAATTAAACCCCGCCCGATGATTACATAATAGTTACCGGCGGTGATGGCGAAAGGCTCGCTGGTTAACTGTAAGTTCCGGAAAGACAATCTCTGCCAGGTTTTCCCCAAATCGTCCGGCTGGTGTGCCTCATATCTCAAATTGGCGGCATAAATTCCATAATTTAGATCCAGATCGGTCCAGTTATGAAATATGTCCTGGTGGCTCTTGTTATCGGTAGAATATTCCAGTTGGTTGGTGGCGCTGATACCAAAGGTATTCGGCTCAGTATCCTGAGCAGCTGAATATGAAATAAGAGAAAACGTTATAAGGAAAGAGGAAAAAAGAATTATGAATGAAAAATAACGAATGGCGAATAAGGATAAAGCGGTTTCCTGCAGGGGATGTCCTTCATGTACCGGAAATGAATATTCCCTCTCACCTGGGGGGAGAGGGAGAATTCCTGTATCCGTTGCTGGTTTTTGGAGATTAATCATATTCAGGGAATTGTTAACTGTATCGCGAAAGACCGACTTATTTCCCACTCTTCTCTCCCTCGCTTTTACTTGTCTCCGTTGGTTGTTCCCCCAGAAGCTCATCGATCTTCTTCTGGATAAGCTTCTCGTCCCCGGCCCGATAGGTGGTGTGGGTATACCGGATATCCCCGTTCTGATCCACAATCACCGTGTGGGGAATCCCCAGCACCTGATATTTCCTGTAAATATCTTTGTTGGTATCTAAAAGCACCGGAAACTCCCACTTTAATCCCTTGACCTTTGGTTTCACTGCAGACAAACTGCGAGGGCCATCCACGTTGATGGCTAATACTTCAAATCCCTTTTTCTTGTATTCTGTGTAGAATTTCTGAACTGCGCTAAGCTCCTGAATACAAGGTTTGCAGGAGGTGGCCCAGAAGCTGATCAGAACCGGACCGCTGGGAAGTACAGTTTTAAGCTCGACTTTCCTTCCATCCAAATCCTCCGTCGTGAAATTGGGTGCTTTGGATCTAATCTCATTACCCCAAGTCAAGCTGAAAAGAATAAAAGTAATCCCCAAAAAGTATGCCGGCTTAGAAAATAAATTTTTCACGGTACTCCCTTCAGTGGAATTTGTCAAGCTTTCACTTAGCGAACAGCTCGTCCAATTTCTGTCTCAAGTTTCCCATCCAGCTATCTTTGAAGCCTTCTAAGTAATAGTAAACCCTCCCTCCCCGGTCCAGGAGGAAAGTTACCGGAGTGCCGGGCAAGTTATAACTGTTTTTAACTGCGCTATCCGTATCCCGGAGCAAGGTGAAGGTTAGCTGCAGACCCTGGCGGGTTTGCTGGATGACTTCCAAATCCTCGTGATAGTTGATGCCTAAGATGATTAAACTATCCGCCTGGTAGTCGGCATAGATCTGCTGGAGATAGGGGAGCTCTTTCATGCAATTCGGACAGTCGGTTGCCCAGAAATTGATTATGATCACAAATCCCCGGTAAGCATATAATCTGTGCAAGATATTGTAATCATCTTCCAGCTCAAAATCCAGCGTGATGTTCCCCTCCGCTTTCCCCACGTCTGCCGGGTTTAAGGTGAAATAAACCTCCGCCGTGTCCTGGGTGACGATGTTCACGATTTCTTTGGCGGGTTCATCGTTGGAATACCCCTCTTTGAAAATGGAGATGACGTGAATTCCGATCGGGATATTGTTGAAAAATACATGCGGAGTCGGCTCGGTTTTAGGTTTGTTGTCTATGCAGATGGTGGCACCGTCCGAATTAGAAGTTACTTCAAGCGAGCCCTTGGTTGGCTCCAACAGATCAAATCTCACCGAATCCATCCCTTTCTCCTTGACCGAGATAACCAAAGAATCGGGAGCGGAAATAAATCCCTCTTTGGTAACTGAAACGATGTGCTCCCCCACCGGTATCGCAAAGAGCGTGTCGGGAGTCACCTTGCCGGTGACAGCGTAATCGATAATAATATCCCCTCCTGCCGGTGAGGAATCCACAAAGATCGAGCCGGTTTTCTGGTTATTGAGGAGGTTTTTTGTGCTGCAGGTACACAAACCGATGAAAACTGTCAGAAAGAATACGGTGAAGATAATACTACCGGTTACGTATATTGCTTTCTCTTCTTTCTGATTGTACATAAACATCTGTTCTCTTTATCCCTCTTTTCGTCTATATATAACGCATAAAGCAAAAATAAAGATGGATTTTTCCAAAAAGATTTTAATTAGCTCTTAGTTCGACGAGTTTCACCCTGAATGGTAAAAAGGAATTTAACCATTAACTCCCTTTACTTTTCAGGCAGTCCCACCATTGGCAGAACTGCCTGAAAAGAAAAACTGAATTCAATTCAATTAATAGTAACCGCACCAGCTTAAGCGGACTAAGTTTGTTTTACTCGAACCAGCCGTCGGTACATCAGATACATGGCTGAAGCTAAAATCAGCGTGATAAGGATAATTACTCCCCATTCATTCGTAACCGGTACTTGCCAGGCAGCCAAAATGAAAGTTTTTGATTTGGTTACAGAACTCCCCTTGGACTGAACGGATATCCGCCACTTTCCCTGTCCTTGAGATCTGGACTTGACTTCTATATAAGTTTGATCCAAATCCTGTGATGCTAAGTAGATAGTCCTATGGTTAACCAGGGTATCTAAACAGATCCCGCCAGTGCATAACTGGACCCACCAATCCAGTGGTGTGGGGGGAAGTTCACTGAGTGTCACTATAAAGGAATCTGCATCGGTCCCGGTATTCTTGATCAGCGACAAGAATTGAAGCTGGTCCCCCACCGTACTGCTTTTTACCGTGTCGGTAGCGGTGTAGGTGAAATCGAAGCTGGCTTTGGCTTCCGGCCCGGCGAGCAAGTTACCGAACAAAACCAAAAACATCAACGCCCCCAGAATCAATCGGGAATATTTGTTCTGGTACATCTAACCTCCTCGAAGTTTGATGTTTAAAATTTGATTGAATTAATCGGTCCCTGGGCAGATCGTCTATTACCCCAGCTGGTTGAAAGAATCACCTCCTTCTAAAAAATTAATCACATCCTTTCAGCGGAGCAGGGCCGGCCCGATAAAGGTAGTTAATCAGATATATCACATCCGCCACATCTATCTGACAATCCCGGTTACAATCACCTCTGCCATAAGGATTAGGTGCCCCGCCTCCCCGGTACAAGTAATTTATCAAAAACACCACATCCGCCACATCCACCACCGCATCTCCGGTGCCATCCCCGAAGACATAGGTGGGGAAAAGACCCGCCTTAATACAACGGAATACCGGCTTGCCGGTATAATCATCCGCTTGCACAAAAACCACCACCTGACATTTTTTGTCGACCCAGGCAGAACTCAAAGTATAGCTCTGCGAATCTACGAATATCTCCCCGGAATTGATGCTGAAGGCTACCCCGTTGTAATCGGGTAACATCTTTCGCACGATGTCTTGCAAACTGTCCACTCCCTCCCAGGGATAGTACTTGTGGCTTTCAGTTATGCCGTAACGCAGATGCGCATTGGCATGGGTGAAAGTATCCAAAGCAGTTACCCAACTTTTGATCTTTAAAAAACGGCTGGTGGAATCATATAAAACATCCACTCTTAAGGTACATGGTGATACGTTGATGCCCGGGACGTTCATCTCGGTATTATATGCACCAAAGTAACAACCGAAGGTGCCGGTGCTGCCCCCCACACATGATCTCTTTCCATCTATCTTGGCGGTTGGCGTTCCGGAGACTGCATAATAGCTCGACCTCCCCACCCCATCCGCGTTCTGAAACGCGTCGCTTCTCAGATGGTACTCCATAACAGCGATGCTATCTCCTCTCAATTTTTTTAACGAGTCTGCAGCAACTGCTGCAAAGGGGCAATACGTTCAATTGGTGGCGGTGAATATCTCCAGCAAAACCTGATTGCGGTGAACCCCGGCTTTGGATTGAACCTCGTCTCCCGGAACCGTCAGTTCGGAAGGTTGTTCGGGAAGACACTTGATTTGGATCGAATCGGAATCCGCCCAACCGAGGGCAAACCAGAGCATGATGAATAACCCCACACCGGTAGCAAGAATCCATTGCTTTTTTGACATTATGCCTCCTTGTGGGTTATATAATATCCTCCACCGCCGGCGTTTCATATCCTTCGGTTAAAGGTGATTTAATTATACCTGTTCTTTTCCCTCATCCCCCATCCCAAAGCCCTAACCCCAAGTAAACCACCCCTTGATGTTAACGAACTATTTAATTAATCTATTTCCCATCCTCGCAAAGGCGCCGGACCTAAATGAAAGAGATACTCGATCAAATATACTATGTCCCCGACATCGGTGACAGCATCTTCATTCGGGTCTCCTGCGGCCGCAGGTGATGGTTCTATTCCATGGAAAAACACATAATTGACCAGAAACACTACATCCGAGATAGTCACCACCTTATCTCCATTAGCATCCCCCGAGACGTGTTTCTGATAAAGCGGTATCTGATTGGATACCAGAATCTTTTTTGCACGCGTCGCTGCGTCACTCTGCACAAAGACCGGAAGATAGCATTTGTTAGCTACCCAGCCAGAATTTATAGAAAAGCTCTGGGAGTCCACTAAAGTCTCGCCTGGGTTGATGGAGAAGGGCACACCGGTAGCACTGGGAACCATATCCCTCTCGATGAATTGCAAGCTATCTCGACATGTTATGTGATAATGCATATGGTTCTCTATGATAGCGTAACGAAGATGGAGGCTCGGTTCTACGATTGAATCCACTGAATTGAATTTTGCAAAAATCATGCCGGTTCTGGTGGTGGAATCATAGTTCACTTTGATAGAAAGTACTCCGGGTGTGGGTATTACTATCTGTTGATTGTATTTGGTCCGATAGGTATTGTAGATGCCGGTACACGATGAAGCCCCTCCCACAACTGAATCCATACCATTAAACTCTCCGTAAGGAACTGCCCACATGTTATAGTAACTCATCCTCGTAGTGGCTTCCGCATTGTGGAAAGGATCATTGTTACTGGAAGAATGGTAATCGATGACAATTAGACTATCGCCTTTCAATTTTTTGAGCGAATCTGTGGCAACTGCCACAGAAGGGCAGTATGGTCAACCGATGTAGGAGCCGTACTCTATCAACATCTGTTTACGCGGCACCGTGTAAGCCTTATCCTTGGTGGATAAAATTGATTCGTCCTGGGTTTGGGTTACGGTAATGGTCTGCTCGTCCGAATTCAAAGGGCAACAGTATCTTTCGGTTTGAGCTATAAGCACTGCCGCCAGAATCCATCCCAGCATGAACACCAAAAAACAAATGGTTTTGATACGCATGTTTACCATCCTCTTTGAGTTTATGGTTTGATTTCCTTTTCTAAATCACATCTGATAAAGCTGAAGTTGCTTAGAATTGTTGAGAAATCTTATAGTATCGATTTCGGTTTATCCACTCCTTTCCTTAACTTGTTCCGGATCGTGACCGGTTAGCTTGTGCCGGGAGCGGTTTTGGTTCCCGGTCCAAGCCAGCCTAAACTTAACGCCTTTACAATCCAATTTGGTACAATCCAAACAACGGTTACAATCCCCGTCATTGGGGGATCGATGCACGTCAATATCCATCGGACATCCCTGCAAACAATCATCCCACAGCCCGCAAGCTTCGGTATGAGCCTTCAGCCGAAAAAGGCTGAATTTGTTGAATACCGACCAGATCGCTCCCATGGGACAGAGGTAACGGCAAAACGGCTGATGGATGAATACCGCTGCCGTTACTATGGCACCCAGGATAAAAAGCTTGGTGTAAAACAACAACCCTATCCGCGAGATGATGCTTCCCCCCTCGGTGAAGATATCCCCGCTTGGATTCCACAGGATTATGGGAATCCCCGCTTCCAGTGTGCCCACCGGACATAGCTTGCAGAACCACGGCTCGCCTACCCAATATGCCACCAGCAGGGTCAAACCGATCAGCACCGCGTATTTGGTGTATTTGAAAGCTCTTTTGGGATAAAACTTCTTAGTTTTTATCTTATAGAGCATCTCCTGAAAAAATCCGAACGGGCAGAGCCAGCCGCAGAACATCCGCCCTATTAACAAACCAACCACACCGACAAAGCCAATCAAAAAAAAGGGGATGGCTTTGATGATTACAAAGTGTTGTAACGTGCCGATGGGGCAGCTCATCACCGCCAGGGGACAGCCGTAACAGTTCAAAAAGGGTACGCATACCCCTTTGAACCAACCCTGATATATATTGTTGTAAAAGAACGATCCGACGTATGAATTGGAAACCACCAGGCTCCCAATTTGGAACAAACGCCTTTTGGCTATTCCTAACATACTCCTCTTTTACAAGTAAAAAACAACCAAATGGATTCCGGGTATGACTCAACCTATACCGATGCACGAAAGGCACAGGGCGGAACCATTGCTTTTAGTCTCGGCGAAATCTCCCAGCTTCAACCCATAGACGAAAATACCCAGCAGTGCCAGAATTACCGCGATTTTTAAGATTTTCCCACCTAAGTTCATAATAATGTAGGTTGACTTAAAGTTCAAATAAATCAAGCCATTATCCGTCAACTTATTACCAATATAATGCATAATTACTTTCTGTCAATATGATAAATTCCTGATTTCACCTGTTTTTCAAAATCCACCCTCCGTCTCCGGGAATAGAGTGTAGTTTTTTTGAACACATTGAAGTTGCATGGAACTACCTCTGGCGCTTTATTATCGTCCTTCTCCTATCAGTTATTTATCCACCCATCCAAAGAGTATATCCACTTCAATCTGTACAATTCTTTATTTAGTTTTATTTCGCTATGGACTGTGGACCGGGGTTGTTTGCAACGGTCGGCGGATTTATCCTGAGCGAAGTCGAAGGACTATGGACTACGGACGTTTTCCCGTGGACTGTAGACAAATTCATTATAATTCCTAATCCGACCGATACTTATATTAGCCCTACCCGACTCTGATTTATTTGACTTGCTTTCCTTTATGGATTTAATTATCTATGGGTGCAAAAAAGGAGATATCTCTTTGAAAATAGAAGGCAAGAAAGTTCTGGTTACCGGAGCTGGCGGATTCGTGGGAAGTCATCTGGTGGAGGCTCTGGTTAAGAAAGGGGCAAAGGTTACCGCTTTGGTCCATTATAATTCCCGAAACGACTGGGGCATGCTGGAAGAAATAAGTGGAAAAGTGTTGGTTGAGGTGGAGGTGGTGGCAGGAGATATTAGGGATTCAGACTGTGTCCGAAAGGCAGTTTTGGATCAACAGGTGGTATTTCATCTGGGAGCCTTGATCGGGATTCCTTATTCTTATGTGAATCCTCGAGATGTGGTGGATACCAACGTGAATGGGACTATTAATGTCTTATCCGCTGCCGGTGATGCCGAAGTTGGTAAAATAGTTCACACCTCCACCAGCGAAATTTATGGCTCCGCCCAATATGTCCCCATGGATGAAGATCACCCCCCCCATCCCCAATCTCCTTATGCCGCCAGCAAGCTGGGGGCGGATCTTCTGGCTTTAAGCTTTTATCGCTCCTTCGATTTGCCGGTCGGGGTAATCAGACCGTTCAATATCTATGGACCCAGACAATCCGCCCGGGCGGTTATCCCTTCAATTATAACCCAGGCACTAATTATGAATAAAATCCGTTTGGGCACTGTCACTTCCACCAGAGATTTGACCTTTGTGCAGGATTCGGTTCAGGGATTCATTGCCTTCGCCGAATGCGAGAAGACTATTGGAGAAGTGGTTAACTTGGGATCGGGCTTCGAAGTGTCGATAAATCAGATAGTCGAAATGGTCTCCCATTGTCTGGGAAAGCGACTTGAGATAATCCGGGAAAAGGAAAGAATCCGACCCAGGAAAAGTGAAGTGGAAAGGCTTTTTTCGGATTCGGGCAAAGCCAAAACCCTTTTTGGCTGGCATCCCCAGACCGATCTGGAAACAGGGATAAAAAAGACGATTAGCTGGATCGAGAAAAACATTGAGAAATATAAAGAGGGAATTTATAACATTTAAAATTCGGTCCTTTAAGATCGGAGTGTTAATCTTCAGGGTGATTAAAAAGGTGGTTTTGGAGTGCAAAAGCTGGTTGGAGCAAAGCGGAAATCCCGCTTCGCGGGGCTTCTGCGATTTTAAACGATCTTATTTGGAGTGCAGAAGCTTGCTTCTGCGGTTTTAAATAATCTGGATATTTGTACTCTCAGTTTAACCATAACCGCACCCGATGGGGTGTACTCCTTTTCAGGTGGGGAATAAAAAAACATGAAAGTTGTTATCTTGGCTGGGGGGAAAGGAAGAAGGCTTTATCCCTACACCGTGGTTTTACCCAAACCACTTATGCCTATAGGTGACTTTCCGATTTTGGAAGTGATCTTAAGACAGCTTAAAAGCTATGACCTGACCGATATCACTCTGGCGGTGGGACATCTGGGTAATCTCATTCAGACCTTCTTCGCCGACGGGTCCAAATGGGGGGTGAATATACAGTATAGCTTTGAGGATAAACCCTTGGGCACGGTTGGCCCTCTGACCTGCTTAAAAGACCTGAAGCAAACGTTCATGGTAATGAACGGGGATCTTCTTACCACCTTAAACTACCTTCATCTGATAGAATACCACAAAGAACACAAAGCTATTGCCACCATTGCATCACAGAAAAGATCGGTAGATGTTGATTTTGGGATTATCCAGAAAGACCAAAATGAGAGGATGGTTAAATATATCGAAAAACCACGGCTCTCTTACCTGGTGAGCATGGGGATATACCTATTCGAGCCGGAGATTTTGGACTTCATTCCCCAAGGTGAAAAATTGGATTTCCCCGATTTAATGCAGATCCTTTTACAGAAGAACCAGAAGGTAGCAATCTATGATTCTTCCGATTTTTGGCTGGATATCGGAAGACCGGACGATTATCAGAAGGCGGTGGAGGAGTTCGAAAAAAACCGGAAGAAATTTTTGAGTGAATAACCCTCAGGTGTCAGCCAGGACGGATATGTCGAAAGAGTTGAATCTTTGAGCGGGATATTCATATGAACGCATACGCGATTTCCGCCCCTATGGACAAATCTATTAATTTCACATAGAACAGGGTTCACCCTCTCCTTCGGTCCTGCTGCGCACTGAGTGCGTTCAGCACGAAGTGAGACCTCAGGGTCGAAGGAAAGGGCATTTAACCCTGCGAATGAGTACGTGAATCCTAAGACCTGATAATAACATGAAATGGAAGGTTACTTTATCCGATTTGAATTTCGACCAGCGTGAGCAAAAAGCCGTTGAGCGGGTGATCAAAAGCCGATGGCTAACCATGGGTGAGACCGTGGAAAGGCTGGAAAGGGATTTCTCGGATTTTATCGGAATCAAACACGCCATTGCCGTCTCCAGCGGGACTGCGGCTCTGCATCTGGCGATGCGGGTTTTGGAGATCGAAGCCGGTGATGAAGTGATCGTGCCCTCCTTGAGTTTTGTTGCCTCCTCCAATGCCATTTTGTATGTGGGAGCCAAACCGGTGTTTGTGGATATCACCGGATGGGATGATTTCAATCTGTCGTGCGAGGACTTAAAAAAGAAGATCAACCCCAAAACCAAGGCAATAGTGGTAGTGCATTATGGTGGCTACGTGGCGGATATGGAAGAGATCAAAAGAGTGGCTCGGAAATATAAACTGTTTATCATTGAGGATGCCGCCCATGCCATCGGGGCAAAATCAAATTCAAAAATGGCAGGGAATCTCGGAGACATCGGCTGTTTCTCCTTTTTCTCCAACAAGAATTTAGCTACCGGTGAAGGGGGAATGATCGTCACCCAAAGCGATCAGCATGCCAAGAAGTTAAAACTTCTCCGCTCGCACGGGATGACCAGCATGACCTTAAGCCGGCATAAGGGCCATGCCTATTCTTATGATGTGGTGGAGCTGGGATATAATTATCGCATGACCGAGATGGCGGCGGCATTGGGCATCCTCCAGTTGAAAAAACTGCCTGACGCCAACGAAAAGAGAAGAATTTTGACTGAACTCTATATGACGAAGCTTAAAGATGTGGATGGTCTGTCTATCCCGTTTAGAGAATATCCGCGCCCATCCTCATATCACCTGTTTCCGGTGCTTTTGAATAGAATTGTAAACCGGGAAAAATTCATGGAGCTTTTAAAGAAAGAAAGGATCCAGTCCAGCATTCATTATCCCCCAATTCACACCTTTTCCTATTATCGCAGAATTATCAACCGGAAAGAAATTCAACTTCCCTTGACCGAATACGCGGGAGCACATGAGGTGACCCTACCCTTACACCCGTTGCTTGAGAAAAAAGACGTAATCTTGGTGTGTGATAAAATCAAGGAAATCCTTCCCTTAACCTTAAGATGAATCTGATCACCTTACCAGAACCTGACAAAAAGTGGGATGAGTTTGTCTCTTCACATTCCCATCTGATTTTTCATACCTCCCTCTGGTCGAAAGTATTGAAGGAGGGTTATGGATCCAAAATGAGATATCTGGTGATGGAGGAAAAAGGAGAATGGCTCTCTGCTCTTCCCGGCATGATGGTGGGCAACCGCTTCTTTAAAGTATTTTATTCCCTCATTCCCTATGGGGGATTTATCGGAGATCGAAAGTATTTAGCGGAATTCCTGATACTTTTGAGCCAATGGGCGAGAAAAGAGAAAATCCAGCGGATTCAGATCGTGGATCTGGCTGTTAAGAAAAGTGAGGAATTACCCGATTTTAAGTGTATGGAGTCAAATCGTCATGTTTTGGATTTGAAAGGTAAATCCACCGATGAAATTTTAAAGAATTATCATGATGCTCTGAAAAGAAACATAAAAACCGCCTTAAAATCTGATCTGGAGTTTGAAAGGATCAGAACCCAAGAAGAGGTGGATCAGTTTTATCACCTTTATTTAACTTCCATGAAAAGAAAAGCGGCTTTGATTAAATATCCCCACGGGCTTTTTAAGAAAATCTATGATCTTTTGGTTCCTGAATTTGCGGATATCCTTTTTGTAAAACATCAAAACCAACCCGTCGCCGGAATTGTAGTTATTTATTCCGAGGATGCCGCCCACTACTTTCACGGAGGATCGGACAGCCGGTATTTAAGCTTAAGGCCTAATGATCTTTTGTTTCATCATGCCATCCGGATCGCCAGGGAGAAGGGAAAATCATATTTTGATTTCATGGGCTCGGATAAGAAATTCCTATCTCTGATGCAATTCAAGGATAAATGGGGGACCCGGCGGGAGGAGCTTTTCAATTTTCATAAGGATTTTGGCTTCATCCGTCCGATGGCTTTTAAAATCGCCTTAACTCTGGTACAAACCTCCCTCGGCTCTGCCATTCACCGAAGGTGGAAATCGATCCATAAAGAGAAAACCATATGAAATCAGATTTGACAGAATCTATCTCTCCGCCGCCCGTAGATAATGAACCCCTTTACCGGTCCGATGAAAGGACAGGTAAAATCTCCTTCTTGAAAAAACTTGTCGCACTGCTGGTGGTTCTGCTGATCTTCTTTTTTCTGGGGAAAAGCCTTTATCATAATATCGGAGAATTGAGCGCTCAGAAGTGGAGTATAAAACCTTTGCCGCTTATATTCTCCTTCTTTTTACTGATCATCAACCTGGCTATTTCCGCCTATGTCTGGGAAAAAATCCTCCGGCTATTTGGTACTCACCTACCTTTTAAACAGAGCTTCAAGATAATGTCTCTCTCCGGTTTGGGGAAATACCTTCCCGGAAAAATCTGGTTGTACCTAAGCCAGATCTATTTGAGCCAAAAGGCAAAAATCTCCAAAAGCGTATGCCTCTTCAGCCTGCTTTTGCTCTTTGCCGCTTACAATTTAGCGGGTCTTTTGGTCTTCATCGCTTCACTCTTTTTGTGGAAGAGATTTTCTCCGGCATCGATCTCCCTTTTGTTTTTGGCTGGTGGTTCTATCTTCTTAGCTATTTTCTCTCCCCGAATTTTTAATGGCATGCTGAAAATTGTTTCCCGTATTTTTAAAAATTTGCAAGAGAAATTCCCCCATAGCGGCATGACTTTTCAAGCGGGATTTAAACCCGCCGTCGAAATCATTCTGATTCTGTTGGCGGATTGGTTAATCTTCGGAGTGGCGGTTTATTTTTTGGTTAATTCCTTCTATCCTATCAACCTTTCCCAAACTGTGATATTATGCGGTATTTTTGCCATCTCCTCCATTTTGGGGATTTTGAGCTTTTTCGTTCCGGCAGGATTGGGGGTCAGGGAGGGGGTGCAGAGTTATCTGTTAAGTCTGTTCATCCCCGTTTCCGCCGCCATTTTGATTTCGTTAGCCATGCGCATCTGGATGACCTTGGGGGAGCTGATGTGCTTTTTTGTCGCTTTGAAAATCAAAAAGCCTGAAGTGTGGTAAACCTCTCCCCCTTTATCCCCCCTCTTCCTGAAGAGGGTGTGTTATAATTGGGTTTTGATTTTGTAGCCACCCGTATAGGCGTAAGTCTTTGTAGCCGCAATCTTTAGATTGCGTATATTGTCGTAATCCAACGAACTGTTTCCGATCATGCGGGCGGTTACAAAATATTAGTAATGAACCGTCTCGAAATAGAGAGGGGTAACTGAGGGAAAGATCACGCGTAGCGAAGCCTTCACTTGTCCTGAACGAAGCCGAAGGACGGCTTCGCACCAAAACTCTCATAAAGTGAAAAAGATGAAAATTCAATCATTGCAACATTTCCAAACCGACGGCGAAACCTGGGAAAGGCGGGCAGTTAAAGGAAAGCTCCCCGCGGTGATCGACCCGGGAGATTTGAAAGGAAGAAAGAATCTTTACATCGACACCTTACAAAAGCTGGCGGTTCAAAAAGCGCTGGGAAAGGAAAAAGCCGGGTTTGCCATCGATTTCGGCTGCGGAAGCGGAAGATTCACCGAGCTTTTAGTTGCGCGCTGTGAGTTTTTGTTGGGATTGGAAATCACTCAACCGATGCTGATCCTGGCGCAAAAAGAGTGTACAGATTCCAATGCAGCTTTTGCTCTCTTTGATGGATTGAACCTGCCGATAAAGGATGAAACGGCGGATCTGATAGTATCGATAAACGTGTTTCAATATATCACGGATGATTCCGAATTAAAAAAAGTCCTCTCCGAAGTGAAAAGGGGTTTAAAACCTAAAGGGAGGTTTATTGGTATAGAACAGGTAACCGTAAATAAAAAAAGATGGCAAAGGGATTTAAAAGTATATTTACAGTTATTTACACAGAATGATTTTCAAAAAGTTGCCGATTATCCTATAAGGAAGGGTCACTTCCTGTGGCTTTATCCGATCTACCTGGGTTTGGTGCCAAAGGTGTTTTTTAAGATCATGGCAAAAATCGAGATGTTCCTCCGAAAGGTTTTATGGCATTCTTTTTGGGATTATCAGGATCATCTATTCGTGATGAAGAAGACCTAAATTGTTATTTAAATTCCCCTTCATCCAAGCCAAACAGGCAGGTGGTTGTCGGTTCCGAAGCCCGTAGGGAAGTTCGGAAGTCGAAGATCGATGTTCGACGATTCACTTTTTATGTAACCTCATCTATTCTTGAACACCGAGCTTCGAATATCGATGCGATTCTCTCTACCGATAAACGTAAGACGGAGAAGTTGATATGAATCCGGTGATTTTACTTGTAATTATCTTGATCGGCTTAGCTTTAGGAAGTTTTTTGAATGTCTGTATTTATCGGATTCCTCAGAAAAAATCGATACTTTTTCCCAACTCTTATTGCCCCAGGTGCCAAACCAAGATACGCTACCGGGATAATATCCCCATTTTAAGCTTCATCCTTCTGGGTGGAAAATGTAGAAAATGCAAGGAAAAAATCTCTTTCCAATATCCGCTGGTGGAATTCATCGCCCCCCTTCTTTTGGTCTCGACCTATTGGCGCTTCGGATTAACCTGGGGCTTTGCCGCCGGAAGCATTCTGGTATTAGTTCTTTTGGCCATCTTTTTTATTGATCTAAAACACCGGATCATACCGGATGTTTTCACCCTGCCGGGGATAATACTCGGTTTCCTTTTATCCTTTTTGGTCAAATCCCCGACCTTTTTGCAGTCGCTTCTGGGAATTGCGGTGGGTGGCGGAATGTTCTATTTGGCTGCGATTCTGGGTGATCTATTATTTAAAAAAGAAAGCCTGGGCGGAGGGGATATAAAACTGGCCATGATGTTGGGGGCATTCTTAGGATGGCAAAAGATAATTTTGATACTCATCCTTTCTGCGGTCCTGGGAAGTTTGATTGGCGGTTTGGCTATGCTTTGTTCCGGTGAGGTGAAGAAAACCCGCGCCATCCCGTTCGGCCCATTCTTAGCCATAGGGGCGCTCATCGCTGTCTTCTTCGGAGACGCCTTAATCTCAGCCTATCTTAAGATTTTCTTGAAGTAGGAATATATCTTTATTAAAGGAGTAGAACTTACCCGGCGAATAGGGTCTTAACCATTCCATTAGTTTAAGCTCGAAATGCAATGAAGTCCGATATCCACAAGAGAGCATGCCAGCCAGGATCGGACTAACCTCCCCCTTTGTTTTTGCCGATAAACTATAATAAACCTGCCATCGATATTTTTTCGTCCGGAAACTACCGATAGGAGGGGAATTGAAAATCCGGGACTTTTTCCTTTTCGATTACGAATCGAAGATCCGTTTTTCCTTGGTGGTTTTCATCCTGCTTTTGATCCTGTTGAATTTCGGGACGGAATATCTTTTTCACCAAACCAAACAAGTCTTAAAAAATCAGACCGACCAGCTCCTCGCCTCGGTGGCATTTTCTGCCGGTTCCCTTTGGGACAAATGCCCTCCCGCCATACTCCAAAGGAATCTGTTGGAGTTATCCTTTAAATCGGATATAAATCGTATATCCTTTCTCTCCTCGGACGGAGCGCCCTTGATCTCCTCCCGGGAGATCATTTCCCCTGAGGAATTACATACTTTTCGTGGATTGAAACCGGATTTGATTATTCAGATAAAAGGGCCGGAGGAAAAACAAAATATTGAAACCATCTTCTCCGATTTCTATAGTGACCGCGGGGGGAATACCTATCTTACCTGTTATATGCCCTTGGAAATCTCCGCCAATTCGAAAAGCCCCGCCCGAGAGAATATGATCTGGGTGATGGTGGAAAAAGACGTATCTGCTTTGGCTAACATTCAACAGATGTCCAAGCTCAATGCCTGGATTCGAATGGGTGCGCTGATTATAATCGCCATAGTTACTTTGATTTTGATTAAAAACCTTCTGAAACCTTATCGATTGATGATGAAGAGGGCAGAAAGCGAGAATATAGTCCCCCTGGGAGAGGGGAGGGGAAAAGAGGGTGAATTGGATGCTGCGGTAAATATCTTTGAACAGGTGATCCGGGAGCTTAAGCAAAAGGAAGAAACCCTGCAAAAACTTTACTTAAAGACCGATCGGAAAGCCAAAGATCTGGCCAGCTACAATGAGTACATCTTAAAAAGCATGACCAGCGGAATGATCATCTGCAATGATCAGGGAGAAATTATTCAAATAAACCAGCCGGCAGAGGTAATTCTTGGACTTTCCAGAAATTTTGTGACAGGGAAACGCTATAAGATCGTTTTCCGGAACCAAAGCCCGGTCTGCTCCGCCATTCAGACCACCCTGACTGAACAAAAAACCTGTTCTGTACCCGAGATGGAAATGACCGCCAGGAATGGTGAAACCGTCTGGCTTAGCATCAATTCGACCCTGATAAAGGACGAGCAAGGACGGATGCTGGGGGTGGTGGTGTTCTTAAACGATCTTACCGAGATAAAAAAATTGGAGCAGGAGATAGCTTTCAAGGACAAACTGGCGGCTTTGGGAGAGATGTCTTCCGGGCTGGCGCACGAGTTGAGAAATTCCATGGGAGCGATTTTGGGTTTTGCCAAGCTGCTTTTGAAAAGAAAAGATGACCCCGTATTGCAGAATCAGACCATTGACCGGATAGTTAATGAAGCTATGGGCATGGAAACCATGTTAAAACGATTTCTTGATTTTGCCAAACCCTTCCACATAAAGCCGGAACAGATCTCCTTAAAAGAGATTTTGGAGGAAGGTTACCTGTCGGTGAAGGAGACCTTGAAAGAGGCTCAGATCATGTTTAAATTTGACTCTAAGCCCGATCTCCCATCCATTCGGGGTGACCGGCTTTTGTTAAAACAATGTTTCCAGAATCTGATTCAAAACTCCATTGAGGCCATGCCCCGGGGAGGAAAGCTTAATATAAGGTTAGGGGAATTACCAATCACACCCCATGAAGAATCTATATTAGTCGAGATATCTGACACCGGTTACGGAATACCGAGAGAAATACAGAAAAAGATCTTTAATCCCTTTTTTACCTCCAAGGAAAAAGGGACTGGATTAGGTTTAAGCTTAGTCAAAAAGATCGTTAACCTGCACCAGGGAAATATAGAGCTGGAGAGCGAACCAAACCAGGGAACCACCTTCCGGATTTACCTTCCTATAAAACCATCCATCCAGACTCCTCCGGAGATAATGGAAGAAAAAGTCGATCTAAAACCCCAGCTTCAAAGTCTTTAATTCCTTTGATCGTTATGGATTCATCCTGATTCAACCCTGATAGGATAACGGTCACCCTGTTTGTAACGCAATTTTCTATGGTATCGGATAAAGTGTTCGATACCAACGAAAAGATGTTCTTCATTCGTTATCCGTCATTCATCATTCGTTGTTGTAAATTTTCCTTCTTCCTTTTTCCATTTTCCTTATTTTTTATCCGTCATCCGTTATCCGTCATTCGTCATCCGCAGTATTTCTTTTTCCAGTGTATATAGTTTGAACCTTATCCTTTTGAACGACCTGGCAGAATCAGGATTAACCAGCTTACCAAATTCTTCCAACACCCGTGCTGCTTCCTGCGATCTTCTCAAGTTAGCTTGGACAATAGAATGTATATCCGCTCTTTTCTTCTCCAAGCCCGACATGCTGTCTGCCCCCACATCTTTAAGGCTATCCCGAAAGAGAAGCAGCATATCCTGATTGAAGCTCTTTTTCGCCACTTTGGTTAGATCATGGCGCAGTGCTTTGAGTTGCGATGACAACTTAGCATTGTTGTAATAAAACCTCGCCACTTCTTCCACCACTCTCATCCCCTCCCTGGCACGGTTCAAATTGGCATCGATGATGCGATAAATGTTTTTCTTATCCATAGCTATTTTTTAGACACCTCGAACCTCGATTTATGTATAACGAGCTTCGATGCGAGCATCGCCACCGTCAACCGACAGACGATTTTCAGTTATTTCCCACCACGCTCGAAAGATGAGTTAATTTTACTTATGCGTGGCATGCTGATAGAACGGCGTCTTTACCACCACTGCCCGGTTGGGCTTGTTGCGGATCATGATATCCAGTTCGGTGCCGATCTGAGAATATTCCACCGGGACATAACCCAATCCGATTCCCTTGTCCAAAGAAGGAGAAAACGTCCCACTGGTCACCTCTCCCAGCTTTTTCCCGTTCTTTTGTATCTCATAGTTATGCCGGGGAAAAGCTTTGTCTAACTGTTCGAAAGCCACCAGCTTACGCTTGAGCCCCTCATTTTTCAGTTTTAATATCGGTCCCCTGCCGATGAAATCGCCTTTATCCGGTTTCACGATCCAGCCTATACCGGCTTCCAAAGGATTGGTGGTCTGGTCGATATCGTTGCCGTAAAGCATATATTTCATCTCCAGCCGCAGCGAATCCCTGGCGCCCAGACCTATCGGCTCAATGTTGAATTCCTTTCCGGCCTCCATCAGAGCATTCCACATCTTCTCCGCCACCGCAGGGGAGAAATAAAGCTCGAATCCATCCTCACCGGTATATCCGGTTCGGGAGAAAAGCATTTCGATGCCACCTACCTTCCCCTTGGTCGCCCAATAGAATTTGAGATCGGAAAGATTCACATCAGTCAGCTTCTTCATCACCAGCTCGGCCTTGGGACCCTGCAGGGCCAAAAGGGCGGTCTCATCGCTAACGTTCTTCAGTTCCACGTCGCCGGATAGGTGATCGGAAAGCCACTTGAAATCCTTATCCAGACAGGCTCCGTTAACCACCAGAAGGAAATGATCCGGAAGACGGTAGACTAAAAGATCATCTACGATCCCTTCTTCTTCATAACACATGCAGGAATATTGCACCTGGTATGTGGCTAATTGCGAAACATCATTGGTGGTCATTCGCTGGATGAATTTTTCCGCATCCTTTCCCCATACTTCGAACTCCCCCATGTGGGTGATATCGAAAAGCCCCACCGTTGATCGTACTCTGCGGTGTTCCTCGATGATGCCCTGGTACTGGATGGGCATTAGGTATCCGGCAAATTCCACGATCTTAGCCCCGTTTTTCACATGCAGATCATAAAACGCCGTTTTTTTTGGTTGAGTCATGATTTATAACCTCGGATTTATTGTTTGTAAATTTGAATTCAAGTCTATTTGTAGCCGCAGACTTTAGTCTGCGAAAACCAATCCTTGTATTCCAACAACTTACGTAATCTAAAGATTGCGGCAACAAAGTCAAATCCCAATTATGACATACCCTCTTTACGGAGAGGGGGATACAGGGGGTGAGGTTTTATAACTGTTTTTAACACACCTTTTAGTCTTAGCTCTGTTTGATTATTTCCAATCTTACTCTCGAATTTCTTAAAATCTCCTTCAAAAACTTGCCGGTATATGACTCCGCCACCTTCGCCACCTCCTCCGGTGTCCCGCAAGCGACTACTCTTCCGCCTTCATCCCCACCCTCCGGTCCTAAGTCTATAATATAATCTGCGGTTTTGATCACGTCCAGATTATGTTCGATCACCACCACCGTATTTCCCATGTCCACCAGTTTGTTCAAAACCCCCAAAAGCATCTTGATATCCTCGAAATGCAGACCGGTGGTGGGTTCGTCCAAAAGATAGAAAGTTCTGCCGGTGGAGACTTTGGAAAGCTCGGTGGAGAGTTTTACCCTCTGGGCTTCACCTCCCGAAAGGGTGGTGGCAGGTTGTCCCAGCCGGATGTAGCCCAATCCCACTTCTTTTAAGGTCTGGAGCTTTCTTTTTATGGTGGGCAGGTGGAGGAAGAAATCAAATGCCTCATCCACGGTCATGTCCAGAACTTCAGGGATGTTTTTTCCTTTGTATTTCACCTCCAGAGTTTCCCGGTTGTATCTCTTCCCTTTGCACACCTCGCATGGAACATAGACGTCGGGCAAAAAATGCATCTCGATTTTGATGATCCCATCCCCTTCACAAGCCTCGCATCGTCCTCCATGCACGTTGAAGCTGAATCTTCCGGGCTTATATCCTCTCACCTTTGCTTCGGGCAGCATGGCAAAAAGATCCCGAATGGGGGTAAAGACTCCGGTATAGGTGGCAGGATTGGACCGGGGTGTTCTGCCGATGGGGGATTGATCGATGCTGATCACCTTGTCGATGTTTTCCAAACCGTCAATATTCTTGTATTCCAAGGGAAGGGTTTTAGAGTCATAGAAATGGTGGGCTAAGATACGGTAAAGAGTCTCGTTCACCAAGGTCGATTTTCCCGAACCCGATACTCCGGTTACGCAGATGAAGAAACCTAAGGGAAAATCCACCCGGATCCTCTTCAGATTGTTCCCGGCTGCTCCGATTACGCTCACTGTTGGCCTCTTCCCGTTTCTCCTTCTTTCTGGTATAGGAATGGACAATTTTCCTGAAAGGTACTTACCGGTCAATGATTTTTTGTTTTTCTTAATGTCCTCCACAGTTCCCTCTGCCACTACCCACCCCCCGTCTTTTCCTGCTCCCGGTCCCAGGTCTATGATATAATCCGCTGTTTCCATAGTCTCCCGGTCATGTTCCACCACCAGCACGGTATTACCCAGGTCTTTTAAACCGACCAGCGTATTCAAAAGTCTCTTGTTGTCTCTCTGGTGCAAACCCACCGAGGGCTCATCTAAAATATATAATACCCCCACCAGTCGGGAACCGATCTGGGTAGCTAATCTTATCCTCTGGGCTTCTCCGCCGGAGAGCGATGCAGCTGGGCGATCCAAGGTAAGGTAATCCAATCCCACATCCACCAGGAAACCTAATCGCTCATTTATTTCCTTCAGAATCTGTTTGGCAATTTGTTGTTCCCGTAAAGAGAGTTTTATCTTGGAGAAAAACTTCTTAGTCTCCTTGACCGAAAGATCGGTCAGTTCCGAAATGTTAAACTCTCCCACCTTCACCGAAAGGCTCTCCTTTTTCAACCTGGTTCCGTTACAATCCGGGCAGGGGAGGATGCGCATATATTTTTCTATCCATTCCCGTACGGCTTCGGATTCGGTCTGCTTATACCGCCTTTCCAGATTGGGGATCACCCCCTCAAAGCTCCCCATATACTCCCCCTTACCTTCGTAATTTTCCCAGCGGAATTTAAGCTCCTTGGAGCCGGTGCCGTGGAGAATTATCTGCTTCGCTTCCGGGGTCAGTTTGTTAAAAGGAACGTATAAACTGAACTTAAAGGATTCGGCCAGACTCTTCAGCTGGTGATAATACCAGTTGCCTAAAGGAGATCCCCATGGAGCTAAAGCTCCCTGGGCTATGGAGATGGTATGATTGGGCACCACCAGATCGGGATCTATCTCCATTTTGGTTCCCAAACCGCTGCAGGTGGGGCAGGCGCCATAGGGGCTGTTGAAGGAGAACATCCGGGGGGATAGCTCCTCGTAGCTGATTCCGCAATGCACGCAGGCGTAGTGCTCCGAGAATAGAAATTCCTCTTTCCCCGCTACACTGACCATCACGATCCCGGAGCCTAATTTGAGGGCGGTTTCCAACGAATCCGCCAGTCTCTTGACGATTTTTTTCTCCACCACCAGCCGATCTACCACTGCCTCGATATTATGTTTCTTGTATTTCTCCAGTTTCAGTTCATTTTCGACCTCCATGATCTTCCCATCCACCCGGGCGCGGATGAAACCCTCCCTTTTGATCTGGTCGAATACCTCCCGGTATTCCCCTTTTCTCCCTTTTACCAGTGGTGCCAGGATTTGAATTTTGCTTCCCTTGGGTAGAGCGATGACCGTATCCACTATCTGCTCCACCGTCTGTTGGGAGATTTGCCTGCCGCACTTGAAACAATAGGGTTTCCCGACCCGGGCATAGAGTAATCTGAGATAATCGTAGATTTCGGTAACAGTGCCGACGGTGGAACGGGGATTCTTGGCGGAGGTTCTCTGTTCGATGGAGACGGCAGGGGAAAGCCCTTCGATAAAATCCACGTCAGGCTTCTCCATCATTCCCAGAAACTGCCGGGCATAGGCGGAGAGCGACTCTACATATCTTCTCTGCCCTTCGGCATAGATGGTGTCGAACGCTAAGGAGGATTTGCCCGACCCGGACAGGCCGGTGATCACCACCAGCTTGTCCCGGGGTATCTCCAAGTTAATGTTTTTGAGATTATGTTCCCGCGCCCCTTTTATCCTGATGCAATTCTCACCCAATTTAACTCCTCCTCTCTAAAAAACCGAACTTAAAATATACGAACAGATCATCTCTCAGGCAAGGATAAGTTTGAGGATTTTAAGGATAAAAGCATGACGAATGGCGTATGGAGAATGACCAATAAAAGCCAACCTAATCCCAAAAGCAGATAGTCGTCCTTCATAGAAGAGTGTAAAATTCCTTGTTTTTGTTTTTGATTGGTTATCAGTCATAACCCTATGTTTTTTCATATGATTATATAGCTGGGATTGATTTTAACTTTAATCCGTTATTCGCCATCAGTTATTCGTTATTTCTTTATGTTTTTCATCTTGACTTTACCTATTATTAGGTTATCATAATATATAATTCAATATGTATAAAAGACATTTTTCTTCACCAGTTTTGTACCTTACCCAGGAGTTAAAATGACCAATAAGCTATTTGTTTTGGCGATTATGTTCGCAGCTCTCTCTACTTCGGAGATACTGATTCCCGTCGAAGCATTTGCCTTCGAGCCACTTTTTGGCACGATGAGTGACTATGGTGTTGGTGATAGTCCTTCTTCCGTTTTCTGTGCGGATCTAGATGGGGATGGAGAGTTGGACTTAGTCGTGGCAAATTATGGTAGCGACAATGTCTCCATCTTAAAGAACAACGGGGATGGGATGTTTGGATCCAGAGTTAATTATTCAGTATGGTTCAATCCTGTTTCTGTCTTCTGTGCAGACTTAGATGGAGATGGAGATTTAGACTTAGCTGTGGCAAATTCTGTGGGCTACATTTCTATCTTAAAGAATAACGGGAATGGAATTTTTCAGAACAAGGTGGACTATGAGGCAGGAGATGGTCCTTCTTCCGTTTTCTGCGCGGATTTAGACAGGGATAATTATCTGGACTTAGCTGTGGCTAATTTTAGCAGTGGTACAGTTTCTGTATTAAAGAACAACGGGGATGGGACATTCCAGACCAAAGTTGACTATAGCATAGGATCTAGTCCTCTTTCTGTCTTCTGCGCAGACTTAGATGGAGACGGTGACTTAGACTTAGTTGTGGCAAATTTTAATGGCTACGTTTCAATCATGAAGAATAATGGGGATGGTACTTTTCAGAGCGCAGTCGACTATGGAGCAGGGAATGAGCTTGTCTCCGTTTTCTGTGCTGACGTAGATGGCGATTCGGATTTAGACTTAGCTGCAGCGGACATGGGGAGTAACAACATTACAATCTTTAAGAACAATGGAAACGGTACGTTTGCACCCGGTATTGATTATCCAGCAGGGTTGGGTCCCCGCTCTGTGTTCTGCGCAGACGTAGATGGGGACTCAGACTTAGACCTTGCTGTGGCAGCATCCACAAGTGATAGTGTCTCTATTTTAGAAAACAGTGGGGACGGGACATTTAGCTCAAGGGTTAGCTACCCTGTGGGGAATCACCCTGTTTCTGTTTTTTGTGCCGACCTGGATGGTGATTTGGATTTGGATTTAGCAGTGGCAAACAATGAGAGCGACAGCGTTTCAGTGCTGATGAATTTGTCTCAAATACCCCCGGGTGCCAATCACCCACCTGGTCCTTTTTCGCTGGTTTCGCCGGATGGTTATGTGTATTCACCTGTCACTTTTCGTTGGCAGGCTGCTTACGATCCTGATCTACTTGATCAAATCAGATATAACCTTTATGTCAGCACTTCGTGGATTTTCAATCCTGATTCCACGGTCATATATGATAGTCTAACTAACACGCATTACAAGCTTGATCTTAACCTTAACACCGACTACTTTTGGAAGGTGAAGGCTTATGACAGGATGGGTGCAGAAAGATGGTCTGATCAGACCTGGTGGCTTTACGTGTGGAGGATAATGTTAAAAACAGTTTATGTGGACGACAACAATACCTCCGGTCCCTGGGATGGAACACTACAGCATCCCTATCAGCATATCCAAGACGGTATAGACAATGCCAATTCCGGAGACACGGTGTCTGTTCTCAATGGCACATACTATGAGAATGTTAACGTAAACAAGAAAGTCAGATTGATCGGCGAGAACAACAGCAATACCATAATCGACGGTGGTGGAAATGGCAGTGTTATCAATGTATGCGCTGACAGTACGGTCGTTGTTGATTTCATCATACAACATGGTAATAGTTGTGGTATACTCGACACTATTTCTAATTACTGCAATTTTACTGGAAACATTATTGCGTACAACCACTGCGGCATTCTTCTTCGACACCCCTACACATATGTGCATCACAACACCATATATGGCAACATCATCCGAAACAACAATGACTTCGGCATTTATCTAGAGCATGCTGGTTCGAACATTATTTCTAACAATATTATTATGAATAATAGTATGGAAGGCATTGATCTGTTTGCTGAAGGCGCTAGTGGCAACATCATTTCACATAACAAGATCACGGGAAGCTATTTTGGCATCTTTATGGACTGCAGTATGAGCAATAGCATTTACAGGAACGAAATCGCAGATAACCAAGAAGACGGCATACGCGTATTTGGTGCATCTTACAACAGTATCTACGAGAACCTCATTAGAAACAACTCTGGCACAGGGATCAAGGTGGATTACTACCCTACAAACAACAATGCTATTTATCACAACAACCTAGTCAATAACCAACAGAATGCTTACGATCAATGCACCAGCACCTGGGACAATGGCTATCCCTCCGGTGGTAACTACTGGTCTAACTTCGATGAGACAAGTGAAGGGACATTTGATAACAACAGGGATGGCATAGCAGACTCCGCATATCTTATCCCTGGGGGTAACAATAAAGATAGATACCCCCTGATGAAGCTCTGGAATACCGGATTAAACAACTGTGGCGATGCTAATAGCGACTCAGTTATCGACGTAGGGGATGTGGTCTTCTTGATAAACTATCTATTTAAGTCTGGACCTGCTCCCACCGTAGGATGCATAGCAGACGCAAACGCAGATGGTACTATCGACATTGGAGATGTGGTATTCCTCATAAATTATCTATTCAAAAACGGTGCTCATTATCCATGGTGCTGTAGTTGATTGGCAGTTTTTCTCAAAGAGGGGCGCTACCTGGATGAGGTGTACTATTGTTCTAAAATAAAGTTGGAACGTCATAGGTGCTTTACAATGTAAAATATGATCGTGGCGACATCGAAATTAGGATTTGAAGAAACTAACGATGGATATAGAATCAACTATTCACTTTACTAAGGAGGGCAGGAAAACTTATATGACGTTATTTTCGTCTGACACGAAACTGAACCATCTAGTTCAGGCTAGAGATCGGACACTGCATTTTTATTCTATATCCGTCATTCGATATTCGTCATCAGTCAAATATTATTCTCCTTTCTTTTTCCTTCAACTTTCCGCAGTTTTTGATGTATATTAATATGGAAACATAAACCTCAACCCGAAGGAAGAGTTGTTTGAATTAGCCCAATTAAGAGTAAAAGAAAAAGCCATCCTGGTGGGGGTGAAACTTCCCTCGGTGAATCGATTCTCAGTTGAAGATTCTCTGCAGGAGCTGGCGCTACTGACCGAAACAGCGGGTGGTGAAGTTTTGGACACCTTGGTCCAGGAGCGTCATAAGCTCGATTCTGCATTTTTCATCGGAAAGGGAAAACTGGAGGAGCTAAAAACCCTGTCCCGGCGCAAGGGGGCAAACATCGTCATCTTCGATGATGATCTCACTCCGGCTCAAGTGTATAATTTGGAACAGAATCTGGATTTGAAAGTGATCGACCGGAGCTGGCTGATCTTGGACATATTTGCCAAAAGAGCCCGCTCCAAAGAAGCCAAGACCCAGGTGGAGTTAGCCCAGTTTAAATATCTATTACCCCGGTTGACCCGGGGCTGGACTCACCTCTCCCGGCAGGAAGGGGGAATCGGAACCAAAGGACCCGGCGAGACTCAGTTAGAGGTGGACCGTAGAAAAATCAAGTCAAAAATACAGGAGTTGGAGAAAAGCTTAACTAAGATAGACTTAGAAAGGATGATACAGAGAAAAAAAAGAGAGGGTTTGTTCAAAGTTACCCTGGTCGGTTATACTAACGTGGGCAAATCCACCTTATTCAACCAGCTCACTCAGTCCACCGCATTCGTGGAGGAAAAGCTCTTTGCCACTTTGGATTCAACTACCCGGCTGCTTAAGGTTACGGATAACGGAAAACAGTTGAAGGGCGTTAAAGTATTGGTCACCGATACGGTGGGCTTCATCCGAAGGCTCCCCCATCATCTGGTGGCATCGTTCAAATCGACCTTGGATGAGGTGAGATTGGCCGATCTTTTGTTGCATGTGGTGGATATCAGCCATCCCGATTACCGGCAGCACATCCACAAGGTGAACCAGGTATTGTCCGAGCTGGAGTCTTTGAATAAACCGGTCCTGATGGTCTACAATAAGATCGATAAGCTCCCGGACAAATCCTTTTTTGATCTTATTCATGCCAGCGAATCAAAAAACAATGGCATCTTCGTCTCTGCTCAAAACCAGATAGGAATATCCGAGTTAACCGGAAGGATAACCGAATCGGTTAAAGGCGATTGGTCCGAAGCATGGGTCTATCTTAAAAATGTGAATTCGGACCTGCTTCCCCATGTTTATAAATCCGGCGTGGTTACCGAAAGCCGGTTTGAAAAAGACAACATCTGTCTTAAGCTAAAGGGGAAAAGAGAGAACTTAGAGAAGTTAAGTGGGTTACATCAAGATATAAAAGTAAAATTTATTAAAATTTAATATTTGGTTGATATTCTTTATCGCTTTCCACTTTCCCAACTAATTACACCTCCTAATCTCAATTTACACTATCCGTTTTTCAATCCTGATTTTGAATTAATTGAACCCTTGAACCCTCGACCCCTTGACCCTTAAACTTTAAACCATGAACGCCTTTCTTTCTATTATCTCCGCCGAGCCGTAAAGGCTCGGCTACGCACCTGATTGAACTTTTGAACCTTTTGAACCTTTGAACTTACAGATTTAACCTTGAACTTTAAACTTTGAACATTAAACGCTTTTGTCTCTCTTGAACCCTCGACCCCTAGAACCCTTGAACCTTAAACTTTAAACCTTAAAAACCTTAGCCTTTCTTGAACCTTTGAACCTTTGAACTTTTGAACCTTTGAACCCTTTGAACCCTTGACTCCTTGAATCCTCGAACCCTCGACCCCTTTATTTAATTCGTACCGCTATTGCCCAAAAAAACAAAAGCCCCCCGTACGGGGGGCTTTTGAACTTCCTCTCCTCTAAATGTATAGAGAAGAAAGGATTTAGCGCTGAATCGGACTGCTCTGGGTTGCTGGTGAAACTTGCGGAGGTTGGCCTTTCTCGAACAAGAACTTTGTCAGATAGACTATATCCGCCAGATCCACGACTCCATCATGGGAAGGATCGCAATCGCCCATGCAGATAGGACTCGGAGCCGGTCCGTTCTTTAACACATAGTTGACCAGGTAAACCACGTCGCCGATGTCGATAAAGCAGTAGGGTTGGAAAACATCTCCCCTGCCCGACCAGAAGTCGACCTTGGTCGATACTACCGGTTCATCCGGGTCGTTGGAGGTAATCACCACGTAGCAGCTGAGGGTTTCGTCAACGCACTGAGTGAATACGGTTCCGTCAAAGGTAAGAACCAGTTCAGTGGAGCCTCCTCCTGCTACCGTGCCTGAAGTCGGAGCGACGGTGAAAGCACATCCCGTGCCGCCGCCTATAACCAGGGCGTCATCATAGAAGTATTCGCCCGATCCCTCCTGGTAGGAGTAGCCGTCTCCGGTAAGGGCGCTGGCCCACATGAACCAGTCGTATCCCTGACCCGCAGACTGACTCTGGATCGCTACCCAGCCGTATCCTGAAGGCAGGTTGCAGCTTGAGGGCAGATCAAACGAGAACAGAATCTCCTCGTAGATGCCGGCAAAGAATATACCGGTGTGGACTATGGTTGGTGCCACATTGGTGTAAGAGCAAACCACGTTGGTAGGCGGCATGGTGCTGATCGGATCCGAATAGAAGGTGATATTAAATACCAGGTTCTCGGGAGTACCGTTACTCCATCCAGCGTTGTAGATCAAAGCCAAACCCCACCATTGAATGCTGGTTATGTCTTCGGTAAGACCCCAGATATCCTCTTCGACCTTGTACCCTCCGCCCGCATCACTGGTGGCAAAGCTCCAATCCGGATCATCCGCAGGTTTGGGCAGCTGCATGAATAACGTATCCCCTCTGGTTGCCAGCGGGGTGCCCGGTGTGTTTGGAACTCCCAGCGAAAGTCTGGCAGGGTTGCTGGTATCCAAAGCTAACATTCCGGCCAACATCGGTCCGGAGTTGTTACCCTGGGATGGTCTTTGAGATATCGTGACCTTGAGAGGTGGTGCATTGCCACTGACATGAGCTTCGAAATTCAAAGGTCCAAGTCCGACATTGCTCACTTTTAGAGGTTTTTCTTCGCTGCATCCGGGGATGACGCCCACCGATATCTGAGATGGAACGTCGATATCCGGCGGATAAGCTACCGTTAGCTGAACCGGAACATCTACCGTGGGGTTGCTTGTGGAATTGCTGGTAATCGCGAGAACGTCATTGTAGACGCCCAGGCCAACTACGCTGGCATCCAGGTGGATATTGATGTTATCGCTGCCGGTAGGAACTATGGTGCCGAACCGGGGCGAAACACCCAACCAGGTGTTGGACAGGTTGTAGTCGATCTCATAATCCAGATTCTCGCTTCCGGTGTTGCTGATAACCATGGTCACATCGGTGGTAGCGCCCGGAGGCAGAGTTTTGCTGATGCTGGTTGGATTCACCGAGATCTGCGGTCCTAATCCTGTGCACTCCACCCGGCCTACATATTTCGATCCGCACGGATAACCGGCAAATACCGACGGTCCCACCCAGAGCCAGTAGGTACCGGCAGGGACATACTGGGATATAACCGCGGTATCGCACGGATTGGCAGTGATGTTAGTCAGGACGGTGTAGTCTACGCAATCCTCTGATCCGGCATCCATCAAGAAGAGCAATACTGGGAATTCTGCTACAACTTTCCAGGTGAGGGTTCCATCGCCGCACTGTACCCGGTACCAATCGGTATCCCGATATTGGCTGCCGTAGTAGAGATAAGTTCCGGAAGTTCCGCAAACGGTGGTATTGCAGGTGATGTCCTGGAAGACGTACGGGCTGGAGTTGCAGCCGCCGTTGTAAGTATCTTCATAGTCATCAGTACATTCGGGCTCGCCTTCAGCCATGGCACCGGGAGGACAGGTCACAACGCAAGGCACGCACGAGTCAACGGTGACTGTAAATCCGAAGTCCATCGCGCTGCCCAAATAAACCGGCAACCAGTAGCTTCCGGCAGGTAGACCATCCCAATATTCTACTATGTTCGTATAGCCGTTGCTACAGCCTACGAATTGATAACTGGTAGCAATGATATAGGAGGGACAATCCACAGGACACGAGTTATACATTACAATGCCCATAGTAGAGGGATTGTTCTCGGTTGCACAGAAATCAACGGTGATTTTGTTGCAACTATAAGGGACGTCAAACCGGTACCAGACGGCATTCCAAGCCAAAACGTCTGGGCAATCCACTCCCGCGCCGATGGTAGTTCCGAAAACGGTTTGCGGGAAGGTGTTGATTATCGGTGCTCCGGTGCATTCATCATTGGGTGGCGGGAGCGCACAGCTGATGCTCAAAACCCCATCGCCGGCGTTAGTTCCGTATCCGCCCACCTCGATTAAGTAAGACTGGCCTAACACCACAGGGAAGGAGACTTCCGACTGCAGATAACCACCGCAAGCATCATCGTTACAAGCCAGCATAGTGGTGGGAGGGCAGGTACTGCCGTCATAAGCCGCCAACTTGGTATCATAAGACGATCCGCATAGGCTGACGTAAGCATTGCCGTTGCAGGTGGCGGTGTAAAGATACCAAACGTTAGGCGCGGTCTGACAAGATCCTGGTCCGTCAAATGAAGCTGCCGCGGTGCTGAAAGCCAGGTTGGAAACGTCGCCCACCGGTGTGGCGTTCTCGCAGTTGTCGTTGGGTGGTGCCACTAATGGCTCGACACAGGCAGTGAACGAGAAATCCATAAACGGACTGCCGCCGGCATCTATCACAGATACTGGTAGATAATAAGTTCCGGCTGGAAGACCGTTCCACCACATTTGCGGTCCGGTATTGCTATTGGGGCATGTTACAAATTGGTAACCGCTCGCCACAATATAATTACTGCAGTTTACCGGGCAGGAATTAAATATGACTATTCCTACCGTGTTTATCGAAGTGAGAGTGGGACAGTAATCGATGGTGAGTTTATTGCTGGCATAGGGTAGGGTAAAGCTATACCATACGGCATTCCAATCCAACACTCCCGGGCAATCGATGGTGGCGCCGATAGTGGTTCCGTCAACCTGAATCACATTCGGGCATTCCGGAACACTTATCGCCACCGCTCCGTCGCAGTTGTCGTTGGCTGGTGCCGCCCCAGCTTCGGTGATTTCGAGAACGTAATCACCACAGCTAGTGCCGTAGCCATCAACCACTATGTAGTAGGTATGGCCGGCGGTTAAGCCCAATCCATATATTGCGGATTTATATGTATCAGATCCGCAAGCATCATCGTTGCATGCCATGGCGGTGCCGCTTGCGCAAGCGTCTTCATAAACAAATAATTTGGTGTCATACAAGGAGTTGCAGAGACTGATGTTTATGGCCTGATCGGCAGCTGGTGTATAAGAATATACCACATCTGGCGCAGAGCCGCCGGAGTACGGACAGGTTTCATCGTAATCATTAGCGAAGGTACAGGAATATCCGGTGGTGCTGTAGGGCAGGCTGGAGATGGGTAATGCCGAGGCACAGTTATCGCCAGGGCCAGCTGGTGAACATTCTGCCACGTCAACAGTGAAGCCAAAGTTCATAAACGGATTCGCTGATGGATCCTCAACGTAAACGGGGAACCAGTAGCTGCCGGCCGGCAGGTTATTCCACGATAGCACCGGGTCCACGTATCCGCTGCCGCAGGTCGGCCATTGGACACCGGAATACAATATGTAATCGGAACAACTTGGAGGACAGCTGTTGTAAAGAACTACTCCCACCGTGTAAATCTCCGCACCGGTAGGGCAGAAATCGACCGTCACGTTGTTGCAAGTATAGGGCAGATCAAACTTGTACCACACCGAATACCAATCCAACACGCCCGGGCAATCGATGGTGGCATCAATGGTGGTTCCCGAAACAGTCGTCGGAAATGTATTGATGTCCGGTGCGCCGGTGCACTCGTCGTTAGCTGGAGCTGAACCGCCCCCGACGTAAGTTTTGGGCATTGTTCTAATGCTGGCATTGGGGTTGGTCGCGACCAGCCTTGCATGCTTTTCAGGTATGGCATTCGGATTATGAATAATATTCGAAAGAGATGCCTTTACCGGGGGTGTGACGTTTCTAGATGCGGTTGTTTGAGAGGTTCCTTGTGCGCTTGCCTTCAAGGACGGAAAGCCTTTGGATTGTTCAGCGCTGGTAGAGGTAAGACAAATACTACCCAGCAGCACTGTGGCAATCACCAAGAGGATCAAAACCTTGGTTTTACCTTTCATCTTAAATCCTCCTGAAAAAGTTAATGTTAATCCTTCTCTTCAAATCCCCTTACTAACATAAGAGCCTTAATTAGTAAATGAATTTCGTTCAATCTTTATACTCGATAGTGTCTCCTTTAAAATGAACATCGGTTATAGATTCTCAGGGTTAAGTAATGCCTGACCATGAATACCAATAACTTAAGTTGAAAAAGGGAAGTGAAAAAAGAAAAGAGAAAAACTATCCCTTTCAGAAATTCATTCATTTCTGTTGGATCGTCTTCTCTTCTATGGAAGGGTCTTTCTTAAAGCTTTTACCAATTACTTTACTAAATAAGGGCTCTTGCTCGTTTCTAATATATCATCATAATCCAATTCTGTCAAGTGAAATTTCAATATTCCAGTCAATTATTTTGATCCAGAGCGGACCCTGGATGAAAGAAATTACACGGAATAACCACCCTCGGTTCAGAATTAGGGTTTCGTCTGATTTACTTTCGGGGATGTTAATTCAATTCGCGTTCTACCCGAAACCTTAGACAGGAAACCGATTATCTCACAAGCAATTATAAATTTGCCCCAGGATTCGATGTGGTGGACACAGGAATGTACAAATGGTACAAACAATGAATTATTTTTCTTGCCTCCCTTGCCTGAAGCTGTTAGATTGGTAGCGGAAGTACGATTTTCCGCTATTATTCTCAAAGGTGTGAACCGTTCTTTTTTGGTGAAAGTTACAAATGACCTATGGATATAACTTACCCCAAATTCCGGGATGATCTGATCATCAGCCGGCAGGAATTCGAGAAGGTCACCTACTATGTGATAAAAGACCCGATCACCCGGAAGTTTTTCCGGATAAAAGAGTTCGAGTACTTCATAACCCGGAAGCTGGATGGGAAAACTTCCACCGATCTGATCATTCAAGGATTTCAGGACCAATTTCACATTCAACTCCCTTTACCGACTCTGGATAAATTCATCCGGCAAATGGATAGTCTCGGATTCCTGGAAAGTGAAGCAACCGAAAGAGAGTTGACCCGGCTCCAGTACCAGAAGCAGACTTTTTGGAGTAAACTGCTTTTCATAAAATTGAAGGGCTTCGATCCGGACCGATTTTTGAACCGAATGATCAAACCCCTGCGGTTTATTTTTACCCCGTACTTCCTGGTGCTATCGGCACTGGTTATCCTCTGGGCATCAGTGATCACTTATACCAACTGGGGAGATCTGGGTTACAGCTTCGGCGGAATTTTCAAAATCGCCACCATCCTGAAGGTTTGGGCGGCGATATTCATAGTGGTGGTCTTACACGAGTTCGCCCACGCCCTCACCTGTAAATATTTCGGCGGGGAGGTGCACGAGATGGGCTTTCTGCTGCTTTATTTTCAACCCTGCTTTTACTGCAACGTAAGCGATGCTTATCTATTCAAAAAGAAATCCCAAAAACTACTGGTTACTTTTGCCGGGGCCTATGGCCAGGTATTTATATGGGCAGTCGCTACCATAATGTGGCGAATCACCGCCTTGGATACCGGATTAAACGGTTTCATCTTCGTGATTATGATAATCTCCGGGGTGACCGTCCTTTTTAACTTTAATCCCCTGATAAAACTGGACGGATATTATCTTCTGACCGACTACTTGGAGATTCCTAATCTTAGGAAGAAGGCATTTGGATACATCTTTTCGCTTCTTAAGGGTAAGTTTCTTGGCCAGCGGGAGTCAAATCGAGAGGCTACCGGCCGGGCAAAAAGAATCTATGTCTGGTATGGGATATCATCCCTTTTGTATTCCGGCATATTATTATCCTATATCTTCATCCAGGTGGAGCGATTCTTATTCTCCCGGCTGGGGGGATTAGGATTTATCTTGTCTTTGGTTCTGCTTTTTCTTATTTTAAAACGGCCCTTCCAAGTGTTGCTTAAAGGGATAGTACAATTCTTTTCCGGGAAAAAGTCTGAGTCATCTCATGGGTCAGTTGATTTAAATGAAAATCAAATTCGAGAATCCACAGGAGAGAAAATGACAACCAGAAGAAAAAAACTTATGGTTTACTCTGGTATCATCGTTTTGATTCTGCTGCTTCTGTTTTTAGTAAAATGGGAGCTTAAGATCGGCGGCCCTTGTGAAATCAAAGCCCTGGAATCCTTCACCTTGCGAACCTTATCCGATGGTACGGTAACTTCAGATCTTTTTCAGGGAGGAACCGAAGAGAAAAAATCGGTGAATTATCTTAAGCTTTTCACCACCGATTTCACCACCTTGAATCTGGTCACCAAGGTAAAAGAGGGACAGCGGGTGGATAGCGGACAAATCGTAGCTGAGCTGACCTCTCCCTCCTATCATTCCAACCTGCTCCAGGTTAAGGAAAACATTAGGAAAGCTGTGGAGAACTACAACCTGCTCCAAAAAGGCGCCCGGAAGGAATCCATCCAGCAGGCCAAGGATAAGGTCGCCCAGATTCAAAGCGAGCTTTCCTTCAAAGACAAAGAGCTGAAAAGATATTCCGAGCTTTTTGACAAGAAATTAATCAGCAGCCACGAATGGGATAGCGTTCAGACCGGGCACACCATCTCAGCCAATCAACTGAAGATCGCCCAGAACGATCTGAAGATCATGAAAAACGGCTCCCGGCCGGAAGAGCTATCCATGGCAGATACCGAGATAAAAAGATGGCAGGAGCGGCTGGATTTTCTGGAAGGACAGGTTTCAGACTCCCAGATAAGAAGCTTAATCCGGGGAACGGTTACCTCCATCAGTTACGACGGCAACATTCTGGGCATATCCAACATCGATACCATCCGGGTGATGATCCAGGTTTCCGAGAAGGACTTGGATGTTCTGAAGGAAGGGCAGAAGGTAAAACTGAAAGTACAGAGTTATCCTTTCCTCTCTTTCTGGGGAAAAGTGACCAAGATCTCCCAGATGGCAGACGCAGGGGGACCAAAGAAGATTTTCCCGGTGACCTGCAAGATCGAGAATAAGGATCATTTACTTAAACCCGGTATGACCGGATATGCCAAGGTGTTTTGCGGGAAGCGCAGTTTGTTTACTATATTGACCAGAAGGATCGTTCGCTACTTCAGGGTGGAGGTCTGGTCGTGGTGGTAGTAATCGTCGGAGAAGATCGTTTACCGGTGTCGAATCTCGTATCGAAGCTCGGTTTTCGTGGATCGAAGTACGGATCTTTTTAATGCTTTAGGGTATTCGAGCTTCGATAACCGGTCTTCGAAACCGATTCGAGCCTCGCCACCGATACCCGAACTTCGATGTTCATATGTCCTTTCAAATAAGGAGGTCCAGTGCTGGGGGAGAATGAAAAAAAACTGGTGGCAGAAGTTTTCAAAGGGTTAAAGAATCCGGTCAAGCTGATCAATTTCACCCAGGAATTGGAGTGTCAATTCTGCCGTGAAACCAGAGAAATTCTGCTAGAGTTAGCTCAACAGTCGGATAAAATCTCTTTGGAGGTTTGCAATTTCCAGCTGGACAAAGAGAAAGTGGAACAGTATCATATAGATAAGATTCCGGCAACGGTGATCGAAGGGGAAAAGGATTACGGGATCAGATATTACGGCGGACCTTTCGGATACGAGTTTGCCGCCCTGCTGATAGACCTGGTGGATGTATCCAGGGGCGAAACCGACTTAAAGCCGGAGACCAAAGAAGGATTGAAGAAAATAAATCAGAAAGTCCATCTGCAGGTTTTTGCCACCCCCACCTGACCTTACTGTCCCCGGGCGGTCAGCCTGGCGCATAAATTTGCCATGGAAAGTGAGTATATCACTGCGGACATGATCGAAGCTATGGAGTTTCCTCATCTGGTTAACCGGTATGGGGTAATGGGAGTTCCCAAAACCATAATCAATGAAAATGTTTTTATCGAGGGAGCTGTTCCGGAGGAAAAAATTCTTTCCGAAATTATGAAAACCCTTCAAAAAAACGTATAATAATAATTATTTTGTGCCTTTACTTTACAGGAAAAGAATTATCTGTTGAACCACTAAAGCTAAGGAGTCTTTAATGAAATCCATGCGAATCGTCTTTCTCTCGGTCCTGTTGCTTTTTCTGGTAAATATGGTTTGGGGGCAAAAGTCACAGAAGCCCAAACTGACTGCCAGTGCCATTAAGACCAGCGCCAAGATAGACTTCGGGTACTCGATGTATGATAGTGCAATAACGATATTGGATAATGGGATCCAAAACTATCCCGATGATCCGGAGTTACATTATCTTTTGGGTAAAGCTTATTTC
Source organism: uncultured candidate division Zixibacteria bacterium (assembly GCA_903908285.1). Classification (GTDB taxonomy): domain Bacteria; phylum Zixibacteria; class MSB-5A5; order MSB-5A5; family SM1-73; genus CAIVRH01. Next base: position 156,551 of record CAIVRH010000038.1, read on the forward strand.
TTTAAAAAGAATTTTGCCGGGATGGGAGAGCAGTTTGCCATAGCCGAAAGCTTAAAAAGCGACGCCAAATGGATGGAAGAGGTCAAAACAGTGCAGAAGGAGGTCTGGTCGCAGGTTTTCAATCAGGGAGCCACGGCTTTCAACGAAAAGAACTACGACACCGCTTTGGTCAAGTTCAGCTCCTGCAATATAATCGATCGTTCCAACTACCGGGGATTTTTGTACCTGGGGCTGTCTTACACCATGAAGAATGAGTTTGATCAAGCTATAGCTGCCCTTAAGACCGGACTCAAGCTAAGCCCGGATAATCCGGAGATATTGAAAGGTTATGGCGATGTTCTGCTGTTCGCAGGAAAAGAAAAGGAGGCTTTGGAGGAGTATAAAAAAGTCCTGGAGAAGGACCTCAAGAATCAAGAGATTTTAATCAATATAGTAGCTATTTATAGCACCGCCAAGGATTATGACCAGGCGCTGGTTTATTCCCAAAAATTAGTCGAGGCTGATCCGGCTTATAAAGACGGTCATTTTAACATGGGCACAATCTATCTGCAGAAGATCGTCAATACCACCACTGCGCTGGATTCCTTAAAAGACAAGTCCGGGGAATATTTGAAGGATGAAAAATCAACCGCCCGGATAAAAGAGCTGACCGAAAAGAAAAACGAATATTTGGCTTCGGCTCAAGCCGCTTTCGAAAAAACTTTGCAAATCGACAGCACCGATTTGGAAGCACAGGTCTATCTCTGTCAGGTTTACCAGGAGGAGGGTAATATCGACAAGGCATTGACCATTTTGGAGCCTCTGGTTCAAAAAGACAGTACCAACTGCGACGCTTTAAGCCAATTGGCAATTATTTATGCCAAACAGGGAGTGGGCGATAAAGCCAAGGAAACCTGGAAGAAGGCACAGGATTGCATGAACAAGCCCAAGTAAATGGTACATCTTACATTATAGATTCTTGATCTATACATAGTGGGTGAGGTTTCGGCCTCACCCTTTTTTTTGCAGAATTTGGGGCGGGATATTCGTATGAACGCATGCGCGATTCCCGCCCCCTATGGATAATAATAACCCATTATTCATAGAGCAGGGCATTTAGCCCTGCGAGAATGGTTTCTCAACGGTCCCTTCAAAATTTGGGGGCGGGATGAATTCCCGCCCCTATGAATAATAATAGTCAATTGATCATAGTGCAGGGCTGATTATCTGCATACTTACCAACGAACCGGCGTTACTGGTATTACTGACCTTTCTGACCTTATGGTGGCTGTTTTTATATCTGGTCCACCGACCTCGTGGTGGGAACTATGTTGTTCATACCAAAGGGGAAAGCGGATTTGCCATACCGGTGTTTCTGACGTTTCTGCCCTTACTGGGCTTTGTTTTTTAATTTTTTTCACTTTTCCCTACGGGCAGGCCTACGGGCAGGCTCGCAAGTGATTAAGATTTAGTACATTAGACATTGGATCGGATGAGCTAAAAGTTTAGGATTTAAAGTTCAAGAGTTCAAAAGTTCAAGGGTTCAATAAAGCTAAAACATTAAGAGTTGAGAGCTCTCCGCCGTAGGCGGATCCGCCTCTGGCGGAAAAGTTCAAAGTTACGTATTCTGTACATTCGGAAAGGGCGTATGCATAATACACTCCGTCTCTCATATATTAGGGAGCTATGCTTTTCACCACCGAAGTTGGATTGAATTTGTTCCTTGTGATTAGTTGAGTTCAGAGTTTAGAGTTCAAAGTTAAGAGTTAAAAGTTTAAAATTAAAAATTGCAATTCAAAATTTGCAATGACTACAAATAAGGCAATGGTGGGGGGTACGGCTGGGAGACTCTTGACAAACGGAAGAGGTTCCCGGATACTTTTCATCGATAGTACCTCCCACTTATTAGGGAGCTATCATTTTCACCACCGAAGTTGGATTGAATTTGCTCTTTGTCGTTATGTAAAACGCCCGACACCCTTCGATTACGCTCAGGGTAAACTTTGGTAGGGCGCTTCGCATTTGGAGGTGATAAGGAACGAGAAGGTCAGAAGCCCAGGACACCTGACACTTTTAATGTGATTAGAGGTTTGTAGTATCTTGAAGAATACTACTGATTTCCTGACGAGAGAGTCCACTAGTGCGTCGTTGGAATGAACCTCCAGTAAAATTGCAGAAACGCGACTGTAATCGGGTTGTCCATTTGCCATTGACTAAACGAGTCTGCGCGTAGCTCAGAACGCATGCAGATCTAGCACGGGTAATTGAGACATATAGAAGCCGGGCAGATTCCAAGACCAAGCCCGAATAAGGAATCCTTTTTGGTCCTGGAAGAATTAGGTCTTCAAGTCCAGGGATGAAAACTATTGATCCTGAAAGTCCTTTGGCTCCGTGCATGGTAATTAACCTTACTTTGCGGGGAGTGGGTTGATCGGAAATCGCCTGCCCGAGACGAGCATAAACGTCTGAAAGGATTCTATCTTTTTGATAATCTCTCTCAGCCCAAAGGTAATCTCGAAGTTCTTCCAATGTGATATCCTGAGGAAGGGAAGTTACTGAGTTATGCCAGAGAGTTGCATCATTAGATGTCAGTGTATTTGCCATGATAGTCTGGATGTCTTGGGCTCTGGTAGATAGCGTGTCTGATGATTGCCATGAGCTAATAGTGGCAATAACAGAAGACGCATTAGTCAGAGCACTAACACCACGAGTGGAGAACACTCCAGATGGGAGTGGGTTATAGAACAAATCGTGGTAATTGAGGTTGCTTGTGGTCCCAGTTGATGCAATTTCGTTACAGGTTTTGATTCCAATCCCTCTTCGTAGACCAAGTAAGGTACGGTGAGCAACATAGTCATCGTTGTTACAGACAATTCTGAGTAAAGATAATCCCAGACGCCCAGGCGAGGTATTGATGAACGACACTGAACGAGGAGGTTCATATGGAACTCCTACCTCATCTAACTTGTCTATAATAGTCTTCCCGAGAGCTGGAACACTGGTGAACAAGATCATTATCTCGTCTGGTTGGACTCCAGTATGAATCAAGTCACGACATGATTCAGCAATAGCCCTTGCCTCTGCAGCACCACTGTCAAATCTCCAATGATGTACTACGCCTTGAACAGGTGGTAAAGAATGAGCATAAAGCGATTTCAGTCTCTTTGGTATTCGGTTTATTGCAGGGTATGCAGCTATCAGAGCTTGCGCTGCACTGATTACAGCAGGAGTACATCTGAAGCAATCATTCAAGTTATACTGTCCGCAATTGGTATATTTGACAACGAAGTTTTGGATTCCTGCTGGAAAGGCATAACGAAATGAGTATATACTCTGATCATCGTCACCAGCCACAAAGGCTATGGCTCCTCGACTAATCAATTGATCAATGAACTGGAGATCATACGGGTTTAGGTCTTGAAACTCATCTACGATAAGATGTTGGAGACCGAGCAGTTGGAGGGGGTCTATTAAATTGGCAGTCGTCTGATCAACACATAGACGAACTATTTCTCCTGGCAGCACGCATGAGTACACCTGAGTGCGATTGAGATGAAATGCAGTGAATGCGTTTCTCTCCGTGGGTGTGATTGGTGGATTTGGAGGAATGTAATTATGAGGACTCCATTTACCAGTACTCCAGAACGCTTCATGGTGCCGGCGGATTTGTTGGCATCTGGTGGATTTAGGAACATTGCAGTTCTGTCCAAACTCTACATCAAAAACGTTTTCTAGTTCCCAGCTGTCCAGTACGAGTGGATCAGCCGGGTAGGCTCCTAGAAGTCCCGCTCGTCGAAGTGTTCGGAGAGCAAGAGAATGTAAGGTGGAAATACGCACGTCACTTGCTTGAGGTTGTCCATTATTGATGCAGTATGTTTGAACCCTTCTTGCCAAGTCGAAGGCGGAAGCACGAGTGAATGATACAGCAGCAATCTTATAAGGGACTACTCCGTTTTGAAGTAGCCAAAGTATCCTTTTTTCTATTGAGGAGGATTTGCCTGTACCTGGGCCAGCTACAAGAAGCACTTGGCTTGCTGTGTCATGTGCTGCTGAATGCTGAATTGATTCAGCATGTGCAATTTGCTGTGGTGTTATAGGCATTTGACATAGATTCCTTAATCATGAATATGCGCTTTCCCTTATGTCAAGAACACGGGGTTACTGACCAACTATCTTAAACCGAACTCCGCAATTATCGCTGGACGACTAGCAAGCAACCTTTCAAGGTGACTTTCAGGCCACATTTCAATTCGTAGCGCACTGTCCGATTGATTGTGCTTCTCAATAATGGAAACGGCATCAGATGTAAAACGACCGCTAGTTGCAATGATGTGTACATCAACTCTCGGTGGTTCCCATAGTTTCATCTGTTCACGTAATACGGCTACTTCTGAAGGACCTACACTTTTACTAAGCCAATGCTTACATTGAATAATAACGCGTTGCCTCAGGGTTCCGCCTAACGAATCCACATATATCCTATACACGGAAAGATCTCTACCACGATCCGGTGCACTGGTCTTCATTAACCATTCAGGGTTTTCGTACCCCTTCTCTGAAGAGATAAGCACAAAAATTAGCCTCTCAAATTCATTATCAGTAAGATGCTCCCAAGTTAATTTCGTAGTGACTAAACCACGTGGTTTGTTCTGGACAAGAGATGAGAGATCTTCCACTTCCGTCGGGATTGGTTCCTTTTCGCCATAAAGCGACTTCCTGAGCCCTCCCCTTACGCTTGGCCAGTCATAAGTAATAATGTCATGTAGATCACCAAGTTGGCCGAAGCGAAGATGTCGGTATAGATCACTCCATCGAGGTGGGCGAGAAACACTGCTACCTAGAAGTGCGTCAATTTGTGATATATGTTCTTTGAGTTTGTCAAACTCGGGATCGCTAACAGACTTATAATATTCTGAGGTACTTTGTAACTCCTTAGATAGTATTTGAAGGGCGTTGTCAACGTTATCAATCAATTCTATAAGCGCATCCCGAATCAACTCCCTTCTCTTTTGATTGAATCGATAACGGTACTCCCTCAACAAGCGCCGTGGCTCAGATATCTGACGTTCTACGCTGACAGTGAAATCGATCTCGCCTAATTCCTGCGCATCCAGCCGAGATTGAGCAATCTGATCCAGATCCATCAAAGAAATCTGCGGCTTCCAACTGTCAATTTTTGGAAGAGCAGCCAAAATAGCATTGAAACTCCTGCAGTTGTCTTCATATTCAGAATTATCATCAAAATCTATTCCTTGCGGGATAGCGTCCTCTATTTCGGCTAATATCTTCTCGAGCTTAAGAAGGTTAGCTTCTGCTACCTCAAAGTAGCGTAGAGCGGAATTTAACGGGCTGCCATCCATCAATCATTGTCTCCTTAGAAATCCTCCTATAGGGAATAGTCAACTCTTGACGCAACCTATGAACCCCACAATCCAATAAATCCACTATGTATGCATATTTATTATAGTTATTTATGCAATCTTGTCAACTTTTAATTTGAATTGTTTATTCGAAAGACAGAGGTAGAGGTTATAGCAACAAATTCGATATTTATACTGAGCTTCGAAGTACTACTTCGGTGGTGAAAAGGACAGCGCCGGTATTTATGAAGGAGGTACTATTAAGGAAAGTTAAATTTTGACATTTTCCTCCAAAGGCGGACCCGCCTATGTCGGGAAACCTTAAACTTTGAACTTTGAATTCCCAACCCGAATCGTCTGTGACTTTATTGAACTTTTAAACCTTGAACCTAAAACCTGCCTTACCAATGGACTTTCTGATGATGAAAAAAATGAAAAACTGCCACCCCCAAGCCCCCCAAGTCCCCCAAGTCCCCCGCTTCCGGCAAGGGAAGCCAATATTCATATTATCTATTTCACCCTCACCTTAATCCTCTCCCATCAAGGGAGAGGAGATTCCTCTTCCCCTCCACCGCTTTATATCACGACCTGAAGGTAGTGGCAATAAATTATAGTCTTGATGTCAGGAGCCGAGGGTAACTAATTTACCGCCTTTAATCGGAGGGGAAATATCTCTTACCATGCCCCATAAAAACGCTGGAACCCAAAAAATCGAGTTTTGAGGTGAGCTTGTTTATTATTATGGTGCCGCCTAAATCACCCGGTCCTCTAAAATAAATGGAATGATCTTCCGAATCCCTTATGTAGTTATCCTCTTGAAAATATTCTTTAATATAGTTAATCAAGGACCTGTCATAAGAAAGGGTGTCATATTTTGTAAGATACTCGTTTAAGTAGTCTGTCATTATGCCTTTGGCTTCGTCCTCATTTTCTACGGGATGATAGTCATTCACATTAACGAACGTTTTGATTTTAGTCAGGTCAATCATCTCCCAATATCCGGTTTTAAAAGCTGTGATGGTGGATTGGACTTGATCCGTGCTTTCTTTGGGCTGGGTGGTGGTAAAGAAAAGCAGCTCATATTCATCATAGTCTAAATCTACCGACCACGAATAAAGATGTAAATATGCAAACACCCGGTAATCCCCCACCAGCCAGGTATGATTCTTGATTATCTCGTCGTCTTTAAGGTTATTCTGCCAAGTATCATGAATCTTCTTGACATAACTGCTATCCAGCGGTTGGTCTTCATAAACCTTGAATATCTCAAACGACAAAGGCTCGTGGTAGACGGGAACAGGTGTGGTCGATTTCTTGCTACAAGCGGACAACACCGCCAAAAAGATCAGAAAGACCAACAAGAAATGAGTCAGGTTTTTCATTTCACGTACTCCTGCCGAAATCCATACTTTCCTCCCCATGACTCCTCCTTTAAGGAAAAAGTGATGAAAGATTAATAGCCTTTTCATTTTCCCCTGATGCAAATATTTATATTTTCTCTCATTTGTAAAGTAACCTCACCTTTTCTTGTTGTCAAGATTATTATTATTTAAGTCTTGCCCCCTACCCTTATCATGTATCCGGTTGCAGACAGTGTGAACCGGCTTGCAGACAGAATAATGGCTGAACCATTCGAAATCTTATTCGATTCTTCGAAGTTCGTACCCTCTCCCCCGCCCCCATAATTATCATCCCCGTATCTCTTTGTTTACCAATAAGTTTTGAGCTTGTTTTCTTCGGGGTCGGATGACATCGATTCCTCTCGATATCAGAGCCAGCCCGGGGCAGGTGATGCCAACCGACGGCACAGGTTTTGCTTTTTACCAATTTGGAAAAAATAAAGGAGGTTCGGTTATCGACTAATTGATAAGGAGGATGGAATGCAGTGCTTCTTCTACGGTATTACCAGAGCTGAAAACAGCAGGGATGGTCATAATGGAGTGGTTTCATTCTCGATCCCCGATATGGGGATAATTTTCCGGGCGCAGTTTACCGGAAATGCAGTCGAATGTGAGTACGCCAGTTTACTGGCGCTGTTGGAGTTCATAGAGATCAACCCCCACCTGTTTTCGAACCGGACGGTGGAGATCTACGGAGACAGTTTTGAGGTGGTCAATCAGGTCAATTTACAAATGGTTTGTCAAAAAGATTTGGAACCCTATCGAAACATGGCTTTGGGTTATAAAAAGAAGATTCCATTCAGCTTGAACTGGATTCCGGAGAAGGAGAACCCAGCCCAGAGCGAGCTTGGTATGAGATAAAATATCCTCCCTATATATCCCCCATCTGCCAAAGAGAGCCTCCACGTCCCCAGGAGGCTCTTTTCTATTGACAAAAACATCTTCAGCAGATAATTTGATTTTCGAAAGGAATGATCTTAACAGCCGGCTGGTGTCGAAAAGGTCTAAAAGACCATTTTCGAACTACAACATCGAAACGCAGTTGAAAACTCACCCCCTTAAATCCCCCTCTCTTTTCAAGAGAGGGGGAAATAGGGGGTGAGTTCCTGACTATCCATGGAAAAAAAGAATACATATCATGATTTGATAAGGAAACTCGACACCGGTTCGAAAGACCCGGTGGAGAGGGTGGAGCCGGTTTATTACTTCACCGGTGAGGAGGACTACTTAAAGGATGACGCCTGGCGGAAGATCGTATCCCTTCTGGTGCCGGATGAGCTGAAAAGCTTCAATCTCGATTTGATGTATGGCGGCGAAACCGGCGCAGATCAACTGGCAAATGCGGTCTTTCAAGCACCGCTAAATGCCAAAAAGCGGGTGGTGGTTCTGTTTGACCTGCATAAAATGTCGGAATTCTCCAAGGGGATGCTGTTGAAGTTTTTGGCCAAACTTCCCAATTCGGTGTGCCTAATTCTCATTGCTCCCCCGGTTCCCTCCAAATCCAAATTCTACTCCGCCCTGGCAAAGCTTGTTATCCCTTATGAATTCCCCAGATTATACGATAATCAGGTGCCGGCCTGGATCACCAGCCGGTTGAAAGAAAGGGGTAGAAGAATAGAGGGAAACGCCGCCCGGGTTTTGCACGATATGGTGGGAAATAACCTGGGTGATCTTTCCAAGGCATTCGACAAACTATTGACTTATATCGGGGATAGAGAAACCATTACTCAAGCGGATGTGGAAGCGGTAGTGGACTTATCCAAAACCCAAACCGTGTTTCAGCTGTTGGATTCGATCGGAGAGAAAAACTGCCAGGGGTCTTTGGAGATTTTGAATAACCTGTTTTTGAATGGAGAAAAACCGGGGGGGATGATCTTCTGGTTAACCGAGCATCTGGAAAGACTGATAAGAACCAAAGATTTCCTCTCTTCCTCTTCCGGGTCTTTAGCCTCGGTCTTAAGAGTAAACCCATATATAGCGGCTAAATGTCAAAGACAGGCTCCGAATTTCACCCTGGAGCAAATGGAGAAAGGGCTGATGCTCCTGTATCAAACCGATGTCGATTTGAAGTCGAATCTCATGCCCGACAAGATGATAATGGAGCTTTTGGTGTATAATCTGTGCCATTTATAAACCTCTCCCCCTTTTATCCCCCTCTCCGTAAACGGAGAGGAGGATTTATGGGACGTGGTAAAATAAGTTGGAATAATTTCTTAAAGTCATTTGTATCCTAAGAGGCGGAAGGTAGATGAAGGAATTTGAGGGGCAGCAGAAGGCAAGCGAAAACGATGACGAGCTGATCTTGAAAGTTCAGAAAGGTGATTCGTACTCTTTTGATCTTTTGGTCAAGCGTTATCAGAAGAAGATTTACTTTTTGGCTTATCGCATGGTAAAAAGCCACGATAATGCCGATGATCTGGCCCAGGAGACCTTTATCCATGCGTATTCCGCCATTCAGTCGTTTAAAGTGGGGTATAGTTTCTATACCTGGCTTTACCGGATATGCATGAATTTAAGCATAAATTTCCTGAAACGACAAAAGTTCATGATTCCGGAGAGCCAGTTTGACGAGGAAAAGAACCCCTTGGAGAAGGAGACAGCCAGGGTGGACCCGGCCGATCACCTGGCTAACAAGGAACTGGAGATAAAGATAGATAAGGCTTTGAATTCGCTTCCCCCGAAATTTAAAGCCGTGTTGATATTGCGGATTTACGAAGACTTAAGCTATGAGGAAATCGCGCAGACTTTGAATATCTCCACCGGAACGGTGATGTCGCGGCTTTTCCGGGCGCGGGAAAGGATGCAGGAGATGTTGAAGGAATATAAAGATTCGATGTGAGGTGAAAATAATTTGAGCTGCAAAAAGTATGAAAAGTGGGTTTATCTTTTTTGGGATGAACGACTCAATCCGAGTCAAAAAGATGAATTCAAAAAGCATCTGGCAGAATGTAAGGAATGCCAAAAGAAATTGTCTTTCTTAGAATCGATGGAAGGAAAGGCAAAGGAAATCCATGCCAAGGAGCCTCCACAGGAATATTGGGAGGCTTTCTCCCGCCGGATTAGTGATAAAATTACCCTCCAAACAGAAAGCACCCCCGCCTTTGGCCTGAAGAAATTTTTGGAAAATATCTTCGTTATCTCCCCCTGGAAAATAAGAGTAGCTGCCGGCATGGTTTCGATTGTACTGGTCTTCATCATCGGCAAGCTGTATATGGATCGGGGGAATAAGATAGTTCCATCCGTACCGATTGCTCCTGCCGTAAAAGAGCAACCTCTGCGGATCAACGAAATCGAGAAAAAGAAAACTCCACCTGGGGAGGAAACCCAAGAAAAGATTAAATCCTCTTTTGAAAAACCCAAGAAGATGCCGGAATCAGTTGTTTCGGATCAAGGACAGGAAAAACCGGTTACACAAAAGATCAAAGGATCTGAAAAACCTGTATTGATGAAAGATCAAGAGGTCGCTATACCCACCCAAACCCCCGAAGAAAAATCGACTCCTCCCTCACCTTCTCCACAGACTGAAGCGATTGCCCCCAATGTGGCGAAGCAAAATGTTCCCACGGAAGCTCCCCCCGCTACCGGAACAGGCGGAGAAATGAAAGCAGAAAAGCTCCATGAAGTTGCAACTTTATCTCGCGAAGGAAAAGAGACCCTAGAGAAAATTAAAGGCGGTAAAGCAGGGGAAAGTTTGGATATTCTTTCTACTTCTAAACCATCCTTCATCTCTGCCCCGTCTGCCAATCAGTACGTTGTTGATCAAAAGGCAATTCCCAAGATAGATGAAGCCGACACTCTGATTTCGGCAGAGGATTTAGGCGGCATCATCCGCCGGTGGAAAGATCATTTTGCAGATAATCCGGCCGACACACTGAACAATCAAGGCTATCTTCAAGTGGCTACCGCCTACTTGCTACTAGGCAGACTCTCTGCGGACTCGACCGTCATCAACCAAGGATCATATCTTATAGAAGAATATATGAACCGGACCAAAGACCCGGCAATTAAAGATCAGTTAAGTGACAAGCTGGAAAAAATAAAAGCACTCGGCAAAAAGTAAATCCCCCAACTAAAAGCCGGGAGCTTGAAATCCCTCCTCAGGAAGTTTTTAATCCCCCTATAGTCCCCCTTTATTAAAGGGGGAATTTAAGACAAATACCATTTCTCGAATGGAATAATAAAGATTTGATGGAATATTTTTTTCCCCGGCCTGTATTAAAGGTAGAGTCGATCGTTCGACAATGGATTTTGAATTTAACATTGAACTTTGAACCTTGAGCTTTGAACGTTTTTGTTTGAAAGGAGCAGGTCATGAGAAAAGTATTCTGGTTGAGTTTGGTTTTGGTTCTGTTTGTCAGTCCGGTGGCATTCGCCGACGGGATGATCATTCCCATGCCCCCGCATCCGGGCGATCCGTTCCCCCCCAATTTATCCATCAAATATCACCACGTGGATATAAAGATCGACGACCAGGTGGCACAGACTGCGGTGGATCAGGTTTTTATCAACAATTTTCACCGGGACCTGGAAGGAACCTACATATTCCCCATATCGCCGGACGCTTTCATCTCCAAATTCTCTATGTATATCGGGAATGAAGAGATCAAGGGGAAAATCTTAGATAGAAATGAGGCACGACAGACCTACGAAGAGATCGTCCGCCGGAAAAAAGACCCGGCTCTTTTAGAATACTTCAAGGACGGAATGTTCAAAGCCTCGGTCTACCCCATACCCGCCAACGGAGAGACCAGAATCAAATTGAATTACTCCGAGGTTTTAAAAGCCAGCGGCGGAATATGCGGCTACCGGTATACTTTGAACACCGAGAAATTCTCCCACGATCCGCTCCAGAGCGTAAAGCTAACCGTGGTGATCAATTCCAACCAGCCCATAAAAAGCATCTACTCCCCCTCGCATGACATTCATATCGAGAAGGAAAACGATCATCATGCCACGGTCACTTACGTGGAGGAGAATACCCGCCCGGATAAGGATTTTTTACTTTACTACACATGTGCTGCAGAAGATATCGGATTCAATCTCCTCCCCTTCGAGGATGAAGATCACCAGGGTTATTTTATGGCACTCGTCTCCCCGCAGGTGGAAGTTCCCGCAGACCGGACCTTGAGCAAGAATCTGATCTTCATACTCGACTCCTCCGGCAGTATGGCGGGAAATAAGATAAAACAGACCAAAGAGGCTTTGAAATTTTGTCTGAATAGTTTGAGCCAACAGGATCGTTTCAATATCATCGACTACGACGATCAGATCAACAGTTTCAAAACCGGCTTAGTGCGGGCAAATGCCGAGAATATCCGCGAGGCTCTATCATTTGTGGACAAGTGCGAAGCGGAAGGGGGAACCGATATCAACAATGCCCTCCTCACCGGTTTGAAACAGTCAGGGGGACAGGAAGGGTCGACCCAGATCATCTTTTTGACCGACGGACTGCCGACGGTGGGGGAGACGGATATATCTAACATCATCCGGAATGTGAAGCAAACCAACCAAAACAAAACCCGTCTTTTTGTCTTTGGTGCAGGCAACGATGTAAACACCCGGCTGTTGGACCGGCTAGCTGAGGACAATCACGGCGCTTCGGATTATGTGCGGCCCTCCGAGGATATCGAGGTGAAGGTGGGAAATCTGTACGGTAAGATCTCTCATCCCATCCTGACCAACATTAATCTCTACTTCGGCGCTGTCGAAGCTTATGACATCTATCCCAAGGAACTTCCCGACATTTTCAAGGGATCGCAGATTATGGTGGTAGGAAAGTACAAAAACGGTGGTCCGGTGCAGGTGAAACTGACAGGTTTTACCGGTGATACGCCGCGTACATCCAACTATCAGGCAAATTTTTCATCCGACGATAGATATGACTTCATCCCCCGGCTCTGGGCTACCCGCAGAATCGGATATTTAGTGGATGAGATACGTCTGCATGGCGAAAATAAAGAATTGGTAGAAGAGATTGTGAGGTTATCCAAGAGGTACGGCATCATTACCGAATATACCTCATTTTTAGTCGATGCGGATTACAGGCAGACAGCGGAGGTACTGGCGCCACAAGTGGGATTCGTGATGAAAGATAAAATGAAAGAGGAGGTGGGAGCCGGAGCGGTGAATCAGTCGAGAGCTCTTAAGGCATATTCCGGCGCTTCAATCGCTCCGCAGAGTTATATGGATTCCGAGGGGAAAGAACGGAGAATGACCGGTGTGGTGCAGACCGGAAACCGGGCTTTCTTCAATAAAAACGGGTTGTGGGTGGATACGGAATACGAAGGTAAAATCGAGCCGGTAAAGATACAAAGATTCAGCGAAGCGTATTTCAAGCTGTTGGATAAAGCTCCGGAGGTGGGAAAATACTATGCTCTGGGAGACCAGGTCATATTCCTGCTGAATGGAAAAGCCATCCAGATCGGAGATGAGGGTAAAACCGACTTGTCCGAGCCGGAGTTGAATTCGCTTCTGACCCGATAGAGAACTCACCCCCTTTGATCCCCCTCTCTTAGAAAGAGAGGGGTTCATCCTGCCCTTCGGTCCTGAGACCTCAGGGTCGAAGGAAAGGGATTCACCCTTAAGGGGAATTAGGGGGTGAGTTCCAAAGGTCTAAAGACCCATGGCTGGCAGGCATGTTCGACCTACAAAAAAGGGCTATAGGTCCGAAATGTCCGTCAGGACTTTCGGACAAAAATGATCTCGTCGAATAGGTCTAAAGACCCATGGCTGGCAGGCATATTCGACCTACATTAGCGATACATTACATAACAGAGGCATGAAGCCTCTGCTACGCACGGTTAGAAACCTCACCCCCTACCCCCCTCTCCGCGATGCGGAGAG
>CAIVRH010000039.1 GCA_903908285.1 uncultured candidate division Zixibacteria bacterium
GATGACTTGGATCACCTGGACATCGCTTTTTTTGCCATAATCTGACTCCAATCTGAAAACGTTTCCAGTTTTTCCTCCATTATGCCATATTACTCAACCGATTACCACATTTTTACCAACACGAAACTTCCATTAACCCATTTATAATGTAATTCATTGCAAGTTAATGGGATAGTAGTACCCCTTGTAGGAGAAGGGGGGTGATTTAGTTGATGTTATCTGAATTAAGGGATATCGATACGAGATACAGCTATCAAAAAGTATTCATCAAACCGGTATTACGACATCTAAATTCCAAAAACAGTAAATGCCCTGCAAGGGGGATTTTTAGTATAAATTCTTACACTCCGAAAGCATTTCCAGCTAGAGTGAGGGTTCAACCCTTACCCCAACCCAGGACTACAACCGTTGAATATACTCTAACTGTTAGTATAAACCATATAGATCATATAATTCTTAGATCATCTTTCCTCCGACGCCGTGGTTATTCGTCTCTTCAGCAAGATAAATATAGCGCTTCCGATCAATAAAGATTCCAAGATCAAAAGCCCCCATTCAGTCATGGACGGGCATACCGGACAGTATCTTCGAAACTTTAGAATAATCGTCTTACAGGAATCTTGTGAAGGCTTTATAATCTGCCCCCTACGCAACACAATATACAAGAATGCGGCGGAGGAATCTGGTCTACTTCTAAAGCGGAGTTTTTGTTCATCGTTAGGGCTCCAGAAATGATTCATGTCCCAATCTCTTACTGAATCAACATCAACCGTATGTTCGTCTAGGATATGGAAAGTGTCCATCATTCCTGTTGTCCATCTGACTACGATGGTGCAACCGGGAGCGATTTGTGTAGGACATCCTGCACCGAAGTAATGTATTCTCTCGAAAAGGTACACGGTATCGATGAACGGGATGGATGGGATAGTGTTATCGGCAAAAATCTCAAGAAATAGTAATGGCGGGAATGGAGCCTCTGTCTGGGCAAAAGCTTGATTTTGCCCAGACAAAACAAGGACAATCGCCACTATAAAAATTATCCTGACTAACCAACGAAACGCTTCCATTTTATCCCTCTCTTAAGATTACTTACACCTTTTCTCTACATGCTACTTTCTTCTTTGCTTTACGCTTCTTCTCCGGTTGGGGCAGGGATTCTACCCTACCCCAACCCAGAGTAACTTCTGTTTAATCCGCTCCATCTGTTGATATGAACCATACGATTCATACCATTGACATTACCATTATACCGGCACCGCTGCTCTTCTCCTTTTCCGTATGATAAAGATCCCGCTGATAATTATCAAGGCGACTAAGATGATGACTCCCCATAGAGTCAGGATTGGGCTAGAACCTAGATAGTATGCGGTATGCGTTCCAGCAGATGAAACTGAGATAGTTGTGCTTGTCGCACCAGTATTCCATTGGGTGAACGGATGTCCGCTTGGGTCGGTATTTGGGACCGTAAAAGTATGGTTTCCGGTCAAACTGGTGAAGGTGTGGGGGGTATAGTATCCTGTTGGTGATCCATCCATCGTTATGCTCACGCTCACCGGTGCACCTTCGGTGTAACAATGTGCTTGAATGGAAGTGTTATAAGAAGTCCACCCGATCTGCACTGGTGTCCAATTGCACAATAGTTGGTTGTTTGCTCTCATCATGCATGCTACCGGAGCGGAATTACAATTATGCTCACAGTTACCGTTGAGCGCATCTGGGCGCAGAGGGTTACAACTGGCACAGCCGGTGCAGCCTCCATATCCTTCCACATAATACTCGTCACAGGCACCGAAAATATGACCCGTCTCATGTGGAAACACAAGATGAAACTGGCTGACAGTCCAGCCATCATTTCTATACAGTAATTGTGCATAAGGACCAAGAAGATAAGCATATGCAGAATAACCATCCGTGAACGTAGAAGGTGCAGGCGATGGATTGTACCCTACAAAGGCACAGTATGCCCAGTTACTGGAATAGGTGTTTTTCAAATAATTATCATAGGCGGTAGTGCGTGCAAGTTTATCACCGGCGCTAAATCCGATATTTGCCATAATGGCATTTATCCACATGTAATCTTCACCGGAGGAGTGGAGTACCGGCTCATATGGCTGCATTTCTTCAGCAGCTGGAAGAGTATTAGCTATCAAGGTAAAACCGAGAGTGATCATACGCGAACTGGCCTCGGCAGCCCACCAATTCAGACCATCGGTGATCTCGGATCTGATGGTTGCGACATCTCCCGCATTCCAACTGTAGTAATTGGGATCAATGGCTCCATTACTTTCCACCCAGAAGATTCTAACTGTAACCGTGCCAACCATCGCGTCACTTGTACCCAGCAACTTGCCTTCCTGACCTTTTTGAATCCCAAGAAGCTGCAAGTCAAGACCTTTGTTTTTCAAGTTCCGGATGACATCGTCTAAGGAAACCGCCCCTTTTTCCAAGGCGTCTGGCAGTAGTCCGCCCCTTGTGCCTGGTTCAGTTTGAAGAATCTCCTGTGAGCGCCTGCCGGAAGTAACTCGATTGAAATAATTGATAAGGAATCTCTCTTCATCAGAAAGTGATGCAAACCCGGTTTCATCCACGGGTTCTTGAATAGCTTCTATGATTCCATGCTTCCCTATCAGCTGCGCCGCAGTTTCAGATGCAATCCAACCGGTTATTACGTGAGGGGGAACGTCCACACCCAATAAACCTCCCTGGGAACGAATGAACTGCTCAGCTTGGCGCAATTCTGAAATTGAGTTTGTATTGAGGATGATTAAGGTGTAATTGTTCACCCAGGGCAAGACAGAGTTATCACCACCGGTATTTGCCTGCGAAGAACTCATGGCTACAAGTCCCAGGATGAGAATTAGAATGCTGGCAAAGACTCTCGGGACTGTACGTTTGACTTTAGATAGATATGATCTCATATGTGTCCCTTCTCTGTAACACAACTTCTTAGGTTGTGTGGTTAGCTGAACGCACCCCTTCATCTCATCTTTCTGCCTTTCCGACAACCAGATAAGATCCTGTCGGGGCAGGGATTAAATCCCTGCCCCATACAGAGTATCATCCCTTTTAATCGCATAATCTAACGCTCCCACAGGGGAGTTCATCTAATCCCGATTGAGTGCTTCATCCGTCGGTGTGAACCGCATGTTTTCTACTACTACCAACTTGTCTTTATGCAGGCATGGTTGCTTTTCTCTTTCTCAACATGATAAATACAGTACTTGCTGTCAGCAAAACTACCAAGATGATTATACCCCATTCAGTGAGGGCTGGAATTGGTGGGTCGTGTGGTGGGTCGTATGATAATGCTTCGATTGCATCGACCTCCTCGGTAGGGACTCCGAATGCTGTTCCTATATTAAAAGCCGTATTCCAATCATGCCCACCATGGTGCAGGAAAGATGGCGTCACTCCGAATGGCAGGACCACGATTTCTCCACCATCCCAGTTGCCGCCACCAGGAATAGTATTCCTAATGCTGAAGAGGATCCTATCCCCGGAGTTCCATATTTTATCACCGAGAATGCCTTTACTCTCTAATACCATTAATCCATCGAGATCAATGAGCGAAGGAGAACCCGTGTAGCCGAGTGTGCTACATGCGCTGAATATTCGCCACCGGTAAATATAATTACCGCCGCTCATGCTTTTGACGGAAACCCTAACAGTGTCTCCAGTGCTTGCAGGGTCTCCTTTTTCAGAGTAAAAGTCTGCATCATCTGATCCTAAGGGTCCCCATACTTCCAAGGCATCCAGATCATCAATTCTGTGACCGGCGACTTCATTTACCAAACTGAGCTGTGTCCATTTAACACCTGTGCTACCGGTAGGAATTTCATACCAAACAGCATTACCGCCTGGGTCACCTTGGAATGAGATAATCAAAGTTGAGGTGTCTTTTATGGTTTCATAAAGGTAGAGGTCACCTCCATTGGCCAATGCGTCAATCTCGCCACTTGTGCCGAAATCGTAAGCGCTGTTGGAAGGATAAGCAGGACCAATCGCATCATTAGATTCTGTATAAACAACCTGAAGTGAATCTAAGCCACCAAGACCCCAAAAACCACCAGCACCCTGTTCCGCTTGTTTGTCTGGTAAGTTGCTGAACTCTATCGCCGGTGCCCCTGCTTTCCCCATGACCCCTTGTTGTTGTTGGGCAAACACCAGACCATAGTTAAAAGATAAAACAGTTGCTGACAGTGCTAATATCAATAGAAATAGAGTAGTTTTATTTTTCATTGCGTTTTCTCCTCGTTTTTCTATCCTCTCCTGCTATTTAATGAGAGGTAATAATGGTTGAAAACTTGTTATGACAAGCAATCTCAACGAATCTACTCAATAGAACTATTGAATCGGCGGTGCGCGTCCCTCGGGTACCACATAAACTTTCTTTGCAGAAAGATTACGAGTAAAGGAAAGCAGCCATCTATTTTCTTTTTCCTGAGTAGACTTCTCCTTGGGTTTAGTCAGTTCCAAAGATTTGACAATTACTAAAACTAATAAGGAATTCAAAAGAACGATAATGACCGAGACTGTTAGAAAACCCAGAAGAGTAATCAAATTCTGTAATAATGGATTAGAGGTTTCAACTTGCTCGAATAAACCACCCGATACTCCTAGTTTCATCACACCCAGCTCTAAACCAATCCAGAGTATTGCAACAATGGAAGGATAGAATCCCCAATGTTTTCGCGCCCATCCGACGGTCCAACCGAAGACAGCAAAAAGAGCCGTGCCTAAGAGCAGTTTGAGGAGGGAAGGAATTGGAGAAATCGGAAGTAAATCCGTCACCGAAACAGCAAAGAAGGATATGCCAAAAAGAAATCCTAACCTCAAGGACTCATTCGGTGTGGCTTTGATAATTCGAAAGAGAAATGGAACTAAAGCAAAGAAGGACAAATACCAGTAATGAGGAAAGAAGTTAGCGAGTAACAACAGAAGTGCAGAACTGCTAGCAAAGATGAAACTCTCAGCCCAGGAAACTATAAAAGAATGGTAGTAATTGGATTCCCTGGATTCTCTAACCCTTCTGATACCCGGGAATGGCTCAAGACAATTGTCGACCGATGGTATACGTTTTCCTAAACGCAGTCTTCTAAACAACCCTATCCATTTTCCGCTGGGATATGCTTGCCAATTTACAGATACCATAGCCCTTGTTTCCTGCAGAGTTGAACAGACAGCAAATCAAGCTCAAAGATGAGTCTTTCCCCTATGACTGATAGAGCATGATTAAAACTGTCTAATTTATTGAGGGCAGGTTTAAAACGTTTTTAATCTGTAAAAATGCGGGCAATTACGCTAATCCGGTGTGGTAAAAGGAAGGAAAATCCAGCATACATCCCCAACTGCTGCTATTAATCCCCGTGGCTTATCAGTAGAATCCTTTCCCGCCACAGCCCCTTTCTTCTAATTTTCTAAACTCCCGATGAGGTTTTATCATCGATAATATAGAATTCAATCTTAGTATGTCAAGTACTTTTTTTATAATTATCTATATTTATATCAAATTAATCATCCAAAGAGGGGCTTGATATAGTTGTTCTATCTTTTAATGAGTAGGTTAACATATTGAAATATTGTAACTTAAAACAATATTTCATTTCCATTGAGAGTTGAGACGTTTTGCCATAAGATAATTAAATTACTGTTTATATTTTCCGGTACTTATTGAGTGAAGGCAGGAAGTTATTAGGATTTATGAGAGAGTTAAATTCTCATAGGGAGAATGAAAGGGGAGTTACCGAAGACAAAAATCCGGTAATGTGTTATGAGCAGGGTATGTTGATATATTAAGTAGGTCTTGAAGAGATATTAGCATTATCGAACAAGTATAACTAAAAAACACCAGCGCCTTATTTTGGTCAGACGCTGGTGTTGTATTCTTTAGTTCGTCCAGTATAATTTATCTTTAGCTTGAGGCAGCATTCATTCTTTGTATGGCGGCCAGTCATACGGTTTTTTGTAGGCACCGATATAACAGACCAGATCGTCAATTTGCTTAATGACTTTGGCTGGATTTCCTGCAACCACCGCATTCGCCGGAACATCCTTGGTTACCACCGATCCGGCACCTACTAAAGCATTCCGGCCGATTTTCACTCCCGGACAAAAAGTGGAGTGCGCACCGACCTTGACCAAATCTGCCACCGTTACGCCACCTTTACATTCCTTGTACTTGGGACAAAGCATGGGGTGAGGATCGTCGGTGAAGACCACATTGGGTCCGAAAAACACGTTATTTCCTATGGTAACCATCTCCAGAAAGCACAGGCTGTGGATTCTGACGTTATTTCCGATGCGATTTTCAAATTCCAATACCGCATTGGTCCCTACGCTGACGTTGTTACCGATTATATTGTCCTCGCGGATGGATGCTCCCTGCCCGGTCTGGAAGCTGTCCCCGATCTTGTTTCCCGCGTAGATGGTAGTGAACGGACGGATCACCGCGTTCTTGCCGATTACCAACTCCAATTCCCCGTCTTTCTTTCCCCGGGGGGGCTTGCCCAGAATGCAGGGACCTTCTATTACCGATCCTTCCCCGATCTTCACATTCTTGAATATCTTGCAATCCCCGGTTATTTTTACTTTTTTGAATTTCGGCTTGGCTTTGGGACTCATAGGTTGATGACCTTTCCTTTCTGTTTTAAAGATTGATTGGCAGATTCCAAGAGCCTTACCACCCTCAAACCCTTTTCTCCGTCGGTCAAGGGTTTTCTGTTCTGGGTGATGGAATCCACGAATTCTTTACTGACCAGCTTCAATGCCTCTGCGGAATCGAGTTTGGGAGCCAGCATGTCGCCGGTCCGATACTGGACTAAAATCTGATAGACATCCTCAGCATTCTCCACGTAAGTAACCCCCCGGTCGTAGATTTTTATCTTTTCGCTCGGCTCGTTGTCGTCATACACGATCATCTTCTTGCTTCCCCCGATCAGGGTGGTTCTGAGTTTCACCGGCGCCAGCCAGTTGACATGGATATGAGCGATGAGATTGTTCGGATATTGAACAGTAACGTAAGCGATATTTTCCAGATCGCCGAAATGGGATACCCCGGTGGCTGAAACCATCTGGGGTTCCTTCTGCAATAGATAATCCATGATGGAGAAATCGTGCGGAGCTAAATCCCAGATCACGTTCACATCATGCTGGAAAAGTCCCAAGTTTACCCGGACCGAATCGAAATAGTAAAGATCCCCCAGCTCGCCCGATTCCACCAGTTGTTTCATCTTGCGTACAGCCCCGGTGTAAAGAAAAGTGTGGTCCACCATCAGGATTTTTTTCTTCTTTTCCGCCAGTTCGATGAGCTTCTCCGATTCTTCCACCGTAGCGGTCATCGGTTTTTCCAGCATCACATGTTTGCCGTTTTCGAAAGCTTCTTTTGCCAGCGGGAAATGTGTCGAAACCGGTGTGGAGATCACTATGGCGTCTATCTGCGGATCTTTCATCAAATCCTTATAATCGGTGGCGGTCTTCACCGAGGGATAGCTGGTTTCCACCAGGTTGAGTCTTTCTTTTCTCAGATCACATACCTTTACCACCTTGGTATCTTTGGTGGCGTAGAAATTACGCACCAGGTTGGGACCCCAATATCCATAACCGATAAATCCTAAATTAACCATCTTTACCTCTGGAGTTTGAAATGTTAAAAACTCACACCAACACAATGGAATTTATACGCAGAAAGCCAAAAAATCAACAACTTTGAATGAAAACAAAATTAGTAAGAGAATAAATCATAATTAACCAGTAACTCCTTGTTAAAAGGGGTCTTAACTTTGGTGTTCTCCTGGAACGGCTCCGCATCAAAACCTGCATCCCTCAAATAATCCACAAACTTGGGAAATCCATGCACGGTAAAGACTTTTTGGGGCTGTGCTTTTCTTACATATTCCATCAATTCCGGGAAATCCGCATGATCGGAGAGAGGAATAACCTCATCCACCCCGAAGCGGTTTTTAGCACCCCGATCCACTGCCCACCCGGTCAACATAGCTATTCTTTTCCGAGGAATTTTCTCCACCATTCGGGAACCTTTAAACCAAGGGGGAACAATCAGCACTTTATCTTCCGGATTCCCGGATTTATAGCACTCCCATTTTTTGAATTCTACCCCGAACTCCTCATATATTTTAGCGATGGGCGAAATAGTTGCGTGAACTGAGAGTCTATATCCTTTGTTGGATAGAATCTTCATCGCTTCCTGAGCCTTACCCAAGGAGTATGCAAGAAAGACAGGAGTTCCTCCTTTTTTCAGAGTAGATTCGGTGAAATCCACCATTTGAGCGTGCACCTCCCGGGCCGGGGGAAACACATATCGGGGAAGTCCGAAA
This sequence comes from uncultured candidate division Zixibacteria bacterium, assembly GCA_903908285.1. Lineage (GTDB taxonomy): Bacteria > Zixibacteria > MSB-5A5 > MSB-5A5 > SM1-73 > CAIVRH01. Next base: position 8,334 of record CAIVRH010000039.1, read on the forward strand.
GTCGATTCGAGGATAAGGACATCACACTTTTTGATCTCGGCTTTCTTTGCGGTCAGGCTTCCCCGGAGTTTGAAATCTCCGGTATAGACTATCCTCACTCCATTTTTCTCAAGAAGTATCTGCGCTCCCCCCAGAATATGACCGGAGGGAAAAAGTTTGATTTTCCAACCTTCCAATTTTTCGGGACGGTTATACTCCAAGATATGGAACTTGACTTGGCCATAGCGGTGCTCATAGAATTTGGCAGTCTCTTGGGTGCATAAAATTTCCTTATGTCTGACTGCATGATCGGTGTGGGCGTGGGAGATGAAAGAAAAATCCATCTTTCTTTTGGCATCCAGCCATAACCGGGTGCCATTTATGTGGATTCCGTTTTGATATTCGATCATCAGAAGTGAACCCTCAAACTCATTATTCCAAGGGAGTCGGCGCAGGATAAATTCCTGCGCCTATGAATATTATTTTCTTATCAGAGGAGAAGTCGTTCAGCCAACCTCTATGAATCGCTTTTCTTGCTATATCGTCCAACTCAGCGAGGGCAATTCTATAGCTTGTACCCGATTTTCCTTAAAAACTGTTTTCTCTCCTTTACCTCATCCTCGGTTTCCACCCGCTTGGGGATAAAGCCATCCACTACTCCCACAATTCCCCGTCCTTGTTCGGTCTCGGCAATGATCAATTGGGTGGGATTGGCGGTGGCACAGAAGATGCTGCAAACCTCAGGGCAATTTTTGATGGTATTCAGAATATTAATGGGATAAGCGTTTTTGATATAGATAATGAAGGTATGACCGGCGCCGATATCGAAAGCGCTCTGAGACGCCAGTTTTTTCAGTTCCGGGTCGTTCCCCTCCGATCTTACCAGGCATGGTCCCGAAGCCTCACAAAAAGCCAGCCCAAATTTGATCCCCGGCACAGAACCCACTAATATTTCATACAGATCTTCCGTGGTTTTGATAAAATGGGTTTGCCCCACGATCATATTGGTTTCTTCCGGCATCGGCACTTTATAAACCCTGAATTCCATATCAGCCTCCTTTAATTATATTAAAATTCACTTGTATAGTTCATTTTCCACTAATCTTAATTCCCAATGTAAAATTCGAGAGAAGAAAAGCAAGAGAATAAATCCGGATGAAGATCGAAAATGGCTGGCGACCCATTAGACACTTTTATTCAGATTAATTGTGGTGTTCAGGTTTCTCGCAAAAAAAAAGGAAAATCGCAGAAGTGAGCTTTTGCAACCCCAAAAACTGTATTTATCGTGAAGCCAAGACTTCACGGTACTGTTGAAAAAGTATTTTATTGTACCTTTTAGAAAATATGGATAGTCGTAGGGACAGCCCTTGCTTCGCACTGAGTGCGCTCAGCACTAAGTGTGGCTGTCCTCTTTAGAGTTAGGACAGGGATCCCGCAAAAGCGGGATTTCGCAAGCTCAACAAGCCCTGTCCCTACGAAACACATCCCGTGGAAATGGGTTTTTCAACACCCCCTTCACGTCTTGGCGAACAGGCTATTATGGTTTGCCTGCGAGAGAGGTTACTTTTTGGCTTTGAATAGAAGGAATAGTCCTATGATAGCAAAAATAATATTGGCTATCCAGGCAGCCAAAAGAGGAGGGAGTTTTTCGGAATAACCGAAAGATTGCCCCATGCGGATAAGGGTGTAATAAACGAACGCAATGAACAAACTGATAGCAAACCCGATGGCCAGTCCCGATCTTTTGGGGTTAGCAGCTATGGGTGCGCCAAAAAGGACGATGATGAAATTTACCAGAGGAAACGCTATTTTCAAATTAAGATCGGTGGCTTCTTTTGCCACTATCTGACCGCTTCTTTTCTTTACCTTTACATAATCTGCCAGCTCAAAATATCCCATTTCGTCGGGTTTCTTTTGTCTTTTAGTCAGGGTTTGGGGGGTTATCTTTAAATCCAGCCGTAATAACTTGTCGAAAGCCTGATATTTCTCCATTCCCACGTTCGCTTTTTCAGACAGCCGGGCAGCGGTTGAAATAGTATCCGTTGCAGCCGAGTCCGAAGAGATTTTAATTTGTGCAACAGAATCGGAAAAAACCATCTCCACTCCATTTTCAAAAAGCCAACCGGCTTCCTTCCATACGACTTTTTTAGCCTGGATTTCTTCTTTCAGCCGGTTATTTGCAAATCTCTGTACCAAAACGTCGGCCCCCATTTTTGCCTTGGTATCATAACTTGCCAGATGAAATATTATACCCCCGCTCCCTTGGACGAATATATCCTGGAGTATCAAGCCGGCATCCCTTTTTCCTTTTTCGATCTGGACCGTCTTGACGTCCATCATTTTCTGGTAAGTAAAAGGGATGATCGATTCTCCCACCACCAGGGTGAGAAGGCTTATCCAGAAGGAAAAAATAAACAGGGGTAACAGTATCCGATAAAGGCTGATGCCGGCTGATTTCATGGCGGTCAGCTCATTATGTTTGGCGGACTGTCCCAGGGAGAAAAGGCAGGAGAGAAGCATGGCGACAGGTAAAGCCAACACCACGATGTAAGGGGTGTAATAAAGGTAGTATTTGATTATCACAAGAAGAGTGGTGTGCCGGTCGATGAATTTGTCCAGATTTTCCACCAGATCCACGACCAGAAAAATAATCCAAAAAGCAATCAGGCTAAACAACATCACAAAGAAGAATTGTTTGATCAGATATTTGTCTAGAATTCTCATCTCAGATTATACCCTTGGGCAATCGTACTATCACCCTCTTTAATTTTTTACTCTCTAACTCTTGAACCCTCGAATCCTTTCCGCCAAAGGCGGATCCGCCTTCGGCGGAGAATCCTTGAACCCTTTACTTAACCTTTCCCTCTCCTATCATGTTATTTCTTTTACATTCCTTCGGTACCTTTTGGGAATTAATTTCTCCATCCAATACCAGGAAAGGAACTTGGTTTCCTTGGCGGATTTCACCAATATGTAAATACCGGCCCCTCCGATCAGGATATTGGCAGACCACATAGCCCAGAAGGCGGAGATATACTGCCGGTCCGCCAGTTCTTCACCCCCGATCAAGAATGCCCAATAAAGGACAAAGAATCCCAAGCTCAAACCCAATCCCACCGCCACCCCGCCCTTTTTGGCCATGATGCCCAGGGGCGCTCCCACCAGGATAAACACCACGCAGGCAACCGCCAGAGCGTATTTTTTGTGTACCTCCACCAATAGACTGTTGGCGTACCTTCTTTGGTTTTTAATGTTTTGCTCTTCACCGGAGATCTGATTGAGGATGTTTTGATTCTCTTTTATCAGGTTCTCCATAGCTTTCTTGGGCTCGACCGGCGGAGCATTTCCGGAATATGCCGGTCGATTTATCTTATCCCAGTTTGACTTAGTGATTTTGCGGATTTGTTCCTCCGAAGTGATCACGCTGGTGTCGATTTTTCCTACCTCCTCTATCACCTGGCGGGAGTTCTTTTCCCGGTCGGTGCGGTAATCGGACTGGGAACGAACCAATTTACTCCCGATGTCATGAATGTAGATGATCTGCTTGTCGAAACTCACTTTACGGTACCTTTGAGGCGCTTCTTCGTCCATCTCGTGGATTTCCCCATTGAAAAGCTGAAAGATCAAAGTGTTTCCATCGGGGGTAAATTCCACATTCCCTTTCTCCGCTATGATGGTTCGAGGGAAGCGCCGGTTTTCCACATCGTATATGGTCACCCCTTGAATATCCGACGAATGCGGATCGATCTTCTTTATCAGGATATGGTAACCGGGGATTTCATCGATAAAAACGTTCTCCTTCAGATTCCAGGTGGGGCGTTTTTGGTGAATGTCCGTCATCAACACCCGGGCCCGGTGATTAAGCTCGGGTAAAACCCAATCGTTGAAATATGCCATACCCGCAGCCAACAGGATCGAGGCGACCAAAGGAGGCAGAATCAGCCGGTAGAGACTTACCCCGCTGGACCGAAGCGCGGTAATCTCATTATCCTGCGACAATCTGCCGAATGCCATCAAAGTGGAGATCAATACCGCCATGGGTACGGCCAGAGCCAGCATCCAAGCCAGGTTAAGTACAAAAACCTGCAGGATTACGAAAGCATTCAAGCCCTTGCCAATGATCAAGTTCAAAACCTCCAGGATGAAATCCATCACCAAAACGAACATGATCACCGCCAGCCCGAAGAAGAAAGGCCCGATATGCTCCCGGAAGATATAACGGTATAGAATCTTCATATTTTATAAAGCATTAGAAGCTCGTTTATTGGTAGTGAAGCATGCATCGAAACTCGAATTTCGGTGATCTTGGTTCGAAAACAAACCCACCATCTGAGTCTTGATCCGGTCATAAAAGCACAGATTTGCGATTCTGGTGAATCTTCGGATTTGAATCCCTTCCGTAAATTCAGGTTTTGTCAACGATAAACCAGGGTGTTCCGACTCGGTTTGAACCACTTGATTTTTCTCAAACGATAAATATAAGTTCGATCCTCCTTCTTCACAAGGATTTTTATCCTTGACTTTGATCGACGGAATACTCTATATTAATAACTCTTTTATTTAGGACAAGTTTGAAAAGAGTTCACCGGAACCAAGATAAGATGAAAACTCTATTCGTAAAGAATCTCAAGGTTGGCAGCGAGATCACCGAATTCTTCGTGCTCCGCAAAAAGGAATTTAAAGAGACTTTTGAGGGGCAGAAATTCCTGAAGCTGGAACTGGGGGATAAAACCGGAAGGGTGGACGGAGTGGTTTGGGATAACCCGGAGGAGATTTATAACCAGGCGGAAGCCGGCGAGATAGTCAAAGTCAAAGGCTGGGTGTCCAGCTATAAGGGGGAGCTTCAGATCAAGGTGGAGAGATTAAAGAAAGCCTCGGAGGGGGAAGCTGATCCGGCTGATTTTCTCCCTGCGTCCGAAAAGGATTTGGAATCCCTCATCTGTGAATTTAAGGAGATCACTGCCACCATCGAAAATATCCATTTGAGGAAAATCTTACAACTCATTCTGGATGATCCATCCATTACCCCGGGGCTTAAAGTCGCTCCCGGTGGCAAGCTGTGGCACCACGCTTACGTGGGGGGGCTTTTGGAGCATACCTTGAAAGTGGCTGATATTTGCGAAAAAGCCGCCGGTTTATACGGTTTGATCAACCGGGATCTGCTCATCACCGGAGCATTGGCACATGATCTGGGGAAAATAAGAGCATATTCCAGCAAGGGATTTTTCGATTACACGGACGAAGGGAGGCTGATAGGTCATATTGTTTCCGGGGTCGAGCTGATCGACCAAAAACTCGGTATGATAGAAGATTTTCCCCCGGATTTGGCACTCCAGCTTAAGCATCTGATCATCTCCCATCATGGGGAACTGGAATTCGCCTCCCCGGTGGTTCCTATGACTATCGAAGCTATCGTCCTGCATTATGCGGATGAGATGGATGCCAAGGTGGATGCCTTTGCCCATATCATCAAAACCCAGAAGATCAAAGGGAAAAGATGGAGTGATTGGGTTCATCTGATAAACAGATACATCTATCTGGGAGATGAAGAGGAGGATAAAGATTTAAATTGAATTCAAATTGCAGAATACAAAATGCAAAATGAATAATAAAGTTTAGAGTTAAGAGTATAGAGTAAAGAGCAAAGAGTTAAGAGCAATAAGCAGAGCACTCTTTATATGTAGTAATGAGTTACCGTGAAAGAAATTGATGTTTTTAAGGATTATTTGCTTTTTTAGTATAAAATAGTATATTTGGCACATTATTTGGAGGCACGATGGGATTTTTTAATTTCATCTCCAATGACATCGGCATAGATCTGGGAACCGCCAATACGCTGGTATTCCTTAGAGGTCAGGGGATCGTGTTGAACGAACCTTCGGTGGTGGCAGTGGAGGTTTCATCCAAAAGGGTATTGGCGGTAGGGAGCGAGGCCAAGGAGATGGTGGGGAGAACCCCGGGTGAGATAAGGGCAATAAGACCGTTAAAAGACGGAGTGATTGCGGATTTCGAGATAACCGAGAAGCTTCTTTCGGCTTTCATTCGAAGGGTGGTTAAACACAGATATCTGATGAAGCCGCGCATTGTGGTTTCGGTCCCCTCGGGAATTACCGAAGTGGAGAAAAGAGCGGTGCGCGATTCGGCAGAAAATGCCGGAGCCCGAGAGGTGTTTTTGATCCAGGAACCCATGGCCGCTGCCATCGGGGTGGGATTGGCGGTGCATCTTCCTTCGGGAAGCATGGTCATCGATATCGGCGGAGGAACCTCCGAGATCGCGGTCATCGCCTTGGACGGGATCGTGAACAACATCTCCATCCGTATCGGCGGGGATGAGATGGATGAGGCGCTGATGGTTTATCTGAAAAAGAATTATAATCTCCTGATCGGGGAAAGAACGGCAGAAGAGGTGAAGATTAAGATCGGCTCGGCTTTTCCGCCCGAAGAGGAAGAGAGCATGGAGATAAAAGGAAGAGACTTGGTGGCAGGCATTCCCAAGACCATGAAGATAAGCTCGGCACAAGTAAGGGAAGCGTTGAGTGAACCCTTAGATCGCATCATCGAGGCGGTAAGACAGGCCTTGGAGCAAACCCCACCGGAGCTTTCAGCCGACATCCTGGATAAAGGTATTGTGGTAACCGGCGGGGGAGCTTTGATAAAAGGATTAGACAAGAGATTAAGGGAGGAGACCAATCTCCCGATCAATATAGCTGATGACCCGTTGACATGCGTGGTTAGGGGAACCGGTAAAGTCCTGGAAAATATGGCTGAATTTTCCAAGGTCCTGATCAAGAGCAGAAGAGATTAAGAGAGAATACGCACGATACGGTCGGAACAACCACACCGATTACGAGGAATTCGAGCCAGCGTCCCCAAAACGAGGGAAGCTGGCTTTTTACCGTCATTCTTTTTCAGGTTTCCAGACACGCAAGCTCTGAAGCTATGGGGGGTATTTTCAGGCTGGATAGTTGAGTGACTCTTTAGAACATTTGCTTGGGCGTATCGAATTTCGAGGTTTTTCGTAATAGCATTAAACCTTATGCCGTGAATTTGAGTCTTTTAAAGTGAAAGAAGAAAATGATCGACCAGGACGATTTCCAGCTGGTTAGACGGTTCAAAGAAGGAGAAGAGAAAGCTTTCAATCAGCTGGTTCTTCGCCACCAGAAAAGGATTTATAATTTGATTTACCGGATGACCCGAAACCGGGAGGATGCAGCCGATCTCTCCCTGGAGGTGTTCGTGAGGGCATATAAGAGTTTAAAGGATTTCGAAGAAAGATCGAGTTTTTACGTGTGGATAGCCAAGATAGCGGTAAATTTAAGCTTGAATTTTTTGAAAAGAGAGAAGTTCCGCTCTTTTCTTTCTATTTTCGATATAGAAGAAAGGACAGCCACTTCGGGTTCAGCAGCAGAAAGTATGGAGAGAGGGGAGTTAAAGTTAGCCATCGACCGCGCCATCCGGAGTCTCCCCACCAGGCAAAGAACCGCTTTTGTCCTTAAGTATTATCAGGAGATGTCCCATCAAGAGATTGCCGAGGTCATGGAGATAACCGAGGGGGCCTCTAAAGCCAATTACTTTCAGGCGATCCAGAAACTGCAGAAACTTTTGGTTCAGTACCGGGAAAGGTTAAAATAGTTTATGAAATGCAAAGAGATTCATTTTCTCTTAAATGATTACTTCGAGGGTTCCTTGCCTGATGAGGATATAACTGGGGTAAGGCAACATCTATCCGAGTGTGAAAGCTGTAGACTTAAACTGAAAGAGATTGAGCTTATTCACAATGTTCTCACCCAGGACAGTATTCCTCAACCGGAAGAGAACTTCTGGGTAAATTTTCTTCCGGAGTTAAGATCCCGGATCGAGGAGAAAAGGAAACCCAGGAAAATATTGGTTCCCCAAACCCGGTTGGCGCTGGGATTTTTGTCTATCCTGCTGGTGGCCATCATCAGTTTTCAATTATTCCGCACCGATCAGAGAAAGCTGGCGGAAATGAAATCTAACCAGAACGTGGAAATAGCCGTTGCCGATCCCAATCTCTCTTCGTCTGCGGATCAACTGGCGGATGCCCTTTCCGCAGAAAGCACCCAAACCTCAACCGGCGGAGTAATCCTTTCCGAGGAGGAGAAACGGAATTTGGACTTGACCGGAACTTTATTGGCGGAAGATTATTTGAGCCAGAAAGAGATCGGCTCCATTTTGGACGAATTAAGTTCTGAGGAATTAAAAAAACTGGAAGAAAATATAAACCAACTTAAGCTTACCAATATATTATGAAGCGGGAGTTTTTTTGAATTTGTTCAATCTTATGCTATTTCTATTTTCTCTCCCTGTTCCCTTTATATCGGCGGGGAGGGCAAGACCAAAGAGAAGTGATGAAAGGAGCATTTTACCATGGCAAGTTTAAACAAAACACTGATTCTGATTTTTTTAATTCTGGTGCTGATCCCGGGAGGAAATGCTATCTCACAAGAACGCCCATCTCCGGGTGAAGATCCGGAACGGGGGGAAGCCAGGGAGAGAATCCGGGAAAACATCGAAACTATCCGTACCTGGAAGCTTCTGGAAGCCTTGGATCTTACCTCGGAACAATCGGCGCAGTTTCTTCCGGTTCTCTTGGATTTCCAGAAGGCTAAAAAAAGCCTGGAAGGCAAACGGAGAGATCTGCTGCAGGAGTTAGAAGCCACTTTACCAGCCAAACATGAGGATATGAGGCTTAAGGAGATTTTAGCCGGTCTGGATAATAACCAAAAGCAATTTCATGCCGAGATAGAGAAATATTTCGAGAAAGCCAAGGTCATATTAACCTTGGAACAGCAGGCGAAACTGTATCTATTCGAGGAGAAATTTGAAAGAAAAATGAGAGAGACCATTGAGCAGATCAGAGGAAAGCATTCCGGATGGAAAGAATCTGAGAGATAAAGAAAAATCAATAGCGGAGAATTAACCGCTGAATTTCTAGAAGGAGGTGAAAAGCGATGAGGAAAAAAATCCTGCTGATAAGTGTAGCTGTCTTAGGAGTTTTAATTCTGTTTTTGTCCTGGACTTATGCCAAAGCGCCCCGGCACCAGGATATGAAGATGGCTGAAGGACTCAATCTTACGGACGAGCAGACCAACAGCATAAAGGATATTCAATACAATTTTCAAAAAGCGGCAATCGGAATGAGGGCGGATTTAAAAACCTCCCGACTGGAGCTGCGACATCAGATGGCTCAGGATAAGCCGGATCAACAGCAGATTTCTATGCTGGTGGACAAAATCGGGGAGACCCAAAAACAGCTTTTGAAGCAACAGGTCGACAGAAAGCTGGCGATAAAAGCGGTTATGACCCCGGATCAACTCAAGAAGTTCCTGCAGATGAGAGAAGGGCGGATGAATGGTAGGATGGAGGATAGGGAGGAGGGTAGAATGAAGGGAGGGATGAGGGGGAAGATGGAAGGGAGGATGGAAAGAGGATCAAATTTCCACAAAACTCGATCACCCCGATCAGGATCCTGCCCATCTCATGATGGTTCGGGAATCTAAAGGCTTACCCTGCTCTGGTAATCAAAACTAAAGCCCCGCCATTGGCGGGGCTTTTTTATTTGACAAGATAACGGTAGCATGATATTATTCTCCTATGCCGATTCTAATTAACCCTAAATTTATGAAAAGCATAGCATCCATACTGTTGACTCTTGTTATTTGTGGTATATTCGTTTGCCGGTCATCTTCGAATGTGAATAGGGCTAAGGCTGTTTTTGAAGAGTATATAAAAGCATTACAACGTGGATTTTCGACCCAAGCGAAAACATACTGGAATAAGCAGGAATTAAAGCAATACAAATCTTTCGACTGGCAGTGGGTTTATCTGACCTTCCAGGGTTTGAATCCCGCTTACCTGTATTATAAAATTACGGATGCAAAGGAGCAGGATGGTTATGTGGTTCTACAGGTGGAGTGGTTTTACCGGGAGGGGAAAGCCGGACCCATACAAAAGGATACCAGATACTTCTTAGAAGAAGACGGAAGAGTAGTCGGGGCAAATCCGATTTTTATCCACACCCGCGGATGGCTTCAAAAGGAATCAAAGCATTTTATCTATCACTTTAAGCCTAAGCAGGATCCGCCCACTGGCGGATTACTTAAAAAAATGGATCTGTTTTTTGAGAAGGTAACTGGTAACCTGCAGGTAGAATATCCCTTTAAAATCCATTACTACCAATGTGATTCGGCTGGGGAGGTGGGATGGCTTTTCGACTTGGAGCCATCACAAGCGCGCAGTCAACCGATGAATGGATTGGCGGCTTCCACCCAAGAATTCGCCCCGCACGAGATAGTACACATAATCTCTTACCAGATTCTTCCTCAAAACGGGAAAAAACTTACCCCGGTATACTTGGATGAAGGATTGGCTTACTACTTAGGAGGGGCTTCGTTTCTTTCCTCAGAGCAATTGATCGAAACGGCAAAAAAGGAGATTGAGGTCTGCGACAGCATCTCACTTTTGGATTTGATGCATGATCCCTGGGCATATGGGGTTAACCAGAGTGCGGCTCTTCTTTGTTCCTTGGCCAAATACTTAATAGAAATCCATGGAATGCCTAAATTTAAAGAACTTTTTTCTGCCGGCGAAAGCTACGATGAGCAACCAGAGATGATTTTCGAAATCTATGACCAAAGCATCGAACAGCTGCAGATAGAGTGGAAACGATTTGTGTTGGAGTTACCCCCGAAGAGGTGAAGGAGAGCCAGAGCATTTACGTCTTTTCTTTAGGGAGAGAGACATACAGAATAAAGCGATGCGGAACTTTTCGATAACAATATTATGGTGAATATTGATCAAGAACAAATCATGGAGTTTCTCAACCGCGAATCGTACCGCCCCCTGAAGCTGCGAGAACTAGCTTTTAAGATGGGTATCGGGGAAGAGGACTATGGCCAGTTCAGAAGACTGGTCCGGACGATGATGCGGGACGGGTTGTTGATTAAGATTAAAGGGGGGAAAATAGGAGCGCCGGATAAATCCAGCCTGGTGGTGGGGCGATTGGTTGCCTCCAAAAGCGGTTTCGGATTTGTGGTGCCCGACGATAAAACCGAGGACGTTTACATTAGCGCGGAGAGCACAGGAAACGCTCTGCATGGCGATAAGGTGGTAGTAAGGGTTTACCGAAGCAGGAAAGGACCGGCCCGGGAGGGGAGCATAACCAAAGTCCTTCAAAGAGCCAAGCAGAATCTGGTGGGGACCTTTCACCAGACCAAAATAGCCGACTATGTGGAACCGGATGACCGCAGGTACCCTAAGGATATTTATATTGCTTCCGGTGATTCCGGAAAAGCACGCGAAGGACAGAAGGTGGTGGTTTTTCTTAAAGATTGGGCAGATGTACATTTAGGTCCTCAAGGAAAAATAACTGAAGTGTTGGGTTACCCGGATGAGCCGGGGATGGATATGCTGACCCTGATCAAGGATCGTGATCTTCCTTTGAGCTTTCCGGAAGAGGTGGAAGAGGAGGTGGTTGGCTTACCGGATAAAGCTGGGAAAAAGGAATGGGAGCGAAGGCTGGATTTTAGACAGAAGAGCTGTTTCACCATCGATCCGGTGGATGCCAAAGACCATGATGATGCGGTTTCTTTGGAGATCTTACCCAATGGTAACTACCGGTTGGGGGTGCACATCGCAGATGTCTCGTTTTATGTTCAGGAGAGTTCGGCTTTGGACCGGGAGGCTTTAAAGAGGGGGACTTCGGTCTATCTGGTGGACCGGGTAATCCCCATGCTGCCGGAGAAGCTATCCAACGATATTTGCAGCTTGAAGCCTCAGGTTACCCGGCTGACTTACAGTGTGATTATGGAAATCGATCCGGGTGGAGAAAGGGTGGATTATCAAATCAAAGAGAGCGTGATAAAAAGCCGGGCGAAACTGAATTATGACGAGGTTCAAAAGTTTTTCGATACGGGTGATGCCCGGGAAAACCTGCAAGGTCTGCAGGATGACCTGATGCACATGCTGGCTTTAAGCCGGAAGCTTTTGGAAAGGCGGATGGAGCGGGGTAGTTTGGATTTCGATCTTCCGGAAGCGCATGTGGTGTTGGGGAAAGACGGCAAAGTGCAGGATATATTGGAAACGGAAAGGTTGGAGAGCCATCGCTTGATAGAGGAATTTATGCTTCTGGCCAACCGCACCATCGCAGAGCATGTGAGCCGGCTTTCGGTTCCATTTTTATATCGAGTGCACGAGCAGCCGGATAAAGATAAAATAGAGGCGTTTTCGGATTTCGTCTCCACTTTAGGTTATTCGTTTTCGGTCTCCGATAAAATTCCTCCCAAGAAGATTCAAAGATTCTTGAAATCGGTGGAAGGAAAGCCGGAGGAGAAATTGATCAACGAGGTTTTGCTTCGAGCTTTGAAAAGGGCAGTTTACCAGCCGGAAAATGTGGGACACTTTGGTTTGGCTTTTTCCCACTATACCCATTTCACCTCGCCCATCCGAAGATATCCCGATCTTTTGGTCCACAGGCTGTTAAAGGAATTGCAGGCAGGAAAATATACCTTCCAAAGGCAAAACCAGCTTCTTAGGCGGCTTCCCCGCATCGGCGAGATCACTTCCGAAAGAGAAAGAATGGCGGATGAGGCGGAGAGGGAGTCGATCAAGATCAAGCTGATCGAATTCATGCAGGATAAATTGGGCGAAGAATATGAAGGTCTGATTTCCGGGGTGGTTCCCTTTGGATTTTTCGTCAGGTTGGATAGTCTAATGGCAGAAGGACTGGTGCGGGTTTCCAGTCTGGATGATGACTACTACATCTTCGATGAGAGAAGGCATAGATGGGTAGGTCGAAGAACCAAGAAAATCTATAAACTGGGCGACCGGGTTAAGGTGCAGGTGATAAGAGTGGATAAAGACCAAAAAGAGATAGATTTTATGCTGGCGGGAAAGAATTATTGCCAGGAAAAAGGAAAAAGGAAGAAGGAAAAAGAAAAGCGAAGTAGAAGGCCAAAGTAAAAAAGTTTTCAGTTGTTATTTTGGGTTTTACTTTTTATTTTGACAAATATTTATTGGAGTGTTAAGCTTTAGCATAAATTAATAAAATTTGTCCAGCTAATGGAGAGCACTCCAAAAGAATCAAAATCGCGATTATTCAATGAATCAACCAGCTAAAATCCTTATCATCAGCTCTGACGACAAACTTCAACCGGGGATCGGCAAAGCCCTGTCCGATATCCTTCCTCAGATTAAGACGACGTTAACCAGCCGGGAGGGTTTGAAGAGAATAAGAGAAGAGAAATTTGACGTCATACTTACCGATTCCCGAATGGAGGATCTTTCTTACCAGACTCTCATCCGGAAGATAATCAGCAGAAGTCCGGAAGCGGACATTCTGGTGGGGCTTCCGGTTGAAGATCTTTTTCAAATAAATGAAATTTTGGAAAACGGGGCGGATGATGTCTTTGAAATTCCGCTTGAACCGGAAGATCTGCATCTAAAAGTAAGCCGATTACTTAAGGAAAAAAGTTTTTTGGAATCATGCGGATTGGTGGGCAAATCGAGCCAGTTGAAGCAGATCGCCGAAGCGGCGCTGCAGGTGGCTCCCACCAATATCACGGTTTTGATCACCGGCGAATCCGGGACGGGAAAGGAGCTTATCGCCCGCGCCATTCATGCCAACAGTCTGCGAAAGGATAAACCTTTTGTGGCTGCCAACGTGGGTGCATTAGCCGAAGGGGTGGTGGAAAGCGAGCTTTTCGGACATGAGAAGGGAGCCTTTACCGGGGCGGTAAACCGCCGGCAGGGTTTATTCGAAACCGCCAGCGGGGGAACCATATTCCTCGATGAAATCGCAGAATTTAAACCCGCCACCCAGGTGAAACTTTTAAGAGTTTTGGAAGAAAGAAGTTTCATGCGAGTGGGTGGAAGCTCGGACATCAAAGTGGATGTGAGGGTTATTGCCGCAACTAATCAGAATCTGGACCAAAAGACAAGAGAGTGGACTTTCCGGAGCGATCTTTATTTCAGATTGGCAGTGGTTAAAATCGATATGCCTCCATTAAGGGAAAGGCCCAAAGATATTCCCATTCTGGTCCACAGTTTTATCGACAAACTTAATGAGCAGAGCAAAAGGAAAATTACCGGAGTGACCGATGATGCGATGGAGCTTTTCGCAAAGTATTCCTGGCCAGGGAATGTGAGGGAACTGCGGAATTTCTTAGAAAGCATGCTGGCTTTGGCACCGGACCGGAATATCGAAGCTGCGGATGTGAAAAAATATCTGGACACCGAGACGGAGAGCAACCGGAGACTACCCATGGTCACCGGCAAGTCGGTTGAAACTGCGGAACACGAGCTTTTGCTTCAAGCGATTTTGGCTTTAAGAGCGGAGATTTTTAATCTGAAAGAGGTGATATTGGGGCGTAGAGAGCTAAGACCAGAAGGCAGAGTCGAGTCCGCGGGTCAATTCTGGTCAGGTCAGATAAAAGAAGCAGAGATAGCGGACGATTTCAACGTGGACGATATGGAAAAGGATTTAATTCAGAAGGCGATTGTTTTTACCAAAGGAAATAGGAAAAAAGCCGCACAGCTTTTAGGGATCGGGGAAAGGACATTATACAGGAAACTGGATAAGTATAAATTAAGGTAAAGATTTTACCTCTTGTTGGTAATGGTCACCTTGTCCGTTACGAACAAGGGAGAGAAGAAACGAATCTATGTTTAAAAGAAAGATCAAAAATAAGGATTGCCCATTTTGTAGATACAGTTCTTATTTGATCAAGCCAAAAAAGTACCACCAGCAACTGAGGAAGATACAGTTTGCGTGACTCATTATTTAAATATTGATATTCAAGGCGAGAAAGAAAAGATGTAATGGTATTTTGGAATGTGTATATATTGTAACAAATTCATTTGGCGAAATAATCCGGGTTGTCCAAATTGTGAAAGTATCCAAAAAAAAGCAATAAAAAACGGAGAGGATTTAGAGGAGATAAGAAGGTATTGGTTTGTAAAGTGATAATAGTTAACTCAATTTCGAATATTCTTAACTAACCTATTTGTAGGCAAAATGTACTTAGAATATTATGTTGTTCCAATAGTAGCTGTTCTTAAAAGCGATACTAGCAAATTTCGATTTTTGGGAACTGGTTTTTTTGTCGGGAACGAAGGACACTTGGTGACCTGCGCTCATGTTGTGAGACAGGTTACTGAACTTGAGTCACTTCAATGTTTTCAAATAGGAAGGAAAAAATGGATACCCCTCAGTATAATTAGAATTATGACTGATTATGATTTAGCTCTGTGCATGGGTATACGACCAGAAACTAAATTAGAGATGCCACTGTTCGCTGAACCATTTGTTCAGTTGGGTACGGATGTTGATACTTATGGGTATCTTCACGAACCGAAGGGGCAAGATCGGTTACCCTTTTGTAGAAGGGTAATGAGGGGTTACATCACCAGTATACCGGAATCACTTGAATATCCAAATACTTATGAACTTTCTTTTCCCGCACTTTTTGGTTATAGTGGTGCACCAATTCTAAGTCGCTTCAATATTGAGGGAGAAAACCAATCAACTCTTGGAATAATAGGTTGCATATATGGTTCTAGAGAATCAAGTATAATAAAACACATCGAACTTGTTCACGAAGTTACGGAAGAGAATAAAGTAGAAAGAGAAAGAGAAGTGACAGCAAGAATAGTTGAGTTGGGGTTAGCGTACAACGTAAAAGCTCTGTTCATACTTTTTCAGGAATCAGAGTTAACGATCACGATCTATCCTAGTTCATTGCTTGATGAACTTGGTTACCAGAAAATATAGTTAGCAATCAGAGGCTCGAAAATTTAGCTGGCTGAAAACACACAGAGAACAAGTCACAATACAGAAATATTGAATTAAGTGTGATAAATTTGATCCTGAAATAATGAAATCTTCCAATCATAAAACCAAATATATCTGGGTCATATCGGATGGGTCCGGTTCCACCGCGGAAAGGGTTTTGCAGGCGAGCTTGGTGCAATTTGGGGATAAAGAAGTGGTGGTGGAGAGGATACCGGATGTCAGAACCAGGGAACAGATTAAAGAGCTGGTAAGCCAGGCTGCCAAGAAAAAAGGACTGGTGGCTTATACTTTGGTCACACCGGAACTGCGCAACGAAATAGCCACCCGGGCGAATGAGTACAAACTTCCCACAGTTGATCTTCTGGGACCTTTGCTTACAACGCTGACTACATTTCTTGCCTCCTCTCCGGAATCCAAGCCTGGACTTTTAGGAGAACTCAATCACCATTATTTCCAGAGAATCGATGCAGTCGGGTTTGCGGTAAAGCATGATGACGGGCGGGGTTTGTATGACCTGCGCAAAGCAGAGGTGGTGATAGTCGGAGTCTCCAGAACGTCAAAAACGCCTTTGTGTATGTATCTGGCTTATGCCAAAGGACTTTTGGTGGCGAACATTCCCCTTATTTTAAGTATTGATCCACCGCCCGAGCTTTTTGAGATCGATCAAAAAAGGGTTGTCGGTCTGACCGTCAATCCGGACCTGTTGGTCAGCCTCCGGCAGACAAGATTGGCGCGATTGGTGCATGCGGATATTAATTACGGCGATGCCGAGTACGTAATAGAGGAGTTGAAATATAGCCATGAGATATTCAGGAAAAATCCCGAATGGCCTATAATCGATATCACCGGCAAAGCCATCGAAGAGATGGCCAATGAAGTGTGCAGCTTGACAGTTAGTAAATTTTAGATAATACCGGAAAACAAACTTCCAGGTTATATTAATCGAGGATAGAGAATGAGAATAATAGTATTGGGAGCAGGATTGGTAGGCGGAGCAATGGTCAAGGATTTAGCATCGGACCGTGATTTCGAAATCACCGTGGTAGATGCGGATCAAGTAAATCTGGACAAGCTGAAGGATGAATCCAATGTCAAGCGGATAAAAGCAGACCTATCTGACCATTTAACGTTGACAAAGCTGGTTTCGGATTCCGATCTGGTGATCGGCTCCCTGCCCGGATTTATGGGATTTTCTGCGCTTAAAACGGTCATTGAATGCGGCAAAGATATCGTGGATATTTCCTTTTTCCCTGAAGATGCTTTGGAGCTGGATCGACTGGCAAAGGAAAAGAAGGTCACCGCGGTGGTCGATTGCGGCGTGGCGCCCGGTTGCAGTAATTTGATATTGGGTTACATGTCCAGTGTTTTAGATGAGACAGAAAGCTTCGCCTGTTATGTGGGCGGTCTCCCCCGGGTGAGAAGTTGGCCGTATGAATACAAAGCTCCTTTTTCTCCTGCGGATGTGTTGGAAGAGTATACCCGACCATCCCGACTGGTCGAGAACGGAAAAATCGTTACCAAATCCGCACTCTCCGAAGTGGAACTTTTGGATTTTCCCGAAGTGGGGACTTTGGAAGCGTTTAATACCGATGGTTTAAGATCATTGATGTTTACCATGAAGGTTCCCAACATGAAAGAAAAAACCATGAGGTTTCCCGGCCATTCGGAAAAGATGAGGATGCTCCGGGAGACAGGTTTCTTTAACCAGGAGTCGATTTCGGTGAGTGGAGTCAAAGTACGACCATTGGATTTGACCTCCAAGCTTCTGTTCTCCAAGTGGAAACTGAATGAGGGAGAAGAAGAGTTTACGGTGATGCGGATAATGGTCGAGGGAAAGAAGGAAGGAAAACGAAAGCGTTACCAGTTTGACCTTTTAGATCGCTATGACCCCAAGACCAAGGTATCTTCCATGGCTCGTACCACCGGTTATACCTGCACCACCGTTGCGCGGCTTCTGGCTCGTAATAAATTCAGCCACATCGGTATCTGTCCACCGGAGTTTCTGGGTATGGAGCACGAAATTTATCGTCTTATCATGGAGGGGTTGAAGGAGAAGAATATATACTTTAAGGAGAAGGTGGAAGATTTAGGTTAAGAGCAAAGACATGAGAATCGAGTACTGAGTCTTGAGTTAGGAGACCTTTAACCTTGAAAATAATACCTATCACCTAATACCTATCACCTAACACCTAAACTGTCGACGGAGGCTAAACCATGAAAGCAGGAGACGTTTTGAAGGACAAAGGGAAGATCGTGGCTACCATAGGAGCGGAGAAAACCATAGCCGAAGCGATAAAGCAGCTGATGGAGAAGAACATTGGTTCCCTGTTGGTAGTGGATGAGAAGGGGGCGATCTGCGGTATCATCACCGAAAGGGACATATTAAGGGAATGCCACCAGCGCTACGAAATGATAAAGCAAACCAAGATCAAAGAGGCGATGTCGAAGAATCTGATCGTGGCTTCTCCGGAGGATGATATCGACTACGTGGAGAATATCATGACCCAGAACCGGATCCGGCATATACCCATAATCTCCGGGGGGAAGCTGGAAGGATTGATTTCCATCGGCGACGTGGTGAAACTGCAGCGGGGGGAGTGCAAGGTGGAAAACCGTTATCTTAAAGATTATATTTCGGGAAAATACCCGGCCTGAAAAAATGCGGGAGCGGATACGTTCTACCGTAACCAATCATCTATCTTTGTATAATGGAACAGAAAGACACGATTTTAGATAGTATTGCTTTGCTCAAGCCGGAGCATGTGCTGGACGTGGGCTGCGGCTGTGGAAGTTTTACCGCTGAGCTGTCGCCTCATTGCGGGGAAATCACAGCCATCGATTCTTCGACGGCTTTGATCGATCTCTGCAAGAACGAAAATCAAAAACCGAATATCACCTATGTATGCATGGATGCCAGAAACATTGCATATCCCGATGCTGGCTTTGATTTGGTGCTGGAACGAGACTGTTTACATCACATTCTCGAATGGGAAAAAGTGCTGGACGAGATGATGCGGCTCTCCTCAAAGTACGTGCTGATCGAAGAACCGATCGATGATCCGAGGAGCGATGCGAAGAGAAACACCATGCGGGCGCAAAGGCTCTACTTAGAAGTTCAAAAAGAAGTGGGTTTTTCACATTACCCCCATATACCGCTAAATACCATTTTGGGATATTTCAAACAAAGAGGATGGGATGTCGAGACCAAGGTTATAAAATCCGACCAGCCGGTCGATTTCGGTCAGTTTTTTTCCGCGTTCGGTAAATTTGCGGAGAAGAGCAACCGGAAAGAATACTGGTATGACCGGCTCGACCGGTTAAAGCACGAACTTAAGGGTAAAACACTCTGTGAAGAGGATGAAGTGTTTATTTCGGTGAATAGGAAGATTTAATCCTCTTCTCGTACTTTGTAACAAAATTTCCATAATAGAATTTTTAGGGGAGCTATGAAGTCTTTTTTCTTAGCGACGCTTATTTCATTATTTTCTATTTCCCTTTCCCACTCCGATGCCCAGTTGATTTCCTCCGAGATTTATGAAACCGAGGAGGACCTGCAGGAAGGATTGGAATCGGGAGCTTTAACCTTCGACCAATATCTCGAGCTGCTCGACATGATCCGAAACAAAGTAGCGCCAAGCTCCGAGGAGAGGGATAAACTCTATTTTGTTCCGGATATAAGCAGTATCGATATCCATAAAATAGAAACGCAGAGTCAGAATGTCGATTTGGACCTGAGAGTGGATTCTTTTTTGGATACCGAACACCAGACCTCGGGCCGGGCTGTGTCCGGGAAAGTGGCTTGGAGAGTATATCAGAGATTTCAGGATGAAGAGGGATTAGAGAACTCTTTTTTGTGCGAGATAACCGATAGAAAAAACTTAATTGCGCATATCGAAACCGATCACAGTGCAGATATGTCGGGCTCGTGGTTGACCTCGGGTGATTTGGAGGTGAGAAGACGGTTTGTTATGATCCTTTTACCGCACTACGACGCCAAGATCACTTTAGGAAATTTCGACAAGAGAATCGGTTTGGGATTGAACATCGGCTATCATTCTCTTATGAGATATGCTACTCAATCCGGTTTGAATCACCAGGATTCGTTTCTTTACCCCACCCGTGGCAGGTACAATGGTCTATTAGCCGAATCCCGCATCAAATCAATTTCCATATTGACATTCTACTCCAAAAACAAGTTTGAACAAATAGAGGACCGAATAGGAGCGATCGATCTGAGCTGGTTGAGCGATAATGCGACGGTTGGTTTATGTCTTTCGGAAGGGGAGCTTAAGAATATAGTTAGCAGAAATACCTTGAGTGACAACTGCCAAAGTCTGCATTTTAAGATAAGGTCAAAGCCCCTTCGACTGTCCGGCGAATATGCCCTGCTTTCCAATCGAAAAAGCGGAGGGGCATTCGATCTTTATTCCTCCCGAAGAAAATACAGTTTCGATCTTACCGGATGGAGATACGAGGATGATTTCATTCACCCGTTTGGCGGGGGTATATCCAATGCGGATTATGAGAGCATTTATCTGGAAAAGATAGATTATCAATACAGAGCCAGGCAGGCAGGGGAGAGGGGAGTTCTCTTTACTTCCCGGTACAATCTTACCGACAGGCTCGATTTTTATTTTTTGTGCAGCCAGTGGAAGGAAAGATCGTATCTTCCGGCTAAGATAAGATGGAAGATCGGTATTGGATATGGATTTTCGAAAGACCTGTCTTTTGCTATATACCATAATTGGAGTGATTTGAACACCGGGGATGAGGCCTCTGATCAAGATATTACAAGTGTGAACCTGTTTTTCTCGCCGGTTCCCAAGTTGGATTTGGATCTTTTATCGAATTACCGGAGAACAGAGAACAAGAACTATGGGGACCTTCGTTTCAAGATCAGCACTCAGGTTTTACCGGCTTTAAACTTCATCTTGTGGCTTAAGTATAACGATCCGGATTTTTCCCGTGTTTCGGATGAATATTTCAGCTTCCAGGTTCAGGAGAGGGTGAGATTTTTCGAAAATTGCTTTGTTTCGGCAGAGTTTATATCTAAATTCTACCGGGATGTGGATAAAACCGATACCCAAGCAGCGAGAGTGCGAATGGAAATTGCATGGTAGAGGGAGATTGCTATTCCCTCTCTAATAGAGAACTCACCCCCTTGAGTCCCCCTCTCTTTGAAAGAGAGGGGGATTAGGGGGTGAGTTTAAATGTCATGTCGGATAGTCCCCCGTACGGGGGACATATCCGACCTACTAAGATTCTTCGCCCCGCCTGCGGCGATACTTAGAATGATAAGGGAGGAAATTATGTGCGAGTTCTGTACCGAGCACGGAGAGGGGAAGAAGTGGTACATGGTGATGAAAAACTATTCCCAGGAACTTTATGCCCAAAAAGGACGAGCGGAGTTTTTGGAGCATTTCATGGCCAATTTCGAAGAGGGTAATGCCAAAGCATTGGCAAAGCTGGATGCCGTCAGAAAAAGATCCTTAGTACTCCGGTTTATCAGATTAATGTCCAACCGGAAGGAAAAAGCGACGCACTTCGGGCAGGTGGTTCCCATCGAAGATGTGGAACAGATCATCGATATGCAAAGCTCCATCGTGCGAATCCCCTGCGTGTGCCGCAGTCTTTTAACCGGCAGACAGACCCGGTATTGCTTTGGTCTGGGCATCGACCCGTCGGGAATTTTGGGAAAATATCCCGATTATGCCCACAGCTTCGAGGTATTGGACAAACAGGAAGCGAAAAAGATACTGCGCTCTTTTGATGAGAAAGGTCTGGTGCATTCAGTCTGGACGTTCAAAACCCCCTACATCGGTGGTTTATGCAACTGTGATCAGGATTGCCTGGCTTACCGGATACAGGTGAAGGAGAAACTGCTGCCGACCATGTTCCGCGCGGAGTATGTGGCAGCCGTCGACTGGGATTTATGCTCCGGCTGCAAGAAGTGCATTTCGCAATGTCAATTCGGGGCGATCTTATACTCCAATACCCACCAGAAGTCGAACATCAATGTGATGCAGTGTTATGGCTGCGGTGTTTGCCGGTCAGCTTGCGCCACCGGAGCTATTTCGCTTAAGTCTCGAAATGATTTTGCGAATCTTCCCTGGTAAAATAGAACTCACCCCCTTTCATCCCCCTCTCTTAAAAAAGAGAGGGGGAACGAGGGGGTGAGTTCGTAGGTCCGAAATGTCCTTCAGGACTTTCGGACAAAGAATGAATGAGTCGGATAGTCCCCCGTACGGGGGATATATCCGACCTACAATAGAGAGGAAAATATGAAGATAGATATAAATGCTCAGGCTTGCGGGAATCCCTTGGATTGTCGGTTGTGTTTGGATCGCTGCCCCGAAAAGGTTTTTGGAACCTATCCCAGAAAGGGACGAAAACCGGGCGTAGCGGCGGACGATTGGGTTATTACCCCGATATTTGGCTCGTTATGCACAGGGTGCTTGGAATGCGTTTCATTCTGCTCGCACAAAGCTATCTCGATACAGAAATAACAACTTTGAGGAAATCAGACGAGTTTGTAGGTCCGAAATGTCCTTAAGGACTTTCGGACGAATTGGATATATCGGATAGGTCATGTGACTATATCCGACCTACAAAGATTCTTCTCCTGCCTTCGGCGAGATCAGAATGACACCAGGGGCAGTATCGTGTCGAGTTAAGTTTCGAGTTGCCCTTGCTTGCTAGATCCTTCTCACACTCTTAATAAAAAATCCGTAAACTCCACCAAGGGCGATCAATACCCCGCTGACAAATATCACTACCTGAACCTTGAATAAATCCGACAGCACACCGGCTAATGCCAGGGATATCGGTCTTAAGCCCATAGACATGGTATTTAAGGTGCCAAAGACCCGCCCCTGAAGCTGGTTTGGCACCAGTGATTGAAACACCGATGCCAATACCACATTGGTCAAGGATATGAAGAATCCAAACAGACCTAGTATAAAGAGAGAAGCCCATAAATGGGTGGAAATTCCAAAAAACGCTATAGCCCAACCACCGAGGAATATCCCACCCAATATAACCAGTCCTTTATGCTTAATGTCCCCCAGCAAACCCAAACACAAACTCCCCAAAAGCCCTCCTACAGAAGCAGCGGATGCCAAAAAGCCAAATCCCTCGGAGCCGGCATTTAGAACATTCTTTGCCACCACCGGCATGAAAATCCCTATAGGTCCGGCAAAAAAGTTCAAAACGGAAGCCAGAAGTACCATGCTTAGAACGAACTGCGTATTTTTGATATAAACAAACCCCTCCTTAAGTTCGTGAAGGAATTTCCTTTTTTCGGCTGTTGCAACTTCCGCTTTTTTCACCAGGATCAAAAGGATTGCTGTTCCGGAAACAAAGAAGCTCACTGCATCCAAAAGCATCACCGAAGGGGTGCCGACAAAAGCCACCAAAACCCCGGCTAAAGACGGTCCTAAGATTCCGCTTATGCTAAAGGATAGTTGGGTCAATGAGTTGGCCCGAGTCAGGTTTTCGGTTTCTACGATTTGTGGTATAAAAGCAGATAAGGTGGGATTGAAAAAAGTCGACATGGTGGATAGCAAAACCGCAAGGATATAGATATGCCAGACCTGCAAAGCGCCAAGCCATAAAAAAACAGCCGGTGTAGCGATCAAAATCGCCCGCCCGAAATCCATCGAGATCAAGAGCTTTTTGCGGTCGATCCGGTCGGCATAAGTACCGGCGATTGGTCCCAAGATGACCGATGGTATGGCAGAACAGATAGCCACAGTCGCCATGGCAGCAGTGGAGCCGGTCTTCTCTAAAACCCACCACATCAGGGCAAGGTAATAAAGATTATCCCCGATTATGGAGATAGTCTGTCCTACCCAGAGGAGAATGAAGTTTCTGTTTTTGAAAATTGAGCTTTTCTCTTCGGGCATGGTAAATATAAAACAAATTAATGTCCGCCGACCGCAGTCCTTCGACTTCGCTCAGGACAAGTCCGTCGTCCGCCGCCAAAACAGACCCTTCGCTGCGCTCAGGGTGACACAAGGCCTGTCATTCTGATCCCGCCGCAGGCGGGAGAAGAATCTCGAATTAACAGTCATCCCCGAACATTTAGATGCTTCGCTACGAGACCCTTCGCTTCACTCAAGGTAACAAGTGAAGAGACTACCATTTCTGCATGATTTCACCGAAGCATTGCAAGCCACTGGGGATGACCGCGCCATAACCGTGACCGGGCTTAGTCCAGGCTCCAGCCAGATACAAATTGGCAATTGGAGTTGAATGAGCTAAACGGTTCATGCCGGAATTGTCCAGGGTCTGATCAAATCCGTATATCGCTCCCCGGTAATTGCCGGTGTAACGCAGGTTGGTCAACGGTGTGCCGATTTCCTTGACCTCAATCGCATTCTTAAGTCCCGGAAGAAGAGTTTTTTCGACCTGATTGATCAACATGTCTGCCATCCGTTCTTTCTCTTTTCGGTATTCGGTCTTGTTCCCCTTGAAGTAATCGGCTTCAAATTTCTTCCAGGGTTCGTACCCCTGCAGTACTAGGATGTTTATGGTATTCTTCCCTTCGGGGGAATAACCCTTGTAGACGTTGTCATACAGCATCATGCCATAGCCGCCATCTTCCACCCGGGCGTTGAGAGCGGATTGATAAGCTGTTTCAGGGTCGTAGCCGGGCTCGTAAAAGATCTCGCTGTCGGTGATGCCCACTTCTTTTATTAAGTCTTTCTTCAAACCAAGAAATATCTGAAAGCACGAGAGGCTGACGCTGTAATTATCCAGCTTTGCCAGATAATCTTTGAGGGAATCGTCCTCTTTCATCATGGTGTGAAAAGTGTCATGGGCATTGGCATTGCTGACCACTACTTTTCCGGTGTACTGTTTTCCGTCTGCAGTTTTCACCCCGTAAGCGGCATGATCCTTTACCAGTATCTCCTCTACCCTGGTATTCAACATCACCTTGCCCCCGTTTTTTTCGATAAATTCGGCAAAGGCGTTGCTGATCTTCTGGGATCTTCCTTTGGCGTAATAACCGCCATCCTGCAGATAGCCGATGGTGGGAAGGGCGTAATATATGCTGGACAGCTTGGATGGGGGGAGGCCATAATACCCCCAAAGCGAAGAGATGATGGCTTTCAGCTTAGGATTCTTTATTCGATCATCCACCATTTGTCCCCAGGTTCTGGTGTAGTTTTTGAACAGGTAAGGGAAATCCACCGGAAACCGGCTCATATCGACCTGACCTTTAGCGCTGGATAGTTTATCAATGTCTGCAACCAATCCCTTCATATCATCGAACAACCCGTTAATTCCTTCTTTTTCTTCCGGGAAGTAACCGATCAATGTGTTGATATAAGCGGGGAGATCTTTTTGGGGGACGCGGAAATCGTAATCGGGATAAATCGCATGATATAAATTGGGGTGCGGTACGAACTCGACATCAGTGATCTCAGGGAATCCGGGAATCAGGTTATGTATTCCGTTCCTTTCCCCCGCGTCGGTGGAGTGCAGGGAAACATCAAAGACAAAACCGCCGGGGCGTTGAAAGGCGGTGGCATATCCACCCGGCTTGTCATGTTTTTCCAGCACAAGCGGTTTGAATCCCTGCCGGGCAAAAGCCGCGGCACAGCTCAACCCCGCCAATCCGGATCCGATGATTATCGCATCATATTGATTCTCTCCGGTCTGGGCACCGGTGCCAATCGGGAAAACGCTCCAGTCGAGGGCGACCAAAGAAGCGCTGGCCAAAAGGGACTTTATGAAATCCCTTCTTTCCATATTTCGACTTATCATAATCCACCTCTTTCTTCGATTTATTCTTTATCCTTGATAAAATTATTCAGGAGAGCTAAATGCCCTCTGCTATGGTTTTTAAATTGATTCGTTCATAAGGGCATGAATTCATCCTGCCCCTGGAATTTTCTTTTTAATTACCAACACCGGTCGGGCAGGGGTGCCCGACCTACGGAATCTTTTGTAGTCGGACGGTCAGTCATAGTATGAGACCTGCGGTCCTTTAATTTAAGCTGAACGCTTCAAGCAGATTCAACCCACTCTTCAAAACTTTATAACCCTTAATCTCGGTGGTGGAGATAACCGCCCCATCCTGACCTAGAAATTCGACAGTAAAATTATAGGTTCCCGGCTCGACCTCAAAATCACCCAC
Organism: uncultured candidate division Zixibacteria bacterium; assembly: GCA_903908285.1. Taxonomy (GTDB): domain Bacteria; phylum Zixibacteria; class MSB-5A5; order MSB-5A5; family SM1-73; genus CAIVRH01. Next base: position 34,268 of record CAIVRH010000039.1, read on the forward strand.
ATAAATTTTACCGGGGAGCAGACGGGAACAGCGTAGATCGGCATTCTCGGAGATATCCGTAATCGCATCTATGGCCGCTTTTTTCAGCCATCCTTCTACACCTCCGGTGTCCGCTTTCTTTTTGGCTTTATGTGCTGCCAAACCTTTGGAAATACAACGGGCAACCGTCCGAAGGTAAATAAGCGTTTTCTTTGCCTCGAATGTCTCCCGGGCGACTAAACCCACATCTTCCAACAGCTGCAGTTCTCCTAAGGGAACGGAATCGGCATAAACTCTTATTCGGCTGATGTAAGACGGGCGGGATACAATCTGCGGAATAGAAAATTTGAAATAATAGTCTTCACTCACCGGAATAGGCAACTGTCCGTATTCAGGATTCTCCCCCTTGGGGTCAGTATACAATATCTGCACCAGGTTTAAATCCTTGTCGGTTCTCAAACGAAGGTTCAATGCCTCTTTGACCGGGGAGAGACCAGCCATCCCCACGATGCTCACGATGGCTTTGTCCGGGGAGGAGTATTTTACTTTAGGTATTTCGAAATCATATATATAGGGCTGTTCCGAGAAAGCCCGGCGAAGCAGGTCGTAATCAATCCGGGCGTCGTCCATCTTTCCATCAGCCGAATAGGCGTGCATGGAGAGATAGCGGGCGAAAGCATCATTGTTGAATCTGACCTTTCCCGCGGCATAATTGATTTCCACCCGGTTGGTATCCCCCAGCGAGCCCTCGTTGAGTATATGTGACGCTTCACGATATTTCTGTTCCAAAAGATTCAATTTCTCGTTAGCCCGTTTGACCTCGACAAAGGCATCCTCGAAATTATCCTTATCAATATAGTTGAGCGTTTTGAACAGGTTGGTATAAAGAACCTCGTAATCCTCACCGGCATATTCCAAGACGTTGTCATTGAGCATAAGGGAGAGAGCCGCGCGGGAGATGCTTTTGGTGAAAAGCTCATCTGAGGCATTTTCGGCCTGGGTCAATTTTTGATTGCTGGTGTCGAACCGGGAGGCGTAATGATAGGCTAATCCTGCATCTATATAATAGAGAAAGCGGTCTTTTTCGCCGAATTTATGTTTCGCTTTGGCGGTTTCGATCTTCTGGGCTGCGGAATTGAAATCATCCCGGTGCAGATCTTCGATGATTGGATCATAAAATCCTTTCTTTGTCGCCACCGAGCCGCAAGCGGCAAACATGAAGAGAGTCAGAAGACAGCCGATGGAAAGAATGGTTCTGATCTTGGATGGCATTTCTGGTAATTTTGTTGCCATTTCTATTCTTTGTTCGTTTACCTGATTATTCCAAACAAAAAGCAGTTCCCGCCAGATCGGAGAATCTGGCGGGAATGATATAACCTCATTTTTTGATATAGGTATAACTTAAAACTTGGATTTGCTCTTGGATATCTCTTTTTTGATTTTCTTGGTGCCGATCCAAACCTTTTCTGTGCTTTCCACATTAACCAATTCCAAATCCGTCTGGTAATATACCACTTTGGTGCCTTTGATCTCATCCACTATCGATTTAATGGCTCCCAGAAGAATGAAGTCGGCGCCGGTTTCGTTGCGGATCTTTTTCATGGTTTCGGGAGAAGCAAAATCCTGTTGATCGAAGCGCTCGTCGCGAACTTCCTCTTTTTGTCCGCGACTTGCTACGAACTTCACCTGACCGGAGTTTAGCAATTCTCTCTCGAAATCGGTGGTGAAGGTTTCAGCATCGATGTGTTCGTCGCTATTGTTGCGAATGGTTCCCACGGTCACCACCGGCTTTTTGCCTTTGCTGACAGCAAAATCGGTCAGCCATACCCGGGAGAGACAGTCCTTTATCATCTCCTCCGCCACCAGCCGGGCATCGGTGTCGTTCCAATTACCGCTTAGATCGGTGGTGGTTTCGGGCTCTATCCGGTATACTTTTCTGGATGAGCTGCAGCTTACCGCCAGACACAACACCAGCAAGACCAAGAATGCTTTTTTCATTACTTCTCCTTTCATCAAGAATTAATGAATGTTTACGTGTGATTTATCTACTTTCTATAACCTCAACTTAAGTATAGTCGATATCAATAGGTAACTGTAAATTATCTTCCCGCCTATTTCCTTCAACCTGCTAATACCCCAAACATCACCAGAATGTTTCGCAAATTACAAACAAGAATTAAGACATACGTTCTGTCATGTCAAGCGCTTTCTTCCCTTGATTATGTAAAATTGACTGCCCCCGCATGCAAAAAACTCGCCATGATCGATTTGTTGTTTATGAATTGGTCTGATCCTGTCACCTATTTTTATTAAGCGCTCGAAATCTTCGGGATCACCACCGCCAGCTAAAAACTCTTCCTTTTCTCTCTGCAAGAAGAACTCATGTTCCTTATCATCATCCAAAGAGCAATACTTCTTCACGCTCATCAGTTGGTGTTGTTGCACCGGACCTTCGTAGGGTGGCTCCATATGAGAGACCCGATCATTCAATCGGGCGTCGATTTCCACAAGTCCCAGCCGGCTCATCATCATGGGAATTTTACGACCAATGCTATTGTCTCCACGCCCCAGCTTGATACGACCCAGGTTACCTATTATAGCGCTTTTGTGGCATAATAGTTCTTCTTCCAAATCTAATTCAGGAAGAGAGGAATAATGATGTTCCAACATGGAGGACAGGTTATCCGGCTCAGCACACACCACCAGACCTCCCGGTTTGGTTACCCGGAGCATTTCGGTCAAGGCGAGTTCGGGTTTTTCCAGATGCATCAGCAGGGTCTGGCACATGGTGCAGTCGGCATAATCGTCAGGGAAAGGCAGCTTATATGCGTCTCCCACCATGAAGGAAGCTTCCCCATTTTTTGCCCAATCCATAGCTGTTTGAGTGGCATCCCGGATCAGCTCCGGAGACATGTCAACACCTATGTAACGGCCACCTTCACCAAAATAGGGCCAATAGGTATAACCCAGGTTCCCCAATCCACAACCTGCATCTATAACAGTCATCCCTGGTTTGAAACCCAACCAAACCGCTAACTTATCCAAGGTATCCTCTAACCACAGGAATTTACGCTGGTAGACGAGCATATCCTTCCAGCGCTCTTCCGACCAGTCTATTTTCTTTTTCTCCCGATTCATGATATTTACCTCCTTTTACATTTGCCTTTATCAGAATAGAATCATCACCCTAAAGAGAACTAAAAATATTCATTAGTTGAAATTAATTCCATAATATAGAAATATCGGATAAAGAAAAAAGTGATGGAAAGGACGGTTTATTCCATTTCCAGTATTTTGCAATCCACCAGATAGGGTGAATTGAATGAGGTCATGTCACCGGCTTTCTTTCCCGGTACCGGAAACAATCGAGCGGAGAGAGGCTTGTCGAGTGAAATAGCCAGAGCTGCGACATCCAGCAATATCGCTTCGATCTTCTCTACAGCTATATCACCGGGAAGAGGGATGGTGTCCAATCCGCAACCGCAGACTGCGGAATAGAGCAAAAGATTGGTAAGATTATATTTTCGCTCGTCGGATCTTTGCGCCAAACCAAAATCCTCACATACTGGCAGCATGAGACCGGAATAGCCGCATTTTGCAACGGATAAACCTTTTAAAACCCGAGTGATCAAAGCAGAGATTATCAGAGTTCCCGGTTGCCCGAATTTCCCCAGCCCGAGCTTTTCATAAGCAAAAGCAATACTCTCGTTCTTATCCAGTGAAGGAGCCAAGGAAGCATCGATTCCTGCAAACTTTATTTCCCCCTCCTGAGCAATCCGAATGGCAATTTCCTGAATCTTTCCCAATTCTGTTTCAAAAATTGACTTCAGATTATGTTCTGCTTCCTTAAGATCGCTTGATTTTGAGAATGCTTTCATAGCCAGGTCACTGCACTCCAATCCGATGGAGAATGAAGTCTCTCCAGCGTGATAGCCGGCAGGAAAAAACGGTATTCCGGGTTTACAGTTGCAGCAGGCGCAGAATCGAAAATTGCCGATTCCATTTTCGGTCTCCTCCGAGATGCGCTTTATCACTCGCGCTGATGATTTGATATTCTCATAGTTTATCCCGCTTGCAGCGTCACCGATTTTACCGGAGCAGGAGATAACGGAAGTGTTTTTAATGATGTCGGAGGAGATTTCTATCTTTTCCGGTGTGCTTGCATAACCGATATTGAAAAAGCCCACATCGAGGTTTAAACAAGCCTGCTCGATTTTCTGAATTTCGCGCAGAATCTCTTGATTTGACGAACCCGGTATGTATTCTTCCCAGGAGTTGGTGGTTATTCGGGCGGTTTGGACTTCATAGCCCTCGCACTCAAAAATTTCCTTTGCCTTCCGGTTAAATTCAACCACTGGTTTTATCAAGCCAAATTCACTTGAGGATTTCAGTGTTATTCCTGTGGTGATGGTTCTAATTTTCATAGCGATTCATAATATAATATTTAACTCCGTTATCCTAAACAAAAATATCCCCTCACCCTACCCTCTCCCCAAGGGGGAGAGGGGTTCGCGAAGGGAAAACAGGAATTGATTACCTGAATTTATGATGTCCGGAATTATTCTACTGAGGCAGTGTTCCCGGTCGATTTTCGTCGTGTTTGTTAATATTTCTGCTGGCGATAATATAATAAATGACCAGCGCCAACCCTCCAAAAACGAACATAGCGCCGATGGTAACCTCCTCTACCAGATCTTTGGGCGCCATCTGCCCGACAAATACTGCTAAGCCAATGGCAATAAGGACCATTCCCCACTTCAAGGATGAGCTAACGTATTCTTTGGGCTTGTCCATAAAGAGATACTTGACTTTTTCGTCCACCAGTCCTTTTTCGATCAACTTTCGTCTGGTCTTGTTATCCGACAGTAGTTTGATGATTATCGGCACCATAAAGAACATAACGATCAGCGGCAGCATCTCCCACATCTTGTCCATGACTTGCTCCTTTCTAACAAGTGATAGGTTATAGGTTAAAGGTTCAAGAGTTCAAAGGTTCAAAAGTTCAAGAAAACAAAAGCGTTCAAAGTTCAAGGTTTAAGGTTCTCCGCCATAAGCGGAAAAGGTTCAAGGTCAAAGTCCAAATCTAAATCGAACACAATTAGTTCAGAACCTTTTCATCACATAAGACAGTTGACCCTTAAAAAAGTTGCAACACCCCGGCAAATAATTTGCAACAATTATCGGTTTTCTCCTGTCATATTAAATGTAAGGAATAAAAATGACGGACAGCAAACTACAGATAGAAAGAATTCTGAGCGGCGACCAGACTGCCTTTCGAGCTTTGGTGGAGGAATATCAGCGTCTGGTCAGCCATATCGTATTTAGAATGGTTTCCACAAAAGAGGACCGGGAAGATATCTGCCAGGACGTCTTTATGAGGATTTACCAAAACCTTGGTGATTTTCGTTCCGAATCCAAGCTTTCCACCTGGATTGCCAGGATTGCCTATAATGCCTGTTTGAATCATCTGGAAAAGAGGAAGCTGGTGCCTTTGGAAGAACTCAACTCTCCGGAGCAGTCGTTGGAGAATTTCCTGGAAAGACACAAGCGTCCGGATGAAATCACGGAGGAAAAAGAAGTAGGTGCTCTTCTGGAGAATGAAATCAATCGGATGCCGGCGACATTCAGAACGATTCTGACGTTGTATCATTTGGAAGATATGAGCTATACCCAGATTTCCGAGGTTATGAGGTTGCCCGAAGGGACGGTCAAAAGTTATCTTTTCCGCGCCAGGAAGCTGCTCAAAGACAGATTAAAATTGAAATATCAACCGGAGGATTTATGTCATTAAAACACTTAAACGACGAGGAAATTCAGGAATATTTAGACGGGAATTTACCGGCACAGGACCGGACCATGATAGAAGAACATCTGGAGCGGTGTCCGGTTTGCCAGGATTCCTTGAAGCAATATCGATATTTGTATGATGGTCTGACCAAAGAGGAAGGATTCGATCTGTCCAACGATTTTGCCAAAACAGTAATTTCCCGGCTCGGAATAGAAACCCAGACGAAACCGCGCTTCAATTACTTTTACGTGTTATTAGCTTTTCTGGGAGCAGTGATTGGTGTGGCAACGATCATCCGATTCATAGATATGAAATCACTGGGGGTAACGATTTACGAAACTATCCAACCCCGGTTCGAATTTATTTCGGTGTTTGCCGACTCCGTCAAAAACGCTCTATTGATTCTAAACGGCAACGCCGGTTTGGTGATTGTTGCCGGCTTGGCTTTGGCATTCTTAGCCACAGTGGATCGGTTTGTACTGAAGCCAAAATACAGACGGGTTTCGTTCTAAGGAAGCTTGAGTTTTACCTCAAAGTCTTGACTACTTCCACCACGGTACCGGTCGAATCAAGTTTGATCTCAAATCCGTATCTTTTAAAAACCGCGATCATCCGGGGATTATCGGGGGTGGTTTGAGCCACGATCTTCTTCAGACCCCATTTTTCCGCGATTTCGAAACAATAGCTGGTGAGCACGCTTCCCAGCCCTTTATTCTGCCAGTCGTCCGCAATCAGTATGGCAAACTCCACAGTTTCATGATCCGGATCGGCAATTAATCTGCCTACCCCCAACGGTCTGCGTTTTCCCTCTTCCTCCAGCTCTGCTACAATGGCGATCTCCCGGTCGTAATCGATAAAACAATAGCGGGTTGCCACCTCATGCGATTCCCAATGAAAAAAATAACGGAAACGCTGGTAAATAGATTCGCGGGAGCAACTTCTAAGAAGATCATACCACATCGGCTCGTCCTCGGGCTTTATCGGTCTGAACGTTAACTCGGTTCCGTCTTTCAATTTCTTGGATGTGACATATTCTTCAGGATAAGGTCTTAGAGCCAAATGAGAATAAGGTTTTATTTGTTTTCCTACTACATCCTGGTCCAAAATAACCCGTGCATCTAAGGCTATGACATTTTCAGGTGAGACCAACAGAGGATTTACGTCCAGCTCCTTTATTTCCGGGTAATCTGCCACCAGATAAGAGAGACGGATCAAAATCTCGACTAAACGGTCGACGTTTGCCGGGGGATGGTTTCGGTATCCTTTAAGCAATGGCCAAACCTTCAAAGATTCCAGCATCCGATGTGCCAGCCGTTCGTTCAACGGAGGAAATCCCAATGCCCGGTCACCAAACAGCTCGGCTGCAGTTCCGCCCAATCCCACCATGATCACGGTTCCAAAAACCGGATCCTTTTTAGTTCCCAGGATCATTTCTATGGCATCTTTTTCCCGGATCATCGGCTGGACTGTGACTCCATCCACTCTCGCACTCGGCAGTTTCACTTTTGTGTTATTAATAATTCGTTCAAACGCGAAATGAACCATGCTCTCATCTGACAGATTCAAAGCAACACCTCCCACATCGGTTTTGTGGGTGATATCGGAAGAGAGTATTTTTAGCACCACCGGGTATCCGATTTGTCGAGCAATTTTTTTTGCCTCCTCCACAGTAGTGGCGGGTTGCGGTTTGGTTACGGGGATTCCATAGGCTTCCAGCAGAGTCTTGGAGACACCTTCGGAAAGAATCGGTTCCCGATTATTGAAGATCGGTTCGAACTGCAAGCGAAGTTTTTTTCGGTCCAAGGGAAACTGAACCGGTACATCCTTAGGGGTTTGAAAGAGGATTTCCAAGTTGCGCGAGTAGGTGACTAAGGTCATGAAGGCGCGAACGGCCTGTTCCGGCGTGGTATAAGATGGAATACCGGCTTCATTCAAGATGCGAATTCCTTCCCGCATGCTCTCTCCCCCCAACCAGGTCGCCAGAATTGGTTTGGAGGTGGTCTCGTTCAGCTGGACGATAGCTTTGGCTATCGATGTGGGAGATTAGTCATTGCTTGGGGAGTGATAATAACCAGCGCTGCATCCACTCCCGGATCGTGCAGTAAAATCTCGACTGCTTTGGAGATGCGTTTGGACGGAGCATCCCCCAATACATCCACCGGGTTTCTGTGAGACCAAAATGCGGGGAGGTTTTCGTTCAGCTGATTGATGGTATCATCAGACAGTTTTGCCAGAATCCCGTCGGAGGCGATGAGCGCATCTGTAGCCATTACACCGGGGCCGCCGGCGTTGGTGAGGATACCCAAGCGAGGTCCGGTAGGGATTTTTTTCCTGCCGATCAGATCGGCGCAATCGAAGATCTCGCCGATATCCAACACCCGGGCGATCCCGGCCCGCTGGAAAGCGGCATCATAGACCGAATCCTCGGCGGCCATGGCTCCGGTGTGGGAGGCAGCCACCTCCGCCGATTCCGGAAACCGACCGGCTTTGTAAGCCACAATCGGTTTGTTACGGGCAAATGCCCGGGCAGCGGTCATGAATTTACGGGCCTGGCTGATCGATTCAATGTAGAGGATGATGGATTTGGTCCTCTCGTCCTCTCCTAAAGAGTCAATCAAATCTGCAAAATCAACATCGATGGTGTTTCCAATGGAGACCACACAGGAGAAACCGATTTTTTCCTCCATCGCCCAGTCCAGAACAGAAGTACAAAGGGCACCGGACTGGGAGATAAAAGCGATATGTCCATCCTTGGGCATTCCTGTGGCAAAGCTAGCATTCAGGTTTAGACTAGGAACGATAATGCCTAAACAGTTGGGACCGATGATTCGCATACCATCAAATTTGCGGAGCTCAGTTCGAATCTGATCCTCTAGAATATTTCCTTCCTCACCGATTTCTTTAAATCCAGCGGATGCGATGATAAGGCCTAGGATTCCGGCTTCACCGCATTCCCGGACTAATCGGGGAACTTGCGGGGCAGGGGAACAGATCACCCCCAAATCGGGGGTTTTGGGAAGACTCTTCACGTCCGGATAGCATTGAATTCCCAGCACCGCCTCGCTGGTGGGGGTCACCGGATAGACCACTCCCCGAAAGCCGCCGCCCACCAGGTTGCTCAAGATTTTACCTCCCACGCTCTTGGGATTGGGGGTAACACCAATCAAAGCAATCCGCTGAGGATTAAAAATGTGATTTAGATTGTGAATGTCCATATATTCCTAAACAAAAAGTACTCTAGAAGCTATCAGTTTATTGTCATGCTGGGGTCCAGATGGAAACTTTCCGGTGAAGCGAAGCATCTAATAGTAAATTCTTAACTATGCGCAGGATGACGTACCAGAACCTTGATATTACAACCACTTTCTTTTCCTGAAATAGAAAAGCATGCCCAAAGCTACGATCGCCATGATGCCCCAAACAATAAAATAACCCACCCGCCACTTCAGCTCGGGCATGTGCTCAAAATTCATTCCATAAATACCGACGATAAAGGTCAAGGGGATAAAGATAGTAGCGATTATGGTCAATACTTTCATGATCTCGTTCATCCGGTTGCTGATGCTGGAAAGGTAAATATCCAGTATCCCGGAAAGCGTGTCCCGATAAGTTTCCATCGTATCGATGATCTGAATGGTGTGGTCGTACACGTCTCTTAAATATACCCGGGTGGTTATCTGAATAAGTGAGGATTCCCCTCTTTCCAGGCAACCCAGAACTTCCCTTAATGGCCAGACCGACTTGCGCAGAGATATCATCTCTCTTTTTAAGTGATGGATAGTTCGCAGGGTTTCTTGAGACGGATTTGTCACCAGTTCATCTTCGATATCCTCTATCCTTTCTCCGAGCTTTTCCAAGATGAAGAAGTAGTGGTCCACAATCGCATCCATAAGTGAGTAAGCCAGATAATCCGCTCCCATTTTTCGGATGCGCCCTTTTCCGTTTCGGATTCTTTCCCGAACCGTTTCAAAAACATCCCCTTCGATTCCCTCTTGAAACGAGATGATATAATTTGTACCCAAGACTAAACTGACCTGTTCAGATTTTATCCGGTTGGCTTTCACATCGTGGGAAAGCATTTTCAAAACGATAAAGATATGCTCACCATAATCCTCCATTTTCGGTCGTTGCTCGGTGTTGACTATGTCTTCCAATAAGAGAGGATGTAAGTTAAAATGATTTCCGATATTTTCTATGATATCGATTTCGTGCAGTCCTTCGATGTTTATCCAGGTGGTGGTGGGTTTGTCTTTGAAAGGGAAACACTCCTGGATGGTTTCGGCTTCCTTTTCCTCGAATTGCGATCCGTCATAATCGAGGATGGTGATCCGTACTTTCCCGGTTTTCTTCTCCCCGATATGAACCAGGGTCCCCGGAGGTAAACCGGATTTATTTGATCTTTTCTTAATGAGTCTGGGCATTACAAGTGGTCCTCTTTGCGTTCTGTAAACTCCTCGGTACGACTGTTGTTTTTATCAGTACATGCCCATCTAGCACTTGGTCAGGTTACTTGGCGGGAACAGGTATAAGGTATCACTTCAGATTTGTTAAAATAAAATCACCTTTGCGTTCTGCGGATTCCAACTTCCACCCTGCATTAAGTTCCAGCGTCCAACCATCACCTGCCAATAGTCGGACATCAGGATTCTTTGGAGCAGGAACATAAATCCTGGTCCAACTGGAATTCATCAAAGCACCATTGGTGACAGTCAGAATTCCCCATAAATCCGTGATTCTAATGGTCGGGTAAACAGTACCCAGATCACCGAGAGACTGGAGATTGTTCGGATTAAACTGAACATTCACATTTTGAAGCGGAATAATCAATACCGGACCGTCAACCAACCTTGCTTTGTACTCAGCGATGCGTTTTTGATGAGCATTTTCGCGCTCGGTTTCCGCCTCTATCAGCGCATTACCATTGTAATCCTTTGTTCTTCTAGTTGCTTCATCTTCTAGAGCTTCCGGAAACTTGATGGAAAGAGATGCTTGTAGAAGCAAACCCAGGTCATCCGTGGATTTAAAATATTTTCGCCAGTCTGCTTTTTCCTTATCTAATAATATTCCGTATGCCGGTCCGGATACGTAAGCAAAAGAACGCACATAGCTTTCCTTGCCCTCATTTTTCTCCAGCTGAGTAGCGATATAATCGACTATTACCGCTTCGGAGCGTCCGCTAAGTTTAATACCGGAGTATTCCGCCAAGCCTTCGAACATTTCCAATAGGCGTTCCTCATTCTCGGCGGTTTTAAATAGAGAGTGCCGGTAAGCTCGGAACAGGAGTGCGTCCTCAACGGCATGGCGACGTTCCTTGCCTTGATGTCTTAATGCTTCTTTAAGCGCCCGCCATTCTAGTTGTAGCCAGATTCGCCCATCTCGAGTATCAAGGTGACTGTTAGCTGGGTTGGTTGCTGGAAGTCCAAGACTATCCTGAAAACGATGGAAAGACTCATGCGCCATTATGCGTGCTCTATCATACTGGTCTTCGGGAAGCGGCCATATGATCATGGTCCACTTCACTCCGGACCAATCCATGGCGGTGTTTGCGATATTTTTCTCAACCGGCAACTTTCCTATGAAGACCTCCCCTTGTTTGGTTAAATTTCCCTCAAGATCAGCTTGATTAGCAACAATCGTTCGCGTGGTTGGATCCGCAAAAAGCATCGGTCCATAAAACGAAATTCCCCAAAGTTTGCCATTATCCTGTAGGCTGATATTCTGCATTTCCCGAAAATACTGATAAGCTTGTTTTGTATCGATAGGTAATTCCTGTGGAGTAACGAGGATTGGAAAAAATAGCAAGACAATGAGAATATGAATACCGCGAAGAAAGTGAGTAAACACAGATTCTCCTAACTGCTTATCTCAAAATATCAAGGTAAGGTCACCCCGTTTGAGCACCACCATAATGATTAATATCGGATAATCGCCACTTTATTTCTTGATGCATTGACATTAGGGAATGTCGATGTTTCCATGCTTTGGTAATTCTCCAGCTTAAAGCGGGATATTAAAACTATAGCCGGAAGGTAAATTACCATCTTCCGATATTCCTTTGTAACAACCTTAGGGTGACCACTCTTCGACAATCTGAGGGTTGCCCCTTCGAAATTTTCCATTATTCCCCATCCCCCTCTCCATTTAATGGAGAGGGGGATAAAAGAGAGATAGAGCTAATTTAACAATTCGGTCCGAAATCTTTCTTGAAAGCTTCAACCAGCTTGGCACCCCAGTTGTTCAGCGCTTCCAGTTTTCCGAAGAAGAATCGCAGAACCGGCGGCTCTTCCACGAATTTCAAACCGCCTATTAAATCCCGATGCTGGTGGAGCCAATTGATCCTGTCGGCCGTATATAAAATTTGGGACATGGTGTAGACCCTTCTGGGGACCGCTATCCGGGTCAGCTCGATATCGGAATAAACTTCGTTTCCGTCCTTGTCCCGGTCCATGGAGATGGTGCCGCGTTCCATGGTTCTCACGCCGGATGCTAGGTAAACGGCAGCCGCTAATGCTCCCGCCGGATATTGAGATTGCGGCATGTTGGGCAGGAATTTCATGGCATCCAGATGGCAAGCGAGACCTCCGGGGGGCGTGACCACCGGGACTTTATACTCGATCAATCTTTCGCAGAAGAACTTTACAAACTCCGCGGAGCTGCCGGCAACGTTAAAATCGGTCATCTCCCGGATACCTACTGCCATGGCCTCGATCTCCTTGGTCGACATACCGCCGTAGGTCAAGAATCCTTCGTAAACCGGAAGCCAGGGCTTTATCATCTCGAAATACTTCTTATTATTGGTAGCGATGAACCCGCCTCTTACCATGGTGCTTTTTCTGCCGGAAAGATAGAAGATATCCACATATTTCATCATCTCGGTCATGATCTCCTGAATGCTCTTGTTTTCGTATCCTTTTTCTCTTTGCTTGATGAAATAAGCCTGCTCCGAAATCAAACTTCCATCATACACCAAGAAGATTCCGTTCTCCGATGCGATCTTTTTTACCTCTCTTAGATTCTCCAGAGAGAAAGGCTGCCCGCCCAGAAGGTTAGCCGTTGCCTCCATCCGAACGAAAGATATCTTATTGGCTCCGTACTTCTTGATTACATCTCTGAACTTCTGCAAATCCATGTTTCCCTTGAACGGTTCGGAGCTTTCGGTCTGCAAAGCCAGATCCCGGTAAATTTCCAGTACGGTTCCACCTGCCATCTCAAAATGAGCTTTGGTGGTGGTGAAATGGTAGTTCATGGGGATAACGTCGCCGGGCTTTACGAACACCTTGGCCAGAAGATGCTCCGCGGCTCTTCCCTGATGGACGGGCAACACATACTCAAATCCCAATACATCCTTGATGGAATCAGCCAGTTTATAGAAGCTCTCCGAGCCGGCGTAGGCATCGTCCGCGACCATCATGGCGGCCAGCTGATTATCGCTCATGGCGTTGGTGCCGCTGTCGGTAAGCGAATCCATAAAGATATCTCTGGTGCGGAGGGAGAAGGTATTGTAACCGCCCTCCTCGATGGCTTTCAACCTATGATCGGCCGGCACCAGGAAGCATTTCTGAACAATCCTTACCTTATGCATTTCCATGGGAATCTCTTTCCCGTTGCTCAACTTAACAAGCATTTAAACCTCCTTGGTTAGATTAGGTTTCTTAAGATCTTTACAAAATCAACGCCTTCTGGTTATGCTGTTTAAGAAAGTCTTGATGTATTCCGTCCCGGAATTCATCCAGTCCAAAACATGAAGAATATAATCACCAGATTTAATTTATCCAACACCTTTATTTTATAATTGAGACTATACCTTTTTTAAAATTTGTTGTACCGCAGATTCGGTATCGGGATATGAAAACCTAAATCCGGCTTCAAGTAATCTTTTTGGTATTACCCTTTGTCCCGACAAAAGAAGAGCTTGAGCCATTTCTCCCAGGAAAAAACGCAGGGCAAAACCTGGTGCTCCTATCCAAGAGGGCCGATGCATCACTTTGCCTAATATACGACAGAAATCCTTCATCGGCAGCGGATCAGGTGCGGTTAGATTAAACACACCATTTGAATACTCGTTTTCCATTAGGAAGCGGATCGCTTTCACTTCGTCCTCCAAATGAATCCAGGAGAACCATGATTTCCCGCTCCCCGGCGGACCACCCAAAAAGAAACGGTATGGCTTCATCAACTGCGGAAGCGCTCCGCCCTCTTTCCCCAAAACGATACCCGTGCGGATGATTACATGCCTTACTCCCATCGATTCAACATCCTTGGTGGAAAGCTCCCATTTTTGAGCCACTTGGGGGAGGTAACCGGCTCCGGGGCCGAAAGATTCATCGATTTCTTCCTCCCTCCGGGAGCCATAGTATCCTATGGCCGAAGCTTGAATCAATACCTTTGGCTTTCTTTTCGCTTGTCTTGTCGCTTCCACTAGCGCTTTCCCCGCATCCAGCCTGCTTTGGAGTATCTCTTGTTTTCTCTTCTTAGTCCACCGGCCTGAGGATATATTCTCTCCAGCCAGGTTGATGATCGCAAGAGCTCCTTCCAGATAAGTTTTCCACTCCCCTGCACTCTTCGCATCCCATCCTATGATTTGAAATCTTTCCGACGGTAAAGCGGTGCGGGGATTACGAGAGAGGGCAAATACTTCATAACCGGCAGTAACCAGTTCCCGGGCTAATTCCTTACCGATAAAACCTGTTGCTCCAGAAATAACTATACGCATATCCAAATTTCGTGAATATTATTGATCCCTGCCTGCACCTGGACAAGACTTCGACCCAATGTCAGGATAATTGATTCATACTTCTGCAGATCTTCTTCGGTATACATATTTTATCATTTAGGGACATCGTTTCTATAGCTTCCCTGATCAAAGGTTTAAATGTCAATCTTTTTAAGGTGAAAAGAGCTTTAAACACCAAAGCTTCGGTAAAATTATATACTGAATTAATCTAGGCTATCCTCTACAAAAAATCAACAGGATAATTTCTTTATTGAAATTCAGGATATAAAAAATCAGTGCAGAGCAGTTATTTTACACCGCTCTGCACTTTGTAAAAACGTTACTCAAATTCCTACAAATTGCTTTATCGTCCCGTGGCGTGTTGTTATTCCTCGCCATGGCAACGGAGGTTTATTTTGCCAATGTCTCCAAAAGCTCTTGTGCATTCATGTCTACAAAGGTCGCTTTCTCGATCTGAATGCTACTGGTATTCAAAACCTTGGGATCCTTGGGCACGAAGTTTAAGTTGAGAATGGATCCATCTCCCGGTTGGATGGTATTAACCCCGTTAATATCCAAAATACCGATCACCAGCCTGCCTCTTTGCAGGGTGTAATATAACCCTAAACCCTGGGTTCTGGGAGTCAGAGAAGGCGGAAGCAAAGAGACTATATCCGGATCAAAGTTTACGACCAATTCCACACCGGCAACTTCCTTGTCGAAACTGGCGTTAACCGGCATCTGGCTGGTTCTGGATACCGGTTCATATTTCAATTTGGAGAAACCTATCGAAGCCACCCCCGGGGGTTCTGCCATCGGGGCACCCAGTTTTGGTTCAACACATCCGGGTTGGGGGGCATCACCGCCTCTTAAAAGATACTTGATCTCATACACCAAATCCACCGGGTTGATAAAACAATCGGCATTGACATCGGTGGATTTCATGGAAACCGGCGGAGGGCCGCCAAATGCCATATAATTTATGAAATATGGAGGATCCAGCATGTTTACGAAACCGTCAAAATTGAAATCCCCGGGAAGACAGTGGAGCTGCGGAGGAGGTCCATTACGGTAAAGATAATTATGTAACCAAATTATATCAGATATCCCTATGAAACAATCACCATTTACGTCTCCAGCCGCAGGAGGATTAGGTGGGGGACCTCCAACGAACAAATAGTTCAATAAAAAGACGATATCGGCAATGTCCACTAAAGAATCACCTGTAACATCGCCTAACATCTTGGATGGCGGAACATTATAAGGTTTAACTATTATCTGCGCTGTTTTAGTATCAGTGCTGTCTCTACCATCGTCTACGGTGAATATTACCGAATAGGGGGAGTTTAAGGTATCACCGGGCTCGGTGGTCCATTGGAAATAGCAGACCACCGGTGAGATCCGCGGATAGCAGGGCATATCTCCTACTCCGTTTTTGATTAAAGTCAAAGTATCCACCGAATCCGGATCAGTGGCTATCACCGGAAATGTCACCTGTAAACCACCGTAGGAAGTAATCGAACTGGGAACAGAGATATTAGGTTTGCGATTGACGGAGGAAAGAACGTAAAGCAAAACTTGAACGCTGTCAGTCACAAGTTTAGTTTTCTCTGACGCAATTATAGTCATAGGATATGTACCCAGGGGAGTAAGTGAGTCGATCACGATGGTTAATTTGGAGCTATCGGTAGGAGTAATCACCGACGGTTCCAATGTAAAGGCTGCTTGAGGTGGAATTCCAATTACCGTTAAGGAACAAGGTGAATTGAATCCATAAAAGGATGTCAGAACCACTTCATAGGTCGTGGTTTCTCCCTGTTTTACCCATTGAGTATCCGGATGGGACTCAATGGTGAAAAAAGGGGTTTGGATTATCGAAAAAGTGTTGTCACTTACGTCAAAGGGGGTTCCGGTCCCGGCATCGGATACCTTTACCAGGCAATTAGGGGAAACAGTCGCAGGGATGAGCCAGGGGTAGGTACCGATATTAGAGGTGCTGTTAACCACCGGCAGCCAACTGGAGCCGGTATTGGTGGAATATTGGATTTTTACTTGGGTTCCGGTATAATTTTCGGAAAGCCACGTAATATTATGAGTCTCCCCAACGGTCCAGGCCTCCCCCCCATTGGGAGAGGTAACTCTGATCTGCGGCAGTCCAATCCAGTAGCAATTAGGCAGGTTACTTCTCGGGGTGTAGGTTAAACCATCCGCCCGGCTGAAGACTAAATTGGAACTTGGAGGCCAGAGACAGGAATCGATACAAACATGCATAGTGTCTTGTACCTTAAAGGTCATGGTCAACAGCAGAACGTTGTTTCCCGGACCAAATCTGGGATCTTCCGAGCCGGTAGGAATCAATGACAGCCAGAAATGTGAAGTTCCATCCAAGTCCAAAATGGCACTGTTCCACTCCTCTCCATTGCCGGCTTCAAACAGATCCATCATCCAGTTATGTACAGTGTCACCCGGTGATTTTACCAGGTGCCGGAAAATACTCCGAGGCAGATTGCTGGGAGTCCAAAGTATCCTATTCCAGTAAGAGGTCAAACTGCAATAATTGGACGGACTGGATTTGGTATAGCAAAAGGGGATAACAAAAGCAGCTACGGAGTCTAACGACGGGTTGGGAACATCGTGGGTGATCCAGACAGGAAAGCGAATAAAATAAAATGAACCGGTGTCGGGTTGGTTACATTCCCAACAGGATACTTTTATGGTATCACACGTTCCATTATCGTTGGGATCCTGCGAACATTGACCCCAAGACCAGGAGAACAACCCGCCAACCAATGCTATTACCACTAATAATAGTAGAGCATATCTTTTCATAGTTCGACTCCTTGGTTAAGAGTGGTTATAGTGTATATATCCCTTTAAATTTCAGTGGATCGATCTTAGTTATGATCCGATTTTTACGAGATTGATAAACACCGATTACATCCAAATGATTAGAAAAAAAAGCTGTATATTAATTCCTTCTGCCAATTTGGTTAATACCGAAGTCCGTTATTCCCGAAGGTGAAAATTATTTTCAGTCCTCTCTTTGGTTCAGCCATAAATCCTTAATTCACGATCACAGGTCTTTTTGGGTAAACAGATACTTTATCCTTTCTTACCAGGGATCGCCCGGAAGCGGATTGGAACCATGTCTATAAAGATAATTTATAAGATAGACCACATCTTCTATATCTATCAGTCTATCCGGACCATTTACATCTGCTGAAATGGGATGGGGCGGAGTCGGACCATCTTTATATATGTAATTGAGCAGATAAACAATATCCGAAACATCTACCAACTCACCGTCAAAGGTGACATCCCCGGGCCAATATTTTATAACCGGGTATTCTCCAGCTGTAAATTGAGGACAATAGCCCTGGGGTTCGGTGGTTGTGAACAAAAGGTGGCTCATCGGGGGGGTGAAGGTTGAATCGAGAATCACCAGCCCGGTATTGTCGGTTAAAGTGAAGCAGAGGGTCAGGAAAAGACCTGCGGATGGAGAAATAGGTGGATCATTTACCGGAATTAAGGCGATCAAACCCTTTGGTTCCAGGCTATCACCCTTTATAATCCAAACTGAGTCTCCAAAGATGCTTTCTCGGAAGCTGATTGAATCGAATTCTACCGGTCCAGATGTGGTTAGAGGTATGAACAGTGCCCCCACCGAATCGCTGTTGGAAACGCGAATATGAGCAAAGACTTTCCCCTGACCACTAGGGAGAGGATAGTAAGCAAAGGGACCGCCGGGGATAGGATAATAGGCCAGGGCTTGAGAGAAGGAGACCGAATCTGGTGCTCCTGGATCATTGGGGTCATGTACACAGGTCAGATGGAACTCACCTCGCCGGTATTCCGGGGTGTAGGTAATAGAATCCTCTCTGGTAAACAATAGATGTTCCTGAAGCAGGGGTGAATAGGCGGTGGTATCTATGATAAGATCTCCGGTGTCGATGGTGGAAAAATAGAACTTCACCAGCATGCCCCGTCCGTCGGATATGGATTGTTGGACTCCCACTTGAGCGGTAACCAGTACTTTTTTATTCAAATTATCTATGTTGACCTGTTTGTTGACCACGTAGTTTATCCGACTTCCAAAGAAGCTGGCTGAATCCAATATAGCAGGTCCAGTCCAGCTCAAAGGGATCTGTAATCCGATGATGGGGGTGTCGTTTCTAAAGTAGAGAGGGAGAACAGCCTGTCCCCCTTCAGGTGGACAGGGGATCAAAAGCTGTCTGGATATGAACAGAACCGAGTCGGGCCCATAGGGATCATTGGGATCCTGAGCAGCTGAACAGGTAACAGTACCAGAAAAGAAAAAGGAACCTGTTAAAATCAGAGGTATCAAAATCAGCATAAATTTCTTCATCTTCTCCTCCTTGTCTGACTAACGACGAATGGATTAGAAATATATGGTAAAGTTATATTCCTATTTTCAAAAGCGAACGATTCATCTTTTTATGTAAAAAACAACCCGTGTATAATATAATAGCACGGCTTTAACAGTCAAGAGAAATTTTGGCATCTTTGATAATCTGTTATTACATAAAAATTTATGAGGGGCGATAGTTTGAGACTTTTTATAAAATAAAAATCAAAAAATGGTTGACAGGAAGCAGTTTTTTCTTAAATTTAATTAAGGTTAAGGATGTTAACGAGTTATATGCTGGCCGGGGTATGCTGAATAAAAACGTCTTGATATTAAATCAGAATTATGAGCCGCTATCCGTATGCTCGGTTAAGAGAGCGGTGATCTTAGTCTTTTTGGGAAAAGCAGAGATCATTGAGAAATATGACGGCAATATGGTTCGGGCAGTTTCTGTGGCTATACCGGTGCCGAGTGTAGTCAGGCTTGGTTTTTATATTCATGTCCCGAACAAGAGGATTCTGCTCAGCCGAAAGAATATCATCAAACGAGACGGGCACCGCTGTCAATACTGCGGTGACAACCAGAAAGCCATGACCGTGGATCACATAATCCCCCGTATCTATGGCGGAAAAGACACCTGGGAGAATCTGGTCTGTGCCTGCATATCCTGCAACAATCGCAAAGGTGATCACACCCCGGAACAAGCGGGTCTCGCTTTATTGCGCCAACCCCGAAGGCCTACACATATCACCTTCATACAGCAGTTCATCGGCATCTCGGATCAAAGGTGGAGACAGTATCTGTTTTTGGATTAAAGCAGGTGGAAGGTTATAGGTAATAGGTAAAACAAAAATAATTATAAAATCCAATGGAAGAAAAGATCAGTAGTTTTGAAGATTTGAAGGTATACAAGAAACTTTGTGATCTCCACTTAAAATTAAGCGACCTCTCTTTATCTTTTCCGAAATATGAGTTGCACGAGTTAGGTTCCCAAATTAGACGTTCTTCTAATTCAATAGCAGCTAATATTGCAGAAGGTTGGAATAACAAGCACTTAAATATCTATCTAGAAGGTATAAACAGATCATTAGGAGAATTGCGGGAAACGGAACATCATTTATATATAGCTTTTCGCAAGGGTTATTTAGATGAGATGGTATATAAAGAATATCTGGAGAAATATAAGGAATGCGGTAAAATGCTGAGAGGTTTAGAGCAATCTTTGTTTAAATGGAAAATCAAAACTTAACCTATCACCTAACACCTATCACCTATCACCTAATGAGGTTTCAATGGCAAAAGAGGTAATCTTAAGCGGCATGCAGCCAACCGGGAAATTGCATCTGGGTAATTTGGAGGGGGCATTGAGATATTGGGTACAGCTTCAGAATGATTACGAGATGTATTGTTGCATCGTAGACTGGCATGCCTTGACCTCCGATTACGACCAAACTTCCGATCTGGTTGACCGGATCATCGATATTGCCATCGATTATCTTTCCGCCGGGCTCGATCCGGAGAGGTGCGCTATCTTTGTCCAATCACAAGTCAAGGAGCACGCGGAACTGCATCTTCTTTTTTCGATGATTACTCCTATTCCCTGGCTGGAACGGGTGCCGTCATACAAAGAAAAGAGCGTGGAATTGAAGCTGGATAGTTATGGTTTTTTGGGTTATCCTTTGCTTCAAGCGGCGGATATTTTAATATATAAGGCTAATTGGGTTCCGGTAGGAAAAGACCAGCTTCCACATATCGAGCTTACCCGGGAGGTGGCGAGAAGATTCAATACCCTTTATGGGGATGTCTTTCCGGAACCACAAGGTAAACTGAGCCAGTTTTCCGGAATCTTGGGTACGGATAACCGAAAGATGAGCAAATCGTACAATAACGAAATAGGTATGGGGGAATCTGACGAGTCAACCGCCAAAAAGATTTCCAGCATGTATACCGACCCGACCAAATTGCGCTTGGGCGACCCCGGGCATCCGGATGAATGTCCGGTTTATCTATTGCATATAATTTATAATCCGGATCACATAACTATTAACCAAAGATGCTGTACCGGGAAATTGGGCTGTGTGGAATGCAAGAGGATCTGTGCTGAATACACCAATAGAGCGCTCAGCCCGATACGGCAAAAACGGGCGGAGCTGGAAAAAGACTTGCCCTACGTAAAAAAAGTGTTATCTTCCGGTGCAGACAAAGCCAGAGCCAAAGCGCAAAAAACCATGGAGGATGTGAGAAGGGCGATGAAATTGTGGTGATGGTTATGTTTAAAATACATCGGGAATTTGTAGTTATGATGCTGCGAAAGAATAGAATCCTGGTTTATAACTGATCAGCTCAAAATAATCTGAAGAGGAGAATCATGAAGTTCATTATCACTATCTTTCGAGATGAAGACGGGATGTTCATCGCTGAGTGTCCCTCTATTCCCGGATGCGTAAGTCAAGGCAAGACCGAACAGGAAGCGGAAAAAAATATTCAAGAGGCGATCAAGGAATGCTTGGAGGTGCGAGCGGAAAAAGGCATGCCTTTGACGGTAACCACCCGTCAGGTGGAGGTTAATATTTAATGCACATAATCCCTCTTTTGAAGCCTAAAGATGTGGTAAGAGGTTTTGAAAAGTTGGGATGGGAGGTTGCCCGCCAAAGGGGTAGTCACATCATTTTAACCAAGACCGGACATATAGCCACATTATCAGTCCCGAATCATCCCGAAGTGGCTCGTGGTACGTTAAGAAGCCTTATTGCCAAAGCCGGTTTAAGTATAGAAGAATTCTTGGAAGCAATGGAGAAATAGATTGCGTTACCTGAAGGGATCTATACTTCCGGAGCAGACAAAGCCATAATAAAAGCACAGAAAACCATGGAGGATGTGAGAAGGGCGATGAAGTTGTGGTGAGTGATTAGACATCTTGAATAGAGAGGATAGCTTATTTGTTACATCTGGACTTAGCCATAACGATAAAATGTATATGCGTTTTTACCACAAATGATGCTGGTCATGACTGACCCAAAAAAGCCGAATCTTCTTAAACCATTAATATTTTGTTTTGCGTTCTGGGCTATTGTCGGATTCCCCCTCTGGTTGATTGGCATAATAATCAACGAAAAGGGAGAACCAAACGGGTTATTGTTTCTATGGTGGTTACTCCTTCCCATTTTTGCATATTTCTTAATTATCTTTTATAATAGATTAGTTCAAGAGCTTAATTTGGTAAAAAATGCCTGGTCGCAAGTAGACGTAAATTTACAACGGAGATCGGACCTGGTAGAAAACCTTATCCGGGTTGTAAACCAATACACGATACATGAACACGAAACCCTTATTACAGTAACCCAAGCAAGAAGTGGAGCTACCGGAATATTGAATGTAAAGGAACGATCAACTGCAGAGCAAAAGCTGTCAACAGCATTATTGAGCTTTATGGCAGTGGTCGAAGGTTATCCTGAATTGAAAGCTAACCAGGTTTTCATCAAGTTACAGGACGAACTAACGAACACAGAGAACATGATTGCCTTGGCTCGTGAGCTCTATAACAACCAAGTGGTGAGATATAACAACCAAATACAAGTCTTCCCCAAAAGCATCCTTGCTCTGACTGCAAATTTCGCTTTAGCGAGTTTCTTTCATGCAACCGAAGAGGCCAGACACAAAACTCCAAAGGTTCGTAAAATTCTATCGTGGGAACAGAACAGTTCAGATTGAAGATTTCGGTAATGTAAAGGAAAAGCAGGTGTTATGAGATTTCAATATCTTAATGGAAGAAAACTATTGACTATGCATCGGTATAACTATATCATGATGCAAATGTAGTTGTATTTATGGCATGTGTAATGGCAAAGCTTGCTTTACCTTAGAAGTAACAGATCAAGCAAGCTACAGTCAGGTCGAGCAAACTCGACCACTACAAAGAAAATAGATGGTGAAAATGGGATCAATCGAAGCACAACCTCAAGAAAACAGTTTATCCTATTCGGTAAAATTGGATGTCTTTGAAGGTCCTCTGGATCTGCTTTTATTTTTGATCAAGCGGGATAAGATAGATATCTACGATATCCCCATCTCCCATATAACCAGGCAATATCTGGAATATATCATGATGATGAAGGAATTGAACCTGGAGGTGGCAGGGGATTTTATCGTCATGGCAGCGACTTTGATGCGGATCAAGGTAAAAATGCTCCTTCCCAAAACCCAGGATGAAGTAGAGGAGGATCCGCGGGAAGAGCTGGTTTATGCCTTGATTGAGTATCGAAAATTCAAGGAAGCAGCAGAGGTTTTGAAAGCCAAGGAAACCGAGCAGGCGGGTTGGTTCCCCCGGACCGATTTCTCTTTTTTGGAGAAAATGCCGGAGGATGAGATTCTGGTGGAAGCATCTTTGTATGATTTAGTCTCTGCATTCAAGCGCATGCTGGACTTAAGCCCCAAGGAAACTTTTCACACCGTGAATTACCCTAAAGTCACCATTGAAGAGAGAATCGAGTTTGTGTGGAACTATTTGATCCGAAAAGACGGGGTTATCTTCACCGAGCTTTTCTCCGACACCCCGATAAAGCTGGTGATGGTGGTCACCTTCATGGCGATTTTAGAATTGATCCGATTGCAGAAAATATACATTCGCCAGACCAAACACTTCTCCGATATCTGGGTGTTCCGAAGCGAAAAGGTGTAGCATATTTCTGTATATAAATTTATGATGTTGAACCAACAATATTTTTGAGTTTGTCTCTGTTATATCTAATCATAATGGGGGTATGGCAACTTCCAAGTTTTTGTATCTAGCTATAATCTGCGTTATTGCGATTGGATTTTTATCCTGTACTTCGAAGAAATCTTGTTCTTCTGACACCGATTCGATTGTACCAGAGGCAATGCCACGATTATTAACAGGATTTGATACCATCTACCCTCCGTTGGCACGACAGGCAGGAGTAGAAGGTATTATTGGGGTGAAATCCTCAATAGATGTTGAAGGACGAGTCCTGGATTCAGAGATAACGAAAAATTCTGGCATAACTGCAGGATTCGAACAGACGGTTATCGAATCTAGCAAGAAGAACATTTGGATACCAGCATATTCTATGAAAGGACCTATACCCTACTGGAGCTATTATGAGGTCATATTTATCAATCGTCGTATTATGATTGGACTATCTTCGCAATACGGTCATGATGAAAATAGACTATTTGATAATCAGGTAACTAGTTCTGACTCATTCATTGAGATTCATCCAGTTTATGACATTCCTCCTACGATTGAAAAAACTGCAACCGTGTATTATACGCATGAGGAATCTCAAGATAACATAGATGGTTCAATGTGGATTAGAGCAATAGTAGATAATTCAGGGAAAGTCAGTAATGCTTTTATTTTGAATTCTTCACTTAGCGATCCCCAATTAGAAGATGATCTGATCATAGCTTTCTATAGTTATATTTATAATCCTGCTTTGTATCATGGAAAAAAGGTTGCTGTGCAGATCGACTGTGAGATAGTCTTCGCTCAATTACATATCTTGACAAATGCTAAATTATGATCATCGCTGATTATTTATAAAAATCAGTGGTAGCTTACTCAATCGCTGATACATTCATAATAGATTGAAAGAGAGTTTATGGTTATACCATTTCATTCTTCATAATCCAAGTTGTTCTCATTTCGAAATCTAATCCTCTTGACAACACCCAAAAAATTGATAATTTAGCTCCAAGTTGGAGTGGTGATTAAATAGATGTTGGGAGTAAATTATAACTAACGAAGATTCTTTGAAATCAGTTTATGCCGATCAGAGATAAATTAAACACAGCCTTAAGGCGGTACTTTTTGTCCGGGATATTGGTTATCGTGCCGCTGATCATCACCTTCATGGTCCTGCGCTTTCTCTTCGAGGGAGTGGACGGGCTACTGTCGCCAATCATCGCCAAGCTCATCAAACATCACATTCCCGGTTTGGGGCTGGCTGCCACCATCTTACTGATCTTCATCGCGGGAATTCTCACCGCTAATGTAGTGGGATCGCGGCTTTTTAAGGTATGGGAGATATTCTTTGTCAAAACCCCGCTGATACGGACAATTTATGGCTCATCCAAGAAATTGATTGAAGCAGTGACCACCACCGGCAAACATTCTTTCAAACATGTGGTGCTGGTAGAATTCCCCAGAAGAGGGATTTACTGTCTCGGATTTTTAACCAACGAACTCAAGACGAAATTAGAAAACAAGGAAGAAGAGTTTATCGTAGTGTTTATTCCTTCTACCCCCACTCCTTTTACCGGATGGACCTTGCTTTTCAGACGGGAGGAAGTGATCCCTTTGGATATCAAGGTGGAGGAGGGGATCAAATTCTTCGTCTCGGGTGGAATAGCCTCTCCGGATATGCTTGCTCAAAAAAATACTAAAACCACAGAACATTCAAGTTGAACTTCAACCCCTAACATTACTCTTTTATGCTTTCGGAACTCAAAGCCATAGGCACAGCTTCCATTAAGGCCAAAGCCCTCGCTGCCATCTGGACCTTTCCTGCCATCATCTTTGCCGCGCGGGTGATCGGCTGGGCAGCCGAAGCCGCTCAGTTTTTACTATCCCAGGGATTAGCTTTGGCAATTTTGGCTTGGCTTCAGGTCCTGCCGGAATTTGCGGTGGAAGCGGTGATCGCCTGGGAAGCGGGCATCGATCCGGACAAGGTACATCTGGTGACGGCTAATTTCACCGGCTCTCTGCGCCTTTTAACCGGCGTAGGCTGGCCCATGATCTATTTCGCCGCCGCATTCTTCAGGAAAAAGAAGGGGCACGGCCTAAAAAGGCTGGCGAACATACACCTGGACGCAGAGCATGCCATCGAGGTGCTCGGTCTTTTGCCCCCGATCGGCTATTTCCTCATCATCCTTCTAAAAGGAACTTTGACCTTATTCGATTCAGCAATTTTGGGAAGTATGTATGCAGTTTATCTTTTTATTTTACAGAAAATGCCCCCTCAGGATCAAGAGAAGATAGAGGAAACAGAGAAAATTCCCCGGATGATTTTGAAAATGAATCCCGTTCCCCGGAACATGACCATTATTGCACTTTTCTTAGCAGGCGGTCTCTGCCTATATTTTGTAGCCAATCCATTTTTCTACAGCATGTTGGCACTGTCGACCCTTTTAGGAGTGTCCAATTATATCTTCGTGCAATGGGTGGCGCCTTTTATGTCCGAATTTCCCGAAGGGGTGACTGCTTTCAACTGGGCTAAGTCGGTTAAAAAAGCGCCTATGGCGCTGATGAACATAGTCTCCTCCAATATCAACCAGTGGACCGTGCTGGTGGCAATGATTCCGATTGTTTACAGCTTAAGCCGGGGGGAGGTATCGGTGATACATTTCGATGTTCATCAAAAATCGGAGATCATCCTGACCATAGCCCAGGCGGTTCTGGGATTTCTCTTCCTGGCCAATATGGAATTCAGATGGCACGAAGCCGCAGGGCTTTTTGCTCTGTGGTTCATTCAATTCCTGGTTCCCTCCTGGCGGGAGGAAATAATATACGTCTACTTACTGTGGATTTTGATCGAGCTTTTATTGGTTTTTGTGGGAACGTATAAACTCAAAGCTTTCGCAGAATTCAAAGCTCACTTCCGCGCGCATGTTTTGAAAAAAACATGAGGATATAGAAGAAACCAAAATGCTCGAACACTAGATCTGGTTCATATCATTTCTATTTGAGAAGGCGCCAAGTTAAAGACAAGATGGTTCTGGCCCTCCCTTTAAAACATAATTGATCAGAAAAATTATGTCTCCCACATCCACTACCCTGTCACAATTAGTATTTCCAGCTTCCACCGGCTCTGGAGCATAACCATTCATATATAGATAGCTGATTAAGTATACTACGTCATTTATGTCTATGACCCCATCTTTATTGGCATCACCTCGCAACACCTGGTAATATTTTATGGTGAGGTAGTCCTTATTTGTTTCAGAACTAAAGCTGTATCCGGCCACAAAAACGTTGCCAAAATCATCTACGGCTATGGCATTGGCTTCATCACTCAATCGCTCGTTACCGTTATATGTAAAGAGCCAGACTTCATTCCCTTCCGGATTATATTTTATGGTAGCACAATCGTCGGAAGTTCCATGACCCCAGCTAAACCCCGTAACGCCGGTTACATAAACGTTGCCAGACTGATCCATGGCCATGGCACGCGGTTCATCATCCAAATTTAACACACCGTTATATGTTCTTACCCAAATCTGGTTACCGGAAGAATCATACTTTACAGTGGCGTAATCGCTATTGTATGGATTCCCCCAGCTGTTGCGTGTATATCCGGTTACACAGATATTATTATGACTATCGATTGCTAGGGCAACCGCGACATCTTCACAATTTCCTGGTCCGTTGTATGTCTGCACCCAAAGCTGGTTACCGGATGGGCCATACTTGACGGTCGCATAGTCCCCAACGCCATCTGATCCCGTCACATACGCATTATAGTTATCATCTATCGATATGGCATGAGCCTCAAAACCATCGTATCTTCTTACCCAGGCAGTTTTCCCATTGGCATAATACTTAATGGTGGCATATTCGCAGTTAGTAAAAAAACTGTCACAGCTGATTCCGGTCACATAGGCATATCCCAAACCATCCACCGCTAAAGCCCTGGGACAATCCAATCCCTTTTTCGGTCCATCGTATCTTTGAACCCATAACTGTTTCCCATTGGGATCGTATTTTATGGTGGCATAATCGTATCCGGTCAAGATATCAGTCCCCCGCCCCACGCTTGAACCGGTTACATAGACATTAAGGTGATCATCTACTGCCACTTCTGTAGCTATGTCGTCATCGCCCACCGGTCCGTTGTATCTTCTAATCCAAACGGTATCTCCGTTGGGATAATACTTTATGGTAGCATAGTCCCAGGTGGTATCGTTACCGACGCTTCGTCCGGTTACCAGGACATTACCTTCATCATCTATGGCTATGGCATAGGCTTGATCGTCCAAACTCACCGGTCCATCATATCTTCGAATCCAAAGGATAGTCCCATCCGGAGCATATTTGATGGTGCAATAGTCATACTCATTACTCCCCCAGCTTTCTCCGGTTACATATACATTACCAGAATCATCCACAGCCATAGCTTCAATTATATCATCATAATCTCCGGGTCCATTATACTTCCTCACCCATGCGGTATCTGTTATCATCTCTGGCCAAGCGGGCATCGCCCAAAGAATGATGAAAAGAATCAGTAGAATCTTTTTTGACATAGGTTTACTTCTCCTCCAAAGGAGTTTAAAGGTTAAATCAAGACTTTAACCTGCAATCTTTGGATTATGTAATTTTCTGAATCTGAATTCAAGATAACTTAGAATCTGAAAAAAGCAAGATGATTTAGTAAATATTTAAGACCTGTTTGGATCAGAGTAAACGTAATTTGATAATATTAATCACCAATTATCACTATCAATAATGAAATAATGATGGCAAGCATAAGAAAAACCCCAGCTTTTTTAAGAACTGGGGCTTATTTTTTTCTAAAGACAAGGCTCGAACGTTGCGGATTAACACGGAGGGGGTGGTCCATTTTTGAATAGGTAATTGATCAGATACACTATATCTCCCACGTCAACCTTTCCGTCACAGGTGGCATCTCCGGCAGCTAAAGGATTGGGAGCCGAACCGTTCTTGTAAAGATAATTAATGAGATAGACCACATCACCTATATCTACCTTTCCATCTCCGGTAGCATCGCCCCGGATAAACGCAGATTCAGTAATGGTTAAGAGCGTATCGACTGCAAGATTGGTTAACTTCTGTATAGTACCAGAGGGCCAACGGATCTCCAGCGTATCCACTTGTATTCTGGTACCTAATCCAAACTCAGCCGTCAAGGAGTTCTGCGACATATAACCGGAACCGCCGGAAATTTCCCGTATCTGCGACAGCGAACCAGAGACAGCACGAAGACGAGCACCTATGGCTGATCGGTTGGAGATGACTCCTACCAGATTCAGGTGAAGCCAGTGGTTGGTGGAACCCTTCTGGTTTAAAAATAATTTGTTGGCACCTTGCAGGTTGGCTACGTAAAGATCGAGATCACCGTCATTATCGAAATCCCCCAAACTCGATCCGCTCCACAATCCCGAATCGGTTAGAGCTCCGGAAGTCACGTCAACAAAGGTCCCGCCACCATCGTTGCGCAAAAGCCGGTTTGGACCCTTCATCGCACCGTCACCTTTTGCCAAGAATAAATCCAGGTCGCCATCATTGTCGTAATCCCCCCAAATCACGCCTTTTACGTTTCCCCCGTCAGCCAAGGGGCCGCTGGTAACATTAACAAAATTTCCTCCACCATCATTACGGAGAAGCTTGTTCCCGGTGTACGCGTTGGCAAAGTAGAGATCGAGATCGCCATCGTTATCGTAGTCACCCCAATCCACCCCTCGACCGTTTCCGGCATCTCCCAAAGGTCCACTGGTTACATCGACAAAGACTAAGCCCCCTTCGTTTCGGAGAAGCTTGTTGGCATTGCCATCATTCACAATATAAATGTCCAGATCACCGTCATTGTCATAATCCGCGCAAGCTACGGCTGTGCCATTTCCTGAATCCCCCAAAGGACCAGTGGTGGCATCAACAAAGGTTCCACCCCCATCGTTTCGGAAAAGCTTATTAGGGCCGTCAGCGTTCACCAGGTAGATATCCAGATCACCATCATTGTCAAAATCCCCCCAGGCAAAACCTGTACCACATGCAGGATCTCCTAAAGGTCCACTAGTTACGTCCACAAAAACTCCACCACCGTCGTTTCGGAAAAGCTTATTGGCAGTTCCACAGTTCGCCAAATACAGATCGAGATCGCCATCATTATCATAATCCCCCCAAGCTACCCCTTCGCCGAAGTCTGAATCCCCCAAGGGCCCGCTGGTGGCGTCAACAAAAACTCCACCCCCTTCATTCCTGAAAAGCTGGTTGGGATTCCCACCATGCGATAAATAGACATCGAGGTCACCATCGTTGTCGTAGTCACCCCAGGCCACACCTATGCTGTAAGTTGTGTCTTTTCCCAGGGGAGGATAGGTCAGATCAACCCACTCGGCATTTAATGCGTCAAACGCAGCATGCAGGTTTGGCCGGGGACCAATCCAGCCGGATTGCGGACCAACCTGAGGCGTGCCTGTGTTTATCAGGATGGTCCGGAGATAATGCGGGGAGGGCGGAATTGCTGAGATATTCGACTTCCAGTATCCCACGCAACAAGCCACCGCGCCAGCCACGACAGGAGAAGCACTGGAGGTTCCATCGAAGTCTCTCCTGTACCAATAGTTATACCCTTCAGCGCTGTATAGATTGCCATATCCCGTCGTGGTCACATTTTCACCCCAGCCTTGAAGGTCAAAACGTCTGCCAAAACTGGAAAAGTCAAGTTTTGCCAGGTCTCCTTGAGGCCAAGTCCCTCCAGGATATACTCCTCCTGCACCTACGATGATGGCGCCCGAATTGCCATACCAGGTCAGGTTATTGGTATTCATATAGCCATTACCCCCAGCTTCAACCACATGGATACCGTTCGATACCGCATTTACTATGGCGGCATAGACTCCGTTGAATGACTGGGGATTGGGCGTATAATTGAGCCACCATTCGATGGGGATATAGTCGGTGCCGCCATTGGTGTAAGCCCATTGCTGTTCCAAAAGGATCACGTCCCCGGCTGATAAGTTGGCAATCGCATACGCCAATGCACCTGGTACATTCCAGGTAGTAGCATTTGGATAAACCGTGCCACAGGTTTTCAAAGAGGATCCGTAACATACCCCGGTAGTCCCCCAGCCATTGTTATCGGAAACCATCTCACCGATCACCGCAGTTCCATGGTTGGTATCCGCTCCGGCAGGATAAAAAATCGGGTTGGGATTGATTTGAGAGCCGACCGCCTTGGTGATATCAGCGTGATTGTAGTTCCAACCATACTCCAGGTCACACACGGTCACGCCAGCCCCATTTCCCCCGGTTTGGGTCCAGGCATAATCAGCGTCAATACCTGTTGGAGTGGAACTGGCCGAGCGTAAGTAACCTTGACATGTGCTACCGATACACGAAGCGTAATCGGGAGGAGTAGGAAGAGGCATAGGCTTTGGCACGGGTCGGGCAAGAATGATGCCTGGCAGTTCTTCCAATTCCTTGCTGATTGTCCAGACATCGAGACCTTTCGGTATACGAAGACGATAGATGTTGTTCAAGTTATATACGGGTTTACCGGTATTTGCTTCACCGTTAGCTTGAATCTCGTCCAATCTTTCCTCCGGCACATCACAAATTCGATACCATTCGAAAGGGACAAATCTCTGAAGTAAAGCATCAACTCCTGCCAGTGCATTTGTTTTCATATCTACCAGTGAACCATTGCGAAGGCGAACCTGTGAGTCTTGAGCGAACATCACCTCAAGTAAATCCTCCTCGCAGGAATAACCTTGCAGGGAAGCTGTTTTTCCATGCAATTCTAGAGATTCGCTTACATTATCTGCTGGATTGGCTGGATGGTTTGCTAAGTCTTGTACCGGATTACCTAATAATGGTTGGAAACAAATTGCCAACCATAAACAGATCATTACAATTCTCGTGGTCATGTATTACCTCCAGAATAGTAAATAAAAAATTAAAACAAAATTACTAAAATTAATTGATTTCCCCTTCTGATAAAATATAACTCTATGCCTGGGAAAAAGCAAGTAAAATCTTTGGAAAAACATGTCGTCTTGGGTGCTATTGGCTCTTTTGTGTACCTCCCCTTATGTTTGATCGGTGACATTCTTAACCAGTTTAAGAAAGAGAGGATGAAGTGTTTATTTAATCTCTAAGGGTTAAATTCCCCGCCGCTTGCGGCGAAGTGCAAAATAAATTATCCATCAAGATACCCCGCTGTTTGCGGCGGGGAGCTTCATTTGTGGAAAAGTGGCAGGTCCTTAGATCGAGACAAAGGTGCGGGCTTACTGGTTACAATGAAAACCTACAATGCATCAGGTCTGAGATTATTTTTATAAAGAAATCACCCCCTGCCTTTCTTTTCCTTAAGTGGAGAAAGTATCAGCGAGGGGGTGGGATGGTGTTAAACTTTGACAGATTGGTTTTGTAGCTGAAATAAGATACTGTTTATTCCGCTTTAGGTCCCAAAAGCCGCAGGACTGCTCTTCTCTGTGATGCTTGACCGGTTCTGGTGTCGGCTAACTCTTTGGGTTTGGTTTTTCCAAAGCTGATATAGAACATACGGTGAAGAGCGATACCATATTTATCCGCCAAATACCTCTTCACGCTTTCTGCTCTCTTCTGACCCAGCATTAAATTGTAATCATCAGAGCCGACGTTGTCGGTATGTCCCTCGATCTCCAGTATCAGCTCGGGGTGTTGCTGCATGGCGGTGCCGATCTCATCCAAAATGTCTTTTCCTATTTTTTCGATTAGGTAAGAATCGAAGTCGAAGTTCACCTCTCTTTCACCGATTGCAGTAAATTCCACATAACCGGTATAACCTGCGGCCGTTTCCGCTTTCTTTAAAGCCTCGCGGGCAGTGCTTAAAGCGTTATCGGCTTTGGCATCGGTGGTGGCCAGCCTCGATTTAAGCTCGTCGATTTGGGCTTTATTGGTTTGGTTCTGGTACTCAAGTTCCTGCGTCTGCTTTTTGACATAGGATTTGGATGCACATCCCCATCCCCAAATGCAGATTGAGATCATTAAACTGATAATTACTAACAGTTTTTGTGGTTTGAACATATTGAAACCTCCCGGTTTTGTTTTATTGATCTTCTTCCCATCTGCTTGGTATTATTCCAATCACCCTAAAGGATATGAAAGCAGGATTTGAAAAGCAATAATAAAGTAGGGAATTTATCCCATTCGATTTGGTACCCTGGAGGTATCTATCGCATCTAAATCAATAGAATCTCGGTCTTTTAGCTTGAAGTGAATATTATCAGAGGTTTAGCGCTTCCTTGATCCCGTTCACCACAAATTGCACCGCCAAAGTCAACAGGATCAAACCCATCACCCGGGTAATCACTTTCATGCCCAGCGGCTTGAAAACCCTGAATATGAAGTCGGATTTCAGAAGGATGAGCATGGAGACCAAATATACGCAGATGGTGGCTATTATAAAAACCGATTTTAGTCCCCAGGTTCCGGCCTTTCCGAAGAGAATCATCCCGGTGACGATGGAGGCAGGCCCGGTGTGAAGGGGTATAGCCAAAGGAACCACGGTGATATCCTCCCTCTCCTTATCCTGTTCGGTTTCATGATATTCGGTGCGGGTTTTGCGGCCAAACAACATCTCCATGGCGACGATGGAAAGCAAAATCCCTCCGGCAATGGAAAACGAGTAAAATTGTATATTCAAATAAGCAAAGATGTAGTTGCCGAAGATCACAAACAGAAGCTGAATTCCCAAAGCCACCCACAGGGCTTTTTGGGCGATACCCTTCCTTTCCTTGACCGAATATTTTTGGGTTAAGGACAAATAAATGGGAAGGTTGGTGACCACATCCACCACCAGAAACAAGGCTATGAAAACCGAACCAAAAAAGGCTAAATAATGCATAAGTTTAACTCAATCAGCTTTTGTTTTCTCCGGTTTCAAGTGGCGATACAAGAAGAAAGCTATACCCAATACTATCACTACCCCGATAATGATGTCCGCCCGGTGAAAATATACTCTTATACCGGCCCAGTTTTCCCCCATCACCTTCCCCACGTAAGCCAGCATCAGACACCAGGGCAAAGATCCAATGAAGGTGTAAATGACGAACTTGACAAAGTTCATCCGGGCAATCCCTGCCGGCAGAGATATGAAAGTTCTGATTATTGGTAAAAGACGCGAAAAGAATATGGCCCATTCACCGTATCTTGCGAAAAAACGATCGGCGGTGGCCAGGTCCTTTGAGGAAAGCAGCACATATTTTCCGTACTTTTGAATAAAAGGACGCCCCCCCCAGATACCAACCCAATAAGCCACTACCGACCCCACCACACAGCCAAAAGCACCGGCTACCGCAGTTCCCCAGAGGGTGAATTTCCCCGTCGATACCAAATAACCGGAAAAAGGCATTATGATCTCGGAGGGAAGAGGGATGCAGGCACTTTCTATTCCCATAGTTATTATGATCCCCCCATAACCCAGCTGGGAGATAAAACCGATGATCCATCTTCCTATTGGTTCCAATATGGCTTCGAACATATTAGTACAGGGTCCAGGGTAAAGGATCCAGGGTCCAGGATCTAGAAAAACAAGGACGTAGGTCCGAAATGTCCGTTAGGACTTTCGGACAAACCAGAGATATCGGATAGTCCCCCGTACGGGGGACATATCTGGCCTACTGAGATCAGATATTTCTACTGTTTCCTCGGTTTGATATATTTTAAACGCTCGATCTTTGTACCTTTATCTTTTTTATTCGGGGTCCTACCTTTTCGAAGATTATGAAAGAAAGATCGCCTATTCTGACTTTCTCGTCCTGAAATGGTATCCTTCCCAAAGTACTGGTGAGGTATCCGCCTACCGTGTTGTATTCTTCGGGAAGAGTGGCATGGAATTTCTGGTTGAAATCACCGATATACAAGCTGGCATTCACAATGGCTATTTGGTCCGACAGAAAACAGATCTGGTCCTCCTCGTCCCTGTCGTACTCATCCCGGATTTCACCCACGATCTCCTCGATAATATCCTCCATGGTAATCAGCCCGGCGGTACCGCCGAATTCATCCAGCACCAAAGCCATGTGAATTCTCTTTTTCTGGAACTGTTTTAGCAATTCAGAGATTTTCAAAGAATCGGGAACGAAATACGGCTTACGAATGATATCCTCCAAGATTATCAATTCTCTGTTCTGGAGCAGATTTATCATATCCTTGGCATAGATTATTCCCACGATATTATCCAGGCTGTCCCGGTATATCGGAATCCGGGAATACCCTTCTTCGGTCATGGCGCGGATCGCCTGTTCCTGTCCGGCATTGACATCCAATGCTACAATCTCCGTGCGGGGGGTCATGGCGTTACGCACCGTGGTATCGGTGAACTCAAGCGCACTGTGGATCAACTCCTCCTCGGTCTGATCAAAAATTCCTTTGGTTTTACCATCGCGAACGATAAACTTCAATTCCTCATCGGTAATAAACGCACTCTCCTGCGGCACCTTTTTAACCAGAGGGGAGACCAAGAACCGGCTGGATTTGGATAGTAGCCGGACCACCATAAAACCCAGCTTGGACAGAACATGGATGGTGCCAACTGTTCGGAAAGCGACTTTTTCCGGATAAGCCAAAGCCAGATACTTGGGAACCAGCTCTCCCAGCACCAATAAAAGATAAGTTATGACTATCACCACGATTCCGATGGCGATGGATTCGGAGGAGTTCTGAATGGGATGGGAGGGTATTTTCCGGATGAGGGGGATTAAATAATCGACGATCTTTGCCCCACCCACCACCGAGGCTAACGTTCCTACCAGAGTAATTCCTACCTGGGTCGTAGCCAAAAACACGTCCGGCTTGTTCTGGAGCTCCTTTACCAGCTGAGCTTTTTTATGGCCTTTTTCGGCAAGATGCCGGATAAAACTTTTACGGACGGAAATGAAGGCAATTTCGGATGAGGCGAAAAAACCGTTAGCCAAGATAAGAAGCAGGATTATCAGTATTTCGATCCAGGTGCTTCCCATAAAGGGGGGTCTTCCTATAATCGGATAAAACGGTGAGGATCTCTTTACCAGGCATTTTCCTCACCGCATAGATTTTGCAGTGGACGGTGGTATGAACCACACGGTTCATACCGGTGGACTGTCGACCGCGGACCGTTTAAATTCCTCTTGCCATTTTTTCCAAGCGGGCTACTCTTTCTTCGATGGGAGGGTGAGTGCTGAAAAGGCTCACCAGTCCCTTTCCGGTAAGGGGATTCACGATGAAAAGGTGAGCGGTGGAGGGTTTTGCGTCCATCGGGATTTTTTTGGATGCATATTCCAGCTTTCTCAAAGCATTGGCTAATGCCATGGGTTTGTGGCTGTTGGCTGCACCGGTGGCATCGGCAGAATACTCCCGGGATCTGGATATGGCCATCTGTATAACCAAGGCAGCCAAGGGAGCTACTATTGCCATTATCAGAAGGCCCAGTCCACCACCTCGGTTTTCATTATCCCTTCCTCCAAAACCACCGAAGATCGCTCCCCAGCGGGCCATCATGGCCAGCATGCTGATGGCGCCAGCCAAGGTAGCAACGATGGTCCCGGTCAGGATATCCCGGTTTCGGATATGTGCCATCTCATGCGAGAGTACCCCCTCCAGCTCGTCCTCATCCAAGATCTTCATGATCCCTTGAGTAACTGCCACTGCCGAGTGTTGAGGATTTCTGCCGGTGGCAAAAGCATTCGGGGTATCGGTCGGTATTATGTATACCTTGGGCATGGGAAGACGAGCCGAGGTTGCAGCTCTTCTTACGATACTATATAGCCTGGCATTATCTCCTTCCTGTATGGGCTGGGCTCGATACATGGAGAGGACTATCTTGTCGGAAAACCAGTAGGTAACCAGATTCATGATTGCCGCAAAAACTAAAGCCACTATCATCCCCTGCCTTCCCCCCACTAATTGTCCGACAAAGATAAAGAGCAGGGTCATGAGGGTCATTAAGAAAACCGTCTTAAGGGTATTCATTTTTATACCTCCCGATAGATTTTAGCTCCTGAAATAAGTAAAGTCAAGTGAATTTTCATTGGTAATACGAGGCCTGAACCGGATTATTTGAGTACGATCCCATCGACAAACGACCGATTATAGCAGATTCAGCTTGTTTTTAGCAGGTTTTGAATTATCTTGCCATTAGGCTTAAGAAACTTTCAGATCATCCGAACTCTGCCATAAAGGTAAGGCTGATCCCGGAAAGCTGTTTATACTTGAAATTCAAGCTTTCAACCTTAAATAAACATACAGAAAGAGCATTATGAAAAATAAGACTCTATTGGCGTTGCTGTTGATTCTCTGGGCAACACAGGTCTTTGCCCAGGTCGATACCGCCTGGGTAAGAAGGTATAACGGTAGGTCCAACCAGTCCGATTGGCCATATGCTATGGTTCTGGATGCTTCGGGTAACATATATGTGAGTGGATACAGTATGGATAGCGTATCTTCTGCGGATTATGCCACGGTTAAATATCGTCCCAACGGGGATACGGCCTGGGTAAGAAGGTATAACGGACCCGGAAACGATTGGGATCAGGCGGTCTCTATAGGTGTTGATGCGCACGGAAACGTGTTTGTTTCCGGTTACAGTCCGCAAAGCAGCACCCCTCCTTTTAACCAGGATTATGCTACGGTGAAGTACGATTCAACTGGCAGCGAGGTCTGGGTGAAAAGATATAACGGTACTGCCAATGGAGACGATTATGTTTACGCCAATGCTGTGGACTTGTCCGGTAATGTTTACGTGACCGGGAAAGGTCAGCAAACCGGAACCAACGCCGATTATACCACGATCAAGTACTATCCTAATGGTGATACCGCCTGGGTAAGAAGATATAATGGTATGAACAACAGCTACGACGAAGCGCATGCCATAGCGGTGGATGATTCCGGATATGTTTACGTTACCGGCTACGCAGATGAAGGGGGAAGCCAGGTTATCAATGCAACCACGGTTAAGTATGCACCGAATGGGAATGTAGTTTGGGTGAGCTCGTATAATGCCGGTTTTGATTATGGCACCACTATTGCGGTTGACCATTCGGGTTATGTATACGTAACCGGATACAGCGGCATGGGCGCTTCTTATGATTACTTCACAGTCAAGTACCGTTCAAACGGCGACACCGCCTGGACCAGAAGGTACAACGGTCCGGCCAACGACTGGGATGAAGCCGTGGCCTTAGCTTTGGACGATTTCGGCAACGTGTATGTCACCGGATTTTCCTTTGGAATAGAAACATACCGGGATTACCTGACCATCAAGTATGATTCGACCGGAACCGAGCTTTGGGCAGCCAGGTACAACGGACCGGGAAATAACACGGACCAACCGTCGGATATGGCGGTGGACGGATTTGGGAATGTGTATGTGACCGGATTCAGTATGGGTTCCGGAACCAGTTCCGACTATGCCACGGTCAAGTACAACTCACAGGGTAAGGAAGTATGGGTTGCCAGGTATAATGATCCCACCAATGGGACGGATGAAGCTGAAGCCATAGCCATAGATGCCAACTATAACATCTATGTAACCGGATATAGCTGGGGGAGCGGGACAGTGGGTGACTATACCACCATCAAGTACGTGCAGATTCTGCATGGAGACGCTAACGGGGATAAAGTAATAGACATCGGTGACGTGATCTATTTGATAAATTACCTCTATAAAGGTGGTTTGGCCCCGGTTCCCTTGGAATCGGGAGATACCAATTGCGATGTATTGGAAGATGTGGGCGATGTGATATACCTGATCAATTACCTCTTCAAGGGCGGGCCGCCACCAAGCTGTTAGTTCTCTATTATCCTATTATTTCACAGGCATATAAAAAGCCCCAGTTTTTACGAACCTGGGGTTTTTTTCTCCCTCTACCCTTTGGGGAGAGGAAGAGAATGTTCTTTGGGCTAAAGCCCAAATGGAAGTGGGGACTCTTCACTTTCGCCTTATAACCCCCTAAATCCCCCTTGTCAGGGGGACTTTGATTTTCCTGCCCACGACCTGAAAGTCGTAGCAATAAATAGTGGAGAATAGCAGGAGTGCATTAGCTTGTTGGAGCGAAGCCGAAATCCCGCTTAGCGGGGCTAATGCTTGCGGAAGCCCCGCCTTTGGTGGTTCGGCTTCCTTCGGCTTCACCTCAGGACGTGTCGCTCACCATCCTGAGCCATACGAAGGACGGGATCTTTTGGACGAGCTTCCGCACTCCTAAAAGATCCCGACTGCTGAACTTACTGAACTTACTGAACTTACTGAACTTACTGGACTTACTGGACTTCCGGATTGCATTTTTTTCTTTTTTTCAATGTCCGGAGAACTGGACTTGGGGGGCTTGGGGGTGATGGGGGTGGTGGTTTTTAATTTTTTATTCACTTTTAACGAGATTAAGAGTTCAAGATTCAAGATTCAAAATAAGAGTTCAAAAGTTAAAATGTTCAAGGGTTCAATTAAAGCAAATACACATTCGATACATTCGGAAAGGGTGTATGCATAATACACTCTGTCTCTCATATATTGGGAAGCTGTACTTTTCACCACCGAAGTTGTACCGAATTTGTTGCTACAACCTCACCCCCTTTACTATGGATCTTCGATGTCCCCCTCTCTCCCGCCTTTGGTGGGATTTTCAACGTGAAACGGAGAGGGGGATAAAACGGTCAACGGATGGAACGGATTAGCAAAGTTGTGGTTCGAAACTCATCATAAATGCTTCGAAGCTCAGCATAAATAGTTCAAAGCTCACCATAAATGGGATTTAATCCACGCTGAGCATGTAGGAGGATAACGTTCGCCATAACCGGCAGCAAAAAGTGACGCGACGAAGGAGCGATGCTTTTTGTTGCTCGAGTTGATGGCGTTGTTAGGCCGGGTAAGACTCAATATAGTTTGTATGAAAATCCAATCTGAAAGATATTGTCATTCTTTCTGTCGAATGGCAGCTTTCCGGTGCTGTACGCTATAAATAAATCATTCTTTAATCCAACGCGGAGAGTCGCTAGTTCATGTTTATCGAGTCCGGCACTTTTAATGGCGGACGGCGCTTTGTTTTCCAAGAAGTATCTATAGTTAAGCTCAACAGTCCTTACCGCATTCCAGTTCAACGGGCACATGTATAGAAATTCAAGATTCCATCTGTAGTATGAATCTAGTGTTGTAGTTCCAATCGCCGTTTTGCGTTCACTATCATCTTTAGGGTCAACTCGACCGTAGTTAGCATCTAACGCTACAAAGTCATTCGCTGCTAAAACTGCATATTTTCCATATGTAGCCCCGAGACCATAGACAAGCTGCTTGTTATAAAAGCTTTGGTCTGTCTCGTATTTAGAAAATAGCCCGCCAATGACGGAGCCTGCTCTTGGGGTGCTATAGCGCAGTTTTGCATCCAAAAGGAACTCCAAAAAATTCTTTGGATTTCTAGCTTTTGATACAGCGACAGTACCGCTACCAGAGTAACTAACGACAGCGGAACCAATCGCTACGTTCGGGTTAATGGATGCCCCCGAGTCTTTCGAGTTGAAATCCTTAGATAATAGCTCACCACTAAATTTATACTCTATGCCTACCGCTGCACCTATTCCATCTTTTGAGTCAATGACGATAGGATTGAAGTCAAAGCTGCTATTTTTGTTTTCCGTATCCGACTCCGCAGAGAAAGCCAGCTTTGAAACGAGAAGTAACGCAAAGACAATGAATTGGGTTGGTTTTTTCATAATTACCCTTCCTTTATGATTCGTCTGGGAATTTGATATTTGCATCCACAATCTCGGCCAGATCTTTGATTGTTTTCTCTCCATCAGCGAATATCTCGGCAATGGAGGAAATTATAGCCGCTGACGAGGTGGCGGTGTTTTGCTTGCTAACCGTGAAGATTTTCACGATATGTGTGATGAATTTTCTAGCGATTTCTAGCGACAAGACTTCAAGTATTTGAGGATTCGTTGTCGTTTGAGGAAAGTAGCGAAGTTTTTTGAGTTTTACTGATGGGGCTTTGTCAAAGGAGATTTCGGAATCCTCAAACTGGTCAAGAAACTTGTCTCCTTCGAGAACTTTGTAAGTTGCCGTGCATGCGTTGTTCTCTTTCCATTCATAGGTTGCTTTTGTTTTGGGCATGATTTTTCCTTTCTCTGTTTGTGTGGATAGTTAGCAGAAATAGCTTAGGCCTAACTATGGTTATCTGGTTTCTATATAACATTCCTTGATTTCCTTCCTACAGAGCATCAACCGGGCTGCGGACTCCGTGCCCTCCGCGATTCAGCATATAGGTATAAATCATGATGGCTCACACATAGTTCCATTTACTTGCCAACCAGTGACACCCCTAGTTTTATTGATCGCTACCCGATTTCCCATGAAATCGATTTTGTATATATGGCACATTATAACGTGTAGGCAATCTTGTCAAGCTTTATTTAAATTATTTTTCGACTATGCTGCATGGGGGGAAGTCTTTACTTAATTTGGAACCCCCTCTCTCCCGCCGCTGGTGGTTCGCCACAGCTCACCATCCTGAGCAAATCGAAGGACGGGATTTTCAACTTAATCCTCTCCCATCAAGGGAGAGGAAATTCCTCTTCCCCTCCACCGCTTTATCCCACGACCTGAAGGGCGAAGCAATAAATTGTAACGTTATTGTCAGAAACCGAGGGAAGTTGATATACTGACTTAAGTTAAGTAGAGTATAAATGAACCTGGATTAAGTTTCCAAGGTTTGTTCACTAAAATCTTCTTGCTTTTTAAGAGAAATTGCATATTTTTAAGACAACTGTTAAATTCTTTTAAAAGAGATCTAAGAGGATATACCAATTCCTACGGAACAGCTGGAATTGGGGATGCATTTTATCTTATCAACAATAGATTCTTTTTGACAGATGTCAGTTTTTTAAGAGTTAGAATTACCTGCGGTTATGGCAATTCAATAAGAGGGTCATTAGCAGGTTTAAACACCATAAAACAAGGAGGTGTAAGATGAAAAGAAGCTGGTTGATTTTGTTGGTTTTGTTTCTTTTTGTAGTTGGGGGGATATCGTGGGCTGCTTGTCCACAGGACCCGAATGACTTGGGAAATTGCGACACCATGTATGTAGAGCCTTGGCCTGCCGATACTCTTTTAAGCGGTGGAGCGCCATTTTTTGTTAGAGTTCCCATCTATGCCACCACTGATGTGGCTGATGCGAGCATTGATTCGATTATTGCGTTTGTTTTTCCTCTGTGTTACACCCACAGCAATCCCAGCAAGTACTGTAGTCTGACGTATGTCCAGAACACTTGTCATCTGTTACCATCACCGGTTGATTCGCTTGAGCGGAGTATCTTCCGCCATCTGGAAAGATCCCCTGGTGATACCTTGTTCAATCGGATGATGAGGTTATCCCAGACTAATCCTGGGGAGGAGTGGGATAGCCGAATCCTTAATCTGGATAAAACCTCTCATTTCTGGTTAGCAATTGTCGCCACTGGGACTGCGGATCGGGCTTGGTGGCAGGGAAGCAGGGTTCTGGTAGCCACCATGACTTTTAAACTGCAGGATACGATGCAAATCTGTATTGACACCTGCTTCTGGCCACCTAGCTCTAACTTGACTTGGGTAAGGAAAGATGTCATCAAAAAAGTTCCCCGGATGGGAAGTCCACATGACCCGGCATCTTACAAAGTATGCTTTAAACTTCGCTATGGGTATGATGTTACCATCACCAGTATCAACGACGTGGGCAATGATCAGGGCAAGCAGGTTCGAATAAATTGGACCAGCTTTCACGGCTCTTTACCCTTAGCTAATCACTTCACCATATTCAGAAGGATAGACTCTTTGCTTTATGACCAGTACATTGACACACCAGCTTGGTTCTCTCCGGAGGACTATCCTCCTGGCAGGTGGGAGATGGTTGGCACTTATCCTGCTTATGATGAAACGGTCTATTCGGCAACAGTGCCAACCCTAAAGGATTCTACTGTAAGCGAGGGAATGTATTGGTCGGTGTTTTTCGTAAGAGCCGGGACAGACAATCCCGCAGTGTATTATGATTCGCCAATCGACTCCGGCTATTCTCTGGATAATCTGTCGCCATCAGCTCCTAAAGGACTCTTCTCGTCCCATGAGATGGATCGAACCAGACTTCAATGGCATGCCATCCCAGATGTGGATTTCAATTATTATACAATCTACCGGGATACAGTCAGTGGCTTTATGCCGCAGTTTGAAAAAAGATTGGGTTTCGCCATAGACAGCAGCTTCTTTGATACGACGGCTCAATTAGGGAGAATATATTATTATCTCGTCTCTGCCACCGATTTCTCAGGCAACGAAAGTAGTCCATCCAACGAATCGACTGGAATCCGTTACATTGTTGGTGATGCCAACACGGATGAGGTTATAGATGTCGGTGATGTTGTTTATCTGATAAACTACCTCTTCAAGGGTGGACCAGATCCTAATCCTTTACAAGCAGGAGATGCTACTTGCGATGGAAATGTTGATGTAGGAGATGTGGTTTACCTCATCAACTATCTCTTCAAATCAGGACCACCACCAAGCTGTTAGTTCTCGATTATCATATTATTTCGCATACACTTAAAAGCCCCAGTTTTTACGAATCTGGGGCTTTTTTTTCAATAAATTTGAGTTTTTTGCTTTTCATGAAGCAAAATCTGCTTGCTTTTTTTAGAAAATCGAATTATAATGAGACTGAAGAATCAAAGTTTTACTTGTAATCTTAACAAAATTATATACTTCTGTTTTTACCTACTCCTAAAACTGGAGACAGTACACCTTTGCCGGGATGCAGGTATGGAAAGTGAGAACGATAACATTGAATATGACTTTGAAACTAATAACCTTTAAACTGGTTTGAAAGGAGCAGCAATATGAAA
This sequence comes from uncultured candidate division Zixibacteria bacterium, assembly GCA_903908285.1. Taxonomy (GTDB): domain Bacteria; phylum Zixibacteria; class MSB-5A5; order MSB-5A5; family SM1-73; genus CAIVRH01. The sequence continues at coordinate 77,691 of CAIVRH010000039.1, forward strand.
CAACATGTGATGCTTCTTGCAGTTATGATCTTAAGCGTATTTGCTTTCTCCAGCCTGTATGCAGCCTGCCCGCAGGCTCCGAATGACAATGGTATTTGCGACACTTTGACCATGCAAGTGTGGCCAGCCGATACTAATTTTATCCCACCCGGACCGATGTATGCCAAGATCGGACTCTATATCAGCCACGACCAGACGGTTACAGAGGACTCGATTGCCGGCATCGTTATTCCGTTGTGTTACACTCACAGCAATCCCGCCAAGTATTGCAGCTTGACCGGATACCAGAACCAGGTTCTCTGGGGCGATTCCCAGCGCCCGCGGAGTATCTTCCGTCACCTGCCCGACAATACTACCGCCACTGTCCACAACTGGATGATGGATCTGTGGGAAGCCAGTAACGGAGAAGAGTGGAACGGAGTCACCTTGGATCTGGACGGTACTTCTCATTTCTGGCTCGTGTTGATTCCGAGCAACTCCGAGGATAAAAACTATGGAGAAACCACCAAGAGACTAATCGCCACCATGACTTTCAAACTGCAGGATAGCATGTCAGTTTGCATCGACACATGCTTCTGGCCGCCAACTTCTCGTCTGACTTTCGCCCGTTCGGATGCGGCCAAGTACATTCCGAGAATGTCCTGGAAGAATGAGAGCGGCGAAGGGACCTTCTGCCATGAATTTTACATCCTCCCGCACCTACCGCCGGAACTAACCTGCCCGGGAACTCAAAACTACAACACTAATGGCAGTTTCTCTGCGGAAGGCAGTGCCATCGTCCACGATACGGCTACCATAACCTCTACCACTGCAACATTTACGGGTAGCGGAGTGACCGGTATGTCGGCATTTGCCGGCGCGCAGGTCGGTGATTCGGTTCCGATCTTCATTAGCTATAATGTGATCAATCACTGCGCAGCGGGCGGATCAGCAAGAGTGATAATTACGGACAGTGAGGGAGCAAAGGATACCTGCTTTTTTGGGATCACCCTGCGTAACAGTGCGCCATCCCTTACCTGCCCCAATAACGACAGCATTCATGCAGGGGATATGTTCATCAGCACTAATTTCTCCGTAGCCGATTCGGGTGGTGATTATGTTCCGGTCACTTTGCTAAGCATAACCCCCACTGCCACCAACAACCCCGTCATCTTATTTTCTCACGTAGAGTGGAATTCCACCTGCGCGGAGAACGGGGATTACACCATTAAGCTGTTAGCCACCGATCCCTGCGGTCTCAAGGACACCTGCGAGTTTGTGGTTAACGTGTACAACCAGTCTCCGGTCTTGACCTGTCCTGCCAATGACAGCATCAATGCAGGGGATCAGTTCGTCAGTTCCAGTTATTCGGTTACCGATGCAGACGATTCGACTGCTGTAGTGGTTACTATCAGCTCGGTCTCTCCGACTCCTTCAAATGCCCCGGTCATTGTGGGCCATCATATCGAGTGGAACCCCAGTTGTGCGGATCTGGTGAATGGACCTAATTTCACCTTCACCTTGATTGCCGCCGATCCTTGTGAAGCCAAGGACACCTGCCAGTTTGTGGTTACGGTTTACAATCTGCCGCCGGTGATCACCTGTCCGGAAGACGATTCGATTCAGGCGGGGAACAGTTTCGTCAGCACCGATTTCTCCACCTCCGATCCCAAGGCCAAAGCGGTTACGGTGAGCTTGTGCGGTATAACCCCTGCTCCGGTCAATCCACCCGGAATAGTACAAAATCATATAGCATGGCAGACGGCTTGTGCCGATGCCGGAAAGATTTTCACCCTCTGTCTGGAGGTGGAAGACGGATGTGGAGCTACAGATACCTGCTATTTCGATGTCACGGTCTATAATCAGCCTCCTCAGCTTACCTGCCCCGGCAACGGCAGCGTCCATGCAGGCCACATGTTCACCAGCACTAATTTCTCCGTAACCGATCCGGGTGATGCTGTTCCGGTCATTTCCTTAAGTATGACTCCTCCGGCTACCAATAATCCTACTATGGTAGGAAACCATGTGGAATGGAACACCACTTGTGCGGAAAACGGGGATTACACCATCAGCTTATTGGCTACGGATCGCTGCGGGCTTGAGGATACCTGCCAGTTTGTGGTTAACGTTTACAACCACCCACCGGAGATCATAGACTCCTTAGACACGGTGATTGTAAGAAACCAAACCCAGTTTAAGTATTACCCGAAAATATTCGATCCGGATGATTCTTACCATATTATAACATATCTGGCCTACCCTCACTGGTGCGTGGTTGATCACGACTCGGTTCTGGGTATAGCCCCGGACACACTATTTGAAGAAAACCTGATAGTGGTGGTTCAAGATTCCTGCAGTGCAAATACATTGACATTCTTGGTGATTATATACGTGTGCGGAGACTGCAACGGAGATGGTATATTAGACATTGGGGATATCGTATGTGAGATCAATTATCTATTCAAAGGCGGTCCTCCCCCGCAACCATATGCAGTCGGAGACGTCACCTGCGACGGAGTGAATGATATAGGAGACGTGGTGTATCTGATCAATTATCTATTCAAGAATGGACCTGCACCCTGTGCGAATTGCCCGTAAGATATGGAATAAGAAGAACAAGAGAAACAGAAAACCGGTTCTTGCCGGTTAGGAGAAAAGAAGCGGAGAGGGATAAACCTCTCCGCTTTGCTTTTGTAATTTTTGGAAATCACTCAAAAAGTCTTCAAAAAAGGGAATCTATTCTATCTAGGTTTCTTTCTCTTCCACTGACCCGACCAGGGATGGGTGTTACCCCCTCCTGTTTTTGGATTCTTAGAAAATTCTCTATATAAGACTTCTTTCACCAATCCTTGAAGGTGATTATGGTCCTCCTAACCATCCGGATCAGTCCGGGGAATCTATCTACAGGAGAGCTGGTTCATGCTGTTTCCGTGGACCTGAAAGCAATCTGATACCGCCGTCTGACAATCCCCACCACAGGTTTTGGTTGAATGCTTTTTGCTACAGGGAATCGGATTCCAGCGTCTTCAGCGAGAGGTGCTCTTTCTTTAAATAATAGAGTCCCAGCAGAGTGACCGGAATGTATTGACTGGCATGCAGAATGATGGAAAACGGCTGAGAAACCCCAGCGGGCAGTCTAAGTATTTGGAACGATACCACGCAGGCGTAATGAAAAACTCCCACATACCCGGGGGAAGAAGGCAACATTACCGCTACGGATACTATTCCCAAAAGAATGAAAGAAGCGTAAACCGAAGGGTGGAGGCCAAAAGCTAAAAAAATGAAGTAGTTCGAAATCCCAATCACCACCCAGATTAGAAGAGACCACACCAATATCCAGATCAAACCGGACAAATCCCTAAATACTTTTAGCCCGCCAATGAATTTCTGCAAAATATCATTGGCTCGGGAAGATAATTTCTTGGGCAAGAAACGGAAAATGAAATTGAATAATCTTAAAGTGGGTTCCTGCTTCCATTCTATGAATACCAGAAAGATTAAAATTGCCAGGTTTGCCAATAAAAATAGATTGCTGGCTTTCTTGACCACTCCGGGATAGGGAGAGAAGAATAATGATAACCAGAAGATGAACAGAAGGGAAAAACCGTCAAAAACCCGCTCTACCACAATGGTGGCAAAGGTAGCGCTCTTGGAGATATTCTCTTTAGCTCCCAAAGAATATGCCCGGACTATTTCCCCTAACCGGGCAGGCAATACGTTATTTGCCATAAAGCCGATCATGACCGAGTGGTAAAGCCGGGAAAGTCCCACTTTCTTGATCGGATTAACCATGAACTTCCACCGGCAAGCACGCATCCACATGCTTAATATTACCAGGATCATGTTCGGGAGAATATACCAGTAATTAGCCCCCTTCAAAGCCAGCCACAGATCGGAGTAATTTACCTTGCGAAACGCAAGATACAGGAAAACCAAACTGATCAATATTCCTATGGCCAGCTTTTTCTTCATTCATCTCCAGTCATCAATTATCAGTTACCCATCCCTAATTCCTCATCCCGGCTTTAACTACCGTCTCGATCAACTGGTGAGTTTTTTCCGCGGCCACATCCCAGCTGAATTCCTTTGCCCAAACCAGCCCGCCTTGTTTCAACTTTTCCCGGTAATCTTGGTCCGATAGAATTTTCGTCAAGCACTCGGATAATTTTGGTATATCTCCATATTCATAGAGCAGACCGGTTTTATCCGGTATTACCGAATCTTTCAATCCCGGCACATTGCTGGCTATGACCGGAGTACCACAGGCATTCGCCTCGATATTGGTCAAACCCCACCCTTCCTTCAAAGAAGGATAGACCGCCACCCAGGCTTGCTGCAATCGCTTGACTTTCTCCTTCTCGTCCACAAAACCGGTGAACTCAATTTTGTCTTCTAAGGAAAGCTTTTTGGTCAAACCGATTAAATTTTCTTTGAAATCACCTTCTCCTACAATAGTTAACCGGGCATCCGGTATTTTTTTTACGGTAAAAGCAAAAGCTTCAAGCAGGTGATCCACACTTTTGTATTTCTTCAATCTGCCCAGATAAATAACCGAAGGGAATGGATCTTTGGCTACGGCGGGATCGGGTACATAATGCTGGTGATCGATTCCGCAATGCACCACTAAAACATCGTCCGGAGAGAGACGGCGTTTGACCAAATCCTCCTTGGTGCTTTCGGAGATCACCATGATTTTAAAACCCTTGTAAAACCAGCGAATCGGTTTTTCGAAAAGATAGATATAAAGTCCCAGGACGAAGTTTATCTCCTTGAAGACCGAATCCGAAAAGAGGTGAGGAATCACCACCAGCAGGGGCAGCTTATGATACAAAGGGGTATAGAAGGGGATCTTATTTATATCCTCGATGACGATATCCCAATTCCCTTCCTTCAGCAGCGACTTTAAGGCAAAAGGAGCTACAAAATTGAAATTAAGACGAGAGCCCCGCCTTACGATTTTTAAACCCTCTACTATTTCCGTGGGACTGCATCCGGGGTAACCACTGCACAGAAGAGTGATGTTATGACCCTTCCGGGCGATTCTTTTGAGTATCTCCTGAAGATGGACTTCCGCTCCCCCCGCTTGCGGATTGGAGAGATCTTCCCAGTTTAATGCTAGTATATTCAAACCGGTCTTCAGCCGCGGACAGCTGATTGCTGGCCGCGGTCTTTTTTGGGGTTATTTAGTTTTTTCCATAAACTTGAAATCGGGTGATTTGATCTGGTTTAACATACTTATTACTTGAATACTATCCGCAGGGTTATTTGTCAACCAGTCTTCTAACACCCTGGTAAGACCTTCTTTTTCTCTTTGAGCATAATAAATACTGACCAGTGTTTCGAAAGCGGGCCGGAACTTTTTGTTCATAACAAGTATCTTTTTCATTTCATCGATGGCATTCTGGCTTTTTCCCAGCTGTCGGTAGGTGTAGCCCAGATTGAAATACAGTTTTTCCAGGAAATCATCTTCCACATATCCCTCAGGCTGTTTCGCCGCTTCTTCCGCTCGTTTCAGCACCTTTTGAATCTGATCTCCGCCTTGATCCTGTTCCGCATATATCTGGAGCAGATAGGCGTAGGGACGCCAGTCGTAGGGCAAAAGATCCGATACTTTTTCGGCTACCTGAGTGGCCTCCTGGTATTGCTTGGCTCTTCTCAAGGTATCCGCCAAGCTCAGAAAGCAGGAGGTATAATTAGCCAGGAGTCGAAAATCATTCTCGTCTTTATAAACCTTGGGATCGTTTACCCCCCGGAATTTAAACACATGCAGCAGCTTATCCCGCATGATATCGGGTTCCACCAAGAGTTTTCCTTCCTGCTGAATCACCCGGTAAGCCATACCCTCCATCCGGAGATGGTCATCCAAGGGCTTCCCCTTGTACACCCGGTTTTCACCCGCTACCGTCACCGCAAAATAGATCGGATATTTCCATTTATTGGTTTCGAGGATATTATCGATCAGCTGATCCTGAATCCTCAATACTTTACCGTCCTCGGTCCGGACATAGCCGATTCGATCGATCTCGTTATCGCTGTAGCTGATGGGAACTTTCCACTGATTTTTCATCTGCTTTATGTACCATTTGGTGTTGATCAGGCTGAGGTTCACCACCCTCACGTCCTGCCGGATCTTCTCCACGTTTTGTATAAACCACAGGGGGAAAGTATCGTTATCCCCATTGGTAAAGAGAACCGCATCCTTGTCGCAGGAATTGAGAAGATTATAGGCATAATCATAGGGGAGATAGTTTCCATGCCGGTTGTTGTGGGAATGATAGCTGCGCTCCATCGGCATTATGGGAAGAGCCAATATGATCAGTGACAGCACTCCGATTGCGGGCTTGGTTAAAACCGATTTGATTTTCTCCAGCCAGAGGCCCAAACCCGAAAGGAGAGTGGCAATGCCCAAACCCATGGCCATGGCAAAAAACATATACCCGGGAGACCAGAAATAATCCCGGTCCCTTACCTCTATATTGATGATCTCGCCGGTGAGTTTATCGGGCTTGGTCCCATCGGCAAAATTCATATACAAAACCAGACCGACGGTACAAGCAAATATAAGAAAGAGAAGAACCACCCCTTCGTTTTTTCTCCTTTTAATCTGTTCCCATATGCCCAAAAATCCTAAGAATATCGGAATGAACCAGAGCTTTTTGTCCATGAACTGTTCCCGGAAGAACCCCCAGAATCCCATCCTCTCCTTAGCGCCAAATTGATTCGCCCAGGTAGCTCTTCGGTAAAACATCCGGCCGATCATGCTCTCCTGTCCGTATTGCTTGCGCTCCAGGAAACCCTTGAAGCTTTGCCAGTCGGATGGATTATTCTCGTCGATGGCAGGATCCAAGGCGGACCGGATAGGAATAAAAGCCTGAACCGAGTAGCCGATTATGGCCGCACAGATGATGGAAAAGGAGATTGCCCATAATTTCCGCTGCGCGGATACGCTCATCATCAGAAGACAGATCACAAACCAGATACCTATACCCCAGAAAAACGCAGTGATGCTGTGCATAACCAAACTCAAGACTATGGCGGTAATCCAGAAACGCCAGTCAAAGAGCTTGGTTCGGTCCACAATCAATACCAGCAAAAACACGCCCGGCAGGATCAAGAAAACGCTGGGGTGAATGCCGGTGCTCAAAAACCCCAGGAAAGAAATCAGGATCAAAAACCTATCCCCCTTAGGAGTACCCTTATGGTCCATCCATATAAACGATATATAGAGAATGAGAAGCATGGTAAACAAGGAGATTCCCCATATTTCCGCTTCCACCGCATTGGACCAGAAAGTCATGGAATAAGCCAGGAATAAACTGCCGGTTATCCCTCCTATGTATTTTCCCACCCGGAGCCAGAGGCTGGCATTGGGTTTTTCCCAATAGTTGATCAGCTTCACGATCAATAAATAACACATCCAGACAGCCAAAGCCGAAGTCAGAACCGAGATGAAATTAACCCGGGCAGCTACCTCGCCGAAAATGGGGAACAAGGTGAAAATCCGTCCGATCATGATCATCAGCGGATTTCCCGGAGGATGGGCTATTCCCAATGTATAACAGGTGGCCACGTATTCCCCGGCATCCCAGAAGGATGCGGTGGGAGCCATGGTTTTCAGATAAGCAATGAAGCTTGCCAGGAAAACAAAACCGGAAAGAAATAACGAAATTCTGTCTTGATTGTCGTACCATCTTCTGAATCTGTCAGTCACCGATATCCTCCTTAAAAGTATCCTGTGATCTATGCCAATGATGTAAGTTGAATCTGATCCAATCTGTTTATACAATCAAAAGAATATATTCGATTATTCTTTGTTGTCAACATACATTTTGGGTGTGCTCACCAGGTTTTAATCCGCTTCAACGGTTTCTCACTTTTCGATTATTTTGTTCATATCTTTCAGTATGGAATCTAGGACGGCATTAACAAAATTCTTGGAGTCTTTATCGCCGTATTTTTTTGCCAGCTCGATAGCTTCATCTATGCTGATTGCCGGAGGGATATCCCCGAAGTACAGGATCTCGCAGATACCCAGGCGCAGGATGTTTTTCTCGATGGAGGCGATCCGGGAGAAATCCCAGGATTTGACGTGTTGTTTGATCAGGTTGTCAATTTCTTTGACATTCCGGATAACTTCGAAAAAGAGGTTTTCGGAAAACTTCTTCGATTCCGGCTTGATCTCGCTGGAGACAATGATATCGTTTGAAACCTGCTCGGCTTCGGCTCCGGAGATATCGTAGGCATAGAGCGCTTTCAAAGTCAATTCACGGGCTTTTCGTCTGGCAGACATAGGAAGAAATTCAAAATTAAAAGTGAAAAATTCAAAATTAACACCTAAAACCTAACACCTAAAACCACTTACCTCTCATCTTTCTTAACTAAATCTGCTCGAACAATTTCACCATCTCGATGGCAGAAAGCGCTGCATCCCAGCCTTTGTTCCCGGCTTTGGTTCCCGCTCGTTCTATCGCCTGTTCCAGATTATCTGCGGTGATTATCCCAAAAATAGTGGGCACACCGGTTTTCAGCGATATTTTGGCGGTGCCTTTAGCGACTTCACCGGCGATATAATCGAAATGAGGAGTTTGTCCGCGGATCACCGTTCCTAAGCAGATTACCGCATCGTATTTCTCGCTTTTGGCCATGCGATAAGCGGCGTACGGTATCTCAAACGAGCCGGGCACCCAGACGATGGTGATCTTCTCATCGTCGGCTCCATGACGTTTTAAGCAATCCAATGCCCCATCCAGCAGCTTCTGGGTAATGAATTCGTTGAACCGGCTGATGGCAATTCCAAAAGTTTTCCCTTTGGCATCCAACATGCCTTTTATCTCTTTGGGCATATGATCTCCTTACTTTTTCAGGTTTTTCCTGCCGGGTTTATGTGTTACTTGAGGAAACATCATCTTATCTCTACGATTAACGATTCCTGAAAATTAGCTGTATATAAAACCTTTTTCAATTAAATCCGGTGTCCGCAATTCAACCAATACTCCTCCTTATGCCTATTACTTCAAAAGATGCCCCAATTTATCGCGCTTGGTCTCCAGATATTTGATGCTTTCCGGCGTGTGCGCCACCTGGGTGGGGATTCTTTCGACCACCTTCAGTCCATATCCCTCCAATCCCACGATCTTTTTGGGATTATTGGTGATCAATCTTATGGTTGAAAGACCCAAATCCACCAGTATCTGGGCGCCGATCCCGTAATCCCTCAAGTCCGGGGCAAAACCAAGTTCTATGTTTGCCTGCACCGTATCCAATCCCAGATCCTGAAGCTGGTAAGCTAACATTTTGTTGGATAAACCAATGCCTCTTCCCTCCTGGCGCATATATAGAAACACCCCCGAACCTTCCTTTTCGATCATGGTCAGGGCATGAACCAGCTGACCGCCGCAGTCACAGCGGTTGGAGCCGAACACGTCCCCGGTCAAACACTGCGAGTGGACCCGGACCATCACATTTTCTTTCCCTTTCACCTCTCCTTTTACCAGCGCCAGATGATGATGCTCGTCGATCACACTTTTATAAAGATGAAGTTTAAAGTGGCCGTATTTCGTGGGAAAGTTTACCGTCACGATCGGTTTTACCAGCTTCTCTTTCTTGGTTCGATATTCTATCAAATCTTTTACGGTGATGAGTTTCAAATTAAATTTCTTCGCCAATTCCTGAAGCTGGGGCAACCGGGCCATATGTCCATCCTCGCCCATGACTTCACACAACACCCCGGCCGGATAAAGTCCTGCCAGCTTGGCTAAATCCACGGAGGCCTCGGTATGTCCGGCTCGATACAATACCCCCCCATCCTGAGCCTGGATGGGGAAGATATGGCCGGGTCGGGCCAAGTCTTCTGCTGTAGTTTTCGGATCGATTAAAGTCTTGATGGTTTGTGATCGGTCGTGTGCAGAGATGCCGGTGGTGGTGTTGTGAACCGCATCCACCGAAACGGTGAAACGGGTCCCCATTTTGGCGGTATTGACTTTGACCATAGGGGAGAGGGCTAATTCCTCGATGCGCTCGTTATTCAAGGATACACAAATAAGCCCCCGGGCGTGCTTGGAGAGAAAGTTGATCGCCTCCGGGGTCACTTTTTCTGCCGCCAGGATCATATCCCCTTCATTTTCCCGGTCCGCATCATCCACCACGATCATTATCTTCCCCTGTTTTAGATCTTCTATCGCTTCTTCTATGGTATTCAAACCGGTCATGCCAACTTTCTCCTTTCTCCGTGTCTTTCAATATGCGACAACCCTACCATCCTTTTTCCTTTAGCCATTCTTCCGTGATTTTCGATTTCTCTTTTTTTTCAGTAATAATTCTTTCTATATATTTCCCGATCAGGTCCGTTTCGATATTCACCGGGTCGCCAACGCTTTTCTCTACCAGGTTGGTATTGCTCATGGTAAACGGAATAACCGAAACAGTGAATGAATTCACCTGGACTTCCACGATGGTCAAGCTGATCCCGTCTATTGCTACCGATCCTTTTTCCACAAAATGGGTCCGGTATTCCTGCGGGTATTCGAATTCAAATATGTAACTTTGATCTTTCCGGGTGATGGATTTTATTTTTCCCACAAAATCCACATGTCCGGTGACCAAATGACCGCCTAGCCGATCGGCTAAGCGAAGCGCTCTTTCCAAATTCACCGAATCTCCGGATTTGCCTTGACCCAGGGTAGTTCGTTTTAAGGTTTCCTCCACCGCTTCGACCGTGAAACATTTATCTTTCGTCTCTATTACCGTCTGACAAGCGCCATTTACATTCACACTGTCACCGATTTTTAGATCAACCGAGATTTTGGGCGCTTTTATCCGTAACCGCAGATTATTCCCTCTCGAGATAATCTGTTCGAACTTTCCGATTTCTTCTATTATTCCGGTAAACATAGTAATCTCGACCTCTCCTCCTCAATCCCCCTCTCCACATTTGAGACTGTGTCACAATTGTGTTTTGAGTTTGTAGCCGCAATCTTTAGATTGCGTAAGTTGTTGGAATTCAACAAGGGATTTTCGCAGACTAAAGTCTGCGGCTACAAAAAACCGAGTTATGACACACCCTCATTTGTGGAGAGGGGGAAATCGAAGATCCATAGGATAGGGGGTGAGGCCATTAGAATTCCGGATAGCCCACCACCACCAAGCTATTCCCCGATTGTTTCCATTCGCAGTTTTTTAAAACGACAGCATCCGACATCTTTTTTATTCCCAAATCGCCAAAAAGTTCCTCACCTTGGTTCGATACATCTAAAGATACCTCATACCATATTTTATCCGCCAGTTTTTGTTTGAGAAATGAAGTCAGGATTTCCTTCCCTGCTTCTACCACCAGACTGGCAATTCCTTCTCCTCCGCATTTTTTTAAAAACGAACGAAAATCAAGTTCCCCGTTTTTTCTTTTATTCAATTTCCAAATATCAAATTTTATATTTCTTTTGACAACGTTGGTTTGATCATCGATAGGCGTAAGAATGATGTTTTGATATTCAATGGACTTCAACTTTCTTAAGCAGTTTGAGATATCATTCCAAGTGCCCAACAGAATAATTTTAGAATACTTAATACAAGTTTTCCTCTCCCCACAGGGGAGAGGATTAAGGTGAGGGGGATTAATTTTATCAACATCCCACAGGATAGCATCAAAATCAACCGGTACAGTGTCCTCATATACTGAAGATACTTTCCCATTCAATGTTCCGGCTGCCTTCAAAGTCACGAAAGGTATTCCGGTGGTGATATACTTGAAGTAGGCTTCATTCAGTTTTTTGGCTTCCTCTTCCAAAATTCCCACATTTACTTCAATCCCGGCTTTCTTCAATTTTCTTATTCCATTACCGTTTACCAAAGGGTTCGGATCGATGGTGGAGCAAACCACTCTTTTTATTCCGCTTTGGATGATCAGATCGGTGCAGGGAGGAGTTTTTCCATAATGACAGCAAGGTTCCAGGCTGACATACAAAGTGGCACCCCGGGCTTGATCTCCACAAGCGTGAAGAGCAATTACTTCTGCATGTGAGCCACCGAATATTTTGTGATAGCTTTTAGCTAGTATTTTATTACCTTTTACCACCACAGCGCCAACCATAGGATTGGGAGAGGTGAATCCTCTTCCTTTTTCCGCCAGGACGTGAGTCATGTGAATGTACTTTTCGTCTTTCATAGTTGAATTAAAACTCACCCCCTTGATTCCCTCTATGAGATTAAGAAAGGGAGATAGGGGAGAGATAATAAAATACCCCAGATTTTACTCCGGGGTGATATTATAGCTTCCTCGATCTTTGAAATGATCGATTGTCTATTTTACCTTCTTTCTTCCGGACTTTATACCGTCGGCACTGGAATTTCACCAGTTCAGCTCATACAGGCACGTGGGCTTTTACCACCGATCGAGGAATTTCACCTCACCCCGAAGGTCTTCAGTTTTGAGAAATGAGATTAGAGTTTTGAGTTAATACCCTTTTCGAATCTCATTCTTGGATAATATACGTAATTTTTGTTTTTATGCAACAAAAAAATGTATCTTTCACTATCTGGGTGTTTAATCAACTGGGAGGTATTCTTTCCGTCCATAAAATGCTTGACAAGATTGCATGAATGAATACAATATCTTAAGTATTAACATCAATTACTCAGGGTACTAAACCAGTGTATGCTTAAGATACGGCTTCGAGGAGTAGATACAAGGAGGTCATAGAATGAGAATAGCAGAGTACCGAGAGCATCTCCAAGTGCAGGACATTTCAATGGATGTCATCGAGAAACAAATGGTGGTGGTTGCAGATTTTGCCAAGTTCCTCACGGCTCTTGGCTTGAAAGATACGTCTACCGCCGGAAAAGATGAGGTAGAGAAATTCGCCTGTCAGCTTATCACTGAAAGACGCAATACTCTGGAGAATTTCTCAACGCTGCGCGATTATGTCGATTGGCTTGGTTGTCGTAAATTGTACGTGGCGCTGATCGAAGTGATGGATTGTTATAATGCTATGGAAGTATTGGCGGATAAGATAGAAGAAAGCTACGGACAGGAGGTACGTGGTCGGATATTTCAGGAAGCGTTGCCACCCCTGGGAGCCGATGAAAAAGAGAGAAGTGTCTATACCCAAACGATCATAGAACGCATGGCGCAGCAGATCACTCCCCCAGAGATGCGTAAAGCCTGGTTTGGAGTTCAGCACGGGATTCCGGCCGGCGATTGGAGTAAGCATGATATAGCGGACAGGGAGAAATATCGGCAGTGCGGGAACATTGACGATTTCTTAGCCCTCAAACGGCGGGAGCGGGATAAGCTGCTCACCCGCCTAAGAGATGAGAATAAACTCTGGTACACGGTAGAGATCAACGATGAAGTGCTGGAGTTTGTTAAAAGTAATCCGGAGATGGAAGGGGGACGACGGGAAGGGGATAATATCTATATCACCAAAATTCCCTATAATACTATCCGTTATCTCCACGAGACCGATCCGAAGATGAAACGCTATTATGCCTGTCACTGCCCTCTGATACGGGAAGCGATCCTTCAAGATCAACCGATCTCCCCGGATGTTTGTTACTGCAGTTTGGGCCATGCCAGCCACTACTTAGCTGGGTTGGGTCGGGAGCTGGAAGGGGAGGTTCTGGAGAGTGTGGTAAAGGGAGACACCCGGTGCCGATTCGTTTTTTATCTGTCGAACAAAGGTAATAGGAAGTAGGTTGGGAGTTTCTTGCTCCTGGCACTATATATTTGCTGGACATGTGAATGAATCCACATAGGTGAGTATCCACTCATCCGGTTGCATAAAAATACTTTTGGAGGTCAGCACCAAAGCAGGTAGACCTTTTAACACGGAGATCGTATAATGAATTGTAAACAAAGAAGTAAGGCGGGTTCAAAGATGACATTGTTACAGCAGTCACTTCTCTTTTCATGTGCAATTCCACTTCTGCTTAATGGTTTGGCTTTCTCTGAATCAACCAAGCTCGAGCCCGTTTCCGGTTTTGACCTGAACCGTTATCTGGGGAGATGGTATGAGATAGCACGACTCCCCACCTCATTCGAAAAGGATCTGGTCAATGTGTATGCAACGTATAGTCTTCGAAGTGATGGCAAGGTAAAGGTGGTTAATGAAGGTTACAAGAAGACCAAAAGCGGTAAACATAAAGTTGCAACAGGAAAAGCCAAGTTTGCAAAAAGTCCCGACAAGGGCTATCTTAGAGTTTCCTTCTTCGGTCCATTTTATGGTGATTATTTAATCATCGAGCTGGATCCAGAGTATAAGTACGCTATGGTTGCCAGCTCCCATAAGTATTTATGGATTCTTTCGCGGGAACCGAAGATAGATGCTGCAATGCTTGACAAACTGGTCCAAAGAGCCAAGGAGCTAGGATTCGACACAAGCAGACTCTACTTTACACCTCAGGACTAGTGACCTGCCGAATTCATGGTTACTTTTGTCTCATACCTCTATTGAAATTAGTAGTACCGGCAGTATTTGGCACAATGTGTTGGGGGTTTCTCTTTTGTTTTATGTGCATTTGATTAAATGTTTCACATGTTAATATATCTATATTGAAATTTCACAGGAGGCAAGAGTTATGGCTTTCAAAGCAGTATTCATTGCTCATGTTCCGGATGCGGAACCGGAGAAGCACAGGTGCGTGGTTGAAACCAGAATGTACAAACTTTTTGCGGTGCTGGTCAGAAATCAAAAACAGGCAATAGAGGTTTGCCAGCGATTAGTCAAAGAGGAGGGCATTCACTCCATCATCCTTTGTCCCGGCAATACCCACAAAGACGTAGCGGAAATGGCGGAAGCTGTGGGGGGTGGTGTTTCGGTCTCGGTAGCCAGAGGAGACAGTCCGAGTATGCGGGTAGCCCGGGAAGCGATGGAGAGGGATGGATGGTTTTCAGCCTGACCGGCGAATTGAGGAAGATAAAAAATGCCAAGTCTGCGAAGTCATATTTTCCGTTTTATACTGAAGCACAGGCACCTTTTGCATTTTCAACTAAAAAGAAGGGCCGTCATAGACTGGAATACCTCGATACCCCGTTTTCGCGAGGAATGTGAGAAAGCCACCAAATTGCTGGGTAATATCCCGGCGGGAATCGAAATAGCTCCTGTCGTTATTAATGGAATCCCGGCCGAATGGATTCTACCATCCGCCGCGGAGAAAGATAAAGTTCTACTCTATACCCATGGCGGGGGATATGTGTCGGGTTCATGTTCGGACCACCGGGCGATTGTCGCCAGGGTGGTAAAAAAATGCGGAGTTGGCGCACTGCTGTTCGAGTACCGTTTAGCCCCGGAACATCCTTTTCCGGCGGCGCTGGATGATTCGGTGGAAGTTTATCGCGGGCTGTTGACCCAGGGCATTTCACCTTCGAATATCATGATCGTCGGAGAATCCGCCGGCGGGGGATTAGGTTTAGCCCTGTTACTTGCTCTCCGGGATTTAAACCTTCCCCTTCCTTCGGCAGCAGTGGCGATCTCTCCCTGGACCGATCTTAAGTGCACCGGCGAGTCCTACCGGACCAAGAACAAAGTATCCTTAGCCCCGGCGGATTCATGGATCGTTTTCAGCAAATATTATGTGGGAGACAGCGATCCATCCAACCCGTGGATTTCCCCCCTATACGGGGACCTTCACGGACTTCCCCCCATACTTATCCTAGTAGGCGAAGACGAGGAGCTGCTCGATGACTCGACTAAGTTTACCGAAAAAGCGAAAACCGCAGGCGTCGATGTGCGATTGAAGATTGGGGAGAGAATGGTGCATTGCTATCCTCTGCTTCCTTCTTTCATTCCGGAAGCCAAGCAGGCAATGGATGAGATTTGTGCTTTTATCAGGATGCATATGGGCAAGTAAACGGATAAAATGTATCGATTTGTTTTTTAGCGAAATCTCACTAGGGAGAAAGGTATGAAAGAAAAGAAAGGCGAACATCCGTTTGGGGATGCCGGACAGTTGATATTTTTTGGATTGTTCCTGGTGGTTTGGGTGACAGATTCATTTTTCCTTCACCGATCCACATTCTGCTCACATTACCTGCCCCTGGTGATCCGTTTAATCGTTCTGTTTCTCATATTTACTATAGCGATATTACTATTCCGGTCGGGCCACGTTGTCGTCAGTCAAGAACAGCGGCCTAACCGGGTAGTGGACAGCGGGGCTTTCCGTTACGTTAGGCATCCCCTGTATTTAGCCAGTATCCTGGGGTACTTCGGTCTGACGGTTTCTACTGCATCGCTTTTTTCATTTATCTTGCTGGTTGGAATGTTTTATTTCTACAATTATATTGCCAGTTATGAAGAGAAGCTGCTAGTGATTAAGTATGGAGACGAATACACCAGTTATAAGGAGCGCACCGGGAAATGGATTCCGAGAATCGGCGTCGGCAGATAATCGTTATATCATCAGAATTACCCGCCCGAAGTTCTATTTTGTCTAGTGAACTGCGTAACGGATCAACGAGATCATGGTAAATCTCCGAACATACGGAAATGCACCTTATAATATCGCCGTCATTCACGGTGGACCAGGTGCGGCCGGAGAGATGGCTCCGGTGGCTCGCGAGTTGTCCTTCAACCGGGGTGTTTTGGAACCGCTTCAAACCGAATCATCCATCCAAGGACAAGTTCAGGAACTGAAGATGATTCTGGAAGGGAATGGGAGTCTGCCAGTCACATTGATCGGTTTTTCCTGGGGAGCGTGGCTTGGTTTTATCTTTGCTGCCCGTTTTCCTTCATTCGTAAATAAGTTGATACTCATCGGCAGTGGCGCTTTTGAAGAGAGATATAATTCAAATATTGTAGAGATCAGATTAAGTCGTCTTAGTGATGAAGAGGGAGACGAGATCGAATGTATTTATGATATCCTTGATGATCCAGCAGTCAGAGATAAGAGTAAGGCATTTGCCCGGTTCGGAGCACTTTTCTCCAAAGCCGATACTTATGATCCAATCGTGGATGAATCCGAAGAGCTGGATTTTCGTTTCGACATATTTCAAAGCGTTTGGAAGGAAGCGGAGGAACTTAGAAAAAGCGGCAGACTTTTGGAGCTGGGTAAACAGATCCGATGTCCGGTGGTGGCGATCCAAGGCGATTATGATCCCCATCCGGCTGAGGGGGTTCAAAAACCCCTGTCGGCTATCCTTAAAGACTTTCGATTTATCTTGCTGGAGAAATGCGGGCATAAGCCGTGGATTGAACGACAGGCTAGAAATCAGTTTTACCGGATTCTAAAAGAAGAATTGGACTGAGGAACCTTGAACTGAAATGAACGACTCCACCGTAAGCGGCGGGGAATTTGATCCATCCCGCCAAAGGCGGGAATAAAACGCCACTGAAGTGGCTATGAAGGATTCAGGAACGATATTCAAACTGGCTTTAGCCAGGTTTAAATTCACCGTATTAAATTTAATACTGGAACTCCCGGATACGTTTAAAATATAGTTATTATATCTAGTTAGACTAACATCAGTTAGACTTCCCGGAGGTGAATCAATATGGATGATCAGAAGAAATCCATCGACATAAGGCCAGCTCTTAAAACCGATGCATCTGCCATAGTCCGCCTGGTGGGTTTGTTGGCCAGTGACCAGGGGGAGCAAAGTCCGGTGGATTCTGATTATGTCCTGACCTTTATGAAAACACCGGGTACCGGTATCCTGATTGCCGATCTGGCAGGTGAGGTGATCGGTCTGATCAGTTACACGCAAAGACCGGGTTTGTACCATGCCGGGGATTCGTGCATGATCGAGGAGCTGGTGGTTCGTGACGATCTCAGGAGCTCAGGTATCGGTGGCATGCTGCTGGAAGCTATTGTTACTTTGGCTGCGGAAAAGGGGTGTCCTGAAGTCTCGCTCAGTGTGATGCCATTCAACACCAAAGCCATAGAATTCTATCGAAGGCACGGATTTGTAGATGAAGCTATTCTATTGGAAAAGCATTTACATCCCGATGATCACTAAACTCAATTCAGAATTCTTCACAGGGGATGATTATGTCATCTTTTAATTGTTATGAGGATGCCAAGCGAGCCGAAGCTTATGCCAAGCTGGAGTTCCCCGGAACGTATTACTTAGCATACCGGGATTTGCCGGAAATAATATTTGAGCAGGTCCAGGGAAGAAAAGCGATCGATTTCGGGTGCGGCACGGGACGTTCCACCAGATTCCTCCAAAAACTCGGATTTGACGCGGTGGGAGTGGATATAGCCGAGGATATGGTCAGGAAAGCAAAGGAGATAGATCCCCAGGGAGATTATCACCTGATTAAAGATGGCAATTTCGGACAAAACCGCGATATTAAATACGATTTGATACTTTCAGTATTCACGTTCGACAATATACCGACTAAGGAACAAAAAGTTGCGATATTCCGTGAGATGGGGATGCTTTTGAAAAGCGACGGAAGGATAGTTAGCTTGGTTTCGTCGCCCGAGATATACACCCATGAATGGGCATCTTTCTCCACCCGGGATTTTCCTGAGAATAAGATGGCAAAAAGCGGGGACAAGGTTAAGATCATCATCACGGAAATAGACGATAAAAGACCGGTGGAAGATGTGGTTTGGTCGGATGAGGCTTACCGGGAGGTATATGGATTAGGGGGGTTGGAATTAGTCAAAACGTATCGACCGCTGGCAAAAGAGAATGAGCCGTATAAGTGGGTCAATGAAACCCGGATTGCCCCCTGGGTCATATATGTGCTGCGTACCCACCAGACTCTTTGACCTGCGAGTGAATGTTTCTCATCCGGTTACTTTTTCCCGCACAAATAGTATATTGTGAGCGGCCTCTTGTATTGTCGAGAGGAAATAGGTATAATGGGTTGTGAATTTAATGGTTGGTTATCCGGCAGCAGGTAAAATTCCAAAGGAGGAAGAGGATGAATAGATTGCACGGTATATGGATACTGATAATTCCAGTTATAATTTTATCCTCACTGATTATTTCCTGCTCCAAATCGAGCACGGGAAAAGATGAAGACGATGGTAATACACCATATGTCATCCTGGACTTGAATGTCAAAGCGTTTGACGACAGCACGGTTACTTTAAGCTGGACTGCAACGGGTGATGACGCGAACGTCGGCACTGCCTCCCAATACGATATTCGGTACTATAGTAACTGGATCAACCACGCCAACTGGGATAGTGCCACCCAGGTCACCGGAGAGTCCAAACCGCATCCTGCCGGACAGACGGATACGATGATGGTGCATGGTTTAAAGAAAGATTCCACTTACTACTTTGCGGTCCAAGCGTGTGACGAAGCCAACAACTGTTCCGGACCGTCAAACTGCGTTTCCGCCACCTGTTTCACCGATATGGTTGTCACCTTCCCCGATACCAACTTAGAATCGGTGATAAGAACCCAAATCTCTAAGCCGAGCGGAGACATTTACAGATCCGATCTAATGGCCATTCTACAGATAAACGCAAACAGCCGGGGAATAGCAAACCTTTCCGGATTGGAATATTGTATGGGTTTGATCGAAATTCTTATGGCGGATGATTCGGTATCCGATTTGGGACCGGTTGCCAATCTGATCAAGCTTCGCAGCCTGCAGCTCTTTAACAATGACATCAGCAGTATCACACCCATCGCCGGTTTGGTGAATTTAGAAAAGGTGATCTTGGGATTCAATTCCATATCGGATATTTCAGCCCTGTCAGGTCTGACGAAACTACATGAGCTTCGTCTGGACTATAACAATATAGCGGATATCGCACCGCTGGCTGCCAATGCCGGCATTGCTGCTGGAGACAGCGTGTACCTGAATGGAAACCCGCTCTCGCAACAATCGGTTGATAGCTTAATCCCAACACTCGAAGCCCGGGGCGTCACGGTTTGGCACTAAGACTACTTCGAGCACCATCACCTATGAGCATTGATGACTAATAGACATGTTTGGGGTAGCGGTTATATCATGTCGATTTAAGGTTGTATTATTGTTTTGTAATTTGACACAACTGTATCGGAGGAATTCTAATATGTTTCATTCATACAGCAAAGCTCTCTTTTTCCTGGTAATTATCGGAATAGCTTTCACATCTCTGGGCGCCAAGAATACATACCAACCGGAATTACAGCCATATATAGATTTCCTCAAAACAACGAAAGTGTCAGCCAAGGACTATATCCTGAATCTTTTCAAGAATCACGATTTAGTCATCCTCTGCGAGCGGGATCACCGCGACATCACGCAGTATCAACTTATTCTGGATGTTATTGGGGACCCGCGTTTTGCTAAAACCGTCGGCAATGTCTTCACTGAAATAGGCGTTAGCACGCTCCGGCCCGGTGTTAAGGAGTTTTTGCATACGGAGGGTTTGCCCGCCGATTCGGAACAGCGCAAGGTTTTGGAATTCCACAGAAATGCCTCGTTTTATCCCCTCTGGGAAAAACGCAGTTACTCATTTTTTCTGGAAAAACTCTACGAGCTGAATCAACGCTTACCGGAAGATGAGAAAGTTGATCTCTATCCTTCCGATATGCCCTTTGACTGGAGCGGGATGGACGAAGTGCAGTATAAAAAATTCTGGGACAGCCTTCCCCAGCGGGATAGCATCATGTCTGCTCAAATCATCGATAATTTCGACCGAATTATTGGCTCGAATGCAAAAAGGAAGAAAGCACTGGTGATCATGAACTACCGGCATGCATTCGGACATAAGTTCGAGTATCCCCTTGGCAAGAAACCCAACAACGTGGGGAGGTTCCTGTTTGACAAATATGGTGAGAAGGTGGCAAACGTCTATATTAACTTCGTGGCCTTTGCTGCGGTGCGCTCGGATAATGACATTACTTTGGCTGCAATACAGGACGGTAAATGGGATGCTGCTTTCAAAGCCACGGGGATCGAAAATAGGGGATTTGACTTCGAAGGTTCACCCTTTGGTGAAGACTCATTCGACATCTGGCCTTTTGAATCGCCCTTCAAGTATCAAGACGTTTTCACCGGTTTTGTGTTCTATCTCCCGCTTACCAAGTTCAGATGTTCGGTCGGTGTTCCGGGCATCATCGATTCGACCTTCGAGCCGGAGATGTTCAGACGCCAGTCGGTCTATTCCAGAGTATCGGGACAGACCTCGGCAGCCAACACCAGCATTCAGCAGCTGAAGGATGATTATAATTTCCCCAGGGAGTCCCCGCTGGATAATCTAGATTCGTTGACTGTTCAGATCGATAAATGGCTGAAGTAAAGGAGGTATGAGTTCAGCACTCTTGCAGCTTATATCAAATTTTTATGGAGACGAATATGGCAAACTGTAATTCAAATATTCCACGCATTTTTTGTATAGGCCGGAATTATGTAGAGCATGTGCATGAGCTTTCCAACATCCTGCCAATAAAACCGGTCATTTTCATCAAACCGATGACCTGCCTGGTGGCACCAGGGGAGAAGATACATTTTCCCAAACACGGGAAAATGCTTCACCATGAGGTGGAGATAGTAATTAAAGTTGGACAAGAAGGAAGAACCACAAAAGAAGAAGATTCGCTCTCTTTGGTATCAGCAATTACCGTTGGTCTGGATTTGACCCTTCGGGACGTTCAAGAAGACCTAAAGAAAAAAGGGTTACCCTGGGAAATTGCCAAAGCATTCGAACAGAGCGCTCCTCTCGGCGAATTTATCCCTTACCATCAGTCGCTGGATTTGAAGAATATATCTTTCGGATGCAAAGTCAACGGAATAGAGAGACAAAGGGGAAATACCGGTGAAATGATATTCAGCTTCGAGCGACTTTTGGTGGAGTTGAGTAAAATCTGGGTGCTCCGACCAGGTGATTTAATCTATACCGGCACCCCTTCCGGTGTTGGTCCGCTAGTAATTGGGGATACCATCGAAATTAAGGCAGATTCGATCGGATCATTCTCGTGGAGCATTATTGAGTGAGTAAGCTAGCATGTCCGAAACCTCCGCATGAAGCGGAGGATTTCGGACCTACTATTCGTATCTTAAGGCTTCTATGGGGTCCAATAAAGAAGCTTTTCTGGCAGGGTAAAATCCGAAGAATACTCCCACGAAACCGGAAAAGAAAAACGCTATAGCTACTGCAGGCGGAGAGATGTAAATGGGCCAGGAAAGAACTCCGGAAATTATCTTGGAGCTGATAATCCCCAAGAGTATTCCGATTATGCCGCCAAACAGAGACAATACAATGGCTTCGACCAGAAATTGAGTCAGAATATCATTGCCTTTTGCTCCCACCGCCATTCTTATACCAATCTCTCTGGTTCTTTCGGTCACCGAAACCAGCATGATGTTCATGATACCTATACCGCCGACGATCAAAGAGACCGAGGCGATAGCGGCTAATAGTATGGTCATTACCGAAGAGGTGGAACCGGCCACACTGGCAATATCCAGCTGGCTTCTAACCGTGAAGTCATCGGCTTCTCCGGCTGGTATTTTGTGTCTCTGGCGAAGGAGCTGGGTAATCTGATCACTGGCCAGATCGATCTCGGAACGATCCTTAGCCGAGGCGATTATAGAATTAACAAAGGATGTCCCGGTAAGTTTCTTCTGGGCAGTAGAGTAGGGTACCAGTATAATATCATCTTGATCCTGACCGAAGGCGTTCTGACCTTTGGTTGACATCACGCCGATAACCCTGAAAGGAAGTTTCTTGATCCGAATGATCTGACCCACCGGATCCTGCTCGGGGAAGAGGTTATCCGCAACGGTCTTTCCCAAGACACATACTTTGGTGGCGCCTCTAACATCCTGATCGGTGAAGAATGCTCCGGAAGAGACGAACCAGGAACGGATATCGACAAAATCGGGAGAATAGCCTTGAACTTGGGTTCCCCAATTGAGGTTTCCTGCCACGACCTGAGCGCTGGTTCGCACCACGGGTGAAATCTTCAAGACGGCGGGGCAGGAAAGGATAATAGCCTTAGCATCATCTTCAGTCAATCTGGTTACAGAGCCCGCCCCTTCATGCACTCCTCCGGCCGTATGGCTGCCGGGGAAAATAGTCAGGAGATTATCCCCGAGTGAGGCAATTTGTGCATCCACCATCTTTTTTGCCCCCTGTCCGATACCCACCATGGCGATCACCGCACCCACACCGATGATTATCCCCAGCATGGTCAGACTGGAGCGCATTTTGTTTCTTTTTAAAGCGCGGTAGGCTATTCTTATTATCTGAAGGTATCTCATATTATCTCCTCATCTTCCACCGGGGGTAAAGACAATAGCACTTCTTTGGCTTTCTGGGGAGAATCAACGGTTTCATCCTTGACGATTCTTCCGTCACGGAAGAGAATATTTCTTTTGGTGAAAGAGGCGATATCCTTCTCGTGAGTGATCAGAACGATAGTTATCCCTTGTTGGTTTAAATTCTGGAAAATTTCCATCACCTCGATGGAGGTTTTGGTATCCAAATTGCCGGTGGGTTCGTCCGCTAAGATTATGGCCGGATCGTTGACCAATGCCCGGGCGATTGCCACTCGCTGCT
This sequence comes from uncultured candidate division Zixibacteria bacterium, assembly GCA_903908285.1. Lineage (GTDB taxonomy): Bacteria > Zixibacteria > MSB-5A5 > MSB-5A5 > SM1-73 > CAIVRH01. The sequence goes on from CAIVRH010000039.1 coordinate 101,118, forward strand.
GTTGTCCTCCGGATAGCTGGTTGGGATAATGATTTTCCCGTCCTTCCAATCCCACCATGGATAGGGCTTTTCGTGCCTTCTCGTCCCGGTTCTTGGGAGAGGAACCGTTGTAAAGCAAAGGGAGTTCCACATTTTCTACGGCAGTGGTACGGGAAAGAAGGTTGAAGGTCTGGAAAACGAAACCGATTTTCCGGTTCCTGATCCGGGCTAAACTATTCCGGTCAAAACGGGATACATCCTCCCCGTCCAGAAAATAACTTCCCTTGGTCGGTCGATCCAAACAGCCCAGGATATTCATGAAGGTTGATTTTCCCGATCCGGACGGACCCATTATCGCCACGAATTCATTCTTTTCGATGGTAAGATTGATCCCTCGCATAGCGTGAATTTCGAAATCGCCCAGCGTATAAATTTTGGTTAAATGATCTGTATAAATCAGCTTATCCAATTTTATCACCTTCCTCCCGGGCGTGAAGGCATAAAAGGATTGACCTGCTGATTACCATTGGTACCGGAGGAGGAGACGGAATTTTTCTGCCCGATGATCGCCTTGTCCCCCTCCTTTAATTCGTTCGAGATGATTTGGGTAGTGCTTCCATCGGATATTCCGGTTTGAATCATAACAGGTTTTGGCTTTCCGTTAGGTTCAAGAATCCAGATAGCGGAGGGCTTCTTCCCGCTTGCACTCATGGATTGCCATCTACGTGCGCTGCTATCCGACGAGGTCGTTCCGGGATTATTACGTCTGGATGCTTTTGCGGCAGATGAGGTTTGGGAGGGTAAGCCGGTAGGCTGGAAACGTAATGCGCTGGAAGCAACTTTAAGGACATTTTCTCTATGGTCCACTATTATGGTAACATTTGCAGTCATCCCGGGTTTTAAAAGCATAGCTGGATTGGAGACGGTGATGATCACATCATAAGTCACCACATTCTGCACCACTACAGGGGAAAGTCTCACCTGTTTGACGGTTCCCTGAAAAGTTGAATCGGGATAAGCATCCACGGTGAAGGATGCGGTTTGTCCATCCCGGATATTGCCGATGTCTGCTTCATCTATGCTGGCGTCCACTTGCATCTGGTTTAAATTATTGGCAATGGTGAAGATGGTAGGTGCGGACAAGCTGGCAGCTACGGTTTGTCCCACGTCTACATCTCTGGAGATGACCACACCGTCAATCGGTGAATATATGGTGGCATAATTGAGATTGGTCTTAGCCCGGGCTAAGGTTGCCTGGGAGGATTTTTCATCCGCTTTGGCTAATTCCAGGCTGGTAGATGCAGCTTCCTTGTCTGCCTCGGATATCATCTTTTTCTCGAAAAGGGATAAACTGCGATCATAATCTTTCTGGGCTTTGTTGATGGATGCTTTGGTTTTTTCCAAATCAGCTTCGGATTGCGCTACCTGCGCCTGCAGAAAGGTGGGATCCAGCTGAGCTAAGATCTGTCCCTTTTTAACCTGATCATTAAAATCCGCATAGAGAGCCGAGATGGTACCGGACACTTGACTGCCTACCAGAACCGTGGTTACTGCTTCCAAGGTTCCGGTGGCGGTTACCAGGATGGAGACGTTACCTCTTTTTACCTCGGTGGTGGTGAATTCTCCCTGCGCATTTTTACTTTTCGCTCCCAATAACAGGTAAAGCAAGATCATCACTACTAAGACGATAGGAATTATAAAATATACTTTTTTCATCAGAGTTCCTTCCTTTATTTTCTTATTTGACACTTAAATGCTATAAAAAGTTTAATTATAATACGCAGAATTCAATTTTTATATTGATTTTGAGTGCCAAGATAAAACCCATATGCGGGGAATGATGTTTTGCCGTACAGGCTTAGCGGCAAATCCTTATCAGCAATCCACTTGAGATTCAAAATCAGTTTAAGGTTCGATGCCAACACCTAATCTAAGTGAGGCGCCGGCTTGTATAAATTAACCATATGTCAGTTATCACGGATACCCAAGAAGTTTTCAGTTGCAAAAATAAATTCGGGTTTGTATACTATAAGCATGAAATCGTACCAGGAGGTCTTATGACCATAAAACTTCCACGGTTAATACCAAAGGAAGAGAAGTTTTTTGCCATGTTCGAAGCTTCTGCCAAGAATATGCTCGAAGGGGCGGGAGCCTTAAAGGATCTGGTGTACAATTACGCGAACATGGAGGAAAAGGTTCAGCATATAGAGCAGATAGAGCATCAGGGCGATAATATAACCCACGAGATCATGGACAAGCTGAACAAGACTTTCATCACCCCCATTGAGAGGGAGGATATCCATAAGTTGGCTTCGGAACTGGATGATGTATTGGATGCCATCGAGGGGGTGGCCAGCCGGCTTTTTTATTTTAAAATCCTCCAGCCTACCCCACAATGTGTTCGCTTGGTCAACATCATCTATGAAGCGGCAAAACAGATCGAGAAAGCCGTATCGGATTTAAAACACTTCAGAAGCCTAATGCCCTTTTGTATCGAGATCAACCGATTGGAAAACGAGGCGGATCAGATCTCCCGGCAGATGATCGGACAGCTTATGGATGAGGAGCCGGATTGGCGGGTGGCGATGAAATGGAAGGAGATATACGGCCGTTTGGAAACCGCAGCGGATCATTGCGAGAACATCGCCAACGTCATCGAGGGCATAGTGGTGAAAACCACCTGATCCTATCCGCGTTCTCCAATAATCGGGATGTAATAGGATCACCAGCTTCCCGGATGTAGCAAAACTTAGTATCAAACCAAAGAATCTGACTAGCAGAAATCTTCTACCTGGTATTTATGCTGAGCTTAAGTTTACTCTTCGTCATCTTCGTTATCTTTATAGCTTTGGCCTTTGATTATACCAACGGTTTGCATGATGCTGCAAATTCCATTGCCACTGTAGTCTCTACCAGAGTACTGACTCCCCGCCAAGCCGTGGTGTGGGCAGCTTTTTTTAATTTTGTTGCTTTTTTGATCTTCGGCACTACCGTAGCCACTATGATCGGGAAAGGCTTGATCGATATCAACGTAGTCACCCCGCGGGTGATTTTTGCCGGTTTAGTCGGAGCCATCAGCTGGAATCTTTTCACCTGGTATTTGGGTCTGCCTACCAGCTCTTCTCATGCCTTGATCGGCGGTTATGCGGGTGCAGCAATTGTAAAAGCCGGGTTTGGAGTCATTATTGTCAGCGGCTGGATTAAGACTCTCATTTTTCTTATTCTGGCTCCGATTATGGGGTTAGTCTTAGGGTGGATTTTCATCATTGGTACAACTTGGATAGTATACAAAAAACAACCCGCTGTTATTGACAAATGGGCGCGCCGTATGCAGTTATTCTCCGCCGCTTTGTACAGCTTGGGGCATGGGGGCAACGATGCCCAGAAAACCATGGGAATAATTGCCAGTTTATTATTTTCCGCGGGAATAACAAAAAGTTTTCACATCCCCTTGTGGGTGGTGCTCAGTGCTCAGGCAGCCATAGCCCTGGGGACTTTGTCCGGCGGTTGGCGCATAGTCAAAACCATGGGGCAGAAGATCACCAAGTTAAGACCGATAGATGGTTTCTGCGCGGAGACCGCCAGCGCTATCAGCATTTTCTTTGCCACCCATTTAGGTGTGCCGGTCAGCACCACCCATGTTATTACCGGTGCCATCTCCGGCGTAGGGGCGGTGAAAAGACTCTCCGCCGTTCGATGGGGTGTGACTTTTAAGATCGTCTGGGCATGGATCTTGACCATTCCCGGCGCGGTTTTGGTAGCCGGCACTTTTTACTTTTTGCTGGATAGCATAATAAAGTTGCTGTCCTAGTAGGTTCAATAGTGAGGCTCGACTGAACAACTCCGATTCCGGCAACATCACAGTATTAATTCCGAAGCGCAACGCTTTAGCTTTACCGACATAAGTAAATATAAATGTTTACACTCCAGAGTTGGGAGCATCCACACTTTTGCCTTCTTTAATATTGATAAAGCCATGGTCTTTGAAATCGATTCCCTCAATTCACTTTCCTCCCTGACGTTTCTTCTATTTTTAATCTTGCCTTAAAAGAGATGATTTCATATAATTAAACAGATGAAAGGAAGTAACCGCTAACGGAAACAGTATCTGAAGAAAGGAAGTTACCATGAAAGACGAAAGAATGATTACTCTAGCCAAGAATTTGGTGAATTATTCCCTCGAATTAAAACCCGGAGAGCGGGTGTGGATCGAATCCCGCGGGTTTCCGGTGCTGGAGATGGCTAAGGAGATGATCACGCAGGTCACCAGGAAGGGAGCCATACCTTTTTGGTATTATAACGACGACAGCCTCACCCGCCGGTGGCTTTTGGAATGCAATGAAGCGCAATTGAAAAGTTTTGCGGAGTTTCACCTGGCTATGATGAAATCGGTGCAAGCCTTTGTGTCGTTCCGGGGCGGAGACAATGCCTTCGATTTCGGCGATATCCCCGACGAGAAGATGAAACAATATATGACCCTTTATTACAAGCCGGTACACATGGAAGAGAGAGTCAAGCATAAAAGATGGGTGGTCTTGCGCTATCCCACCAACTCATTTGCCCAGCTGGCCGAGACTTCCCAAGAGGGGTTCGAGGATTTCTATTTCGAGGTATGCAACCTCGATTATTCCAAAATGTCCAAAGCCATGGACCCGTTATCCGATTTGATGAGCCATACGAACAAGGTGAGAATAGTCGGTCCGGGGACCGATCTTTCATTCTCCATAAAAGGAATGCCCAATGTAAAATGCGATGGGAAACTGAATATTCCGGACGGTGAGATCTTCACCGCGCCGGTGAAAACCTCGATCAACGGGCAGGTTACCTTCAATACCCCTTCGCTTCACGAAGGGGTCATATACGACGGTATCTGGTTTAAGTTTAAGGACGGAAAGATAGTGGATGCCAAAGCCACGGTGAATCATGCCAAGATGATAAAACTTCTGGACACGGATGAAGGCGCCCGATATGTCGGTGAATTCTCGTTTGGCATTCATCCCGGAATAAAAAAACCGATGAAAGATACCCTCTTCGACGAAAAAATCTTCGGCAGCATTCATCTGACTCCGGGGAACGCATATGATGAAGCGGACAACGGAAACAAGTCTGCCATTCACTGGGATTTGGTCCTGATTCAAACCAAGGAATTCGGCGGGGGAGAGATTTACTTTGACGACGTCCTCATCCGCAAAGACGGGATATTCATTCATCCTAATCTCAAGAATGTGTTAAGCGAGGAGGCATTGAAAGGCTAAACTATCTCCTTTTCCCTTTGGATAGAGGGTAGGGTGAGGGGGAAGTTAGGAAATTAAAAATTCAAAGAGAAAAATTCAAAATTACAATTCAAAAGTCAAAATTAATTTCAAATCTCATGCTTAACTTTTTAATTTTTAATTGCAACTTTGCTCAGACGAGCAAGCGTCTGCTTGCATTTTGCTTTTTGAATTTTGAATTTATTTTGCTCTCAGTATGATGGTAAAACGGAAGAAATTGGTGATAAGGAATTAATTCTTTGATATCATATTAGAAATCGTGCTTTGCTGCTATCGGCATCCTTCTGCCTACCCCGAAAGCTTTGGAAGTCACCTTCAGTCCCGGAGCTGCTTGGCTTCTTTTGTACTCACAACGTTCGACTGTTTTTACCACCCATTTAACCGTGTCAGAATCGAATCCCATTCCGATTATCTCATCCGGCGAGCTTTCCTCTTCGATATAGTGATGAAGTATCTGATCGAGAATAGGATAAGGGGGAAGCGTATCCTGATCGACCTGGTTGGGTCTTAATTCGGCTGAGGGTGGTTTTTTAATTATCTGCTTGGGAATAATCTCCGATTCCCGGTTGATGTAATTTGCCAACTCATAAACCAGCGTTTTGGGAACATCGGATAAGACCGACAATCCGCCGCTCATATCCCCATACAGAGTGCAGTATCCCACCGCCAACTCGCTTTTATTCCCGGTGGAGAGTACCAGGTGACCGAACTTGTTGGAAAATGCCATCAGGATATTTCCTCGAATCCGGGCTTGGATATTCTCCTCGGTAATGCCCAATTCGTTATCCGGAAAATGTACTTCCAGAGTTTTTAGATACGAGTCGTAAATTTCGGAAATCGGTATCACCTTGAATTGAATTCCGATTCTTTTGGCCAGTTCTCTCGAATCTTCCACGCTTCCTTTCGAGGAATAGGACGAGGGCATGGAGATACCCAAGACGTTCTGGCTTCCGATAGCTTCTTTAGCCAGACAGCAGACCAAAGCCGAGTCAATACCTCCGGATAATCCGATGACCGCTTTAGAGAATCCACATTTTCTCAGGTAGTCCCTGATACCCAGAAGCAATGCCTGATAAACCGATTCGATTTTATCCTGGGGAGTGTAAAGCCCGGGGGTGCCACTGGTGTTGATATCGAAAGTTTGCACCTGCTCGATGAAAGCAGGGAAGACGGTAACCGGTTCTCCGTTCTTGTCGACACATAAACTCCTGCCGTCAAAAATAAGCTCATCATTTCCCCCTACCTGGTTGACGAAAACAAACGGAGTTTTATGTCTTTGGGCATGACTCCGGATTAGCTGGTACCGAATCTCTTCTTTGCCCATCTCATACGGAGAAGAGGAGATGTTGATGAACAAACCGGCTCCTTTTTTCCTCAACGCCTCAATCGGATCGAAGGCGTAATATCTGCCTTTGGGCCAAAGCTGTTGGGTATTCCAGGCGTCCTCGCAAACGGTGATCCCCAGCATCTCTCCTTTGAACGGAAACGGGTGAATATCCGAAGCCGGGTCAAAATACCTGGTTTCATCGAATACGTCATAGGTGGGGAGCAGGGATTTGTGATGGGTGGATAGGATTCGCCCCTTTTGAATCATTATGGCGGAGTTGTACAAACCTTTGCCGGTATCCTTTCCTGTCGGTTGGGGAGCCCCAAATAGAATTCCGGTTTCCGGGCAGCTGTTTGAAATCTTCACTATTTCCTCAATCGCCTGTTTAACCTGCTGGATAAACCACCGCCTTTCCAAAAGGTCTTTGGGGGGATAACCTACCAGAAAAAGCTCCGGAAGAATCAAAAGGTCGGATGAATCCCCGGATGCTTGGGTTAGAGCCTTTTCCAATTTAGAGATATTTCCCTTTAAATCTCCGACCACCGGATTTAACTGTGCCAGAGTGACTTTCATCTTGGTTATTCCTTAATGTGATAAATAGGAGCGACCACTTTCAAGTGAAGCGGATCAAGCTGAATCTTTATACTCCAACTGGAAAAGCAAATACGGTTTGATCTACTTCACTTTACTGCTTATCGGTTGCTGCGGTAAGTAAAGTTACGTTACTCTTGGTGAAGAAACCATCGAAGCTTCCGTAACGATGAATGTATTCATTCACCAAAAAGGTGTTTTTCGATGGCTGGGTGAAAGTCTGTTTAAGTCCCTCCGCTGGTGAACCCACCAATTCTATTAAGAATCCCATACCATCTTTCTTTATGGCGGTGAAGGTGTCTTCGATATGCTTGGTACGGAAAGCCAGGTGGTGTACCCTGCGGCCGTAGTGGTGCAAAAACTTTTCCGTCGGTCCGGACGACTTATCATTTAAATAGGGCGATATACCGGAGGTGAACACCATGGCAAAATCCGAAGCAGTTAACCGGGCAACGTTAGTGATGGAATTCAATGGTTTCACATAAATAGCGAAATCGAAGCTGTAGCTGGTAAGCTCCATAAACTCGATGATGGCTGCGTCCCGGTCCTCGGCTTCCACTCGGGTGGCGGCATGATCCAAGAACCCGATATTCTTCAGGTGAGGTTTCTTTGGTTGGTCAAAATGCCAATCCAGAATTTTGTCCGGGGAGTCGATATAATTTCCTTTATCTTTCTTCCACTGGATGAAACCAATGGAATTGCCGGTAAGAGCGGACGGATTGGTCTGGATGAATGAGTAGTTGGAAGTTTTAATGATGTCCTTGGTAAGGAATTTTATCCCTCCGGATTTTTGGATCGAAACATACTTTTCCAGATCGGTGGCTGCGAAGACCAAGGTTTCCAGCCGGGTGTTGGGGAGGATTTTTGATTTGGGGAACCGGTTTACTTTAAGAAACGGATTGGCCTGGTGTATTCTGGACCTGACCAGAAAATCCGCAGACCCGCGCGATTTGAGGACACAGGTTTTAAAGTCCGAATCCTGAAAAGCATGATAAAATTCCAGACCGGTAAAACGCAGAAGCTCATTTACCGTGGACTTTTGCCGGTTAGGCTCGGTGTTGATGATTACCGCTTCAAGACCACCAACGAGTCCTTCCAATCCCGTTTTCTTTCTTTGCTCCAATACCCGGGGGATCTTTTTTTTCAAATAGGCATCGCTGTTTTTAAATTCGAAGGCATGCTTGAGCCCGGAATCACAAAAGGGGCATTTGCCTTTCTTGGCGGTCTCATATACCATCTTACAAGTTTTGCAGATTGCTTTAGCCATAAAGGAAAAAGTTAAAGTTACGGTTCCTTCTCCTGGTCCGAATCGGTGCTCTCGGGGAGTTTATTCTTACAGGTGTTGATGCCCAGGGGGATGTATAAACCGCACCATCCGATGATCCCGGTCAAAAATACCAAAATCCCGATCAGGCCCCACCAGCTGTTAAAAATAGCTCCGATGAGGACAATGACCGCCCCTAGGATCAACCGAACGATCCGATCAGTCGGTCCAACATTGCGCTTCATAAGCATCACCTCCAGTTATTTAAAGGTTAATATTCTTTGTCTTTCTCTCTTAGTTTATTATTCCCTTAGAGGTGTGGTGGAGAAAGTAACTAAAGAGACTATGAAGCTTATCCTGGTGGTTTGCAGTCTTTAATAATTTTCCCCCAACAGCTCAAAATATGCCTGGGGATGTGCGCAGGCCGGACATTCCACCGGCGCTTCATCGCCTTCATGCATATACCCACAGTTACGGCATCTCCATAATATGGTCCGTTCCCGCTTGAATACTCTCTTTTTCTCGATATTATTCATTAGTGTCAAGTAACGTTTCTCGTGTCCTTTTTCCGCTACGGCTATGGATCTGAACACTCCGGCTATCTGGGTGAATCCTTCCTGCTCGGCAATGCGGGCAAAGTCGGGATACATGGTAGTATGCTCGTGATTTTCCCCGGCGGCAGCCGCTTTCAGATTGTCCTTGGTCTCTCCGATCATCCCCGCCGGAAATGAGGCCGAAACCTGAACTTCGCCCCCCTCCAGAAATTGAAACAATCTTTTGGCGTGTTCTTTTTCATTGTCCGCCGTATCCGAAAAGGTGAAAGATATCTGCTCGAACCCCTCTTTTTTCGCCTGTGAGGCAAAATAGGTGTAACGATTTCGAGCTTGTGATTCTCCGGCAAATGCGGTCAATAGATTCTTCTCGGTTTGCGTTCCTTTTAAGCTTGCCATTCTAAACCTCCTTGAGTATATCTGCTGTTTTTTTATGCCTGATCAAGAGTCATCAACTTAATCTCTCTGTTTTGAATTACAATTTTGGGTCAAACCGTAGCTTGATGCTCTATAATATCTCCTTAGTGCCGATTTCAATGTTCCATTATGCCCGGGGTATCCAGGCTGAACCAGTAGAATTGGTCCATCAGCGCCTGTTTTTCCGCCATCAATATATTAAAATGACGATCCTCCTGCTCTGATAACATCAAAAACATCTTCCTGGCATCCGGGTCGGAAGAGTTATCGGCGCTGGTACGGTAGAATTCATACGCCTCCTTTTCCGCTTTGATTCCGATATCCAATGCCTCGGAGGCGGTGGTGTTATCCCGGACCTCCACGGTGATCTTTTTTACCTTCCGGGGATCGAAAGAAAATGGTTTTTGATACACCTTCAGGTAATGTTTTTCCAAAAGCTCCCGGTGTCTTTTCTCGTCTGCAGCCAAAAATTTGAATTTCTCTTTTCCGCTTTCATTCTTTATGCTTTGGAAGAGATAGGTATAAAAGTCAAATGCGAACTGTTCATTATAAATAGCCAAAGATAATGCTTCCGGTGCACTCAGCTTTGGCTTCGGTTCTCCCTCTGCCTCATTGTAGATATTTTTCTTCTCATCCGTCATGTGGCTATTCCTCGAATTAATTTTATCAGGCCCATTTCAAGACATCTTCATCATATTCGGTCTCTAACCTTAGCTTATGCTTGGATTCCTCCTGCGCTAAAACCGAGAAGAGCTTTTTGAGCTCAGGATCGTCAGTTCCTCCTGCCAGATGATTATAGAGTAAAAGCGCCGCTTCTTCCCGTTTCATGGCTAAACGCAGAGCCGACGCATAATCCATATCCGGGGAGAACTCCTCTTCTTTCACAAAATCCCCGATTTTAAGATTGGGAATCTTTTTCAAGGTATATGCAGAGACATCCTTCTTTTCCACTCCCTCCAAAATCTCCCGATGGTGCTGTTCCTGTTGAGCCAGTTCCAGAAACATCTGTTTTAAGCCGGGAGTCTGGATTAACCGGCTATAGGTGGTGTAAAGATTATAGGCTTCGGCTTCCTTGCGGATGGCGAAGGTGATGGTCTCTTTAAAATCTTCAAGTTCCATGTTTCCTCTAAGGTTATTGGGATTGTAACCGTTACCCGCTTGGATTACCACAAGCTAAAGGGGGTGTTGAAAAAGTCAAATTTCGTGGCGGGATATTCTTATGAACGCTTGCGCGATTCCCGCCCCTATGAGCGATGATCATATATCACCCATAGAGCCCGTACGGGCGAATAGGATTTTACAACAGTCCCTAAAGGAATGACGATAAATTAGTATTTTCGTTAATAAATATTAATTCATCGACATGAACCGGGTTATACCTTTCCCCCTCTTTTTTGATAGAGAGGGAGAGTTAAGAATAAGTAAAACGACCGCTTAATCATTCCTCCTGCAAAGATGATGATCCGGGCAAAAACTATCCTGCGGCCTTATATTAAAAGGAATGGATTAAACCTCCTCCAGCAAGCTGGTGAAGGTGTCGTGATGACCCTCTTCGTCTTCCAGTATTTCTTCGAATAAGTGTTTGGTGGTAATGTCTCCTTCTTTGCGAGCTGCTTCAATTATCTGCTTGTACAGGGCAATAGCACCCTCCTCATCTTTTTTATCCTGCAGGAGCATCTCTTTTAGGTTGGCTCCGACGAAGATGGGATCCGGTTTGGTGGTGGGGGTTCCCCCCAGATAAAACAGTCTCTCGGCTATGGCTTCTGCATGCTTCATTTCCGCTACGGCAATCGATTTCAGCTCGCTCTGCACCGCAAAAGCTTTTACCCCGCTCCACAAAACATGCTGCCACATATACTGAATGCTCACCTGAATTTCCCGGGCTATCCCGGTGTTCAGCATATCCAGTAATTGTTTTGACGCCAATTTATTTCACCTCCTTTACATTTTTGTGGTCCACAGACCATGAATATTGCAATACTCCCTGGCTTTCAATATGGTTTCCTTAATCTGGAATTCCGCTTCCGGCTTTTCATTGGGATTTAAGAACTTTCGGAAAATTCCCCGATCGGTAATAACCGCCACCCATTCGATAAAGTGCTTTTCCTCCATGGGATGCGGAATTGAACCGACTTTCACTTTGATCCCTAAATCGGTCTTCTCGATCACCGGGACATGCTTTTCTTTGCCCGCATCTTCAGTTTTTGCTTCCATCAGTTGCATGGGTTGGCCGCAACAGACCAGTTCTCCTGCTCCACCATGCAATACCTCCACAATGTTGCCGCAGATTTCGCACTTGTAGACTTCGAATCTTTCAGCCATTTTGAAGCCTCCTTTCCAAAAAGTTCTACTTTAAAATTACGGTTCCTCCAAAAAGTTTTTATCCAAATCTCCATCATTGGAATATCCCCGGCTTTCCCAATAACCCCGGAAATTCTCCTTGTCGGACAGTTCAATTATGGTTACCCATTTAATCCACTTGTATCCCCATTTATTCTCTGCTACCAGTTCGAAAGGAAAGCCCCTTTCCGGCGGCAGAGTTAAACCGTTCATTTTATATGCCAGCATTATAGGGTTATCCATGATATAATTCAAGGGAAAAGATGTGGAATAGCCGTCCGCTGAATAAAATATGACAATCCTGGCTTTGGGGTCCACCCCGGCTTCGTTCAGCAGATCTTTGACCAGAACACCTTCCCAAAGAATATTAACGTCCCACCCCTCCACACAGTCCATGTTGATCAGCTTTTGCCGGGTGGGATGTCCGATCACCTCATCGTAGGTGTAAGTTTTAGGACTTTTCACCAGACCGGTTATCTTGAGCCTATAACCCTCCTTATCAATTTTCTGTGGACCTTTTATGGAGTTCTCTCGAAAATCGGTACCGGAGGACAGTTTTTTGCCCTGGTATTCATTTAACTCCCGCTGCGATGGTTTTTTAGCCATATCTTTTTCCATTTTATTGACACAGGTTCCACTGAACAAAGAAACAAGGAAAATAAGGCTGATTTTAAAAAGGATTCTATCCAATTTCACTTTTCCCTTTTGCTCAATACTGCTGAACTTCCTTGGATCAACCCTGCTCATTTTTATTTGCGGTTGTGACTAACCCTCATCTCCTGTGCTTTTTCCTTGATCTCGGTTAAATCTCTTTGCATTTCGCTCCAGCCATACCATAAAGCATAATCCGGATTGGCATGGAAAGCTCCCTCGAAGGTTCTCATCCGGTGTTCCATATACATCACAAACAGCTTTTGCTCGATCACCGTGGGGGCATCGTGGAAGGTGAGCACATCGGGTGAGGGATAGGCATAGCTTGCCGGTTTGGCAATTATCCCGTCCTGGTATAAACCGTTGACCGCACGGATTGCCTCAGCCATCAGATGATCCGCTTCCCGGATCATCTGATCTCCCTTGGCCAACTCCGCCTTGGCAAAATTGGCGGAATGACATTGTTTGCAAACTTTTATCGTCTTATCCCGTTCCTTCTGCCAGTCTTCTTGGGTCAGCCGAACTACATCCGCCGCTTTCACCACATCCAACCGGGGAGTGGGTTTTCCAGTGGGATCAAGCACTCCCAGAGCTTGCAAGATGGCGGTGCGATCATCCGCCCACTGTTTATCCTCCGGCAGGGGAAGTCTTACCGCCAAGAATCCCCAGGCGGTCCGGACCGCATGGTTTCCATCCTGCATATGGCAGGTCTGGCAGGTGGGCGCGGCTACTGCCTCAGGCAAAGTGTGGTTTTGTTTAAGCAGATATCTTACACCCATTTTGTTGGAGGAATACATCTCCCATTGGGGGTGGTCAAAGCCCGTGTGGCAGGTTTGACAGGCTTGTGGCTGTCGGGCTTCATCCGCGGAGAATATGTGGCGGGTATGACAGGCGTCGCATGAAGCCACTCCAAACCCGGCTCCATCCTTTTTAAGCTCTTTGATCTCAGCTTCGGTCTTTATTCCCAACTTGTGACATCCCCCGCATCCCTTCATTCCCTCCATCATTGCCATAGGCTGCCAGTGAGCGGTAGGCATGGCTTTCATGGATGCCCAGGCTACTGCGTGTTTTCCGTTTTTAAATTCCTGCACCCGGCTTTCGTGGCAGGCAGCGCAGGTTTCGGGCGTGGGGATTTTGACTGATGCCACATTCTGAGAGGAGGTGTGCTGATCTCCATGGCAGGCAGAGCAATTCACATCGTTCTGACTGTGTTTGCTGGCTTGCCAATCCGAGACGATATTGGGCGTAATCTGCTTATGGCAATTAACGCACTCCTGAGCAGATATCCCCGATACCAGCAGAAAAACTCCTACCAGAATGAGGATTAATTGCAAAATAAATTTTAGCATAAAAACCGTCTCCTATGTTATATAAAAATGCAATGCTATTCTCGTGTTTGAGTGTCGATGTTTCAATAAGCTGTATTATCCTCATTTATTTTCGATACAGGTGATTTGTGGAGTAACATTCCAGCTCTTTTCCCGGAGCAGCCAGCTCGAAGATCCATAGGAATTCATCCTGGTTTAAAATACGATAGGTTACCTTTGCTCTAAAACCGGGAGGGATGTTCTCTATGCTTTCGGAAAGAAAGATGAAAGTTTTACAATCCGAGGAGAGGGTATCCAGGACATATTGAGTTACAAACCCCTCCTGCATGAATTGCCTTAAGACAAACTTACCTCTGATACTATCATAACTGATATAGCCTATATCCTCGTGTTTTTCACCTTTGGGTTGGCCTTCCTGCGGCTCAAATTCCGATATGCCCTTCATTTGAAGGAATTTCCCGTTAAAGATGAATTTGAATTCACCTTCGAGTTTCGATTTGACGGTTTTACTATCTCCGGTGCCTTTCCAAAAACCTGTGAAATATTTAAATGGCTCCCAGACATCCGGCTTCTTTTCCTCTTGCGCTATAAGAACTGACGGCAAAAGGATGGCTATGAAAAAAACAGCACTAACGAAAGATCTTATTACGGACATCATGATCCTCCGGATTTAAAGTATTACTTTGTCACCTGGTTGATAAAGAAGTTGTCGTTTCACTATTTCTTAGATAAGCTTCAATCCTCTATGTTTTTCGAGGATTCCATCCGCCAATCGGTCCAGCGCCTTGAAATCTTCCTCTTTGGGATATCCCTTTACCATCACCGGCTCGAGCAGTTCCACATTCAGATTCGATAGGCTTCCTTTGATCATTTCCACCGTCTTGCCACCCCACCCGTAAGAACCGATGACCGAAGCGAATTTGGTTTTCGGTCTCAATGCATTAGCCAGATATGCGGCATATACCGCAGCGGGATGCGGACCCGCCAACACGGTGGGGGATGCGATCACCACGGTAGCGGTATCTACCAGGGCTTTGGCTAATTCCCCAATATCCGTTTTGGTCAGATTGAAAGGTTTTACGGTTATTCCTCTTTCCATCAGGGCATGGACGAAATAATCGACCATTCTTCTGGTGCTGTCATGCATCGACACATATGGTATAACCACTTCATTCTTCACTTGATCCGATATCCAATCCTTATATGCATCCAGGATGAATTGGGGCTCGTCGTATACCGGACCATGACTGGGCGCGATCATTTTTATATCCAGATCTTTTATCTTCTCCAGATTCTTCTTGATGGCTGCCCGGAAAGGCATCATTATCTCGGCATAGTATCTTTTGGCGGATTCATACACTCTGGGTTGATCCGTTACCCAAAGATCGCTGGTTGCCAGATGAGAGCCAAAAAAGTCGCAGGAGAAAAGAATCCCCTCCTCCTTAAGGTAGGTTGACATTGTTTCCGGCCAGTGCACCCAGGGCGTGTATAAGAATTCCAGCGTTTTATCTCCCAAGGATATCATTTCTCCATCAACCACGGTTATGAATTTCTCATCCGGGATCTGCAGCAGATCCATCAGCATTACTTTGCATTTGGGATTGGTCACCACTTTTGCATTTGGATACATCTTTAGAATTAGGGGTATGGTTCCGGAGTGATCTTGTTCCGCATGATGAGCGATGATAAAGTCGATGCTTTTGATCCCCAGTTTTTCTAAGTTGCTCACCAATTCATGATCTTTGGCAGGATCAACCGTGTCCAGCAAAGCTGTTTTCTCGCTTCCTTTGATCAAATAAGCGTTGTAGCTGGTCCCGTCGGGAAGCGGGATAAGCTCGTCAAACAATCTCCTGTCCCAATCTATTGCCCCGACAGAGTAAATACCCGAACGCAATTCTCGAAACGGCATGTTTGTTCTCCTTTAAACCCTATAAGGGAATATCCCAGACCGGTCAATTCCCTTTAAAGCTATTTCTCTCCCTGTATAACAATCAAAGAGGGAGGGAATAATTTAAAATTACTTTTTAAACATATTCCAATACCTCGAATACACTTTTATCTGACCCGCACACCGGGCAGAGCCAGTCGTCAGGTAATTCTTCAAAAGGTATCCCCGCAGGGATTCCGTTATCCGGGTCGCCATCTTCGGGATCATAAATGTAACTGCAGATAGTGCAGCGATATTTTTTCATTGGTCCCTCCACTAAAAAAATATTTTTAGGTTCTCGGGAGAGGCACCCCCTTCGAATACCTTCGAAGCAGTCGATACGGCTTTCGAGTCTCCCACGATAATCGCTCCTACGGCTTTATGGTTTTTCAATGCTAATTTTCTATATACGCCTTTTCCTTTGGATAACAAAATCTCCGCATTCGGGGCGTCGGTGTCTCCGGCTGAATATACATCGATTCCGGTGATTTTCAAAACGCTGGAATATACCGTTCCCCGATAGGGGGTGGTTACCCCGGCCATATTTAGCCCGGCGATCATACCCTGTTCCTTAGCCGGAGGCCAAAGTCCATATAATATGCCATTGTGCTCGGCCGGGTCACCGGCACAATATATCGAATCGATCGATGTTTGCATATAGTCGTTTACCACAATTCCTCTCCTGATGGTTGCACCGATATCCTTCGCCAGTTCGTCTCTTCCTCTGATCCCGGCGCAGATTATGACCATATCGGTTTTAACTTGAACGCCTGATTTTAAAGTCACGTTTTCGACTTTGCCCGCCCCTTCGATAGCTTGCACCATTCCGGGAAGGATAAAGGATAATCCCTTTTCCTCAAGCATTTTCCTCAAAATAACAGCACCCTCGTCATCTAATTGTTTGGGGAGAAGCCTGCCATAAACCTCGATCACCGTTACTTTCTTGCCCAGTTTTATCAAGCTGTATGCTGTCTCCAATCCGAGCAGTCCCCCTCCGATAACCACCACATCCGTTATATCCCGGCAGAAAGCTCTGATATCATCCGCATCCTTGATTCCCCTTAAGGAAAATACTCCGGGCTGGTTGGCACCTGGAATAGGGGGGATGAAGCATTGGGCGCCGGTTGATAACAGCAATCGATCATATGCATATTTGGTTCCGTCTTCGGAGATGACCATCTTTTCCTGGGAAACGAGCTTCACTATCTTAGTGCTCAATATATTCTGGATATTCTTTTTTTCATAAAATTCACTTTTATAAATAGTAAATTTGTCTTGAGTTATTTCACCGGCAAGATAATCGATCAATTTCGGCCTATAATAGAAAAGATGCCCGGATTCCGAAATTATGGTTATCTCTCCCTCCGGGTCATTCTTTCTGATAGTCAATGCCGCTTCGGTTCCGGCCACACCGTTACCGATGATCAGATATTTCATAGTCTCATTGCCGATTTGAGGAAACCCTTCTTTCTTTATATGGCAGACATTATACTTTTGCTTTATGACCACTTCTTAAACATTCCTTACAGATGCCCTTGAAATACCCCTGCAGCTCTTCGATTCGATGTCCTCCGAGTTCCTTTTTAGCCAAATACGGGCACTCGACATCGATATCTATTATTTTACCGCATTGGTTGCACAAAAAATGATGATGGGGAATACCGTGGTAATCGTACCGGGTTTCGGTTCCGGTGATGGTTATTTCATGGATGATACCCTTGCGGATGAGCGCGTTCAACGTGTTGTAAATGGTGGTTTTGGAGATAGTGGGAATATCCCGGATCAGGGCGTGATATATCATCTCTGCGGTGGGGTGGATTTTATATTTCTCCAGATACGCTAAAATCTCAAGCCGCTGATAGGTCGGTTTAAGACCTTGGGTTAACAATACTTTCTTGAAATGGGGTATGTTTGTAATCATTACAATTATGT
This sequence comes from uncultured candidate division Zixibacteria bacterium, assembly GCA_903908285.1. Lineage (GTDB taxonomy): Bacteria > Zixibacteria > MSB-5A5 > MSB-5A5 > SM1-73 > CAIVRH01. The sequence goes on from CAIVRH010000039.1 coordinate 118,698, forward strand.
TTACGATACAAAATGAGTTTTGTTGTAAATAATTCTTGAAGTAAATTCAAAATTTCTCAAATCCTTTGGCAACCTTTCCCTTTTACATAATTTTAGGTTGCCCCAACCCAAAAGTCAATCTTTTTTTACTTAGTTTAAAGTGCTATACAAATAAAGATCCCGTTCTACGGGAAATAGTATGCTGGGTGATTACCAACCTTTGGGGGAGAGGAGGTAATAAGGGAGAGGTAAGCATTTCGGGCACATAAAGAAAAAAAGCCCACCTGAAGGTGAGCTTCTTTCGTTTATTCAAAATGTCCCTTACACTCTAAGTTATTTCATCTTTGGTTTTTGACTGCCGGATGTCCACCATTTTAACGTCGCCGGCATATTTCACAATCACCGGCTCGACAATCTTCAAAAGCCGGTTGGTTACCTCTTTGATTCTTAGGGCGCCGGTTTCTATTTTTTTCAGTTTGTCGACGGTTTCCGGATTCAACTGCTCCGGTTTGTGCAAAAGCAGCTGAACATATCCTAAAACTGCGGCCAAGGGGTTGTTCACCTCGTGATTAATGGTTACGGCAGTTTCGATTATCGCTTTCAGCCTCTCGGACTTAATCAGATCATCCTGAATTTCCCCGCTCATTTGTCCCACCCACAAAGAAGCTTTGATACAGGCTATTCCAATTTGATGGCTTATCGCTTCAAAAAATTCCTCTTCCCCGCTAAGATTCTTGTACCCTTCGACTATGCCGGCAAACGCACCGACAATATGTCCTTCGCTCTTTATGGGGTAAGAGAAAACCGTATTCGGTCCATCCGCATCCAAAGTGGCATAAATGGACTCGACAAATATCCGCTCCCGCATTCCCCTCATCACCTGCTGATCGAAATCGCGGAGGATCTTATGTTTTTCTATCGCTCCGGAGGCGATTTCGTGGGTGATCTTTTTGGTCTTTTCCTCCCATAGGGTGATAGAAGCGCACTGCAGATTAAGGGTATCCAAAATCCCATCCAGCGCGTTCTGGAGTATCTGGCTCATCTCCACAGAGGTGTTGATCTCTTTTGCCAGATTCTTTAGGACCAAAAATTTCTTGTATTCAGTGCTTTTTTCCATAGGACGGGTCAAGTTCTCCTTGCGATTTTATTCTTTTGGCTTTTTGTCACTCTTTCCCGGCGATAATAGAAAGCCAAGCGCCATCACCACCACTACAAAAACTGCACTTATCCATGCTGCACAATTCTGTTCCATGATATCCCCCTTTTCTTGTCCTGATCTTATTTCCTGGTCGTTTCAACTTTTCAATTCCTTCCACTTAAATAGTTGTTATAACCCAGGTGACCGTTAATCTGCAATTGGTTTAAAAGCAAAATATATGCCGTTGAATTCTGGATGTTTATTTGAATGCTGAGCTTGGATTTAAAATAGGCTATACAGCTTTTATTGTTCAAAGTGCATGTCTGTCTTGCACTTATGCACTTCTTCTAGTGGGGCATTTGAATTGCACAATCTATACCAATTGAAAAAGTGTCCAGCGCGAATCCAGAAAGATATGCAATTGCATTCATAGAAATTGCAGGATGGTGTATCTCTCCTACCTAACACCTTGCCTGATCCTTTTTTTAGATAAAAGAGAGAAAGAAGAGTTGAATAGTAGACTTAATTCCATATTATAAATGAAATATCTTCTTGACAAAGTTACTATTCCATTTATATTAAATGATATAGTGACAATCAACTGAAATAATTTAGAGTGGTTATCTACCAATTTAATAGGATTAAACTCTCACTTATGATCTTTATTCATTACTGGTTCGTCCTTAGTGGTTTTATCCACTTACGAATGTTGGAGTTAAGGTGCTGTCTATTTATTAAAACCCTTACATATTAACGCTGTTTTACTTTACAATCTAATGTTTTCCCGTTCTATCAGTAGCTATTCCTGTCGGTTGTGTCAGCGATGAGAATCTGATACAACACAGGTAAACCCCAACGAAAGGAGATGGTTATGTGGCCTTAGCTTCTGGTTGTGAGGTTTTACTAATTCTTAGGGGCTGCATTTGACAGATATGTCAGTTTTTATAGACCTGTCACAGCAAACACCCGTCAACTTAGGGGGGAAATGAAGGAGAGAGTAAAATGAAGTCTAAATTGTTTTTAATGGTTTTAGGGCTGATGTTAGCCATGATTTGCTATGCTTCTGCGCAGGTACCGCAGTATATTAATTATCAGGGTAAGCTAACTAATGCTACTGGTGCACCTGTAACTGGTACTCTCCAAATGGTTTTTTCTATTTATGCGGATACAATCACCCAAACTTCTATCTGGAGTGAGACTAATACAGCAGTAGTAGTAGAGAAAGGCATATTTAATGTTCTTTTGGGAAGTGTGAGTCCAATCTCTTATTCAGTTTTTGATGGGAGTACCAGATACTTGGGGGTCAAGGTAGGAAGCGATGATGAGATAACTCCCAGAAAGCCGATGGTTAGTGTGGCTTATGCATTCAAATCCTTTGAAGCGGACACAGCTGATTTTGCCCGCGGATTTTTAGGAACTATTGAAAATGCAGACAAAGTGGATGGATTCCATGCAAGCTCCACTCCAACTGCCAACTATCTTTATCCCTTAGACGTTAATACCAAAATCCCTAATGCTCAACTGTATACCGGGGCTGGTAACGGGCTTGATGCTGATAAGGTGGATGGGAAGCATGGTACAAATTTAGTTCGTGGTGTTGGAACAACCAATTATATCCCCAAATGGGTAGGTTCTGATACTCTTGACAATTCGGTAATTTATCAAAAAGTTGATAGCATCGGCATTGGCACAGAGAATCCTACCGCTAAATTGCATGTGGCGGCTGGCAAGGGAGCAGCAGTTAGGGGGATATCAAAGAATGGTCCCGGGACTAAGTATGGCGGAAGCTTTCATGCTTTAGATTATGGTGATGACAATATCGGTGTCTATGCAATTGCAGGTTGTTCAGCAATGGGTTCACAGCCAGGGTCACGTAGTAACATTGCGATTTATGCCCGCGATGCGAGTGATTGCTTCATGACTACCTTACCTACCGGTAATTGGGCAGGATATTTCGTAGGAAATGTCAGGATATCCGGAGATCTCGAGCTCAAGGGAAGTATCAAGTTTGAATACGATGATACATTCTCGATAAGCGTGGGTGAGACCAAGACAATTACACACAACCTCGGCGGCGATTCGACAAAATACATCGTAACCATGTATGGTATAAGCTCAACTGGCGGTGTTCATCAAGCTAACTACGGTACGAATTGTTACCAGGTGCTTCAGGTGAACAAGTGGATCGGGTGCGAGTGGGATCAGCTTACTTCTACAACCATACAAGTTACCAGGGCTGCCAACGACAACCTGACTGTTGCTTCTAAACAGTGGAATAAGGTTATACTACGTATTCTAAAGAATCAATAAGAGCACTTCATTTATGTTATTGTCTATTACCAGCGTTGTTGCTCTAAAAAAACTGTTTCTAACAGGAGTGTTGAAGGTATGGGCGATCCTCGTGACCGAATGATATAAAACAGGAAACGATGAACGCCTTCTCTGCTGGGAAGAAAAAACAAAAAAATGAGGTGCAAAATGAACAAAACAAAATTTATTTTCGGTTTCTGTTTAGTTATAGTTTTTCTTTTCTGCTTTGCTTTTGCAGAACAGTCACATAAAACTGCTTCTGGTATCAGGGAGATAAATGCCGAACAAACCAGAGTTCCATCCAGTAATCTTACACCAGAATCTTCCACTGCTGTTGGAGACAAGGTTGCGCTCCAGGAAATAACTTCATTACCAAAGTCAGCCAATTTTATTCTGGTTACGGATGTTCTGGATGGCTTTGGCGGACAGAAACACGGCAATGCCTGTGATCTCTCCTATTTTGCCGGCGGCCAATCTTCTCCAATAGGTATGGGTAGCAGTGCCAATTTCAAACTTCATGCTGGTTTTATCTCTTCAACGTGGGTGAAATGTGGAGACGCTAATGCAAGTGGTGTAGTTGAAATAGGAGATGTGGTTTATCTAATCACTTATCTTTACAAAAATGGACCTTGTCCAGTACCATATCAGTCTGGAGAAGCTAATTGCTCAGGGTTGATCGAGGTGGGGGATATTGTTTCTCTGATTGCTTATTTATATAAAGGAGGGCCTGAGCCGATTTGTTGAAAATCCCGCCATAGGCGGGGCAGAAAACCTCACCACCTTTTTATTCCCTCTCTCCTTAATTAAGGAGAGGGGGAGTGGTTATTTCAATGCTTCTGACGGTCGGGAATAATCCCGATATAAGCTATAACTTCTAAATATCTCTTCCGGCAGAACCGGTTTTCCTTTGGTGATCAAGCTTACCAAATTCAAAGCAATCCCCGGACCAAGCATCAATCCTTGACCGCAGAAACCTACAGCTAAATAAATTCCATCTGAATCTTTAACTTTGTCCACAATAGGAACGCCGTCCGGGGTCATGGGATAAAGCCCCCGCCAGGTCCTGCGCACCCGGATATTCTTGAGGCGGGGGAAAAGCAGGATCAGTCTTCTGGCAGCTTGCGGCAGAAAATCCGATGTGGAATCCCGATTGACTCCGGGAATAATCGGTTCAGGGGTCAGACAAAATACTATGTGTCCTTCAACCTCCTGATAAAAATAAAAATTCTTCGATCCGGAGAATTCACGAATATCTACCACCATTGGGTTGAAGAACTGTTTGACGGGTTCGGTAACTCCACCCTCATGCGAATCCGGCATAACCGGCAAATCCACCCCGATCAACTTCCCCACCTCCTGCGCATTCGCCCCGGCCGCAATCAGCACTTCTTCCGCATTGTAGGTTCCCTTATTGGTTTTGATTTGTATCCCCGAATTATTCTCATCTTTAATTCCTATCACCTTTTCCTGAAACCTGAAAGTCGTCCCAAGATTTTTCGACTGTCGATAAAATGCCTGTGCCGCCAACATAGGTGAAAGGTTTCCGTCTTCGGGCGAATAGGTTCCTCCTCTTAATCCTTGCGGGTTAATACCGGGAAGATACCGGATTAATGCCTCTGCATCCAGCCAGTCAATATTCAAGCCATATTTTTTCTGTATGACCAGTAGATCCTTTAAGCTTTTCTCGTGCCCCTCCGTGTAAGCCGGAAAGCTATATCCACCCCGGTTAAAATGAATGTCATCACCATATTCCTCTTTCCAACGCGAAAAGACGTCCAAGCTCAACTGACAGGTCTGAATCTTAGCCGGATCGGAATGAGTGGCTCTTACTCCACCGATAGCTGCCTTGTTTTGGCCTTGTCCGGGAGAGGGAAGCTCATCTATGACCAAAACCTTGAGCTTTTCTTTGGCTAAGAAGAAGGAGGTGGGTAATCCCGCGCTCCCCGCTCCGATTATGATAACATCGTAATTTGACATTTAAGTTTTGAGCAATGAGTAATGAGTATCGAGTTTTGATTTTATAGTCTTAAATTTTGAACTTTAAACTTTGAACCTTAAACGCTTTTCTCCACCTTGCCCCCTTGAATCCTCGACCCCTTGAACCCTCATTATCATTTTACTTCACCAGAAAGCATATCCAGCTTAACTTCCGCTACCAGAGGTCTTAACGTGAACGGGATAATATCACAAAGATCCACACCTTCCTGCTGGTAAATTCTCATTATCAGGGATTGGCATGTTTTTCCACCGCAGGCCCCCATGCCACATCTTAAGATTTTGAGCTGGTTCATATCGATTACACCTTGCCGAATCATCTTCCTGATTTCGCCTGCTTTAACCCTTTCGCATCGGCAGATAATGGTTTCATCATCTATGCAGGAAGTTGCTGGAGCATCGATCGGCTCGCTGATCTGAGGATTTTGGATTTTAAATCCTGTTATCTGAACAGCTTTTTCTTTGGGGACTTTTAAGGTAACCAGAATAGTTCGGTCATAAACTTTCCTTTTAGTTATTTTTTCCACTTTTGCCTGGGTTACAAAGTTGCCATCCATATCCACTGCATCCACTTCATCTCCGATTTTGACGTTCAATTCCAAAAGCTCAAAGGGGATGGTTACCAAGCCTTCGGGTCCTTCTTTTCTGATATCTGCTAAGGTAATCGCCAAGCCCGGACACACCGCCACACATAAGGTGCAGCCGGTGCATTCATCTTTGACTACATCGGGGAGACCGAAAATCGGATCACCGATCATCGCGATCATGTCTTTGGGGCAGATATGTATGCAAGGGTCGCAGGGGATTTCCTGAATGCACCGGATTACTGGGAAAAGTCCGGACTCCAGAGGTTTTATATCCAAAGTTGACGTCTTGCCCGGCTTGCTTTTGAGAATCTCCCATCTTTGAAACCATTCTTCCGGAACTGAAACATTTTTCCCCAAAGATTGAGCGATTTGCCTGCCTGAAATTTTCCCGGAGAAGATAGCAGCGGATGCCTCTGCAATCTCCAGCGCATCACCGGCAGAATAAACATCCATGCCAAACTTCTTAGCCTGATCATAAAGCTCGTTGACCGGGTTTAAGCCCACCGCCACCAGCAATGTATCCGCTGAGAAAGTTTTTTCCGTTCCCGGAATCTCCTTGAAATTCTTATCCACCTCTGCCACGGTAACCCATTCAACTTTATCCTTACCCCCGGCGCATTTGACAGTATGAGAGGTCCAGACCGGAACTCCCAATCTTTTTATTTTATCCTGGTGGACTTTATATCCCCCCACCTGGGGCATCGCTTCCACCAGACCGACTACATTGATCCCGGCTTGAAGCGCATGATAGGCGGCAATCAGGCCGACATTACCTCCGCCAACTATAAAGAGTTTGTCCGAAGGGCGAATCAGATCACGATTGACCAAAGTCTGAAAAGCCCCCGCACCATACACACCGGGAAGATCGCAGCCGGGGAAGGATAATGCTTTTTCCCGGGCGCCGGCAGCGATTAAGAGTTTTTGGGGATTGAGTAAAAGATATTCATTATCATTCACCACTCCGATTTTTTTATCCCTATAGCATGCCACTGCGGTGGTATTCAACATCACGCGGATATTCGGATATTTTTCTATCTCCGCGGCAAGTTTGGTGGCGATATCAATCCCCCTGGTTCCCGCATAGCAATCTGCCACCGTGCCGAAGAAGGAGTGAGTTTGCAAAACCAGCTTTCCCCCCAAACGGTGCTTGTCATCCACGATTAGAACATCCGTCCCCAGCGACGCCAATTCCAAAGCGGCGGTGATGCCGGCGGGTCCCCCCCCTACGATCAGCACGTCGGTGTCAATTACCGGAATAGGTTTAAATCCGAGGGAGAACTCGTTAGATGCCGGAAGCTCCGGGATTCCGTCGCAGGCGGTGATTTTCATCCCCTCCTTTATCTGGACCATGCATCCTTTTACCGGGATGCCATCAGTTATAACCAGACACTGGGCGCATTGCCCATTGGCGCAAAATATCCCCTGGGGACTTCCATCCTTGGGATGGTGTCCGAAGATATTTATACCATAGGCAAAGAGAGCAGAGGAGATGACTTCCCCGGCTTTGGCATACAATAGTTTCCCGTTAAAGGAGAAGGGGATTTGAGCTTCTCCTTTAACCTCCAAAATGGGATGCCGTTTGATTCTATACATACATTCAGGTTTAAAGATGGCTTAATCCTGATTATTGATAATCACAAAAAATCAAGATTTATACGCAAAGTTAGTTAAAAATTTCACAAAGTCAATAAAATTTTGGTTTGCCCAAATTTGTGTTGCATTTTGCCATAAAGTATGTTAATTTAGTAAATTGAGCCAGCTTAATACCCGGATTTATGAGTATTACTTTTAAGCTGATCTTTTTATCAAGTAAGAATGATTGAAATCGTATAGTGGTTAGAATAAAAATATTTAATTAAGGAGGTTAGCATGTCGGGCCATTCCAAATGGAGCACCATAAAACGTAAAAAAGGCAAGGCAGATGCGGAACGGGGAAAGATGTTCACCCGGCTGATCAAAGAGATTACCGTTTCCGCAAGAGAAGGGGGAGGGGATCCGGACGGCAATCCCAGTCTCAGGACCGCTATCTTAGCGGCCAAAGGGGCGAACATGCCGGCTGCTAATATAGACCGGGCTATCAAAAAGGGAACCGGCGAACTCCCGGGAGTATCATACGAAGAGATCAAATACGAAGGTTACGGCCCCGGAGGAGTGGCAGTGCTGGTGGAGACATTGACCGACAACAAGAATCGCTGCGTCTCGGAGATCCGGCATATCTTTACCGACAACGGGGGAAACTTGGGTGAAGTCGGCTGCGTCGGCTGGATGTTCGACAAGAAGGGGATTATCCAAGTAGAAAAGGGAAAGGCGGACGAAGAGGACCTGATGATGACGGTTTTGGATGCAGGCGCTTCGGACATGAGCACCGAGGATGATTATTACGAGGTTGTCACCCCTTTCAATAAATTCGAAGTGGTAAAACAGGCTTTGGATCAGAAGAAAATTCCTTACATCACGGCAGAAATAACCATGGTTCCCCAGACCACCGTCAAGCTGGAAGGTAAGCAAGCGGAGCAGATGATACGGATGATGGAGGAACTGGAAGATCACGACGACGTGCAGAAGGTGTTTGCCAATTTCGACATCGATACCGAGATCATGGAGAAGTTGAGCGCATGAGAATTCAGGGTCCAGCGTCCAGTGGCCAGGGTCCAGTAGCCAGGGTCCAGGGTCCAGAAGGAATGGTTAAGGGTCAGGGATTAAATACGAGCAATTTAAAAGGCAGTTACCAGTTGCCCGGACGCGGTAAGAAAGAACCAAAGCAAACCGAGAACTTGAAATCGGTAGCTGGAGAGTGTGTAATTCTGGGGGTTGATCCGGGTAGCATGATCACCGGTTATGGGTTGATTAGATCAAATGAACACGAAAACGTTCTATTGAAATGTGGGACTATAAAGACCGATTCGAAAAGCTCGCTTCCGGAAAAACTAAAAATGATTTTTGAGGGAGTATCCCGGATTATCGCAAAAGAATGTCCGGATGAGTTCGCCATAGAAGAAACCTTTTACAGCAAAAATGCCAGATCCGCTTTGGTGATGGGACAAGCCAGAGGAGCGGCGATTTTGGCAGCTGCCTGTGCTAATCTTCCGATTGCCGAATACTCACCCAAAGAGGTGAAATCCTCCGTGGTGGGCCAGGGGAGCGCTTCCAAGCTTCAGGTGCAATTCATGGTAAAGAATATTCTAAAACTGAAGGAGCTTCCCCAACCCATCGATGCAGCGGATGCGCTGGCTATCGCTTTGTGTCATGCCCAAAAAATGAGATTCAAGTCGATATTGTCAACCAGAGAATCTATTGGATAAATCATAAGATAAAAAGCCAGCATATGGAGATAATACATGCAGAGATCTTTCATGCCAGTATGGAACTAAGACTTATCAACATGGAGAGACATGGTGTGAAAAAAATACAAAACTTGGAGATGTTCCAGGAAGTGAGTATTATAGGCTTGTATGTTATAACAGTGAGGTAACTATTGAGCCTTGCGCTGCATTCAGGCAGGAAACCTGTGTGGAAACAGAAGTTAATGGATTCAAATATGCAAGATGCAGGGCTAATCTATGGAGAGACTGCATTGGCCAAAATAACTCAGAAGATTGTGAAAACACTGAATTAAGGGATTGTCAATGGATAAACAGCGGGAATAAAATAAGAAATGATAGCGGAACTTTTGATAGTTATGTTTGTGTTCCAAAACTAACTCCTGGCTTTGATTTCTGGAATGCAGAAGGAGAAGCAGATGGAATATGCTCGGCTGTAGAAACAACTTGCGTTGCTAAATTTGAGAAAAAAGGTTGGGACGCTATTAGTGGGGGTGGAAATTGGAAGTGTGTTGAAAATTGTGAGTGTTGTGTGGATGATGATACTCATGAGGGATGTACTGGAGACAAAGGAGGCAAGGTGACTTATCATAAGGAATTTTGCGAGTCATTAGGAGATTGTGGACTAAAGAAAAATTATATTGGAGTCAAGGGATGGAATTATGATGAGCCATTAATAAAAGTAGATTAATATAGTAACTTAAAAATAGTAACATTTAAATAAGGAGAAAACAAAGAAGAAATATGGGAAGAGTTAAAAATATTGCACTGACAGGATTGGCTACCCTAGTTCTGGGAGTAGGAATAGGAGGATGTGAAATCCCTCCTGGAGCAACTTACACAGTTGATGAACATGGAAGGCAACATAGAGTGTATGAAGAAGAAGTTAAGGAACCATTATTTAGAGGAATTGTCTGTAGAACAATTATAAAAGATGCTAATAATGATATAGTAAGTATGGAGGGAAATGGAGAAACAACTTTCTTTCAATATGAAAGAATGACAATAGGACAAGAATGGTGTAATCTTTCTAATGATTTAAATATTAATGTCACAGTAACGAATGAAAATGGCCTGGAAATCTATAATTTAGTAGATTACCTTTCAAAAAGTAATTGTAGTGCAACTTGGAAAGAAATTGCCCCTTATCAATTAGAAAAGGGAATTTATACAGTCAGATGGACTAGTAAAGAAGGAGGAGAATTAGACAAAAAAACATTTGTAATTAGAGGCGGACAATAATAAAAGTTCAAAAATAAAATGCAAACAAAAAAAGAGGTAAAAAAGAGTAGAGGAATTGCACTAGCGCAGATTATAATTCTTATATTAGGAACAATTGCAATTGCTTATGCTATTGGCTCAAGCATTAAGGAAGTAAGTGCTGAAGAGGTAGGACCTGTTTACAAACCCGATTCACTTGCACAATGGCCAACAGATACAACTGAAAAAAGAATACCTACAGACATTCCTTATACAGTTTTTGCCGGGCAGTTTTGCAGCCTAAGCTTAAATGGTTTTGCGGCGGATAACGGACTGCGGACAACCGACGATATATCCTAAGGGGAAATTTGATAGCTTATCTTGAAGGAAAATTAGTTGAGAAAAATCCCACCCATCTGATCGTGGAGGTGAATGGGGTGGGGTACTCGGTTAATATTCCGGTATCCACGTTCAGCAATTTAGGGGAGACCGGGCTTACGGTTAAGGTTTTGACTTACCAGCACGTGCGGGAAGACGAGTTAAAACTATTCGGATTCTATACCAAACCGGAAAAAGACTTATTCGAGCTTTTGATCTCGGTGAACGGAGTCGGTCCCAAAGTGGCTTTGGGCATACTTTCGTTTCTTTCAGTGGGGGAGTTTCAAAACGCAATCCTGTCGGAGAATCTGGATGTGCTCACCTCTATTGCCGGCATCGGGAAAAAAACCGCCCAGCGATTGATCGTCGAGCTGAAAGAGAAACTGGGTAAAATCGATCTGGGAGCAGGAAAAGATTCAAAAGGAAAGGAAACGGTTTTAATCCCGGTTCAGGAAGAGGCGATTCTGGCTTTGGTATCGTTAGGATATACCAAGTATGATGCAAAAAAGGCGCTGGAGATTGTAGCTTCTGAATCTAAAGAGAGCTTGCCCTTGGAGGAGATGATAAAAAGGGCGTTGAAATATACCAGATAAACTACAGGTTTAAAAGGTTCAAAAGTTCTCCGCCATAGGCGGATCCGCCTTCGGCGGAAAGGGTTCAATTACATTACCCTATCCCATTTGAGGGTGTATCGCAATGTAGCGGGCGGACGCCCACCCCCGGACGGGAGCGTCTGCTCGTCTGGGCGGTGCGATTCCCAGACGGGAGCGTTGCTCATCGCACCCAATATAAATAGTCGGATAAATCCGACCGCTACAATTGGAGAGAGGGTAGGGTAAGGGGAATCAAATAGAAGGGAGAACCGAATTTTGACACAGCGAGTCACCGTTCCAAGTAGATTGGATGATGAATTAGAATATGATGTCACTTTGAGACCTGTAAAGTTTGACGAGTTCGTGGGACAGAATAAAATCAAGGAAAACTTGAGTATCTTCATCCAGGCCGCCAAACAAAGAGGTGAACCGCTGGATCATGTTCTGTTTTATGGTCCTCCGGGTTTGGGGAAAACTACCCTGGCACATATAATTGCCAAGGAGATGGAGGAAAATATTAAATCCACCTCGGGTCCGGTGTTGGAGAGGCCTGCGGATTTAGCCGGACTTTTGACCAATCTGGGAGAGCGGGAAATACTATTTATTGACGAGATTCACCGGCTTAACCATGTGGTGGAAGAATATTTGTATCCCGCCATGGAGGATTTCAAAATCGACATCATGATCGAAAAGGGACCATCCGCCCGATCGGTCAAGCTCTCTTTACATCCCTTCACTTTGGTCGGAGCAACCACCCGGGCGGGATTGCTTACCTCTCCATTGCGGGCACGATTTGGTGTAGTTGCGAGATTGGATTTTTATCAGCCGGAGGATTTGTACAAAATAGTACATAGATCCGCCAAGATATTGAACATAAGCATAACTGATGAAGGGGCGCTGGAAATTGCCAAAAGATCCAGAGGGACTCCACGGGTGGCAAACCGCCTTCTCCGGCGGGTCAGGGATTTTGCCGAAGTGAAGGCGAAAGGAAAAATCGATCAAACCGTTGCTCACAATGCTTTGCTGATGCTGGACGTGGACGAGCTGGGTTTAGATGAGATGGACAAGAAGATCATGGAAGTAGTGATTCACAAGTTCAAAGGCGGTCCGGTGGGGATAAACACCCTAGCGGTAGCGGTGGGAGAAGACGGTGAGACCATTGAAGAGATTTATGAGCCGTTTTTGATTCAAGAGGGACTGTTAAATCGCACCCCCCGGGGTAGAACCGCCACGGATTTAGCGTATAAGCATTTAGGAATTACCAAGGAAAACGGACCACAGGAAAGATTGCTGTAATCTTAATACCTTGGTCCGACGTCGATCGTCCGTTTCAAACTGACTTTAGTCAGGTTTGAATCTATGCCACTGAAGTGGCTGAGAACTATAACCACATAAAACAGAGAGAATAAATGAAGCTCCTGTTACATGTTTGCTGCGCCAATTGTGCCATTCATCCGCTTAATATGCTTTTGGATAACGGGCATGAGGTGTTCGGATACTGGTATAATCCAAATATCCATCCATTTACCGAGTACCAAAAGAGATTGGAAGCGGTTCAATCCCTGGAGGAAAAGAAGGCTTTTCCGGTATTTTATCGCGATTCGTATGATCTGGAGAAATTCTTAAAGGCAGCGATACAGGATGTGGATAACCGTTGCAGTTTCTGTTATAAAATTCGATTGATCAAGACCGCTGCTTATGCCAAAGAGAAAAATTTCGATGGTTTCACCACCACCCTTTTAGTCAGCCCCCACCAGAAGCATGAGTTGATTAGGGAAATAGGGGAGAAGATCGGAAGTGATCTGGGAATAAGATTTTTCTACCAGGATTTCCGCCCGGGTTTTTATGAGGGTAAAGAAGAATGTAAAAAACTGGAGCTTTACAGCCAGAAATACTGCGGCTGTATATTTAGTGAAAAGAAACGGTATCTAAAGAAGTATCAAGAGGAAGATGTAAAAAAGAACTCGAAATCCTTTTATTGATATTTAGATGAAAGGGAAAATGATGGATTTAATATATCTTGATTACAATTGCTTCCAAAGAGGATTCGATGATCCCAAGCAGATAAAAATCCGGTTAGAAGCTTTAGCTTGTGAAGAAATCTTCAAAAAGGCAGAAGAGAAAACGGTCAAATTGGTATGGTCTTTCATACATGAAGACGAAAATATACTTTGTCCATTTATGGAAAGAAAGATGGTGGTTTCACGCCTTTCCACTCTCTGCAAAACCAGAGTTGGACCAAACCAGAAGATATTGCAAGTTGCTGGAAATGTTCAACGACAGGCAAAAATATCTGCCAAGGATGCCATTCATCTGGCATGTGCATATTATGCCAGAAGCAGATATTTTCTGACCTGTGATGATGAACTGATAAAAAAAGCCCAAAGATTAAATCTTAAGATGAGGATTATGAACCCGGTGGAGTACATAAGGGAGGTCGAGGTCTTATGAATAGAAAAAACCTGAATGATACGGAGATTAAGTTCAAGGGGATAGAAGCATTGAATAAAACACTTGGCACGACTGCTGCTTTAAGATTTCTTGCGCTTCTTCATCGTGAGCCTACCGATTACGTCAAAATCTCCAGACGCCTTTATCAAGGGCAGAAGATAGAAGAGATATTTGAAAGGGCAAAAGGGAACTGGAGAGAATAGAACCCGGTAATTGCCATTAGGGATGATTTTGCGTAAAACACTGCAGCAAACGACAAATAGAAAACAACTAATGCTTTGCAACCAGTAATACTACAGGCGTATATTTAGTGAAAATGAACTGTATCTGAATAAAGCCAAAAATGCTAACTAAAGAGAGTTATTTGGAATTACAAGCATCACTCTGCTGCAAAAATATTGATACTCCTCGGATTATTTTTGATTTTAACAAGCAGCGGGATGCTTTTTTAGGATAGATCCCGTTTTGGGAAAAGCTCCCCGGAGAAATTCACATCCAGAAAAAGTACTTTGAATTATATTTCCCTTTCATTACTTGTCTGGTGTTAGCATCGTTCTGTCGTTACTCCTATATCGGTCTATTTCCATTGGTTTAAGAAATGATGATTCCTGCATAATAGTTTAACCTCAACCCCTTTATCCTTCTCTCCCCAAATGTGGAGAGGGGGATCATAAGGGGAGAGGTTTATTAAAATCGTGACATTACCCAATGGCCCTCTCCTTAAAAGATTTCGATTATCCACTCCCCAAAGAGCTAATCGCTTACTATCCCTCCAAAGAAAGGGATAAATGTCGCTTATTAGTTCTGGATAGAAATAGAGAAAAGATAGAGCACAAGCTTTTTTATCAGGTGATAGATTACCTGGAAGAGGGAGATGGTTTGGTCATCAATGAAACCAAGGTTTTCCCTGCCCGGGTCTTTGGAATAAACCAACAGAGCCATAAGAAAATCGAGGTTTTCTTTCTAAAAAAACTGGAAGATAAATTGTGGGAAGTCCTGATCAAACCGACCAAAAAGAATCCGGAGGGTGCCGTTGTTTCTTTTACAGAAGATGGGTATACTTGCAAGATCGTGGGACGGACTCTTTCCGGTAGCTTCATGGCGCAGGTGGATTATCCCGGGGATTTTTTTGAGATCCTGGAAAAAATAGGAAAGACACCGCTTCCCCCGTATATTAAAAGAGAAGCGGAGCCGGTGGATAAGGATACCTATCAGACCATTTATGCCAAAGAGACCGGAGCGGTGGCAGCTCCCACTGCCGGTTTGCATTTCACCGAACAGCTGTTAAAAGAGATCAAAGAGAAAGGCATAAATATAATTCCCCTCATATTACATGTGGGATGGGACAGCTTCCGGCCGGTGCGGGTGGATGATCCGACAGAGCACAGACTCGAGTCCGAATATTTTAAAATTGGTCCGGATGAAGCCGAAATGATAAATCAAACCAAGAGCAAAGGAAATAGGATCGTGGCAGTGGGGACGACAACCGTCAGGGCGTTGGAATCGGCAGCAGACAAAAGCAAAGAGATAGAACCGCAATCCGGCTGGACCAAAAAGTTTATTTATCCTCCTTACGAATTTAAAATGGTCGATGCGCTGATTACCAATTTTCACCTGCCCCGCTCCACATTACTTTTACTGGTTTCGGCCCTGGCGTCACGCGAGCTTATTTTAAAGGCTTATCAGGAAGCGGTTCGGCAGAAGTATCGATTTTACAGCTATGGGGATGCGATGCTGATAGTTTAAAGACGTCCGCCGTCGATAGTCCGCAGTCCGCCGCTAAAACGGTTATTGGATGTAACAGACTTGTAGTGAGCGCAGCGAATCTATTAAACGGAAAAATTCCTTAACGGACATTCAGGATGAAAACAGTTGCTATCATAGTAGCAGGTGGATCAGGGAAAAGGATTGAAGGAAATCTACCTAAGCAATTCTTAATGTTAGGCGATAAGCCTATCCTGGCACATACCATAGAAAAATTCGAAAAATGCGATCTGGTGGATGAAATCATTCTGGTGGTGCCGGAAGATCATTTGGATTATTGTTCGCAGGAGATCGTGGAAAGATATTCGTTTGATAAAATAAGAAGGATCATTTGCGGGGGGAAGGAAAGACAGGATTCGGTTTACATTGGGCTTAAAGCTTGCTATGACAGTACCTCAATTGTTTCCATTCACGATGGAGTAAGGCCTTTTATCACCCCGGAAATAGTAACCGGTTCTATCAAATTATGTCAACAAAAGAAAGCGGTGATCGTTGCTGTTCCAGCCAAGGATACCATAAAACGGGTGGAATGCGGTTTGGTGACTGCTACGCTGGATCGAAGAGAATTGTGGCTGGTGCAGACGCCGCAGGTATTCGAATATAAACTGATCCTGGAAGCTCATAAAAAAGCAAGAGAGGAGAATTTTGTCGGAACCGACGATTCCGTACTGGTAGAAAGAATGGGATGTGAGGTGTCAGTGCTGGAAGGAAATTACAACAATATAAAGATAACCACAGCTGAAGATTTATTGGTAGCGGAGAAATTACTGAAGGCAGAAGCTGGTGAATGAGGAACTCACTAGTAGAAATCTGCTTGCAGCCAGAATTGTCATTCTGAGTGCAGCGAAGAATCTATAACCATCAAACTCAAGCAGAGGAGATGTTTCTCTTCCCTGACGGGAGCCCGTCCGGGGGCACCGTCTGCTCGCTCAACATGACACCTTATCGAGGAGAGTATGTTCAGAATAGGTTTTTCTTATGATGCGCATAGATTAACTGAAGGCCGGGATTTGATCCTGGGTGGAGTGAAAATCCCCTACTCCAAGGGATTGTTAGGCCACTCGGACGCAGATGTGCTTTCTCATGCCATCGGAGAGGCGATACTGGGTGCACTTTCTTTGGGTGATCTGGGAAAACATTTTCCCGATACAGATCCACAATATAAAGGGATTTCGAGCCTGAAGATTCTCTCCTTGATTTGCGATATGATGACAAAAGAAAATGCATGTATCATTAATATCGATTCGACCATTGTGGCCCAAGAGCCAAAGTTAGCCGGATATATATCAAAAATGAGAGAAAACATCGCATCCGTTCTCCGGATTAACGTGGATCAAATATCGGTGAAAGCGACCACCACGGAGGGGATGGGATTTGCCGGCAGAAAAGAAGGAATAGCAGCTTACGCGGTAGTGATGGTGGAAAGGTCTCAAGAACAAAAATGAACGAACTCTTCTGGTTAAAAGTCGAAAGTGTCATAAATTTAGCTTTGGTCCATGGAGCCATATGGTTTTACATTTTTATATTCATAAGCAACGTGATTGAAAATTTATTCCCCCCCTACCCCGGTGATACTGTGACCTTTGTGGGAGGATATTTGTCCGGTACCGGACACCTCACTTTTCCCCTGGTTTTTCTCACATCCGGTTTGGGATGTTTGAGCGGGGCGATGATACTTTATCTGATAGGTAGAAGCAAGGGAAGAGAATTATTCTTGAGGAACAAGGGAAAGATCTTTGACGTCGCGCACCTGGAAAAAGTAGAAAGATGGTTCAAGAAATACGGGGAAAAGGTTTTGATCTTGAGCCGATTCTTGACCGGAGTCAGATCGGTGGTGGCGCTGGGAGCCGGAGTGGGGAACGTAAAGCCGAAAAAAATGATCATCTACACGTCAATTAGCATTATCTTATGGAATGGAATAATACTTTTCTCCGCCTTCAAAGTTCAGCAGAACTGGCGGAGGATTCTGGAAATACTTCAAGTTTATAATAAAATCGTGCTGGCAGTTCTGGTTCTAGTAGTTTTAGTATGGCTGGCAAGAGTCCTCCGGGGAAAGTTGGCGAGAAAAGCGTGAGGAAAATGCCTGGGTCTAATCCATCAGTTATCACAGTAGTTATGATCAATGAAGCGTAGATCAGTCGAAAAATATTGACAATTTCTTTGAAGGAGAAAAATTGAAGATTCTGGTTTTAATGGGAGGAACCTCTGCGGAAAGGGATGTCTCTTTGGTCTCGGGGGAAGCCATCGTCAAAGCATTAAGATCAGCCGGGCACTCGGTGATAGCATTGGATACCGTCCAATCCCAAAAGCTTCTGCCGGATCACGGCAAGTATCTGCCGGATGGAATAGGGGAGGAGCCCCCGGACGTGGCAGAATTGGAGATAAAAGGTAAACAGCTGGCGTTGGAAGCCATCCACTCCTTCGATTTTTCCGAGGTGGATGTGGTTTTTCTGGCTCTGCACGGAGGGCAGGGGGAGGACGGGACCATTCAAGCCCTGCTGGATCTGACCGGCAAACCCTACACCGGCTCGGGAGTTTTAGCCAGCGCTCTGGCGATGAACAAAGCCATGTCCAAAAAGATATTCGAGCGGGAAAGGATATTGACCCCGGAATGGTTCGTACCTGAGAAATCGGAGTTTTCGAATATTCCGTTAATCCTTGAAAAAATCCATAAAAGTTTCGGTCTGCCTTGTGTGGTCAAGCCGAATGATCAGGGATCATCGGTGGGTCTTACCATCGTGGAGGAGGAACAGGATATAACCAAGGCATTGCATGATGCTTTAAAATATTCCGATCATATCATTATAGAAAAATTCATCTCTGGCAGAGAGGTGACGGTAGGTGTTTTAGGTGATTTGGCGCTGCCGGTTGTCGAAATCATACCCGAACACGGAATCTACGATTACGAGTGCAAGTATACCCACGGGAGAAGCAATTATGTCTGCCCGGCCCAAATCCCGCCGAAGAAAGCGAAAGAGATTCAGTCCATCGGTTTGAAGGCATTCAAAGCCTTGGGATGCGAAGATTACGCCCGGGTGGATTTCAGGTATGGGGAGGACGGTCATTTCTATTGCCTGGAGGTAAATACGCTGCCGGGGATGACCGATACCAGTTTGGTGCCAAAAGCGGCTGAAGCTGTGGGCATAGATTTCCCGAAGCTGGTGGAGAAGATAGTCCGGCTGGCTTTGAAAAGAAAAAGCTAAGCAGAACCGGGTGATTTCGAATTCCCAGCCATAAATGTAATGTCTTCGAAAGCTGGTGAATCTTTGTATCTATCTTGATCCGGCTTGATCTGGCTGAAATTCCACCAGAATATAGAAATGGTAAACAAAACTTTCTCCGAACCGTATGTAGATTAATTGTTATTTGTCGGGGTAAACTGATTTTTTACGTCCGGAACGATAAAAAGGAATGAAATGAACGGAAAGCTAAAGGCGGTTTTATTCGATATGGGGAGCACCCTGCTGGAATTCGAAAACTGCACCTGGGAGGTTTTGGCCAGAAGCTGTGCCGAAAAAGGATATAATTTCCTGGTGGAAAGCGGATTGACTGTGCCCAAGTTCGAGGAATTTGGTCTCTTGCTCCGGGATGAATTCATAAAAGCGCGATCTGAGGTGGAGGAGAATCTCAAGGAATTCAAATTCGAGCAGGTGGCGGGAAATGTCTTCAACCGGTTGAATTTTACCACCTCAGACGGGTTGTATCATTGTTTCATGGATAGGTATTATAAACCGGTAACCGACCAGATCACTTTGATAGACGGAGCCGAGGAGATTTTGGGATATTTTAAAAAGCTGGGATTGAAAATCGGAATCATCTCCAACACCATCTTCCAGGAGAAATATCACTTAAAGGAACTGCAAAAGTTCGGGCTTTTTTCCTATCTGGATTTTTATGTCTTTTCCTCCACCTTCGGGGTAAGAAAACCCCATCCCATGATTTTCCAACAGGCCTTGCATGAGTTGGAAGTGGATGCTTCCTCAGCGGTTTTTATAGGGGACAGGCTGGTGGAGGATGTGGGAGGGGCGCAGAAGGCGGGAATGAAGGGGATACTGAAATGTCACCCGGGGCGGGATTATACCGCTCCCATCATACCGGATGCGCAAATAGTAGAATTGAACGAATTACCGGAAGTTTTGCATGACATTTTATGATAATTCAAAAATCAAAATGCAAAATGCAAATTGCAAATTGCAAAATTAAAGATTCAGGATCCGGATCATCATTTTTACCGATATTATATAGTGATAACATGATTTTGAATTTTGCTTTGCAATCTTGAATCTTGAATTTTGAACTTTAAATTCTTAAGGGGTTTCCATGGCGCTTCGATTTTTCAATACCTTGACTCGAACCAAAGAGGAGTTCTACACCATCCATCCGGGTGAAGTCAGGATGTATACCTGCGGACCGACGGTATACGATTTTGCTCATATCGGGAATTTCCGGGCTTACATTTTCGGAGACATCCTGCACCGGTACTTACTTTACAAAGGCTATCGGGTTACCTATGTGATGAACATCACCGATGTGGACGACAAAACCATTTCCGGATCGCAGAAAGAGGGGATCAGCTTGAATGAGTATACCCAAAGATTCCGGGATGCTTTCTTCGACGATTTGAAGAGCTTGAACATAAAGCCAGCGCAAATTTACCCCGAGGCGACAGCGCATATAAAAGAGATGGTGGAGCTGGTCAAAACTCTTCTGGCCAAGGGATATGCTTACGCCAATGAGGGATCCACCTACTATCGCATCGAAAGTTTTTCCCCGTACGGCAAGCTCTCGCATATGGACAAGTCCGGATTGAAGGCGGGAGCCAGGGTGGCTTCCGATGAATACGAAAAGGAGCAGGTGGCGGACTTTGCCTTGTGGAAAGGATGGGATGAAAAGGACGGGGGGGTTTTCTGGGAGACGGAGGTAGGCAAGGGTCGCCCGGGATGGCATATCGAGTGTTCGGCCATGAGCATGAAATACTTAGGAAAGCATTTCGATATCCATACCGGGGGGGTGGATTTGATCTTTCCTCATCATGAAAACGAGATCGCCCAGTCGGAAGCCGCTACCGAAGAAAAGTTCGTCAACTTCTGGCTGCACAATGAGCACCTGATGGTGGAAGGGCGGAAGATGGCGAAGTCCTTCGGTAACTTCTACACTTTGCGGGATCTGTTGCAAAAAGGCTATTATCCGATTGCCATACGCTATCTTCTCTTAGCCACCCATTACCGCCAGCAGGTAAACTTTACTTTCGACGGGCTGGAGGCGGCGAAAAATGCGTTAAAGAGGCTTTATGATTTTACGGATAATCTGAAATTGGTCAAGGGTGACAAGGATAATCCTGAGATTATTCAAATACTTCAGAAAGCCACAGCGGATTTCGAAGCGGCGATGGATGACGATTTGAACACCTCCGAGGCATTAGGGGTGTTGTTTACTCTGGTTAAAGATATCAATCGTTTGATGGAAGAAAAAAAGATATCTTCATCGGATGCCAAGCAGGTTCTGGAGACGATCGGTAAATTCGATTCGGCGCTGGGTTTGTTGAAGCGGGAAGAATTGATTGTAGACGATGAGGTGAAATCCTTGATCGAAAAAAGAATCACCGCCCGGAAGGAAAAGGATTTTAAACTGGCGGATCAGATCAGAGGAGATTTGGAGGATAAAGGGATTGTTTTGGAAGACACTTCCGATGGAACCAAGTGGAAAAGAAAAATGTAGGGTTCTCCGTTGCTTGGCTAATTGAATAATCAAAAACCTCGAAATCTCATTTTGTGAAGCTGATAATAACCTTGTAAGTATGCCTGTTCGAAAGGTGGATAAATTTTGCACTTTGCAATCTGCACTCTGCAATCAAGTCAAGATAAACACACCGTCTCCATATTTTTATTGACAAGTGAAGCCTTAAAATTATATTGGCTAAGCATTTGAGTTTTGCGCCTATAGCTCAATTGGATAGAGCATCTGACTTCGGATCAGAGGGTTGGGGGTTCGAGTCCCTCTAGGCGCAAGTAAAGCAGTCAACAGTCAGTAGTCAGTAGTCACCAGTAAAAACATTGATCTTTTGGCTAATGGCTATTGACTTATGACTAATGACTGAATTAGTCGTCCCTATCGTCTAGTCTGGCCTAGGACACCGCCCTTTCACGGCGGCGACACGAGTTCAAATCTCGTTGGGGACGCTTTTTTTGTATATAGAAATAGTTGAAGAGCAACTGGCTCCTGATATTATTGAACTCACCCCCTTGCCTCCTTTCTTGATAAGAGAGGAGGATTAAGGGGGTTGCTTTTTCTCCCCCTTTTTTAAAGGGGGATTTAGGGGGATTTTCTCCTCTGCAAGCAACCATATTTACCCCTTGGGGATATTACCCAGAAAGTTGCTTGACAAGATTGAATAAATGATTATAATTAATTATATGAATATCATGGATTTTTCCTGAAAATGGGCCGCAAAACGCTATTCATTTAGCAGGTGTGTGGGGCACTTGATCTAAGAAGCTTTGATAGATATTTTATGAAGCAAAATCAGCATTTCTAATTTTCTTGTGTGGTTCACGATATAAACGTGTTAGGCAAAAACATGAAAACAACCTCAGAACCAAATAATGCAAAAGCAATTCGACTTATCGACTATTTGATACGTCTTGCTTCTCTGCGCTCAAAAATCATCAGGGATGTGAATGAGTATGCACATGTCCTTTGGCTTGATCAAATCCCTAGAGAAAAAGGATGCTTCACCAGATATTGGGGAGAAGATGAAGAGTATAGTGATGATGTATGGATAGAAGTAAAAACAACCCGTGAGCCCGAACTTCCGGAAGTTCCATTGATTTGCAGGGATTGGGTAAACCGAGAATCATTACGCAATACCAACGACTTACCAGAATTAATGAACACCATCATAATGCAAAGCACGAACCCAGTTGTGCAGAATGATATCAGTCAAGCTCAGTTGTTCGGTAGCACTGAACAATTAGAAAACCACCCAAGCATAAAAAAAGCTTGGGAAATTTATCTTGAACAAAAATGGTTACCGTGGGCAGAGGAGCATAAGAAGTGGGCGAGCGTGCATAGTGTATATTCCACACTTTTTGACATACATCAGGAACAACTTCGACTCGGTGAAGAATATGAGCTAATTTTTGGATATGGCTTGTTGACTTGGCAGACGTCAAACAATCAGCGAGTGAGGCGCCATCTTGTTGTCGCTAATGCTTTGCTTGAATTTGAGGCACGGCTGGGTAAATTCACAGTAAGACCAAACCCAGATGGAGCCAATCTTCGTCCGGAATTAGATATGCTCGATATTGATGAACAACCTGCTCGAGCAGAAGAGACCGCAAAGAACACCCTACAGGTCGCAGAAGATGATCCGTGGTCAAAAGACATCATTGAAGGTGTCTTGAGAGCATTGATTCATTCAATCAGCCCAAGCGGTGAATATCATGAGGGTGGTGAGTCAAAGAAGATGGAGTTCTCGATAAAGCCGATAGTTGAATATAGTCCTGCACTAATTCTTAGAAAACGTTCTGTGAGAGGCTTGACGGATGTGCTCAAGCGCATCAGAGATAGGATTGAAAGCGGCGAAGAGATTCCTTTTGAGTTTGGTGACTTGGCAGAAATCACGGATGTGAATTCAGACAACTCAATTCAACCAACAGATATTGTTACAGACGAGATCGAACATGAAATTTACTTTCCGAAACCTTCGAATGAGGAACAAAGGAGGATAGTGGAGAAAACCCGTGTTTCAACTGGTGTTCTTGTTCAAGGACCTCCTGGAACCGGCAAGTCTCATACAATTGCTAATCTTATCTGTCACCTCCTTGCCACGGGACAACGAACTCTTATTACAGCCAAGACGCCAAGAGCGTTGCGAGTGCTTACTGGAGTACCAGGAGATAAAGAAAAAGACAAGGGGCTTCTCCCAAAAGAACTAAAACCTCTTTGTATTAGTTTATTAGGAACTGGTCTAGAGGAAAAGCTCTCCCTTGAAACCAGTGTTGGTGCAATTCTCAGAAAGAATGAAGAATGGAACGAGACTAATGCTCTGAGGCAAATTAAAGAAGAAGAACAGCACCTTTGCCGGCTTAGACAAGAGAAGGCTATAATAGAAAACAGACTTAGGGCTATTCGAGAATCCGAAACGCACACACAGAGTGTTGCAGATGGAGTCTATCGGGGTACTGCTGCGCAGATTGCCCAGATGATCCAGAGGGAGAAAGAAAGGTTTGTCTGGTTTTCTGATACTATCCCATTTGATGCTGGATATCCTTTAACCGATATCAATTTTCCTAAATTACTAAAAGAACTTCGATGGCTCACTCCTGAGAAACGGCTTGAGCTTTCCTGTTTGTGGCCTGAGTCTTTTGCGACCATAGAACAGATAAAAAGTCTAATTAATTTAGAACAGATAGCAGAGCAAGAGGAAAGTAGAACATCTACTGGCATAGATGAAACCTTCCTTGGATATATTTCCCAACTTGATGAAAATAAAATTCATTCTTTATTACAGAGTATTACTGAGTTATTTGGTCATGTTCATAAATTGAGATCCTTTCCTCATTCTTGGATCGAAGAAGCTATTCGAGAAGTATCCTCTGGTCAGTATGGTATTTGGTTGGAGTTGGAGAAGCAATCTTCCCAAATTGTATCGCGTATAGAATCTCTTGTTCAAAAATTGGAGTCGACAGACATTACATTACCAGAGGAGTTTGACCTGAAGGTTATGAGTAGAGACGCAGAAACTTTGAAAAATCACTTAGCTAACGGTGGAAAAATAGGATGGGGACCATTCCGACCTAAAGTGGTGAAGTCAGTGATTTATATTATAAAAACAGTGCATGTCAATGGAAAAGTGTGTAATAACCTCGAACGAGCATTTTTGCTAGTGGATGTTTTGCGAGTTCGTCTTGAGTTAGAGCGAGGGTGGGATTTATGGGGTGACCGGGCAAAAAAAACAGAAGGAGCTTCTATTCTACAGTATCGATTATTCGAATCCCTCTTGAGCACGCTTCGGGATGTTCTTTCTATCGATAACAGAATCAATCAATGTAAAGAAAAACTTAGTAGTTTGGGTAACTTTCCGGAAACTAATTAGCATGAAGAGCACTATCTCCAAGCACTTATCAAAACATGTACACATGCTATAGCGGAAATTAACAGGGAAAAGGTTAAAGTCCAATTTAACCATTTAGAGTCATCAGTTTCTGCATTAGCTGTAAAAACCAATGTACACCAAGTGACCAAGGAGATTGTGGAAGCAATCAGATCGCGAAATATAGATGGATACCAAAGGGCACAATCGAAGATTGAACAGCTAAACGAGGAAAAGAAATCTGCTCATTGGGTAGAGTCAATTCTAAATAGAATCAAGCAATATGCCACATTACTATCAAATGATCTTAAACATAATTCCGAAAATCCAGAATGGGATGAGCGTCTGGTTCATTTGCATGATGCGTGGCGTTGGTCTCAAGCACAGCAATGGTTGCACAGCTACATCAAGAAAGATGACGCCATTAGTTTAGCAAATCGTGTACGTCAGATTGAAGAAGAATTGGGTCAGACTATTGCGCAGGTTGCATCACTTCGCGCCTGGTCATTCTGCTTTAGCCGGATGACTAATAATCATAGACGACATATGGAACTCTGGCGGCTAAATGTCGGCAAGATAACAAAAACAGGAAGAGGGAAATATGATCACTTGCGCCGCCGGGAAGCTCAGAGAAGTTTGAATGAATGTCGTGAAGCTGTTCCAGCATGGGTTATGCCACTTCATCGTGTTTGGGACACAGTTGATCCTACTCCTGGAATGTTTGATGTGATTATTATTGACGAAGCATCACAGTGTGGTTTTGAAGCATTGCCTCTTTTATATCTCGGAAAGAAGATACTTATCGTTGGCGACGACAAACAGATTAGTCCAGATGCGGTTGGAGTCCTCAGAGAGACTGTCTATAAATTAATGGAAGAATTCCTGTACGATTTCAAATTTAAGGCATCATTTGATGTCGATAGAAGTATATTTGATCATGGAAAGATACGCTATGGGATGCACAGTATAGCTTTGCGTGAGCATTTTCGTTGCATGCCAGAGATTATTCGATTTAGCAATGATCTGTGTTATTCTGACACCCCTTTAATTCCACTTCGCCAATACCCACAGGAACGGCTTACTCCAATTGTTCCGGTTCGCGTTTCTGACGGATATCGTGAGGGTTACGATAGCCATGTTATTAATCCTCCGGAAGCACAAGCGGTTGTTCAGAAGATTCTGGAACTCTGTAATGATGAAAAATATAATGACAAGACCATGGGTGTCATAGTCCTTCAAGGGGATGCTCAAGCTGGTCTAATTGAAAAGCAATTGCTTGAGCAACTAGGTGCGGAGGAATTGGAGAAACGAAGGTTGATTTGCGGGAATCCTTATAGTTTTCAGGGTGATGAGCGGGATATCATTTTTCTTTCGATGGTTGCCGCACCGAATGTGCGAATCGGAGCCATGGCAGATAGTTCTGATAGAAGACGATTCAACGTTGCTGCAAGTCGGGCACGTGATCAAATGTGGTTGTTCTATTCTGTAGATGTTAATGACTTGAGTAGAGACTGCTATCGTAGACGACTGCTTGAATTTTTTCAGCAAACGAAACCCCATATTATTGCTGGTATTGATTGTGAAGAACTCCGGAGACAATCCGAAGGGGTCAATCGTTCTATCGTGAAACCTCCAAATCCCTTCGATAGCTGGTTTGAAGTCGACGTCTCGCTTGAGATTGCTAGGAGGGGGTATCAGGTTCTTCCGCAATTTAATGTAGCGGGGAAGCGTATCGATATAGTCGTGGAGGGAGGGCATGCCCGCTTAGCTGTCGAGTGTGATGGAGATGAATTCCACGGGGTAGACAATTACGAAGATGACATGCAACGACAACGTATCCTTGAACGTTGTGGTTGGGTTTTCTTTAGAGTTAGAGCTGGCGAGTTTTATGCAGATAAAAAGAGTGCATTATCATATCTGTGGAAAATGCTGAATGAAAGAGGAATTACTGCACAAGGATTCGAATCTACATTCGAGGAAGAAAGTACCACAATCTCTTCTTCTGATACAACATCGACCCACAAAGTTGAAGTTGGTGACACAGTTGTTTATGTTGAGGAGAAAAACCCAAGTGAAGAACATCAGGTTTTGATTACTAGGAGTGGCTCAATGCCTGATTATGGGGTAATAAACATTAATACTCCCGTAGCTCAGGCTCTTTTGGGTAGCCACATTGGTGATTTAGTCGCAGCTAAACTTCCTATGGGTGGTGTTCGTCTTCTTATAAAAGAAATCAAAAAGAATAAATCCTGATAATATTATCTTATCAACTTGAATAAGGTGATTTTCCAGAATATTCCATGATACCCAATAGAATTAGGTTGAGCGCCCCGTGCTCCTGACAATATATATCTACAAGTTCTAACCCGCAGTCTCTCTTACCACCAGGAGCAAATTTGCTCTGGTGTCACTTGGAGATTATTTTGAGCACTTCTCATAAAGAGGATCAGAGGATAGTCGAAGCTTTTCTATCCGGCAGTGAAAAGGAATGCCGGATTATAAACCAATGGGTTTCCCGGGTAGTCCAGCTCAATAGCTGGGGATTGAACGCATATTCTGACGACATCACCCAGGACGTCATGATTAAAATTTATAACAACTTGAAGGATACTAAATTCAGGTACGACTCCAGTTTAAATACCTATGTCTCCCGGATCACCAAATTTACTTGTATAGATTATCTCCGGAAGTATTTATCCAAAGAGCAAAAAGAGGTAGAATTGCTTGATATCCCAAGCAATGACGATCCGGAAAGTGACTTAGAACAAAGACAGGAAAAGAAAATTCTCTGGAGAATCTATAGATTAATGTCTTCCGACTGCCGGGATTTGTGGAAGTTGATCTTCTGGGAAAATCTCTCCTATTTGCAAATTGCTCAACAACTTAGTATACATGAAGGAACGGTAAAATCTCGTTTCGCCCGATGCAAAGAGAAAGCGGTGGGTTTTAGAAAAAAACTTACAGAAAAAAGGGGACTTTTTTAATTTTAATACGACTATAATTATGGAGCGGATAAAATGTGTCGGTTTGAAAGGAGAACGATATGACGGAATGCAGCGATGAACTTTTTGGGTTGTTGCCGTTATACATAAATGGCTCTTTATCCCCGGACGAAAAAAGCAAAGTGGAAGAGCACCTGAGGGAATGCCCCAAGTGTCAAAAAGAGCTGGAAGAGACTAAGTGGCTATCTTCCGGGGTAAAGGAACAGGTAGAGGTCTATGCATCTTTGCATATCGAACCGGAAAAACTGGTGATCTTTGCCGAGGAGCCTAAAAGCTTAAATCCGGATGAAATTACATTCATCGAAAAGCATCTGTCATCCTGTTCAGAATGCCATGAGGAGCTTCAAACTTTAAAGAGGGCCAACCTTGAGCTGGAAGCTCAAGAGAGAATTAAGAAAACGAAACCGGCTAAAGAGGTTTCGGTTTGGGAGAAAACGACTGCAGGATTAAGCTGGTTAGTCCGCAAGCCGGCCTTGGCTTATTTCATTATCCTTCTGCTGGCTTATCCCGCAGCCCGATGGCTCCTTCGTCCGTCTCAATCCGGAATGCCTCCGATTCCTATAGTTTCCTCAGAAAAAGTTTATGTGCTTTCGGAACAAACCCGGGAGACGACTGAACCCGCTTCGGTTTTTCGGGATAGTAAAGATAAATCGATTAGATTGAGTATACCTTTTTGGGCTGATTTAGACAACCAATCATACGAGCTGTTGATCAATACCGAGAGGGATCAAACCATCTTTGACTACAAGAATTTCACAGATTTTGGGAGCCAGGGTTTCTTCCAGCTGGTTTTGAACACCGACTCCATTCCGGATGGACGCTATGTGGTTATTGTCAAAGAGAAGAACAGGAAAGATCCTACCATATTCTCCGAAACTCATTATCCATTTCAGATCATTAAGGCAAAGGATTAGCCAAAAATATGCAACGGCTTTTATCTCCAATCTCCCAAAGCAATGAAAGCCGCCCAGAGATAGGGGTGATCGGGTTGATTCTTCCGGCGTAATCCTTCAAGGTTTTTCCTGGCTAAACTCTGTATGGCCAAAGCGAGATTGTTCTCCCTATAATCATAAAGATAAGACATCATCTCGCTGGTAGTCTTGTCGGACACGGGCCAGAGGGCGCTTATCACCGTACGCGCCCCCGCCATCTGAAAAGCTCGTCTCAAACCGTAGACTCCCTCACCGGATTTCACTTCTCCTAAACCGGATTCGCAAGCTGATAATACCACCCATTTAGTTCCTTCTAAATTCATGCCGGTAACCTCCTCCGCAGTCAATATACCATCCTCCACCCCTAAACTCTCCGCTCCTTCCCCGTGTAAATTAGCGCCGGCCAGATACAATCCCGACAAAAGCAGCGGATTCTCCCCCGCAAAAGTCTCCGACATTCCATATTTCCTCAAAGAGGACTCTCTTTGACATGGAGCATAGTATCCGTGGGTTGCCACATGCACCACCTTCTTTCCCGGTGCATATCTTTTGAAATTCTCCTCACTGGCATTGGCTCCGAGTAGAACCCAACACGAGTCTTTGGTTCTTTCCTTCCATGCCGAAGATATCTTTTCTATCTCCTGGCGACTTCCGGGCAATGGCAAAACCTTAATTTTACCTAGATCTTCACAGGCAGAACGGACATTCCGAAGCGTCTCAAAAGAGATGCCAGGTCCTTGAGTTTCGGCGGGGACACCTGCAGAAGCAAGCCGGGCTGAAGCCGAAGCATCAAAATCCGGATCTCCCAAAGCAAAAAGACCTCTCCCCAATTTGATCTCCTCTCTTAACCTGATCAGATCACGTCCTGAAGATAAATATTGAATAGGGTAATTTTCGATTAGATATTTCCCCGACCCATCGGTCAAGCCGGCAAAGGAGACCAAATTCAATGCCCCGTCCGGTGCGATAAAAACCAAATCGGCATCCGGCAGCTTATCTTCGACCGGCTTCCATATTCGTTCATATAGCTTTCCAGCTATTCCTCTATAAACTTGTAAATCCTTTGATAAAGGAGAGCCACCGCGTGTCGAAATGTCCTTAAAATGTGAGCGATAGATGGTCACCAGTGAGTCGATCTGATCTGAGGAGCCGAGATCGGAAATAAAAATCTCACCTTTGGTATCTGCAACGGTCAAAAGATAGTGTGGCTCTGTTTCTTTTGTGGTCTTAAGGCGGTCATATTTTATATATTCAACTAGAACCGACTTTGCCGGAAGAGCGCTCACCACTTTCGGAACATTTATCTCCCATAGCTCCGACTCACGCCGGAAGTCGGCACTCTGCCGGGCTAACTCCGCTTCCAGACGCTCTTTTTCTTCGCTTGCCTTAATTAACTTTTGTCTATAGTCTTCAGTATTTTGCTCGCCTGGACCCTCCACATAAAGATTTGCCAGCTTGAACCGGGCATTTCTCAATGAATCAGATAGCACTTTCAGGTTTGGATTTTTCTCATATACTTGCGTTTTGTGCCGGGCGAAAATGCCGTCTGATACCTGCCCTTTAGTGGAAAAGATCACGTCGGCTATTTCCTTTCGACAGTTTAAGGAAGTATCCTTCGAATCAAGTAATATCGATATATACAAATTAGCTTCATCCCGCATGAACTTGGAATAGGTCAATGCATCTTTCTCGGAAAGGACACAAGAACCGTCGCGGAAGTTGGTTCGGCGAATACTGCAGGCTCTTTGGGCACTCTTCTTGGAGCCAATGAAATCTTTCATATTTCTCAGTAACAGTGCCTGATCATGAAGCATGTCAGCGGTATACGGGTGGTTAAGCCCAAGGGTTTTCTCGTTAATGGTCAATGCCTCGCGGTAAAGGGAATCAGCCTTTACATATTTGTTCTGATCTCGCCAGAGATTGGCGAGATTTTTTAGGCTTCTGGCTGTTTCGGGATGGATATGA
Source organism: uncultured candidate division Zixibacteria bacterium (assembly GCA_903908285.1). GTDB lineage: Bacteria > Zixibacteria > MSB-5A5 > MSB-5A5 > SM1-73 > CAIVRH01. The sequence continues at coordinate 149,406 of CAIVRH010000039.1, forward strand.
CCAAGAGACTTCTCACAGATGAGAAGAGCACGTGTCAGGAGGGATTCAGCTTCCGTGAATCTACCCAGGTCTGTATCCAGAACGGCTAAGTTATCCAAGGCTTGACCTATATAGGGATGGTCTGGTCCCAGAGCTTTCTCCCTTATAGCCAGCGCCCGCTTCAAAAGAGGCTCGGCTTCCGTATATTTGCCTTGTGCCCGGTAGAGATCAGCTAAAGATTCGAGGCTTATCGCCACCCGGGTATGATTCATACCGAGAGTTTTTTCTTTTATGGCTAATGATCGCTTCAAGAGCGGTTCCGCTTCTATGTATCTGCCCTGTATCCCATATAGACTTCCCAAATTATTCAAGGTTATAGCTACCTGCAGATCATCGGTACCTAGTGATCTTTCCCTTATGATTAACACTCGCTTAAAGAGAGGTTCGGCCAGCGCATATCTTCCCTGCTCGGCGTAGTCATTTGCCAGATATTGTGCAGTTATAGCCACGGACGGATGGTTCATTCCTAAGGATTTCTCCAAGATAGTCAGCGCTCTTATATGAAAAGAAACCGCTTTAGTGTATCTGCCCTGATGTGCGTAAAAAACCCCCAGGCTATTTAGACTTCTGCCCACATCTGCATGATCAGGTCCCAGGACTCTTTCTCTTATCGCCAGCGCTCGCTGTGCAAGTGACAACGCTGAGTCATAATCTGCTTGGTTATCTTGATATAGACTCAACCGATGCAAGATAAGTGCGTAGGTAGTATCCGGCTCACCCAGCTGAGATTCAGCCTTCTTTAATGCCTGCTCAGTCAGAATGATTGCAGAATCATACTTATCCACATTCGATAGTGAATCCGCCCGGTCAAGCAGCTCTTTTAAGGTTTGGGCTTGAGCAGATGAACATAGCCAAAGCCCGGCACAGGTTAATACAAAAATGAATGACCACAATCGGATTCTCATTAACCCGCCTTGTTTTGATTTTTTAATTCTCACTCAAAGTTACAACCCCAAAAAAACTCTGTCAATGAAAAAAATGCAAAAGAGCCAAAATTCATGGGAACCGAACCAAAGCTCATGCGACTATGGTTATGAAACAGGAAAAAAGAGATCAAAAGGTACAAACTTCAAACTATGAACCATAAATCGAGCGGAGGAGGAAAAAAAGATGAAACCGGACGAAAAGGTAGAACAGCCCAAAGATAAGACCACGCCAAGGCTCTGTCCCTCGTTGGATCGTGAGCCAATTTCGGTAAGACATCAAATTCCACAGGATGATGGTTATCTCATGCGATTATACCGACGCGGCTTTGTCCCTAGAGTGGAAAGATGATGTGGAGGGTGAAGTTTTATCAACTCAATGAGAGTTTGAAAGACGGCGGAGGGATGGAAACTACGAGCCACGAACTATGAACCAATAACCAAAGAAATTGGAGGTGATGCTTATTGAAAACCAAGGAGCCAGTTGCCAGAGGCCAGGGCTCAGAGGCAAGTAGCATTACGGTGAGGGGTGGATAGGAGATGAAAACTGTAGACTATTAACTATTAATCGACGCAAGCCAGGAGGCATTTAAAATGAAACCGAATCGAATCTTTGCATTACCTTTAACCTTTAACTTGTCACCTTTAACCTTTTTTAAAGGAAGGAATAAAGCCATGAAATCCTATGGCATGATCACAAAGTTTTTGGTCGTCACACTTATGCTGATGGGCGCTGTAATGGCGTCGCAATCACTTTATGCGCAGTGTATAACGCCGCCAAGCGGCATGGTCGCCTGGTGGCCGCTGGATGAGACGTCGGGCTCGATAGCGAATGACATGGCAGGTAGCGTTCATAATTTTGGTACATGGATGAACAATCCAACTCCCGTTTCGGGAAAGGTGGCGGGCGCCTTGTGTTTCGATGGCAATGATTATGTGGAAGTAGGAAATGATCCGGAAATCAACTTTGGCGTGGGCGATTTGACGATCGATGCATGGGTAAAACGCAATACGGCCAGCACGCCCAGCCCCCCCAGCGTGATAGTTGATAAGCGCGATGGAAGCGACATCGGTTACAGCTTGGCTGTCAGTTACGGTCGTCTGGTTTTTCGAATGTCCGGCACGAACTACATTTCTGCCACCAGCCCCGTGCCGGCGGATGGCTTGTGGCATTTCGTAGCTGTGACGGTGCACCGTGCCACGGGTGGAGGAAGATTCTACTGTGATGGCATTCCTCTCGACACGTTTACTCCGCTGTCAAGCAGCCTCAATAACGCCAACCCTTTGCGGATCGGTAAGGGCTATCTGAGCGGCAACCAACCTTGGTTTGGCTGCATTGACGAACTGGAACTCTTCAACCGAGCACTCGATTCTTTAGAAGTTCGCAGCATCTGGGCTGCAGACAGTCTCGGCAAGTGCAAAGATCATGCAACATTCATTGGCCATTTTATGACACCGGAAGGAGAACCATATCCATTTGACATGACAATATCAGACGGAGAGTGGGTACAAAAGTTTGACAGTGTGACATACATTGAAACAGAGGTGCCGGATACTGCGACGTATACATATACTTATCGACTAGCCGATGCGGTAGTACGAAATCAGTTAGTACTCTGTCTTGCAGAAGGGGAAGTCAAAGAAATCGAATTCCTGGCTATTCCCAAAGATTCATTATTAGTCCCCTATACACCACGTGTCTTCTTCCGTGAAACAGGTGCCAATGATAGCTTAGCCTGGCATTGGGACCCTTCAACTCATAAGCTGTCTTGCAGAACGTTCCAAGATTTAGGCCAGGTAGTCGACGTAGGTTGGGTGATTGATACCAGTTTATCTGCACCTCCCATTGATGTTCTCGACTCAATTAATCTTGCCCTTAAAGTTGAAGTCGATATGACTACATGGACTGCGACATGTGGTGGCAGTATTTGTGGACATGGTTGGAATGTCATGTATATATGGGATAATGGAGATATATGGATTAATCTCCATCAGTATTGTGTCAATGTACCTAATCCTGATAGTGGTGCAATAGGCGTCCAGCAAGTACTACAGGAGGAACATAGAATCCCATTTAGCATCTCTCTAACTGATGCAGATGGAATTCAATATAAGCCGGAATATATATCGCCACAATTCGTTATTCCCGTGGACAACTACATCCTGACCATAGATAGTCTACCACCGGAATACCCAAACCAGTTGGATTTGCCTGTAAATGTTACAGAAGGAAGAACCGATGTGTTCAACGTATACACCCGTAGAATACCGGAGTATGCACCTTTTGATTTATCTGTTCTTGCTGAATTTCCTCTTGCTAATTCTTCATACTCAGACTTATTCCATGACAGTGATTCGCTGTTAGTAAATGTCGGTACCGAAACTAATTCTGACTGGTGGGGATCTTTCACCTTGCCTACATATTTGATAGTGGAAAGTCTATTCGCCTATTCGGATACACTGGGAACCGAGGTATTGACAGAGTTCCATGACTTCACCATCAATCACATTGAGGGTTCCGATCTCTTTCTTGTGGTGGTCAGAAATAAGCCCTATTATGACCGACTGAAGATAGAATTTGCCCTTCGGGGCGATGCCAATGGCAGCGGAGTGATAGAGGTGGGTGATATCATCTATTTAATTAATTATCTATATAAAGGCGGTCCTACTCCTAATCCCCCAGCAGTTGCTGATGCTAATGGCGATGAAATGGTTGACATCGGCGATGTGATCTATCTGATTAACTACCTCTACAAAGGAGGACCATCACCGCTTCTTTGTTCGGGGAAATCCGGAGGTGATTTATCTTCAGCTTCGCGTCTGTCTGATACCCCGGGGCATGCGCAAATATCGCTGGTGCTTAACCAGGCTGATCGAACGGATGTAAATGTCCCCGCTCTTTCCAAAGCTTCGCCGGAAGCAAAAGACAAGGTGTTCTCAATTTCAGTGGTGGGAAAATCCGATCGTGATGTGGCTGGAGTTCAACTGGAGATAGGTTTCGATCCAGGTGAAGTCACCATGCTGGATCCTGCCTTGACTCCTTTGACTAAAGACCTTCAACTCTACACCAGCATAAAAGATGGTGTGCAGAAGATTGGCATTGTGGATTTAGCCGGTGAAAAATATATCCCCAAAGGAGAAGGGTCTTTGGTCATACTGCGAGCAAAGGGAGTGGTTCAAGGTTCACCACAAGAGGATTTGAGCAGTATTAGAATTAAGAAGGCGATACTCGTGGATAAAGATGCCATGCCACTTGCCTTAGAACTTTCGGGTGAGTTGAAGCAGGAAGAGACAAAAAGCGAGATGGTTAAGGTCTCTGAATCCAAACCTACATCTTTCTCTTTGTCCCAGAATTATCCTAATCCTTTCAACCCGGAAACTGATATTTCTTATGCTTTGCCCACAGAGTGTAATGTCAAACTCACCATCTATAATGTTGCCGGACAGAATGTGAGAACCTTAGTGGACGAGCATCAGACCACAGGTTTCAAGACCATCCATTGGAATGGAAAGGATAACGCAGGGAAAGAGCTTGCCTCCGGAGTCTACTTCTACAAGATCCAGGCAGGAGCATTCACTGAAGCCAGGAAGATGATCCTGATGAAGTAACGAAAAGCATCCAACGTATCTCGTTGATAAGAAACCCTCTGATTCCTGAAATCGGAGGGTTTCTTCTTTTTTTAAACTGCGGAAGTTATCTGAATTCAAGATCCCTCAAAATTATTGGGAACCGAACGAAGGTTTCTACGACTATTCATTGTGTAAGGGGAAAGAAGAGATTCAATGCTAAAACAAGAAAAGTTTTGGAGCAGTAAGGAAAAGACTCAAATCACTAACCATCAAACCACATGGAGGTAATGCTTATTGAAAAACAAAGGATCAATGGCAAGAATCTGAAATTCAGAATCCAACCCAAGTTGCAGTATGGCGGGGCGGAAGGGAACTGTGAACCGTTAACTGTAAACCGTAAACCGATCAAGCAGGAGCTATTAAAAATGAAACCGAATCGAATCTCTGCATTACCTTTAACCTTAAACCTTTCACCTATAACCTTTTTTAAAGGAAGGAGTATAGCCATTAAATCCTATGGCATGATCACAAAACTTTTAGTTGTCGCATTTATGCTGTTGGGCGCCGTTGTGGTACCGCAGTCCCTGTATGCTCAATGTGTACCGCCGCCAAGCGGAATGGTCGCCTGGTGGTCACTGGATGAGACGGTGGGACCGACTTCCAATGACATTGGAGGTAGCGTTAATAATTCTGGTACCTGGATGAACAGCCCAGTTCCAGTAAGTGGAGAGGTTGCGGGTGCATTAAGTTTTAACGGGTCAAACTCTGTGGATGTGCCCGATCAAGCCGAATTGAACTTCGGCACTGGCGATTTTTCCATAGATTTGTGGATTAAAACTACGGATGCTTCCGGGACGCGGACAATCCTGGATAAGCGAACCGGCTCAGTTCCTAATGTGACTGGCTATTGTCTCTTTCTGGTCAACGGTTACCTAAGTTCTCAGATCGGTGACGGGGTCCATTATAATAACTGGGTCTCGACAGGGTTCGTCGCCGATGGGGAATGGCATCATGTCGCGGTCACTGTGGACAGAGATTATCCCTCGGGTTGGCTCCATTATGTGGATGGTAGTGCTGTACCCACCATAGCCAATCCAATGGGTTATTCGGGGAGCTTGACCAACACTGCACCATTCGTAATAGCAAGAAATCTCGTAAGTCCCGGATACACGTTTACTGGTACACTTGACGAGATAGAGCTTTTTAACCGTGTCCTCAACCCCGCGGAAGTGCAGAGAATTTATCAGGCGGGTTCCGAGGGAAAGTGCAAATGTGCTATACCACCTACTCATTATATGGTTGCCTGGTGGTCGTTGGATGAAACAGTGGGACCGACTTCGAATGACATTGGAGGTGCCGTTAATAATTCTGGTACCTGGATTAATAATCCGGTTCCAGTAATTGGAGAGGTTGCGGGTGCATTAAGTTTTAACGGGTCAAACTCTGTGGATGTGCCCGATCAAGCCGAATTGAACTTCGGCACTGGCGATTTTTCCATCGATTTGTGGATTAAAACTACGGATGCTTCCGGGACGCGGACAATCCTGGATAAGCGAACCGGCTCAGTTTCTAATCCGAAGGGCTATGTACTCTTTCTGCTCAACGGTTATCTAGGTTCGCAGATTGGTGACGGGACTCATTATAATAACTGGGTCTCGACAGGGTTCGTCGCTGATGGGAATTGGCATCATGTCGCGGTTACTGTGGACAGAGATAATCCCTCGGGTTGGCTCCATTATGTGGATGGTAGTGTCGTAGCCACCCCAGCCAATCCATTAGCTTATCAGGGGAGCTTGACCAACACTGCACCATTTGTAATGGCAAGAGATCTGATAACTCCCAGTCACACGTTCGCTGGTACACTTGACGAGGTGGAACTCTTCAACAAAGCTCTGACAGACTATGAAGTATTTTTGATTTACCAGGCAGGTCCTTACGGAAAGTGCAAAGACATTTGCCATGCCGACGGTGATGCCAACAACGACGGTGTCGGTCTGACTTCCGCTGACATGACCTACCTTGATAGCTTCATCAACGCTTGTGGTCCCGCCCCTTTCCCTCTCTATAGCTGTGACTTAAATGGTGACGGCTATGTTAATTCAGCGGACCTTGTGCTCTATCACCTCTATTTCATCTTGGGTATGAGTGTCTTTGACCCCTACGGCGGCTACCCGGTGCTTTGCCCTTGTGATCCGACAGCCGAAGTTAATGGGCCTCCAACCCTAATCTGCCATTTCAAGACACCAGAAGGAGAGCCATACCCATTTGATGTCACCATTTCCGACGGCGATAGTCTTATTAAGTACGATTCGGTTACTTACATTGCGACGGAGGTGCCTACGACATTCACCATGACCCTGCTTTACGAGGTGGATGGGCATGCCAACTTCATGGAATTCCCGCTTACGTTCTCTCCATGTGAAACCGTTGAACTTGAATTCTATGCAGTCGATCCAAACACTGTACAGGGCCGTGTCAGAACTTACCTGATCGGCAAGGAAACCGAAACTGATGTTGCTATAAACTGGGAGTATTCCGATCCCGATAACACGCTGATATACTCTGTGCAAACTGACCCGACTGACCGATATGCCTTTGTGAATACTTGGATACAAGCAGTTACAGACACTGATGCCCAATTCGTTGCATCGCGGTCGTGGAATAATGCGAAATACGCCCCCCGCGAGAGGTATACAGTATGCAAAAACGGGTATGATATTGGTGTTCATAGCCATGACATGTGGAAGACCCTTAGCGTAGTTGGGCAAAAGCTTGACACCGATTCCGTCTTGCGCGTTGGGTACGAGTTCATCCAAGTCGGAGAGAACGAGATACCTGTGGGGGTTACCAAGGTGTTCGGCAACTTTGCCCGGATCGAAGAGTACACGCTGACGCTGTCGGAGTTGGAAGGTCCTAGTTATGAGCCAGAATACTACTATCCTCAATGGACAGCGTCTCCAGGCACCAGTTACATTCTAGAACTGGTAGGAATGCCCTCGGAGTACGTGAAGCTTAAATACCCCTTGATGGTTTCTGATAGCCTGAAAAACATCGTTTTTGATCTGACCCCGCCGCGGGTAGTGGATCTTCAGCCTTTTACCTTCTCGATCGGCGGTGGTGGCTTCGCTTTGTCGTCATCATATTGGGGTTTCACCTATTTCCCTGACGAATCCCTCACAGTGAATGTCGCCACCGGACAGCCCTACTGCGATTCGTGGGGGTGTTTCGTTCTTCCCGACTCCCTAACGGCCCGGAAGATATACGCCTACTCCGGAGACAAGAGTGTTGACACGCTCGTGAGTGGCGCTGACTGGTTGGACAACCCGACGGGTGAATACAATATCGTCACAGTTCGCATCCCCTCTGACAGCATGCGGTTGGTGTTCATACCGGGTCCGATCTACTGCTGCCAAGGCATGCGCGGCAACGCCAACGGCGATCCGGATGACATGGTAGATATATCTGACGTGGTCTATATGATTAACTACCTCTTCAAAGGTGGAGCTGTGCCGCCCTGCATGGAAGAGGCCAATGCTAATGGCGATCCCGCTGATATGGTCGATGTGGGTGACGTGGTCTATCTGATTAACTACCTCTTCAAAGGTGGACTCCCGCCGCTTTCTTGTTCGGGGAAATCTGGAGATGTTTTATCTTCAGCTTCTCGTCTGTCTGATACTCAGGGACATGCTCAAATATCGTTGGTGCTTAACCAGGCTGATCGAACGGATGTGAGTGTTCCCGCTCTCTACAAAACTTCACCGGAAGCGAAAGACCAAGTGTTCCCAATTTCAGTGGTGGGAAAATCCGATCGTGACGTGGCTGGAGTTCAACTGGAGATAGGTTTCGATCCAGGTGAAGTCACCATGCTGGATCCGGCCTTGACTCCTTTGACTAAAGACTTTCAACTCTACACTAGCATAAAAGATGGTGTACAGAAGATCGGCATTGTGGATTTAACCGGTGAGAAATGCATCCCCAAAGGAGAAGGGTCTTTGGTCATACTGCGAGCAAAGGGAGTGGACTTAAGTAGTGTCAAAATCAATAAAGCGGTATTGGTGGATAAAGATGCCATGCCACTTGCCTTAGAGTTTTCAGGTGAGTTGAAGCAGGAAGAGGCTAACAGCGAGATGGTTAAGGTCTCTGAATCCAAACCTACATCCTTCTCTTTATCCCAGAACTATCCCAATCCTTTCAATCCGGAAACTGATATTTCTTATGCTCTGCCCACCGACTGCCAGGTCAAGCTCACCATCTATAATGTTGCCGGACAGAATGTGAGAACCTTAGTGGACGAGCAACAGACCGCAGGTTTCAAGACCATCCATTGGAATGGAAAGGATAACGAAGGAAAAGAGGTTGCCTCTGGAGTCTACTTCTACAAGATCCAGGCAGGAGTATTCACTGAAGCCAGGAAGATGATCCTGATGAAGTAGCGAAAAGCATCCAATGCATTCCATTTATAAGAAGCCCTCTGATTTACCGAATCAGAGGGTTTCTTCTTTTTATAAACTGCGGAAGTGATCTGAATTCAGGATCGCTCCCCGGTTGCAATATCTGAATTTAAGCAGCAACTTCTTGAATATCTCCGAACAGGTCGAAAGCTGGGGATTCGGTTAGGCAAAAAGTAAGTCCCCCCGACAAGGGGTTCATCCTGCCCTTCGGTTCCTGCTTCGCACTGAGTGCGCTCAGCCCGTAGGGAGACCTCAGTGTCGAAGGAAAGGGGACACGGGGGGAGAGGTGCAGGTCTAACAGCTCCAAATTCACGCCAACTTCGGTGGTGAAAACGGCACCCTCCCAATAGGTGAAGGTCCTAATGTTTTTTGCGTGCACCCAAATTCTCATGGAATCGAAGAATTGCTTTGAATTTTGATTTTTTGACCTTAAACCGTTCACCTTGAACCTTTAACTTTTAACTCATACGACCAATGCCTAATGTATTAGACCTTAATCACTTGCGAGGCCTGCCCGCAGGGAAAAGTGAAAAAATTAAAAAACAAAGCCCAGTAAGGTCAGAAACGTCAGAAACACCGGCAGGAAAATCAGCTATCTCCAATGACATGAACAACATAACTCTCACCTTAAGTCTGGAGGAACAACAATGAAAACAGTCACCAAAGGTCAGAAAGGCATGTATCCACTGGCTAAAGCCAACTGGAATAAAATCAGAAAATTTATTGCTCTGGAATATTATAAGAAAATCCATTGCCGTTAGCTTTAGCCTGTCCTGAAGTGAAGCCGAAGGGCTTGTCCTGAGGCGAAACCGAAGGGCTTGTCCTGAACGTAGTGAAGGGCTGACGGATTGAAGAAATCTCTACAACTTTGACTTCAGCCGCATTGCTGCCAGTTAGTGCCATAAGTTCTATGACTTGCCGAAGGAAGAGATAAAGATTGTAGCGAAGTAATAACACTCCGTTCCATACATGGTCTTTACAAGAGGGATTCAGGGGGGTGGATTTTGTAGCCGCAGACATATGTCTGCGCAGGGGATCTGGTTTCCCGTCCCCCTGACATCGAAGATCCATAGACAAAAGGGGAGAGGCTTATACCGTTATCTCTCTTGCCATCCAGAGCATATTCAGTACAACTTTGGTGGTGAAAAGGATGGCGCGGGTATTATTGAGAGATCTATATGATCCATACACTATTAATGTATTAATAGTATGGATAATTTTAATTTTTGAATTGCAATTTTGAACTTTGATCTTTGAACTAATAATTCATCCTAATATCTTACATACCAACAGGTAACAGCAAAATGAAAGAAAAATTAAAAATTACCACCAGATATACCAGATGCACCAGAACCACCAGCCACGGATTCCAAGTTCACCCAAGCTACTGCCACTGCATTTTTGCTGTCTTCTCCCCACCCTCAAACTATTTCAATGGGTCCAGCCCATTGTAGGATTGAGGAGGATTTAAAACAGAAGCCCCCATTCGGGGGCTTCTGGTGTGAAAACATGAGGGTTGTTTTGCCGGATTCAATTACTTCAACAAACTCATCTTCTTGGTCTCTACATATTGTCCGGCCTCCAACCGGTAGAGGTAAATTCCGCTGGCTACGCTTTCTCCGTTTTCATTCCGTCCGTCCCAGACTACCCTTTTTGCACCTGCGCCCTGGTACTCATCTACCAACAACCGGACCTGTTGACCCAGCAGATTGTAAATGGAAAGCCTGACATGGGAATCCTCAGGAATGCTGTAACTGATTTCTGTCTGCGGATTGAAAGGATTGGGGTAGTTCTGGAGTAGCTGAAACTCCTCCGGTTTAACCTCTCCGGTTTCGTTCTCGGATATCTTTGCCAAAGGATATCCGATCGAATCACCCAGCTTGTCAGCCAGATAGACCAGCCTCTTCGATGACCAGACAGTGATGTGTCTCAGACAGGATTCCAGCCTGACATAGATGGTGAAAAGCTTAAGAGTTCGGGCAGCCGCTCTGTTGTTACCGGCTTCCAAGTAACGATGGACACTGGCCAGCTCGCACTTAAGTCTTTCTGCAACCCTTTGATTATTGATGGAGCCATTTTCTCTGAAAAGATCGACCACATCGGAAAGCGCAATCGCCCCTTCCGGGGGATTGGTAAAGGAAGCCAGATCAATTACTCTACCCTCGGAATAGTAAGCCACCGGCGAATGGGAGATCATAAAATCCTTGACCACGTTATACTCAAAGGAATTGGTTACGGATAGGTTGTTGACATGAAATCCCGGGATCTGGGTCAGGAAAGGAACTACCCCATCCGGTACCGTAACAGTATAGGTGGCGGATGGATTTAATGGTCGGCCATTTACAGTGATCGCGGAGTAATCCACTCTGGAACCGGGCGGATTAGCCAAGTTGTAAACATAGGAGATATTTGAGCCGTGCAGAAAGAAGTCCTCCGCATAGGGAAGATTGTAAACTGCAAACTCCAAACCATAAATTAGTGACATCCCGTCCGTCTGGAATGTCGCCAGTTTCAAACCCAAGCCAGAGACCTGGTCAAAACCATACGGCACCGCTTGAAATATATCCGCTCCCTTTACCGGTCCCTTATAGATGGTCTGGGAGATGAATCCCTGGGGTTGAAAAGCAATGTCCGTTCCGGTTTGGCTTCTCATGGCATCGGAGACTAAATTTCCCAAAGCATTGTCTTTACACAATCCTTCACCCAATGGCTTCTTGATCTCTGATTTGGCTTGGGCAATCACCTGCGAATACACCGGACCAAACCTGGGGTCCGTTTCTATCCCGGCTGCCAGATTACCGATCATCGCATTGAGGGTTGGTTCGGCAGGAACGGATGAGTCTACCGTTTCCATCTCGTACTTCCAACTCTGGATCACTTCTTCGGTTTTTGCCTTATTCAAAGATAAACCGCTGTCTTTCTGTTTAAATGAAGCCTTAGCCCCTATGATAACCTGCAATTTTCCCAGATACCTGCCGAATTCCCCGGCCTGAAGTATCAGGGTGTTACCTATTTGAATGGGCGATTCAATCAACCTATGTTCATGTCCCCCCACTATGATACCGATCCCGGAAACGGAGGATGCGACCATCTGATCATAGTTGCTTCCCAGGTGGGAGAGTAAAATCACCAGATCACAATCATGTCCGATTCTTAATGAATCGACCCAGGCCTGAGCAACGCTTAACGGTGGCAGAACCGTAACGGGTGAGGGATTGGAGATCTGATTGGTCATGTCGGTCAATAAGCCAAATATCCCGACTCTTACATTACCGTATTCTTTTATGACGTACGGTCTGACAAAATATCCCAGTTCCGGGTCACCGGTAATATCCAAATTGGCACACAGGACGGGAAATCCACCACCGGGGAAACCTGCCTGATTCAGAACGTACTTGAGAGTTGAGGGGTAGAGATCGAACTCGTGATTTCCCAATTCTAAAGCATCGTAGTTTAGAGCTTTCATTATCCCCAGTTCAGCAACTCCTACATACTCCTGAAACATGAAATCCCCTACAAAAACATCTCCCCCATGCAGGAGTATGACATTTGGATCGGTCATCCTGCTTTCCCCTACTAAAGTTGCCAGTCTGGCCATTCCGCCCCAGGTCCAGTCTCCGGCAGCGTCTTTGGGACCATAAGGCAGAAGATGAGAATGGGTATCGTTCACATGCAGTATGGTCAGAGTATCCAGTTGAGCTTGAGCTAAAGAGAACCATCCCCATATCCCTATTATGCTGACTAACACCATTAACTTTTTCATTTTTCCTCTCCTTCGCATTTAACGATTAGCGATTTCGCAAACTTTATCCCAACCATAAAAACCGTATTGTTTCTTCCATCACCTCCGATCTTATTGTGTAAGGATGTTACCATTAACGAATCACGGGTAGGATTGTTATTATGGAAAAACGAAGCTGTCTCTTCTGGTCGATAATTCACAAAGCCTCTGGTACTGCCGCTTCGGCTAAGTCCTGACCCTGCTAAATGAACTATTGGCTTTCTCATCTTTTTCTCCCGGTTTCAAAGTTTCGAGGAAGAGGAATTGCAAGAGATATGCCGGTTATAAAAAGAGCCCAAAAGAAAATTGGTACATCGGCTAATCGCTTATGGATAGAGAAGTTAAAAGCAACTAAATCCCGACATGCATTTTGCCGAAGGGAATCACCGGGAAGATAATGTTATGGAAAAGTAGACGAGTGTGTAAGATTCTATATAACCGTATGGTTATTCCAGCAGGGAAGAGGCATACCACAAAAGCTTTCTTTCACTGGTTCATCCGAAGATAGATTCATGGCTCTCATATGGGTTTGAGTTATAACTCCATCCTCAAGTTTGAGTACCCGGTCGGCAAACTCCACTATTCGCAAGTCATGGCTGGCAACCACGACGCATCGGTTCTGCTCTTTGGCATATTTATGCAGGAGACGGATGATATCAAAACCTTGCTTAGTCTCCAAACTGGCAGTCGGCTCATCCGCGATGATCAGTTCCGCACCATTGGCAATGGCCCGTGCCACTGCCACCCTCTGCTTTTCACCCTGGCTCAAATTATTGGGGAATTTCCTGGCAAGATGTTCCACGTGGAATTGCTGAAGCAGCAATAATGCCTGTTGCTTGGTTGCGGTTTTGGTTTTGCCGGTAAAACGGAGAACCAAAGCCACGTTCTCCACCACATTAAGTGAATCGATGAGATGAAAAGTCTGGAAGACAAAACCGATCCGTGTGGCTCGTAGCTTCTGCAGCTCTTTGGAGGAGTAATCTAAGATGTCTCTCCCGAAGAGTGATACTTTTCCTGATGTTGGTTCGACCAAGCCTGCGATTAAGGTGAGCAGAGTGGTCTTGCCGCTGCCGCTTGGTCCCAAAAGCAACACCAGTTCCCCTGGGGATGCTTCCAGCGATATATCCTGCACCGCTGCGGATCTATTTCCATTGTTTCCGAATATCTTTGTGACGCCAATGAGCTGAATAACACCTGGTCCAATTTCCGTTCCGTTCATGAGAACACCTCCAGAGTATAAATGTGCCTTAACCGCTGCATGGAGACAAGCGAGCTGATCAGACTCATTCCTCCAACTCCCAGCACCACGACGATGATTTGCTCAACGGATGATTTTGAGCTGATCTCGGGGGAGATTTTTTCGATTAAAGCCACCATGGGAAAAAAGAGTACCAATGCTAAGATAGTTCCGGTTGATGAAATGAGTAGTGCCTGTTGGACGATCAGGCGCGAGAGAAATCCACCGGGTGAACCCAGGGTTTTCATTATGGCAAAATCCTTTCGTCTCTCTAAGATGTTGATGGAGAGGAGCAGGCTTAGGATAGCTGTCAGCACTATGACCCCAATTGACGCCACCGTATAAATGAAAGGAAGAAATCCGGACTGCATCTCGTGGATATTGTTCTGCAAGAACATTTCATGATCATAAACTTCCACCCCCGACACTTTTTCTCGAATTTGCTTTACGACTTTCTCTTTGTCACTCCCCTCTATTACTTTGACCAGATAGCAAGTGACGATATTGGGAAATCCGATTAAGGATTGGGCACAGTGCAAGGTGACGAATGCGTACTGGATGACGAAGGCATTCGTTTTTGCGCTGATTCCAACCACCCTGAGCGTATCGCCCTGTATTTGCGCCAAATCACCCAGCTTGAAATGGTATTTCGCTGCAAATGATTCATCCAAAATAATCTCGTGGTCATTCTGAACCAAACGACCCTCAATCAGCTCCGGTGGACCTCCGAATCTTGAGTTCGGCTCATAACCGGTTAGAAATACCGTTGCGACTTTATTTCCTTTTTTGATGGAGGAGAGGAGCAGGAGAACCGGTGAAGCAGATTCCACCCCGGAAATTTTTTTAATCTGCTTACCATGACTGGCAAAAAGAACCGAGGAACCGCGCAGAATATTAGTGGCGTTTCGCTGCAGCACCCAAAGGTCCGTTTTGTTCTGCCGAATGTATTCTACCGAGCCATCCGCCACCCCGCGATAGACTGATAGAAGAAAAAGCATCAAAACAATGCATAAAGCGATCCCACCCACGGTGAGTGCTAACCGTAGAGGCTGACTCCTCAGAATTCTAGCAGAATATAGATCCATGGCTATCCTCTATCCTTTTATGAATGAATGAGCATAAACCTGATCGACCGGAGCTGGTGATTGTCCCTTTAAATGAATCTGCCACCGATTAAAGCTTCCATAGAAGAATGTTCGATCTGCGGGAAAAAGCTTGTCGGAAACAGTTGTATCCGAGTCGATTTGATCAGTCAAAGATTGTGGAATGTCTCGTTGAACCAAAAGGGTCCAAAAGGCTAATTTCGCATCATCACAGGAAACTCGCAGAATCTCCCGGATGGCCTGTTCGAAAGCCTGTTCGGACATATATTCAAAAATGTCGGATAGATTGAACTTGGATACGCTTCCTTTCTCTAATCCTCCCAGGTACCCTTCCAAACTTCCGCAATAAAGTTGAATTTTTCCCACATGCTCCTTTAAAAAGGGGAAATTTGACTTCTGCAGATAGGGATGCGCAGTTTCCAAATTTCTATACTGCCCGGTCAATATGTATTCAATAAAAAGATTGTCCTTGATCTGAACTTCAGTCAGCCCTTTTTGGGTGCGTTTCATAAGTTCATCTGCCACGTTTTCGACTGTTACATATCGAAAATAGGATGGGCGTCGACCCAAATGTCCCAGCAGGGGTTTTCCAAAGAAAAGATGAAAGAGCCATCGCCATCTTCGGTTGTTCCATACTTTTTCATGAAAGTTTTTCTGTTCTTCAAATAATGAGGCGGATAATAGCTGCTGAACGGTCTTTTGATTATGAATCAGAGGGAGGACGATTCGACGGAAAATCGAGAAGTATTGCTCGAATTTCCCGCAGTGGATGATCCCTTTAAATAGATTCTCGGTTTGTCCATCCCAGTATTCCCGCGATTCTTGGCTTAACCCGGGTCTAAGACAGGAATAAAGCTTAAGCCGGTCCCGGCAGGGGTGTGCACCAACAAAACCAATAAAGTCGTCATAGTCGAGCTTTTGGATAGCTTGAATCTTCAGCTCTACTAAATGTATCTGAGCCGGGTTTAAATCGACGGCAGTCAACGAACGGGGATTATTCAAAAGCAATGCAAAGCAGTTGTCTCCCCCGGATGCGATGGAAACGACATCGTCATCTGGCGTGATCTCCAATGCTCTGGCTAGAGTTCTGGGATCTTCCCAGCACTGGGCATATTGGATTCTCATCTGATCATCCTCCATACCTTTCCATGGTTAGGCTTGGCCTCTTCCCAATCGACTCACCCAGCCGAACATAGGTTTCAATTTCCTCTTGGGTGTTTTTGCATAGATCCTTATCCAGCTCGATTTTCCCTTTTTGGAAAAGAAGCACTACCGTGGAGCCGCCTAATTCAAATCCCCCCTTTTCTGCCCCTCGAGAAACGTGAACACCAGGCTGATATCGCTGCCGAATGGACCCGACGGTGAAAGCTCCTATTTCCACCATGGCTATTTGACCAAAATGATCTGAATCAAAAAGCGTCAACATACGATGATTTTCGGTGTAGAATGGAATAAGCCAATCCAGGGCATAAGGACCAACGGCATAATACTTTCCCCGAATCGATAACGTTTTCTCCGGAATGCCGGAATCCGGGAAGTGAAAATGATGATAGTCGGTAAGGCAAAGCCGGCTTATGATCATCGAGCCAAAAGCATATTTTTCAGCCAGCTTATCATCGGAGAGGAAACTGCTAAGGTTGAATGGACTGCGTTTGATCCGAAACGTCGTGTTGGGATCAACCCGCGGATATGCAAGAATCTTACCGTCCACAGGTGCAATGCATAGGTTGGGATGGTCACAGATAGGGCGCCGGGAAAGATCTATTTCCCGCATAAAAAAGTCGTTAAAGGTGGCATAATCTTCGAGTGGGCAAACCAATTCGTTTGTATTAATGTCCATCGATTTCACGAAAGACTTGATTCTTTTCCTGCTCCACGTTTGTCTATGATACCAGCCGTACAATCGGGAAATGATCTTCTGTCGAAATATCAAATCTGTTACCAACATCCCCAGCTGGGTGTTGTATGACCAGGAAAGAAAGTCATTAGCATATACCTTCTCGGTCATCAATTCCTTTCTATGTCGATCATAATATGGGATTAACATTTTCGCGCTCATCGATTCAACTCGTAAAGTGAATATTCCCTTTGGGGCACAGGTGCATTCTTCCCTAAAAGCCCGTGAGCAAAATTTCCTTTAAGTCTTAAGGTCAATAGCAGTGTTTCAAATCCCTCGTTTAACATCTGATTGATTACATAGTAGAATCCAGCTCTCCCCAATCCGGTATTTCGTGCTAATTCCTCCGGTGTCACTCCCCCGATGTAGAAGTTGATTCGGCTGACCTGATTTCGTTTGTAAATGAACTTTAATTGGGCGAAGGAACCATCTTGCCCGTTCATGGAGCGAATCGCATCCGAGAGTTCCAGGAACGCCGCAGCAAATCCAGCCAGGGTATTGGTCTCATTATAAACCAATACAAAAAACCGCGGATGGAAGGCATAGCGACTCCGGGCAAAGAGTCGCTTCAGCTCTTCGAATGGAACGGGAGTGAACCCGAGAAAGCCGCTGAAGGATTTGGTCATCACAACATGAAGTTTTCTCATCTCTTCTTCAAATTGGTTCATATCGAATAATTCAAAACGGTATCCTCGATCAACCAGAAGCTTGAAGCGTTCTTTTCCGCGGGAGATCATTTTCTCTAAAATATCGCGTCCGGTTATTTCCACCGAATCCCACTCCTGTTTGGTGATGAATCCGAAACGCTTAAAAAACTCCGGGTAATAAGGTGGATTGTAGGGCTCGCCGTAAAAAAGATTTTGGTCAAATCCCTTGGTCATGAAACGGTAGCTGTGCCAGATATCGAAATTCATCGGACCCCAGATACGGTCGATCTTCATCACCTCATGCAGCCATCGGGTTGCTGAATTGAGAAGCTCCTGTGCCACAGTATATTCGTTAATGCACTCGAAGAAACCCACCGTGCCTACTGGTGTTCCATCTTTATCCTGCAAATCGTGGTTAACCAATGCCGAGACACGACCGACCACATCATTCCCTGCCATAGCCAGAAAATGTCTGTGCGAGTTCCCCGGTTTTTGATAAAAATAAAACTCCGGTGAAAGCTGCATAGAAAGCTCTTTTCTTAGAGGGGGTATCCAATTCTTATCACCCCGATAAAGCTCGTAGCCAAATCGCACAAATACCTCTTGCAAAGACATATCAAATGTGAATTGTTTTATTGCCACTTGACCTCTCCAATGCTTCCATTGATGGATATCCGGGCGCCATCCTGAATCAGCTTGGTGGCATCTTTTACCCCGACGATGGTGGGAATTCCCAGCTCCCGACCGATAATGGCCGTGTGGGAAAGGACGCTCCCTTTTTCCACCACGATCCCTTTGGACGATAGCATTAGAAATACCCATCCGGGATCGGTTGACCTGGCAATAAGTATGTTATTGCCGCTGGCTACGGGAGAATCCGGGCTCAACATCACCCGGGCTGTTCCTTCAGCCACTCCGGATGAACAGCCGATTCCCCGTAGTGTCCTGCCGTTTTGATTTCCAACTATAGCCCGACCGAATGAGCTTAAATAAGGTATACCCGGTGTTTCTATTCGTTCTTTAGGCAAGCGTTGACTAAATTCCAAATACTCTGCTTTTCTTAACTTGACCAAAGCCTTAAGGTTTTGTGTAACGGCCGTCCCTTGCACGAAAGCAAATATCTCATCTACAGTGAGGTAGTAGATATCCGAACCAGCTTGGAGCAACCCTTTCTCTTCAAACAACTCCCCCATATGCCGGAACAGACGCCGGATAATTCCATAAAGTCTGCTTCGGGCAAACCGCATGTTTTCCCGGTTGGTGATGGCTAATCGGGCATTTCTCAGCACAAAGTGAAAAATGAAACGCTTGAAAGGATTCTTAAGATGCTTTCCGAGGATATCCTCCGCCTTTGCCCGAATCTTCTCTTCCTGGATTTCGATGATCTCCTGATAAATTCCCGACTGGTAGTAGTTCTTGACCAGACCAATTAACGCAGCCGGATTCTCAAAAAAGGTAGGTTTTTCCAACTTGAGCTCCTCCGTACATCGATCCCCATAGATCTGCAGATGTTCTTCTATCGCATCCTTTAGGATCGCGTATCGATGGTCGTTTTCTATTTTCTTTAAAATGGCTTCATTATCCGGTTCGCTCATGAGTTCCTCAAATATCGCTTCAGTGTGAAGGAGTTCAGCCAGGTGCAAAAGCGATCTAACCGGCTTCACGCTCTCCATATCCTTTTGGCCACTCAACAGATCATTGTGCAAGTTTGGGTATTGGTCCAGTCCCCATTTAGTGCAGAGTTGTTTTAGCCAGTCATAATATTTCATGGCACAAAAATCGTTATACAGGGTGAGATGCCATTTATTGGTAAGCTTCAGGTCAAGAGATTCGTACACCCCTATCAATTCATCCTCTGTCATTTTAGAGATATCCATGTTCCTGAAATGATCATATACGAGATTGAAATGCTCGAAAAATCTCCTGGCAGTTCGCTTAACGCTCCATAGTCGAAAGATAACATTAAGCCGGACACCAAACCGGTTGAGCCGGGAGAGTTTGTTTTGGGGAAAGCTGATTTTCTGTGAGATTCCGATCATCTGATCCCACGAGTCCTTGTGTCTTATAAAGCCGGGAAGATAAGAGAGCATTTCGTACCAGTTCAGCAGATTATAATAGATGCGTCCATCCAGAAGCCCAATCATGTTCCGGGTGAAGGAGAGCCGGTTTTTCAACTCCTTCTTGAAGGGTATGAAACCAAGGGTGGCATGGCGAAAGATGCTCTCATAAGCTTGCCTTGCAAACGAGAAGGTAAGGGGAAGGGTGATTTCCGGATAGCTTTCCACGATATTCGAATTGTCCCAGATGCGCAACTTTGGTGAGGAAGCCTGTTTTGCACCAAACACAATCGGCCGGGCTTGAAGGATAAATATTCTCCCTTTTTCGTCACCTGCCCACTCGATATCTTGAGGTATGCCGAAAAGTCTCTCCGCTTTTACCCCCAGATCACGCAGACGGAGAATCTGCTTGTCGGTCAACACCGACTTTATCTTCATTTCTGCCGGAACCGGTTCCAGACGATTTCCAGCCTTAGTTGTCGCATCCAGAACCACCCGTCTATCTTTTGATCTCACTTCCTTCAATATCTGGTTAGACTTCCAGTCGATCCTATAGGTATCAGTTTCCACCAGGTTGGTTACCACCCCTTCACCCAAACCAAAGCCGGCAGAGATAATGCATTGGTCTGTCCTGTTTTCCGGGTCCTTGGTAAAAAGAACCCCTGATGCAACAGACTGTATCATCTCTTGAACGATCACCGCCGCGGAAATCTCACTTAAGCTGATATTCTTTCGATGCCTGTATAAAAGAGCTCTGGAGGAAAAAGCTGAAGCCCATACTTTTTTGATCGTCTTCATGACTTGTGCAGAATGCACATTGAGAAACGAATCCATCTGGCCGGCAAAGGAATTCTCGTTTGAATCCTCGCCCACTACCGAAGACCGAACCGAAACAAGTACCTCGCTACCGAACATTTTACTTAGCGCTGTTGATAATTCCATGGAGAAATGCTCTGGCAGCTCGATTTGAGAGATGATCTGGCTAATCCAACCTGATGCCTCATCCAGACTTTTTTTGTCATTAAAATCAAGGTCTTCTAGTATTGTCTGTATTCTTTCCTTCTGGCTTCCGAAAGCTTCATCAAAGACATGGCTTGACACGATAAACCAACAAGGTACGGGAAAACCGTAATGTCGAAGCCGGAACAAATTCCAACCTTTTCCACCCACCTCCCGCTCGGTAATCTTTCCTAGACCGGCATTGTACCAGATCAGATTTATTGACATTGAGGACATTGGAGGGTCTCCTTTTAAACAAAAAAGATATATTGAACGATCCGGGCGATAAACACACTCAAAATATATCGCTCGGCAAATGGTTTGAGCTTTGAGGTTACTGAATTAGGTCTATAGATAAATCGGACATTACCCCACATGGTCATTCCATACCCCGCTAACAATATTGCCAGGTATAATTCCGAGAAGGAAAGGGTCCGGTAGAAATATAGACCGATAACGAATGCCAAAGTTTGAGCGCTGCCTGCGACCAAAA
This sequence comes from uncultured candidate division Zixibacteria bacterium, assembly GCA_903908285.1. GTDB lineage: Bacteria > Zixibacteria > MSB-5A5 > MSB-5A5 > SM1-73 > CAIVRH01. The sequence goes on from CAIVRH010000039.1 coordinate 170,603, forward strand.
CCGCTCCGATACGGCCAAAAATCCGGGAGTAAGTGACATATGTATTTTCCTCCTCACATGTACGAATCTTGCGGGCGATCTCCCAGGCAAACGACATAGACCAGTACATGACGACCAGAAGAGCAATCCAATCCCATCTCAGATTTCGCCAGGGCAAATGATGCTGGACTGAGAATAAAATGACCAGATAGGATAGCATGAACGGGATGATAGGATTGTGGGTTGCCAGGTTGAGCAAAAGGTGCTTGCGCAGGATACGTGGGATGAAGAAATACTTAAACATCAGAAACGAGTATCCCAACACTACAAGAGACATCCACAGTGCTTTACCATAACACAGATTAACAATTACATAGAAGGCAATTACAGCAGTAAGGCTGAATTTGATATCTGGCTCGAACACTTTACCTGCAGGTACCGGGCGCTCTTGGAAAAGTTCCCGGTCAATCTCCTTGTCCTTAAGCTCATCCATTAAACGCAGAATCAGAAGCAGAGCGAAAATACTACAGATCCCGATAGCTGTGCCGAGAGAAAAAATCATCATCGGTATTCCTTGAATCCTCTCTAGAAAAGAGAAAAAGCTGATAACCAGCAAAGCGGCAGCGAGAAGACGGGGAAAAACAGGATACATCTCCTCGAGGTAAATCCTCATCCGCTTAAGAAATCCCTTTTTCGGTAAGTACCGCATGATTCTCTCCATGATTTTGTGTAACATCCATCGTTTTTGCAACTGTTAGACTTACACCGTGCTCGTGCGCATCTGTATTTATTCTTGCAGTTATTATATTCACTGCCCCTGGCAGAATTTCTATCTTAAACTCCGATGCCTTCCGATAAATCTCCCCATCACCCAAAAAGGACATTGGTTTTTCCGCGGTTATGATCAATTCCTTCATCCGCCATGTTCTAACACCGGAGGAATAGATATGCTTGCCGGTGAGTACCTTCAATATGACTAAAAGCGTTAACCAAAAACTGGTTTGATTCTCAATCAGACAGATGTCGAGCATACCATCGTCGTTGACTGCTCCTGGTGACATCTGGAAATTTCTGCCCAAAAACGACTGATTGTTAACGGTAAGCGAAAGCACATCCGTTCTCAACCAAGAATCATTTAGGTGAATACTCATTGGATTTCGACCAGCTTTATTGCTCAACAATGCCCAAAACACTGCCAGGATATAAAGCTTGCTTCCCGATATTCGTCCAATCAGTTGCCCTATTCTGCTATTAGATCTGATACTATTAGCCATATTTGCAACTTCGGAGGAGAGACCAATTCCCCCCGCAGTAATATAATACCAATCATTCACACGGATGACGTCGGTAGGTTGAAGGTTACTACCAATAATCAAGTCACAAGCCAGATTTATGTCTTGGGGAATATGATAGTAGGATGCCAGATCATTTGCTGTCCCGGTGGGGATGATGCCAAGTGCGGTCTTTGTTCCTATAATACCGTTGAGCACTTCGTTTATAGTCCCATCACCGCCTACCGCGACAATGGTACCAAAGTTATCCTTCACCGCCTGCCGGGCAATAGCCAACGCATGGCGAGGATAAGCTGTCTGCTCGACATCTATTGGAAAACCGGCAAACTTTTCGTTCAACACCTTTCCGAGATTTGAGTTGTTACCTTTTCTCGATTTTGGATTTACAATGAATTTGATCTTCACTGCCTGTTCCTCTTTTTGGATTATGCCGCGCGTTTTAATCGTTTTCCCCAATCGGTCTGATTACAATATTGTAGTATGGTTTGATAATACTCTTCAAAAACCGGAGCGGTGATGCCGGTCCTTTCAAGTGCAGAACGGGTATTAGCATTGTCAAACAACCGGTTTACACAAAGGTAGGGTTCATAAGTCTCCATTGCTTGCCATACCCTTCTGGCATGACCCTGAAGAGATTGTTTCACTTCGAGATACTGCTCCAGAGGCATGAATCTGATTCTCTGCGAATGCTCGGTTTTTTGGATCGTATTGAAATAGTCCATCGCCAGATCAATGACTTCGCCGGTGGTGATTGAATTCTCCCCACCCGCAGTAAGATGATAAATCTTTCCGATTCCCTCATCAGTTTTAAGAAATATGGAGTGGATGGCATCGGCAACAAAATCCACCGGTACCACGTCTAGTGGTGTATAACGGGATCCTGGCAGAATCCTGACTAGTTTATGACTGATCAGTTTCAGCGGCGGATACAGGACATTGAATACAGAGGTCCGACCCGTTTTAGAATCACCCACAATGATGCTCGGGCGAAATATGGTTATGGGTAATTCGCTCGTCAGTTGCCAGACCAGTTTTTCCGATTCAAATTTAGTCCGTTCGTAGGTATTGGCAAACTTCTGGCTGCAGTCTAATTCGGTTTCGAGAATCCTCCCCGTCCGATCTCCTGAGATATAAGCGGTGCTGATATAAGCAACGCCCTTAAGCCTTCCATTTTGCTGAGCATGCTGGGCTAGGGTCATTACATTTCTTGTGCCAGTGTAGTTCACCAATCGGGCACATTCCAAAGGAAGCTGAAACTGAACCGTTGCTGCGGAGTGAATAATATGAGTTACCTCTGTCGCTAATCTGTTATAAAAAGATTCAAGAAATCCCAACCTGTCCAAGGTGATATCACCCCGGACCACTTGGATGTGTTTCTCTATTTGGCTTTGGTCTATTTCAGGCGACAGCGATTTAATCATTTCGTGAACGCGTTTTTCTGCTTCTATATCAGAATTGCCGCGGACGAGCAGGATGAGCCTGGTAATGCTGGGATCTTTCAGAATTCGGGGAATGAGATTACCGCCGACCAACCCGGTTGCTCCGGTGAGAAAAACGACTTTGTTCATATGGCTTCTCCTCTTCCTTTTTCAAGAACTTTCACTTTAGGGGAATTGCAATAGACGTGCCAAGAGAACAGAGGAATCAGAGAAACTCAATGAAACCGGTTAACCTCTTACCAATTAGAAGGATAGGAATAGTTTGTTTTTGTTAGTAAATCTGGTTGGGGAAGTTTTTTTGATGAAAGGGTTATAGAAAAATAGACCAGTATGTGAGATTGTGTATAACAATATTTATGATTTGGATTGAACAAAGAGCTTAAGTTCGAGCAGGCTTTGGTCAAATCCATCCAAGTGCGCTGAATTCCGGAAATCCATTATGCCATATCCCCCAAAAGATGAAGAGGCATAACGCCAGGATGTAGGTGAAAAAATAGAAAGAGAGAACCGGGTTTTTCAGAAGTTGGATGTGCCTGCGATGTACCAGCCACCAGATGGCCGATGGGATGATAAGCGCCAGCGGAAATGTGAATATAACCGTCTGTCCCTCCACTCCATTACAGAAGTAGGTAAATCCATAAAGAAGCGAGGCAAATATGGTAAGCGGCAATTTTGGATTTGAGATTCTTAATACGTCAGAATTAAATGCAATGACGATAAGTCCGATTGAAAGGAGGATGATCCCGCCATCCCAGAGTATGTGTCCCAAAGTCTCATCGAAGAAATAATCTAAAGCAAAAAGCGGTGAGTCCTTCATCGAAGTTAAATGACGGGAGATAGCGTTGGCTGAAAGGTGCATTCCATGACCTTCCACAAAAGTGATCACCCCTAAAATTAGTATGATTACTGCAGCGGGTTGAGTCTTCGAACCCGAATTCCCTCCCGTCCCCGACAATAGAATACCATAGATTTTGTAAATTAGAAAAACCATGACAAATGGCGTTAGTATGTCAAAAACATCAGCCACCATAAGACGAATTTTGATTTCATAATTTAGAAACACCGGAAAAATGTGAAAGAAGGCGTAGTTTACTGCATAGATAAGTAACCAAAAAGAAATCTTGTCGTAACGAGATTGAGCAAAACTATTGTTTTCCAATTTTATCCATTCATCCGTTGTTGATGGTTCTCAGTTCTAGAACACCTGTCCAAAATTCAAAAATATCCGGCTGCCTTCACCACTTACTCCGACATCCAGTCTTACCACGAAATTGGTCAGATAATAACGCAATCCACCTCCTCCATTGGTTTTCCAATCGTGCCAAGTTACCTTCTTAATATCAGAATAGACTCTGCCGGCATCAACAAACAAAATCCCACCGATTCTTTTATAGATTGGGAATCTATATTCTGCTGACGAAATTGTCAAGGTCCGGTCGATAAAGCGGTCAGCTTTGAAGCCCCTGGCAGTCCAACCGCCGCCAATGATACTTTGTTCGTAATATGGGGCAGTTCCTTTCACCTGCTGAAGCCAAAAACGCATTGCCAGGACATGAGCTGCGGAAAACAGTTTTTGATACCGGTTGATCTCCAACCGGTATCTTTGGAAATCGAAGTCACCACCTAAAGATTTTGAGGCGATATCGCAATTGAAACCTATCTTCCAATCTTGATGTGGATGAATCTGGCTGTCCCGGGTGTCCCAGCGAAGTTTGGTGACAAAACAAGTGGTCAGATGTTCACCTGTGCCGGGCACTTCTGAGGTCAAAATGGGATTTATCCCTTCGTAGCCGTAAACACTGGTATGGTCGAATAACCATCCTATTTCCCCTATGATCCTTTCGGTGAATGCCCGCCCCAAAGTTAGCTCCAGCTTGGTCATCTCTTTGGGGAACTGCCAGTCATTGTTTTTGGAATAATTGCCAAAACCAAAGAAATTGCTCTTTAGAAATTTATCAAATTCAATTTTCAGATCGAAGGCTTTGGAATAAGCAGTCCCCTGACGTATCTCCAAATCGGGAATGGAGAAGGCAAACACATACCACTGTTCCCCCTTGGTGCTGCCAAAAATAATAAGGTCAGATGATTCCCCGTGTTTTAATCCATTCTTGATGATGCCCTTACCACCAAGACCGAAGCCAATATCTGAATCATATATAAGAACGGGAAAGGCACTGGAGGAACTCTTGTGGGCTGACATTTCCTGCCCGGTGGTATCTGTTTTAGATGCAGAAAAAGCATATTGACATAAAAACAGCAGAATAACGGAGGTAGTTATGCATTTCAATATCTTGTTCACTACAATTTTCCTATTAATTCCGTGATAAATCCCATGTTACAAAATATTGTATTTAAAATTATTTGTCCAGACAAATCCCCATACCAACAACATATTCGTGAACAATAGTGATCTCTGAAGCTCCCGCATATCTTTCATCCATCCGACGCGCAAATTCCTTCGCCAATCTGTCTCGTGCCGACGGCTCGAGGGAGTAATAAAATGTAGTTCCGGCGCCCGATTTCATTACATGGTCATAGACTTCCTGTCCGGTGCGACAGACAAAATCAAAACTGTCTTGCCTGATCCACTCGGTTTTTAATCCGGATTCTTTCAGGTGTCTCTCTGCTTCTTCTTTGTCCTTGGGAAATTTGAATTTCACTGCTTTTACAAGCGATTGCGGCTCCTCCCGGATGATTTCTTCAAATGTCTCGATGGGAACAAGCGGTGATCTATCCAGATGAGCTACAAATCCGACTATCCCACCGGGTCTTAATACCTGCTTGAGCAACGGAAATATCTCATCGCAACCCACATATCCGATAAGCCAGGTTAATACTGCCGCGTCAAATGAAGCCGGAGGAACTTTTCTTAACTCGTCCAGGATATCTCCCCTTCTGAATTCCACATTCGAGAATCCCCGTCGCTGGATTCGCTTCTTCGCCTGTTCAATCATACCAGCTGTCAGATCGATTCCCACCACCCTACCTTCAATCCCAACTTTTTCTGCGAGTTTGGCTGAAGAATATCCGGTTCCGCATCCGCAGTCAATAGCCCGTGACCCAGATTTTATCTTTAGTTTTTCAAATAGGAGATCAATCGGTCCGGAGGCAACTTTTAACCAGTAATCTTCATAGGTGGAACTGACACCGTTATATCCCAAGACGATTTCTTCTTCACCTGCTATCTCTTGCTCTTTATTTTCTAAAATTTGGAAAAACCTGGGCAATTCCTCTTCCTCCGGTATCGGAATGGGAGGTATGGCTTCTACCGAGACGGGCTTTGCATTTTTCACATGTTCACTGAAGAAATCCTGTAACAAGTGCGCCAGACAAAACCGACATGGACGTTTATAATCAGATTGCATTCGGGTAATGATGCTGTTTAGGTCCTCTTTCGCTGCGTTTCCGTAAGAAATGGGGATCATGTTGCAGGGGGAGACCTCCCCGGTGCCATCGATGTATATGTGAGAATGGGCGGCTCCGCATCCGAAAAACTCCGGTGATTCCATGTGAGCGAAAGATGATATGGAGATTCCATTGTCCTTATGGTTATATTCATCCATATACTGAAATATCTTTTCGAATTCCTCCATACCGAAATCGAGTTTGGCTGAGGCAATTTTTCCAGCTGGAGTCGGTTCAATTAATTGAAACTCGTTTACTCCCAGGTTCTTATTCAATTTTACCAGATTTCGGAAATTTTCCTCCTCCAGTAGTCTCTTTGAAGGGACAGCGCAGGTGTAGGTATAGAAACCCCATTTTTTTGCGGTCTCAATCCCTTTAAGCGCAATCTGGTAAGCTCCCCGGACTCCGCGTTTTCTGTCGTGCTCCTTCTCATCGGCGCTGTCTAAACTGATGGAAATAGAATAGACGGCGGTATCACGCAGTCCCTGAGCAACTTCGTCGGTAAATCCGTATCCGGTGGTGGCGAGAATACCACATGAATCATCCCTTAGCGAACTGCATATCTCCGTGATATCATGCCTGAGGCAAGGTTCACCGCCGGTGAAGTTGATCACCATAGCGCCTAACTCCTGTAACCGCTGGACTATCTTCTGCAAAGACTCGGTTGGAAGATCCGAAATCAAGCGTCCTGCATTATAGCAGTGCCAGCAATTAAAGATGCAACCATTCGTGACCGCCAAGTCCACCGATTGAATGGGTGTCTTCTGCTCTAAACCAAAGTAAGTAGATAAAAATCTATCGAATGCAGGACTGGGGAAGGGGGGGATAAACGTATTGATCACAAACTTATCCTCATATCGTCTGACCTTTTCTATTTTCAGAAAATCCGTGAGATACCGATAGAACGAGGGTGTAAAGAACTGCATATCGACGCTTTTCGTAAATTCCGCAAGGAATTGTTCATTGTCTTTCATCTTAATTGACCTCCTTTTCCCATGATCGGGACTATGTCACCAAAAATATCAGACTCTGGTTTGATTCTGTTTTCTTAAAACCGTACTCCCAAAGAAAGCCCTATGGCTTGATTATTGGCGAAGTAGCAGGGTTGCAGTCTGATCTGAGTAAAACCATGTTGCTCATTATACCGGTCGACTGCTATGCCAGTGGTTCGGATGTCATCCAAAGTGCTTCCCACAAAAGCAGCGGCGCCGAGGAAAAACCCTAGCACGGCTAAGGGATTGCCGTGGTTGTCATTGCCCCAGGTGACGATTTCAATCTTTGATAAACTATAAATGGCTACCACACCTGCAGCACCTCGAATGAACATACCTGACACAAAACGATCCGTATTTTCTGCATAAAGATGTCCTATCCCGGGTCCACACAAAAGCCCAAATGAACCGAGGGTGAGCCCGGCAACATTGTTGGTTGCACCTATCTCTTTGCCGGGACACAAAAGCGTTATACCCACTGCAATCGGCACTAACGTGCTAAACAAGGAATAACTTAAAGCCCTGGGTTTTGACTTGGGATTTGATTGGATGGATGGTTTTGCTAATACTGTTTGACTGCAACAGGCGATAAAGCATAAAACCAGAAGACTGATTTTTATGATTATAAATCTCTCGGTCAATTTAAAAAGATGCGATTTGCATTTCTTCATTACTCACCTCCTGAAAAAGTTCTCACCGATAAGGGATTGCAATAAGTGTGCCAGTAGGAAAAAGGGATTTGGAAAACAGATAAAGCCAACTAAGCCCTTACTGAATAAAGGATTGAAAAAGATTGATTTTTAGAAAAGTTACGACTGAAGAATTTTTCTGAAGTAAATGTTATAGGAGATTAGACTTATATGTATGTTTCTTTATAACAGAACTGTATAGAGGAGGCGATCTTCTCCCAGCAGCTAGGGGGGGGGGCAGGAAAATCGGAGACGAAGCTAATGCTCAAAATGGTTCCCTTCACCTTTATCCTCTCCATTTCCAGGAAGAGAGGAAAATAAGCAGATGATACTATGCTTGGAAAGATACGTGATTGAGAAATCAGTCCTCGGCAGTACTTGAGCTTATACCCAATTCCTTTATCAGGCGGTTTAAGTAAGTTCTTTGAATCTCCAAAAGCTTGGCAGCTTTTGATTGATTATTATTGGTTAACGACAAAGTCTGGGAAATGAATTCCCTTTTGAAATTCTTCAGAGCTTCTTCTAATGGAATTCCGGGGGAGATCTCTTCTAACCCTTTCTGACTCAATTGGGGTGGTAGAAGATCCGGAGTGATTGTCTCAGATGGTGCTAAAACTACCGCTCTTTCCAAAACATTCTGCAATTCCCGTATGTTCCCGGGCCAATGATAGGTTAGAAATATCTCCAAAGTGGCCGGATTTATACTGGTTATTCTTTTTTTCATTTCCCGGTTGAACTTTTGCAGGAAATGACTGGTCAAAGTAGAGATATCCTCTTTCCTTTTACGCAATGGAGGAACCGTTAGGGAGATGACATTTAGACGGAAAAAGAGATCTTCTCTGAATTTTTTGTCCGCCACACCTTGGGTCAAATCCCGGTTGGTAGCCGCTATTATCCGGCTATCCACTTTTAAGGTTTGATTCCCCCCCACTCTTTCGAATTCGCCCGACTCTAAAAAATGCAAGAACTTAGTCTGAATCACCGGGGTGATATCTCCGATCTCGTCTAAAAAAACGGTTCCAGTATGAGCATTTTCCAGTCTGCCCTTTTTCCTCTGATAAGCTCCGGTAAAGGAACCTTTCTCATGCCCGAATAAGTCGCTCTCCAACAGCTGCTCAGATAAAGCTACGCAGTTAACATAGACGAATGGCTTGTCTTTCCTTGGGCTTAAGTTATGAATAGCACGGGCTAATACCTGTTTTCCGGTGCCGCTCTCTCCCTGGATCAAAATAGTGGACTTAGATTCTGCCACTTTCCGGATAATGTCTTTGATTTTTTGTATCTCCGGACTCTCACCCCAGACCATATCATACTGGCTGGCGATCTCCTCTTTCAGATACTCCTTTTCCTGGAACAGATTTTTTCTTTCCAGCGCTTTTTGGATAGTCAATAGAATATGTTCCGGCTCGCAGGGTTTGGGGATGAAATCATAAGCTCCCCTTTTGATTGCTTCCACTGCTTTCTCGATGGTGGCAAAAGCGGTCAACATTATCACCAGGGCTTCCGGCTCTTCTTTCCTTATCCGGCTGAGAGTCTCTATGCCGTCTAATCCCGGCATCATTAAATCCAGCAAAACCACATCCGCCCCCTCTTTCTTAAATACAGCCAGACCCTCATCTCCATCCTCGGCTGTTGAAACCCGGTATTGATGAAACTTCAGTCTCTCTGCCAAGAGTGTTCTTATCTGGGGGTCATCGTCTATGATCAATATTTTTTCCTGTGGCATGGATTTTCCTTACAATATACTCTGGATTTCTAACCTGAGCTTAAGAATCCAGGGTTAAGTTTTATTGTCAACTTTGCGGAAGGGTAAAGCTGAATCTGGCACCCCGGCCTGTCTTAGAAACAGGGCTTTCCACCTTAATCTCTCCACCATGCAGATGCACCAAGTTCCGTACGATATCCAAACCGATACCCAATCCTTTCTCTTTAACCACCCCCATCGGCGTAACCTTATGGAATCTTTCAAAGATCTTCTCCAAATTTCCGGCGGGTATACCGATTCCGTTATCGATGACCGAAATCTCCACCTGCTGTTCACCTTCTATACTTGTAGCTGAGATAGTGATTTCACCTCCCGAGTCGGTGTATTTTACGGCATTGTCCATCAGGTTGAGCATAATCTGCAAAAGACTATGTCGATCGGCAAAGACAAAAATGTCCTGAAAGTTATCTATCTTGAGACTGATGCCTTTTTTCTCTGCGAGAATTTTCACGACATTGCAGGCTGAATCCACCACCTGGGAAAAATGGAGATTCTCTCTATTCAAGATTATCCTACCAGATTCGCTCATCGACAAAGTCAGCAGGTTGTCAATCATTCGGGAAACATGGAGAGCACTCTCCTGAATCATCCCCAGATGTTTCCGGTTTTCCTCCGAAATTTCCCCATAAACCCCTTTCAGCATATTATCCACCGAAAACCGGATGGCAGTCAAGGGAGTCCGCAAATCGTGGGATACATTCGAGATGAATTTGTTTTTAAGCCGGCTTAACTCTTCCAGCTTCTCTTTTTCCAGCTGCTCGGTTATTATCTTTTCCCTCATTCTTATATTTTGCAAGGACCGAGCCACTTCCTGCACTATCAAGGAAACCAGCTCCATATCATCCGCCGAGTATCTAAGTTCCGATTTTTTCTTGCTCAGCAAAAGCAATCCCAATAGCTCATCCTTTTCCACCAAAGGGAAGCATAATTTTATCTCGAATCTCTTCAGTATTTGGTTTTCTGGCAGATCTGAAAGATTTTCAAAAGCGGTTGCACCTTTAACTCCCTTAATTCTACTGTCTTCAAACCAAACACCTGACAATGTATCTTTCTCCTGCTCGATTTCCTGCGCTTCTTCTCGGGAAAAACCGATTAGTTTAGCCGTCTGGAATTCTCTTATATAGTCCTCCCGGATAAATATCAATATCCGTTTAACCGCCAAGAGAAGATCGATTCTCTGCAAAATCAGTTCCAAAAGCTCGTCCTGGGTAAAGGCAAAACTTACCTGGCGAGTAAATTCCTGAATGGCTTTTCGATAATCGTATCTGACCCGGTAGAAAGTCTTATCCACAAAGATTTTTATCCGATTTCTAGCTGGCGTAAAGGCTACTGCTGCTATTAAAGTTCCTAAGATAGGGAATAAACTCCCCTGGTAACCGGTGATGCTGTGAGCAATCTCGCCTAAAAGTCCGACTACGAAAAGGTATATGCCTGCAATGAAACCGGTCAGAAGGGAATAAACCAAGCTGCGGTTGATGACTACATCCACGTTCATGGCCTGATATTTAAGGATGGAAAAGGCAAAGGATATCGGGATTAATAACACAAACATGGATTTGATTACTTCCGGAATCATAGCTCGACCCATTAGGATATCGGGCAGGGTTACCAGGAAGATATAAGGGAAACTTCCCACTGCGATTCCCCAGAAAATCCATCGGATCTTTCTTTTTTCCTCCAAAAACTCAAGTCTTTGGTAAGTTTTATACAAAGCCCGAAGACCCAGTAGCACATAAACCACCACATATACCCGCAAGAAAAGGAAAAATAACTGATATGTCTGGAATAAAGAGATGGATTGTTCGGAAACAGATCTCCAATAGAACCACTCCATTAGCAAAATCAAGACGAGGCTCGGAATATATGCGCTATAAATAGAGGTTTTACTCTGAATGGAGGATTTTTCCTCCCCGGGGAAAATGACCGAGAAATGGTAAAAGAGCACTGGCAGAAAAGTATAGGCAACTATTTGAATAGTGGGTAAAACAAAACTTATCTCCTTGGGACCGAAGGGGAAGCCCACCCGGGGCATGAGCAGCGTCAGGGACAAGGATAAAGAGGAGAGTAAGTAAACCTTTACCACCTGGCTTTTGGGTTTTTTAAGGAATACAAAAACTCCCATAACCCAAGTGAAAAGACCGGCCAGGAAATTTATTACCAGAAACAACCAGTCATATTTTTTTTCCAAGGTAATGGTCAGATCAAGCTTATCCTTACCTCTTTGTATGGTCAAGTTTATCGGTTGTCCAATTCTTTTTTGTCCGGAATAGAAGTCCAAAGTGCTCCTGCTGCGGACTGGATTCCGGTCGACTTCCAGAAGAATATCCCCTCTTTTAAGACCGGATCTTGCGGTTTCGTTACCAACGACTCGATTTACCCGGAGGTACCCGTTATATTTCTCGCAAATAATCTTAATCTCTCCCTGTCCGCTTAGTCTAACTGTACCCCCTAACCCTATAAGCAGGCAGAGCAAGGCTATAAGAAGAAACAGTAAATCCGATTTTTTTTCTTCAGATTTCATTTCCATCCAAGTTAACGGTTTTAGAATACCGGTGGTAAAGACAAATCATAACGGGAACTATTTATCCAGACAATAATCTAAAGAAGGCTGGTCGAAAGTTAAATAATTCTCAATCTCTGATACTGTCAAGGGAAATGTTTGTCAAGCGTCAATGCAAAATAAGTGTTTTAGAAAATCAGGAGTGATGTGCGGCAAACTCTCTTACCGATTTTGATCTCTACCTTATGTTTACTCATTCTGCTTTCAGCGTGATTTTGATTTAACGAGATATAGGTTAACCCAATAAGGGAAATTTTGGACGCAGGAGAAAAATCCCATGAACTTGTCACTATCAGTTTCTCTCGGATTAAATAAAATAGGGATTTTTCGACTCCCGGAGGGGGATTCCGGGGGGGTAATTTTATCAAAAACAAAGAGGGTAAACCTAACGGACACCTATTTGTGGTAGAATAATCCTCTTGTATCTCAATTGGTTAGTTTTGTTTACCGGATATTAGAAACAGTCTTGACACCCTGAAAAAATAGATTATATTAAAAACAAGCTGTTTTATTTGGTTCTATCCTTTTTAATACGGAGGTATAATGAAAAAGCTGCTGGAGATTTTTGTGATTTGCGGATTAGTAATAATGGTAATCCCAAGCTTTGCTTCTCCCATGGATTTATCAAAAGGGATGATACTCGACATCCCTCAAGAGATAATGGACCATCAATTCGGGAAAATTCCCTCTTCTCAGCTTACCCGGCAGGATAGTATCGAAATAGCCCAATTTCGTTTCACTGCCGATACGCTCAAGGTGTTAGCTATTCTGGTAGAGTGGGATAATCGTCCTCATACCTATTCCCGGGAGACTTTTGACAGTCTTCTCTTTTCCCGGGACGTCTTTCCTGGAGGCTCGGTAGCCGATTACTTCTATGAAGTTTCGTATGGGAAAGCTATCGTTGTCGGACAGGTACTGGATTGGTATAATGCCGACTGGTATACACCCAACTTTTATTTTGAAGATATACTATGGACACTGGATCCGGTCATCGACTACTCTCAGTTTGACGGCAACCACGACGGGGATGTAGATGCGGTGGTTTTTATACGTACCGGTAATGGCCAGGAAGATTCACACAATACCAATGATATCTGGTCGTACGCTATGGTCTATCCTCCTGGCTCTGGTCCCGGTCCGTTCGACGGAGTGTATGTGAATCGATGGAACACCTCGCCGGAAACCAGGCCGTTGCATAATCCAGCCAATCCCAGGTTATTCCTGGGGGTGAATGTTCGCAACCGGATTCGGGTTTTTTGCCATGAGATGTCCCATTGCTTCGGATTGCCTGATCTGTATGACTATGATAACAAAACCGATACAACTACTTTTTACACCCCGAATGACTACAACGACCATCCAGTGAATGATTGGTGCGTTATGGGATATGCCGGTTATGGTTTGTTCTCCATCGGTTCCGAAATACCATCTCATCTTTGCGGCTGGAGCAAAAAAGAAATCGGTTGGATCAATCCTATAGTTTTACCCCAGGGGACTTACGGCGATGTAGTAATCCATAACATTGAAACCACCAAAGACAGCTCTTTGTACTTACTTCCCATAATTCCTGCTGAAGGGGAATATTTCTTATTAGAATACCGTAATCCTACTTCTACCGCCAAGTTTGATAAATTAGATACTGATTACAGTGTTTTCTTCTGGCCGGCTTTAACCTATGGGTGCGATCCTCTGGATAGGGGATTGATAATTACTCACGTGCATGACTCATTGGGAGCTTATTATTTAAGAATAAACAATGGAACACCAACTTATGCTCACTATACAGTAAAAATTGAAGATGCAGGTTACAATCCAAACCGGAATGCGACCAGTAATCCGGGTGGATGGGTTTCTGACAGCGCTCAATGGTGGTATCCCTATGAAACCCAATTGGCTGCATCTTTCTCCGACGATGTTCCGGGTCAAGAAACTTTTAGCTATTGTACTATTCCCAATAGTCGGGGTTATTTTGGTCCTTCCTGGATCACTGTGAGAGTAGATTCCATCGTGGATGATAAGCTTTATGCTAATATTCGTATCCCCGGAACATTTTTATCCGGAGACGCCAACTCGAGCGGCGTCGTAGATATTGGAGATGTGGTTACTCTGATAAACTATCTGTACAAAAGTGGTCCTGGTCCTGTTCCGACAGAAGCCGGAGATGTCAATTGTGACGGAAAGATAGATGTGGGAGATGTAGTTTACCTGATCAATTATTTGTTCAAGGGGGGGACAGCTCCAGGCTGTTCATAGAATCAGTCCGAAAAGCATAACCTAATCGGGCTGGGGTGGGGTCATTCAAACTTGGTGAAGAAAATGTAAATTTCTCCTTCCTCTAAATACAAGGATAAACCATGAAAAACAACATGATCCGGGGGATGTTTGCGTTAACCCTTTGGCTTTTTGTTTTATGGTTCGGAGCGACCACGGTGAGAGCAGATGCGATCGTTGCGAATCACAGCTCAACAGCTGATTTCTACCTAATCCCGGATTCGATTATTCAAACCATAGGGGAGAACTACTTGATTTTCTACGGTCATACTTCGCATGGTAGTCAGATACTAACCGGATTGAACATTTTATCCGAGGAAGATACCCTATATGATCCACCCAATTTCTCCGAGTATGGAGATGATCTGGGCGGTTATGGCGATACCACCTGGGTGCCTCCTACCCGGGAGTTTCTTAATAGCAATCCCGATTATAATATGGTCATGTGGTCGTGGTGCGGCGGAGTTTCGGATAACACCGAGGATGGCATAAATTCTTATCTTAATGCTATGAATGATCTGGAACAGGATTATCCTGATGTGAAGTTCATCTATATGACCGGTCATTTGGATGGGAGCGGTCCTTCCGGTAATCTTTATACTCGAAACAATCAGATTCGGGCATACTGCACGGCAAACGATAAAGTCCTTTTCGATTTTGCTGACATCGAAAGCTATGATCCCGATAGCAACTATTATCCTGACGCCAGCGATGCCTGTGAATGGTGCGAAACCTGGTGCTCATCCCATTCATGCCCGGAATGCTCCGACTGCGCTCACTCCCGTTGCTTCAATTGCTACCAAAAAGGGAAAGCCTGGTGGTGGATGATGGCTAAACTTTCTGGTTGGGATACCCAACCTGACAGCATTCCCCATATTGTTTCCACTTTACCCACACAAAACCAGTTGAACGTTCCAGTTAATACTAATATCTCCTTGACTTTTAATGTTCCTATGGATGTTACCACCATCAACGACTCAACTTTTGTGGTGAATGCTTGGTCAACCGGGCTTCACCAGGGAACCATAACTTATGACAACCCGACTAAAACCGCAATCTTGAACCCAACTAAGAATTTCGATGAAGGTGAAATTGTAACTGTAGTGCTTACTACCGGCATAAAGTCTTCCGTTGGGACTCCGATGGAAAGGAGTTACGTCTTGTCATTCACCACAAAAGTAAGCGATGAAAGCCCCGGCACCTTTGGTCCGGCGGTCAACTATGGGGTAGGAGATGGTCCTTTCGATGTTTTTTGTGCTGATTTAGACGGGGATTTGGATTTAGATTTAGCCGTGGCAAATTCAGGGAGCGACAATGTTTCCATCTTGAAAAACAACGGGGATGGTACTTTCCAACCTAAAGTTGACTATCCTGTGGAGGATCTACCGTTTTCTGTTTTTTGTGCGGATTTGGACGGAGATTCAGATCTGGACATAGTAGTGACAAGCTGGACTAACGCCAGTGTTTCGGTATTAAAAAACAACGGGGATGGGACTTTTCAAGCTAAACTTGACTATGCAGCTGGAGATGACGCTTGTCATGTTTTTTGTGCAGATTTAGATGGGGATGGTGACTTAGATTTGGCGGTAGCGAATGATTATAGCAACAATGTTTCCATCTTAAAGAACAACGGGGATGGTACTTTTCAACCTAAAGCTGACTATGGTGCAGGAGCCGGTCCTTCTTGCGTTTTCTGCGCTGATCTAGATGGAGATTTGGATCTGGACTTGGCTGTTGCAAACATTTTCAGTGACAGTGTTTCCATATTAAAGAATAATGGCGACGGTACTTTTCAAATCAAAGTTGACTATGAAGTCGGGAACGCCCCTGGTCACATTTTTTGTGCAGACCTGGATGGAGACTTTGATTTAGATTTAGCCTTGCCGAATCGTGGTGACGACAACGTTTCCATACTAAGAAACAACGGAGACGGGACATTTGAAACTGAAGTCAACTATTATGCAGGAAATGAGTCTATTCGTCTTTTTTGTGCGGATTTGGACGGAGATTCACATCTGGACTTGGCTGTGGCAAACTACTCAACCAGCTATATTTCAGTCTTGAACAACAATGGAGATGGGACTTTTCAGCCTAAAGTTGACTATGGTCTAGGATATCGTCCTGCTTCCGTTTTCTGTGCAGATTTGGATGGGGATAACGATCTGGACCTGGCGGTGGCAAATCACGACAGCAACAATGTCTCCATTCTTTTCAACTGCTTTGCCACTGGTGACTGCAACGAGGATAGCTTAAGAGACATAGGTGATGTGGTTCATTTAATAAACTATCTATACAAGGATGGTCCTGCACCTGTCCCCATAGAAGCCGGTGATGTGAATTGTGACGGGGTGGTTGATGTGGGTGATGTGGTCTATCTGATAAATTATCTTTTCAAAGGTGGTCCAACTCCGTGTTGTTATTAGTATGGGTGTATTTCGTTAGGCTCCTATCAAACTTTTCTCATTTAGGGAGAAGGTTGGTATATTGAGTACGAATCGATTTTTAGCGTGGATGAGGGGGAAGATCGATACTTTGAAGCCCCCTCACCTAAATCCTCTCCCCAGTGGGGAGAAGAAAATATAAATTCCTTCATACTCTCTGATAGCCTCGTTCGTTGTGCTGTCCAAAGTACCGCCCGGCAAGTAAGAAGTATTGGGTAGCTTTCAATACAATTCACAATCTGATCTCATGTGCAGTTTCTACGACACTCCCAAAATCCTCTAGAACTCCCCATTTAGCAGTCGATATATTGTTTAAGAAGAAAACATTTTGAGTTTTTTCCCGTATTGCAACGACGAATGTAAAGTGATTTCATCGGGGGGAAAATGAAAGATAAATATTTTGTTTGGTCAAAAAGATCTCTATGCATAATTTCGCTGCTACTTATTTTTCCATCCCCTTCATTTCAACTTTTTTGTACCCTGCCGGGATCTCGAAAATGGAGGCGTCTACTCCTCCGGTTTGAATGCCCTGCGTCTCGGTAGTTACTTCCATGACCGTTTTGGGACCAGTCTGAGCCTGGGTATTTTCCTGAGTCTCCTTTTTCTTTGCACTGTCCTTGGCTTTCTTTCCGAACAAACCACCCAGGGCAGATTTAACATCGGTTTTTCCGGTTGTCGATGTCTCCTCCTTTGTTTCTTCCTGCTGTTCGGATGAACCTTGGGCTTTGGCTTCGGATTGTTGTTTTTCCTGGGCATGTGTGGACGTCACGATGGAAAAAGTAGAGGCTAAAGGATAGCCTTTTAGTTCTTTCAACTTATCCTGCAGCTTCTTCATGGCATCGGCATATTGACTCAAAAGTCCAGCCATCGGTCCACCTTCCATGATACCCATTTTCTCTGCCATTTTCATGTCGAAATCATATAGCTCCGATGGGACTTTGCTTAAAGGCGTCATCCATACATCATTCTTCACCCAGGTGGTATCCACCGGTTTCCCGGTTGCATCCATGGTCTCGCCCTGCATGGATATAATCACCCGTTCGCATTCCAGCCCGGCAATAGTTTTCTTCTCACCGGTTTTTTTCACATCCACGTTCGAGCTGATTTTTTCCATGGCTTGGCGGAGGGAATCTTGTTTAGCCGGGTTGGTCAGCATGGCACTCATGGATTCCATCATCTTTTTCATCTGCTCAAAGGTAAGCTCGGTGTAGGTTTTCTTGTCGTTATCGATGCTCCAGATCAGCTCTTTGTCCAGACGGGTGATGGAAGTCGCTTCTTTGGCGCCTTTATTCATCAGACTGGAGAATTTCCCCGAATATTTGGTGGTTCCCTTGGTGCACTCCTTATCTCCCGAAACCATCAACTTTTCAGTGGTTTCAAAAGCCCCTAAGCCACCCAATCCGCCGGATTTCACCAGTCTCTGGACGGTGACATCCGCATTCACCGTTCCCACGGTACAAAACATGATAGCAAAAATCGCGAGCAGCATACCCATGCAACATTGCGATTTGCCATTTGTATCTGTGAACATAACTCCTCCTCTTAGTTGGTTTATTTACACATATAAATTTACGAAAATAATCAATGCATACAACAGGGAAATTTAGAAATCTTATATTTTAGTTAAGCAGAAGTTTTACACTCGAATTAAAAATTAAACCCGGCGGAGGGTAAGCCTTAGGGTTTGACCAAAGCAGAATTAGGTATAGCTAAAGCTCTACACTCCAGAGGGCATTATCCCGCAGTGGAATCTTCCCATTCACCATATAACTTTTCCAGCATCAACGATAGCATTTCCTTTTCCTTATTCAATTCCAGAAGTTTCTGCCAGTCGGTATATACATCCGGGGTGGAAACTAAATAATCTATCTCCTCGAGCTTACTTTCGATATCCGAGATTTCCTTCTCTATCTGAAATAAACTTCTTTTTTTTGCCTTAGGCTTGATCCTGTTGATCTCAACCTGCTTTTTCTTCTCCTCTCTGGCGATCTCCAATTTCCTTTTTTCTTTCTCCCTTTTCTCTCTTTTTTTCCCCTCGTAGTAGGAATAGTTACCCAAATACTCTTTGAGATTGGAACCTTCGAAAGCATATAGTCTATTCACTATCTTGTTTAGAAAATACCGGTCGTGGGAGACTACCAGAATGGTTCCTCCAAATTCTAGCAAAGCATTTTCCAGCACTTCCCGGGAAGCGATGTCCAGATGGTTGGTGGGTTCGTCCAAAACGAGGAAATTGGGTTTGGACAAAATCAATTTGGCTAACACCACCCGGCTCTGTTCGCCGCCGGAAAAGCTTTTTACCGGGCGGAATACATCCTCCCCGAAAAACAGGAATTTCCCCAGGTAACTTCGCAGTTCACCTGGAAGCAGGCGGGGATTGGCTTTCCACACTTCATCCAAAACCGAGCTTTCCACGTCTAAACCCTCATGCTCCTGGTCATAATAACCCACGTCGAGGTTAGAACCGAATTTGACCTCTCCGGATGAGGGTCCTTCCTTTCCCAACAGGATTTTTAAAAAGGTGGTTTTGCCACAGCCATTCGGACCGATCAGGCCGAGCCGGTCATATCTTTCGACAGAGAAGTTAGCGTGCTCAAACAGAATCCTTTCTCCGAATTTCTTTCTGATCCCCTCGGTCCAGACCAACGCCCGAGATGTACGTCCAGTAACAGAGAAGGACATCTTCATCTTCTTGATTTTGGTTTTTGGCTTTTCCAATTTATCCAGTTTCCCTAATGTTTTCCTCCGGGATTGGGCTTGTCTGGTCTTCTGTCCGGCTATATTTCTGCGGATGAAATCTTCAGTGCGATGAATATACTCTTGCTGAGCTTCAAATTCCTTTAAAGCTATTTCCTGTCTTTGGGCTTTCTGTTCCACGTAGGAAGAGAAATTTCCCACATATCTTTCGATGCGCCGATTTTCCAACTCTACCACCTCGTTTATCACCCGATCGAGAAAATACCGATCGTGAGATACCAATACTATAGTGCCGGAAAATTCGGAAAGGTACTGCTCCAGCCATTCGGTACCTTCGATATCCAGGTGATTGGTGGGCTCATCCAAAAGAAGGAGGTTCGGCTCGGATAGAAGAATTGAAGCTAAAGCTGCACGGTTTTTTTCCCCGCCGCTTAAAATGTCCAAATTTTTATCGAAATCCTTCTTTTCAAATCCCAACCCAAAAAGTACCCGCTCAATTTTGTGTTCAAAATTGTACCCCCCCTGGTTCTCATATTCGGATTGCAATTTACCGTAAAGATCCAACAGCTGGTTAGGATCTCGGATAGAGGACATTTCCTGTTCCAGCTTGTGTAAATGATCATGCAGTTTTAGAAGGCCAGAGAAGGGCTTAAGCATTTCATCAAATAAAGTAAGCTCATCCTCCAGTTGATATTCCTGTCGCAAAAAACTCATTTTCAAGTGCTTGCTCCGGACGAGTTCCCCTTTATCCAAATCCAATTCACCGGTGATGATGCGGAAAAGAGTGGTTTTTCCCGCCCCGTTGGATCCCAAAAGTCCGATCTTTCTCCCTTCCTCAATTTGCCAGGAGATATCATCCAGAACCAGATTGGCACCATACGCTTTGGTTACATTTCTCAAACTCATCAAAGTCATCTTTTAGAACCTTGCCTGAAAGAAGTTGATCTGCATGCAATCATACGAGCTCAATCGAGTATAATATAATGAAAAAGGGTGGAGGTTAGAATAGCATACGTTTTCCGCTCGGTTTGCGTAATTTATTTAAATATTCATTCTAACGGGATTCCCTGCTTTTTTCTTAATGCCGCGTAAAAAGAGGTTTTCGACACTAATACTCCCCATAATATACTACCATTAAATCCTGGGGAGCTGCACAGATGGTGTAGTTTTCACTTTTACGATAAGTTATCATTTTGAAATATTTTTTGAATTCTTCTGACTGTACCAACGGGGCAAACCAGGTGGGAAATATGATCAGGTAATGAGCATTCTGGTTTTTCAAAAATTTAGTCAGGGTGGATGGGCTCCGGTATATGTCGACCGCCAGTTCTCGATTAAAGAGGATATTTTGATTGTTCAAGCCAATCAGATCAATGGTTTTTCGTTTTCCGAAATACCGCAAAGCTCCGGAATCGTTGACTGCAATCACTGCATCCGGCGGGGTGTGCTCATTTACCCACCGGCCTAATTCTACTTGGACTTCATTTATATTCTGGCAGTTCCAGGCATATTGATTGCTTCTAAACTGCAGTTGGGAGGGGAGTCTGATCCAGGATAGCAAAATCAACAATATCGCCAGTAGTTTAGGCGCTCTCAGGATATTGGTTTTTGACTTCGGATGAGTAAGTGGTTTGGCTGAATTCCAGAGAAGTTCAAAGCCTAATGCCAGGGGGATAAATATAAAAGGAATGGCAGGCACCAGATAACGAAGCCAGTAATAGTATAATCCCGACTGGGGGGGCATATTTCGTGAGAATGCTATCCCACACAGGAACAACCATGGATAGATTATTATCAGCAGGGCCATCTTCCCTTTTTGGATTTTAAGCATTTGCCCAACTCCCAAAAAATAAAGCAGCGCACCGGAAAAAAGAAACATAGCCGGCATTTTGAATATAACCTCGCTCATAATTCGACCGAAACCGCCCCAGAAATAGGAATCGGTAAATTTGGCATAGTAAGTATTGGGAAGGGGATGCCCGGTAATCAAAAGACAGGTCGAAGACCAAAACGAAAGCAATATGATGGTGGGTAACAGTAGCTTCATAATGGAATCCGATTTGGGGGGATCGGATTTATTCCTTTTGGATAATAGAGCCAATATGACTACCAGCAATGTCAGGATTGTGTTTTCCGGACGGGTAATGGCGCCCAAGCCCAGTAATATTCCGCTGGCAAGGGAACGGTTTTTAAGCAGCTGGATTATAGCCCACCCGCTAAGACCGGCAGCTAAACAGACCTCCATTCCGGAAACCTGCGAAAAAGCAAATAGGGGGAGGGTGGCGGTATATAGCCCACCCAACAGAGCCGGGAGAGTTCGCCTGGCAAAATAAAAACAGATTTCGAATATGGCAACCGAGGTGAGCCATGCCAAAAGAATACCCAGAACTTTCATGATCACCACAGGAGAAATACCGGTGGTAAAGAAGACCAGATGAGCTAAAGCGCCAAAGATCATCCATAAGGGACTGGTGAAACCCGCTTCGGCAATGCCCTGGTTATAATATGGCAATCCAGAATGAGCCAGGTTTTGGGCATAGACTAAATGAATCCAGGCATCATCTAAGGGAAATCCGGAGAAAGCCGCATCGGTTCCGGGCGACCGGTCCAAAAGAAAAAATAAAGCCAGGATGATATGCACGGTCAATAATATCAGCCAGAATATATGATGGGGGATGATGCGTGTGGGTAAGGTTTGAATGGTTTTATGGTTTTGGGGTATGGTTGGCATTTGGATATTTTAAGTCTTTTCCTCTGTGGTTATGTCCTTTTTTCTGCTCCGGGATAAATACATCTCCAGAATCAGAAGACCCAATGCTATCCACAGAAAGGTTTTCCATAGCTCTCTACCATAGCGGGATTGTAGAATAGATTTTTCCATATCATCCTGCGGGTTGATATAGAAGAAACTGAGCCCCTCTAATTTTTTCTCAACTTCAGTCCGGTCTAATTTTTCCTGATCGGAATCTTTTGGGTCTATGTTTACCGCAAACCTATCCACTACCTCCTCTCCGCCGGAAGCGGACCGACTAAATATACTGTAAATACCGGGCCAGGAGGTGTCATCTATCCTTATGATAAGCTTGTCGGTTTGCTCGCCGAAAGCGGATCCGTTTCCGGGGGAAAAAGATGGCTGTAAGGCGGTCCTTTTCATCTGGGGATCTACCAGTTCCGTTCCCTTCCCTTCAAAATCCGGGGGGAGCTCCCTTGTCATCCTGGAATCGACCAAAATCTCTTCATCTAACCGGGAAAGATCGGAAGCGAGATATTCCACCGAACGGTTGATCAAAGGGACGAAGAAAGGATGCATTACCAACTCGCCCTCACTTTTTTCCAAGGATGCGGCTAAGAGCAAAACCTTTCCGGCACCATAACTTTTCTCCACCAGTGCGGGTTTGCCCGAGTTGAATCGGGCGATAACCCTCATATTTTCACTTTCCGGTAATTGGAATATGGAGAAGAACTTTATCACGGGAAGTTTTTCTTTTTCTACGTTGCGGTAGACCTGGAAGATCGGATGGCTCAAATCGAATTTTTCCAGATCGAAAAATCCGCCCGCACTCCTGGTAAGAGCCATCGAAGCACCTATATTCAGCTCAAAGAAATTCTTCAGGATCTCTTTGGAATAAAATTCCGGATCGATTCTGTTTCCCAGTAGGAAAAATACCCCTCCTCCTTTTCGGACGAATCTCTCCAGATTGGCTAAAGAAACGTCGGATAATTTGGAAAGGTTAGAGAAAATAACCACCTGGTATTGGCTGAAATCAACGGCGGGAAAGGCACCTTTACTTACTTGAGTAATTTCCTTGGTGGCGTCACTGGCATCCGAGGGATTTAAGGCTAGATTTAAGTAACGGGTATCTCCATCGTTTTCACCAACCAGAAGGACTATGATCTTCTCTGGGATTCGAAAAGCGAAATAGCGGCGGTTATCTATCATCAAATCGTCATCGGTAAGTTCAAAGAATCCGGTGTGAATTCCCGCTTTCTCCACCGCGGAGGTAAACTTTAGGGTAGATTTACCCCCCCGTCCAATATCAACATCAGATTGGCCGACCCGCTTTCCGTCCAGATATAATCCCACCAGAAGGTTGGTAACCGGAAGTGAAGAGAAATTAGCGATTTGTACGGAAAGCTGAAACGGTTTACCGCTCTCGATCAACTGATTGCCGAATTCAATCTTTTCGATAGCCAAATTCTGTTTCGCGGGCGGGGAAATATCCACCACGTAGAGCTTGATCTTCTTATTCTCCCCAGAGAGGAAACCGGGGTAAAGTGAAGACCAACCCGATTTTTCCATGTCGGTGATCAGGTAGATCTCCTGATTCAAATTTTTCGAATCTTTTAAGATCTCGTAACCTTTCTTCAAAGCCGCACCCGGGTTGGTTATCCCGGCAGAGAGTTTTGCTTCCTCATCTAGAAATTTTATCTGGTTTTTAAAATCATAAGTGGGTCGGGGATTCACCAACTGGGGTTGTGAATTGAACAATATCAAACTGTTTTCATCCCCTTCCTTAAGCTGTTGGAGTATGGTCTTGGCTTTGTTTATAGCCAGTTTAAAGAGCGGACCCTCCTTGGTTTCGTATCCTAAGCTATAGGAATTGTCCAAAAGAATTACACTGGAAGTTTTGGCATGCGCACCGACTCTGGAGGCAAAGGTTCCTTTTATGGCAGGCCGGGCGAAAGCTGCCACTGCTAGGAGTATAATCAGACTGCGAATGATCAACAGCAAATACTCTTTTATCTTCACCCTTCTCATCCGGGTCTTTTCCAAAGATCTCAAAAAAAGAAGCGAACTGAAGAGGATCTTTTTCACCTTCTGCCGGTTGAATATATGAATCAGAAGGGGGAATAAGACGGCTACCCCAGCTGCCAAGAGTATGATCGGGTTAAGAAAATTGAACATGAGCGAAGTAAACCTTTGGTCTCCTTTTCCTTG
Source organism: uncultured candidate division Zixibacteria bacterium (assembly GCA_903908285.1). Taxonomy (GTDB): domain Bacteria; phylum Zixibacteria; class MSB-5A5; order MSB-5A5; family SM1-73; genus CAIVRH01. Next base: position 195,072 of record CAIVRH010000039.1, read on the forward strand.
CCGCTTTACGGAAAATAAACAGGAGGATGGGTTCTAATGCTGAATTTTTGATGTCGAATCCGGAGTTAAATATTCCTGCGCTTCCTTTTTCTCCTCAAATCCGGACGGGATATTCAAAATATCACGGAAATAATCTGCGGCTTGGGCATTTTCATTTTTTTTCTGGTATGCTTTTCCTAAAGCTAAAAGCACCTTACCCCGGTACAACGGTTTATTTTCCAAAAACTCGGCGATATGGTAAAAGTGTAGGGCTGAATCAATCTCCCCTATATTAAAAAATGACTCGCCCAGTCGAAGATAGGAAATGGGACTATCCGGATATTCCACCACGAAACGCCGACCATAGAAGAGCGCTTTATTGAAATTCTCTTGAGCCGGCTCGGTTTCGCCCAACTTCCGGCATATGGTTCCCAAGCCAGAATAAATTTCAGTTTGGTTTTGACTGCTAAGATTTTGCTTCTCCACTTTCTCCAAATAGTTTTTAGCGGACGGTAGATCTCCGTTGTTTGCTTGGATTTCAGCCAATTTGATGTAGGCATTCACATAAGTGGAATCCAAGGAGATCACTTTAAGATAATACTTTGCCGCTTTATCGAATTTACCCGTTATAGCGGCTATATTCCCGAGGGTTTGCAAGTACTCCAAGTTCAAACTGTCACTGATAAGAATTTGCCGATATAATTTTTCTGACGCATCGTATTCCCCCTTCAGGTAATATACATAAGCCAGGCTGCGAAGGATGCCGGGATCATTCCCGAAGATACCAAGCATGTCGCGATATAATTCGATAGCCGTGTCATAATGACCGTTAGACATCTTCATTCCGGTTACGAAATAATAATCCGAAATGCTGTCTTGCTGGGTTTTAAGGTAGGAGATCCACTCTTTTTCCAAGGTGGAAAGATTCTTCTGATAAACGTCCTGTATGGTTTGATCTAAAGTCAGATCTGTGGCTTTTTGGTATAGAGTCTTGAACTTGTCCAGATCATACGATTTTACCAAGAACCTCACGAATGAGCTGGCTTCCCAAAAAGCAGCATCCTGAGGCTGTTTTCGATAATCTAAGGTGGTCTTAAGCGTGGTTAAGGGAACCCACCGCTTGGAAGCGATAAGCTTTTTGGCATAATGATGGGACAAGGCGAAGTAATTGCCCACCCCTTCCGCCAGCAGGGGTGGAGCATATCCCCATAAACGGTAGAATAGGAGGAAACCTATGCTGGGTGTATCCAAGCTTTTTTCGAAAAGAGTATATATGGTATAAATCTTATTTTTGGTGGGATCCAGCCCTATGTTGAACCGATCATCCCATGCTATCTCGTTCACTTGACAGGGAAGGAGATAATATTCCATTCTATCCATAGCGGGTTGAGTGAATCCAAAGGTGTCCCGAAACCTTTTATATTCGGTTTCGGTATGGTCCTTTATTTTTGCCCACTGAAGATCCGCTAAAGAATTGAGAATATAGCGGTAGAAGAAATGTGCGCTGGGTAACTCATCCCATTCCTCTTTTGTTTTGTCCCTGGTGTCTAGACTGCATTCAAGCTTTGGCAGGTCTGTTATTTGGGGTGTGAGATAAACTTGGAAAGTCCTCCCGGATTTTACCTCGATTTCACCCAAAAGGAATGTTACTTTGTTCTTGGCGAGAATTTCTTTGAGAATGGTCTGGGGTTGGGGCGGCAGGGTGATGAGACTTACATTCAATTCTACGTTTTCGCTGTCCACTACGGTAGCCGTGGTGGTTAGCGTAAAATTAGCCTGAAAGGAGGCAGTCTCCAATCCATTATAAAGCTTGATTTCTCTCCGGTCAATAAGTCTAAAACTTGAGCTGTCAGCGGGAATACCCTCTTTCACGTCGATACCAAGCAGAATCCCTGAAGCACCATAAACAGCACAATAATCCGAGATGAGAAGAAAGAAAAGAAAACTCAGACAGAAAATTAATCTCATTTTATTCATATAAACCTCAACCATTTTCGTTTACCCCTTGCTCCAAACGGAGAAATGAGGATAGAGGGTTTTTATAATTCAGTACTTGCCAATCATCAGTTATCAATTATTTAATTAAACTCTTAAGCACTTTTAGATTCATGCGGTCTTTCACGTTTCCTTCCTCCTTCGGAGTTTCCAGAATCTTGGGTATACTTTCCCAGCGGGGATCATTCATTAGCATTCGGAATCCTTCCAACCCGATTTTTCCTTCACTTAGATGCTGATGTCGATCTACCCGCGAACCCAAATCTTTCAAGGAATCGTTTATATGGAAGACCTTAAGTCGTTTAATACCAATAATTTTATCCAACTCCTCAAATGTATCCTTATAAGCTTTTTTGGTTCGAATATCGTATCCGGCAGCGAAGGTGTGGCAGGTGTCGTAACACAATCCCAATCTCCGGTTATCCTTCACCTGATCGATTATCTTTGCTATATGATCAAACCGATACCCGATAGAACTCCCCTGGCCCGCCGTAGTCTCCAAACAGATTCCTACCTGGCATCCTTCAGTCTTCTGATGAAGCCAATTGAGGGAGTGAGCGATCTTTGTTATTCCCTCTTCTTCTCCGCTACCCAGATGTGAACCTGGATGTATCACTAGATAGGGGATAGCCAGAAGCTCAGCCCGCTGAACTTCGATCAACATGGCTTCCAAAGACTTTTGGTAAATATCCTCCTTAGGAGAAGCCAAATTTATCAGATAGCCATTATGTGCCACCACCGAGGATATGCCGGTTTCTTTCTGATTTTCGAGAAATCTATTAGTATCTTCCGGAGTAAGCTCTTTAGCTTTCCACTGGTTATTGCTTTTGGTAAATATTTGTATAGTGGTACATCCCAGCTCTTTCCCATAAATAAGGGAATTGAAAATCCCTCCGGAGATAGACATGTGGGCACCGATCAATAGATTTTTCGCCTTCTTCAGTTTTTTCATCTCTTTTAGCTATATCGCATAACCAGAGCTTCATGCCTTAGCTATATTCGTTTCATCACCGGCAGGCCATAACAGTATGCTCTGATGCTATTCTTATCTAAGGGTGTTTTGTTATCCGATAAATCCATCCAGACGGACGCCCAACTGGGCGCTTCATCCGTTTATCGTTTGTTTACCCCAGTCTCTGCCTTTTACTCAGATATGAAAAAAGAGCATAGTCAAAGGAAACGGAGGTATCCAACAGCACATAATCGATCAAGCTCTCACGACACTGGAGGGTATACTTACTGATCAAAGCCTGGAACCTGTCGATGTATTCTTTCTTGATTTGCCAGGGTGAGGTCATCAACTCCTCATTTGTCTCCAAGTCCTTGAAGATAGCCAATTCGGGAAAAGCAAAGGTACGCTCCCGGGGATCCAAAACGTGGAAAACGATCACCTCATGCTTCTTGTGCCGGAAATGTTTCAAGCCATTTATCACCTTGTCCGGATCATCAAAAAGATCGGAAATCAAAATAATCAAACCACGTCTCTTTATCCTTTCCGCCATCTCGTGTAATGCGATACTGATATTGGTAGTCTGAGAAGGCATAAGTTTATCCAACTCCTGGAGAATGACATGGAGATGACTCCTCAAGGCAGATTTGGGAGGTATATATTTATTTATCTTCTGATCAAATAAGACCAATCCCACAGAATCTCTCTGCTTTAGCATCAAATAGGAGAGAGCCGCGGAAAGATAACAGCCATATTCCAGCTTATTAATCCCATCGGAACCGTAACCCATGGAACCGGAAGTATCCATAAGGATATAAGCTTTAAGATTTGTCTCTTCTTCGAACTCTTTGATGAAGAATCGATCGGTTTTACCATAAACTTTCCAATCCACATTTTTCAGGGGATCCCCGGGCATGTATTGTCTATGCTCGGCAAATTCCACGGAGAATCCGTGGTAGGGGCTTTTGTGCAAACCGGCGATGAATCCCTCCACCACCAGCCGGGCTTTGATCTCCATCCCGGACAGTTTGGAGACCACGTCCGGTCTTAAGAATCTGCGGTAATTTTCTGGCATAAAGATGGAAAAATTAAGATTCAAAAATCAAAACGTAAAATTACAATTCTAAATGCAAAATTTGAAATCATACAATAATAGAAATATTGCCGCTTCTGAAGTTCAAATCAAGTGTACAGAATTCATCTACCTATAAATACATCATCTAAGCTACTCACCTTGGTCATGAAATCCTAATCGTACTGCAATGGTTTTGGACTATCTTATTCCGCAATCTTTATTTCCAAATTATCTGCCAGTCCGGAACCAAAACTCTTAAGGATCTTGAGCTCTTCTTTAGCTTTCTCTTTGTCTCCAGTATAAACATAAACCATCCCTAAGTTATAGTGAGCCTTTGTATTATAATGGTTTAATTCAACCACTTTCTTAAACTGTTGAGTGGCTTTATCGTAATCTTTCCTATCAACGTAAATGGCTCCCAAGTTCATATGAACTTCCACAAAATTCGGATTAAGCTTTAGCGCTTTTTGATATTCATCTACGGCTTGGTCCAACGAACCCTGATTATGGAATTTAAATCCCCTTTTATAATGCTTCTGTGCTTGTTGTTCCTTATTAGCGCAGCTTAAAGATGTGAAGACTAAAAGATAGATCAAAAAACTATATGAAACCATTTTGCATCGTATCACCCTAACCTCTTTGAGTTATTCTTGAAGACATTCGGATAATCCGTTTGATAATCGGAAGTTCATATGAGCTTCTAAATAAGTCTTCCAACTTCCATTGCCAACTTCGAGCCACGATAAGAGCATCGTTACCGATAACCGAATTTCGAAAGGCTATTCCTCTTTCACATCCTGTAATAATTTTTCAATAATGTCCAGAGTTCCTACCCCGTCTGCCTCTGCATTGAATGAGGTGACGATGCGATGTCTCAAGACCGGCTTGGCGACTGTTTTGACATCATCACAAGAAGGGGTATATCGGCCATCCAGAATGGCTTTGGTTTTTGCTCCCAGGATCATATATTGAGAAGCTCTGGGTCCGGCACCCCAGTTAACCCAATTTTTTATGTAAGGCAGGGAATTATTTTCGTTTGGCCTGGTGCTGCGGGCAAGTTTAACCGCATAGTTTACCACGTGATCCGACACTGGCACCCGCCGGGCGAGATGTTGCAATTGAATGATCTCCGGAGCATCCATCACCCTTTCTAAATCTACCGCATAAGCGCTGGTGGTGGATTTGACAATGATATTCTCCTCTTGCTCGGACGGATAATCCACGAATATATTGAACATGAACCGGTCCAGTTGGGCTTCGGGAAGGGGGTAGGTTCCCTCCAACTCGATGGGATTCTGAGTCGCCAACACGAAGAAAGGTTCCACCAGCTTGTAGGTCTCCCCTCCTGCGGTAACCTCGTGTTCCTGCATAGCTTGTAATAGTGCTGCTTGGGTTTTGGGAGGTGTGCGGTTTATCTCATCCGCTAAAACGATATTGGCGAATATAGGTCCCTTTACAAATTTGAAACTACGCTCACCAGTGGAGACATTATCTTCAATGATCTCGGTGCCGGTGATATCCGATGGCATCAAATCTGGGGTGAACTGAATCCGGTTGAACTTTAAATCTAGAATTCGGGAGATGGTAGAAATCATCAGGGTTTTGGCCAAACCCGGAACCCCGATTAAAAGACAGTGTCCGTTGGATAGAAGTGCGATCAACAGCTCATCGATCACTCGGTCCTGACCAATGATCACCTTTTTTATTTCTTTCTTTATCCTGTTACGAGCTTCATTTAACTTTTCCACTGCCTCCAGGTCTTTCTTATCAGTCATTTTTCCTCCTGCGTTGTTAATACTTATTATTATACAGTCTAAACACATGGAAAATTGAAGATTTTTTGCGGGAATTGGATGTGCTGAAAATTGCGCAGATATGTTTGGATATAATGATCTTCCTTGCCCCAGCCCTACCAGATAGTCAAGTAAACAGTAAAACTACATCAGGGTTAAAGACAAAAATATGCAAATCAGGATGAAGCCCTAGCCTTCAAGACGGAATTGGTGTGGGTTGAGGAATAGTCGGAAATACCGTTAAAATTCTTTTAGCTTACAGAATTTGGAGAGATTTATACTTCCAACTTTTCAAACTCATCTTTGCCTACTCCACACTCCGGGCATACCCAATCTTCAGGAAGTTCTTCGAACACAGTACCAGGATCGACATGATTCTCCGGATCACCCAGCTCCGGGTCGTAAATATATCCACAAATCAAGCATTCCCATTTATCCATTCTTACCTCCTTTGACTTCAGGCAGGATATTTGAATTTAGTCGTAGTATATTACTCCCTCTTCCGTGGTGGTTACCAGGATCGAACCGGCATAATTTTAATACGCTACCGATGTTTTGTCAAGAGATATTTCCCGTTGAATTGGATCCATCGGATCAGTCCGGTTTGCAGGTTTATACTTTATATTATAGTTTCCGATTTCCTGCATTCAAAACAAAGATCAAAAAACCTTTGACAAGACGGAAGAGAAAAATATATTTGAAGAAACATGGAAGGAGGAATTTATGAAATTTTTGGATAAACTACTGCATGCTTCTCGAAAGAATAATTCCCTGGTTTGTGTGGGTTTGGATACGGATGAGGGGAAGATACCCAAATTCCTCATGCATGAGGATGATCCCATTTTTGCCTTCAACCAAAAGATCATCGATTCCACCCGAGATTTGGTCTGTGCCTATAAACCGAATATGGCCTTTTACGAAGCATTGGGAAGTAGGGGTTGGGAAGCCTTGAGAAAAACCTGCGAATATATCCCTGCAGAGATACCGATAATCCTGGATGCAAAGAGAGGAGATATCGGGAACACTGCCAATATGTATGCCAAAGCTCTGTATGATGTTCTGAAAGCCGATGCGGTAACGGTCAGCCCGTATATGGGGAAGGATGCAGTTCTGCCGTTTTTGGAATACGAGGACAAGGGTTCTTTTATCCTGTGTTTGACTTCCAACCAGGGCGCTAAGGATTTTCAACTTTCCCTAATAGAGGGAAGACCTTTATACGAAATTGTAGCAGAAAAAGTTCTAAGCTGGAATGAGAAGAATAATTGTGGCCTGGTGGTGGGTGCTACCTATCCGGAACAATTGAAAAGAATCCGGGAGATTGCACCGAGCTTGCCATTTCTCATTCCGGGGGTGGGAGCGCAAGCCGGAGAAATTGAGTCCACCATAAAATATGGCACGGACCATAATGGAGAGCGGGCGATAATCAACTCATCCCGGGCGATACTTTATGCTTCATCCGGAGAAGATTTTGCTCAAGCCGCCAGAAACGAAACTTTACGATTACGGGATTTAATCAATCTTTATCGCCAAGAGCGTTAACTATCGGAGGACAAAAAACACGGGGAGCGGATTGGGGGCATTAATTTCCGTCATTTCGATAACAATATATTCAGCAATAATTCTGTTATAAAAATTTATCGATACGGCTTCTTTTACCGATTTTGGGTTGTCGTCTTGTGTTACTGACGTTTCAGCTACAATTTTTTACAGATTATCTACTTGAATCAGTGGGGGGCTATCCGATCGATCCGGTTTCTTTTAATGCATTATAAAGACAGGGTGATCAAACGCTTGTGGTTATTGGATTACTCCATGCGGAGTCATATTTCTATCCATAAGCGTTGCCGGTTACGAAAGCAGAAAAGCCGATGAGATGTTTTAAAAAGAGGTAAAACAGGAATAGAATGGGGCAGTGTTTAAAGGTGATTTATTGAGCATAGAAGGGGATGAAGGATAGATTTTATTTAGATGAGAAATCTCCGGGTTTCTTGGCTAACCGATTGAAAGTATAATCGTATAAAACAAAAACATTGCTGGCCTGATCGGTTTTGGCAAAATATCGATCGTCTCCCGGCTGCATTTGAGTGACAAACAACCGTTCATGATGGCTATCTGAAAAGGTGATGGTAAGCAAGAGTTCCGATTTAGCAAAATCGAGTTGCGCGATCTCCGGTTTTTTAGCAAACTCATCAGCTTTTATGTGCGATAACGCAAGAAGATAGTCGTTTACTGATCTGGTCTCGGTCGGGGAGTTTTCATGACGGGGGGGAAGGTTCAATTGCCACATGGTATCCACCTGGATCAATCTGAAAATTTCTCCCTTTCGGCTGAATTCAAATTCTGTAATCTGTTTCGGATCGAACGCAAAGATGCCACGATCCTTCCATTGCTCAAAACTTCGCCCTGCCATTTGGGCCAAAAGCACTGGAGCAAGATATATGTCATTTGAATTGCTTTTGCGCAAATAGGTGTGCAGCAAATCTTTGGAAGTTTTCCCTACCACCAGCGATGCCAGTAGATTTTCTCCAGATTCAAATTGGATGGTGGTACCGGTAAAATCATCCACCTGGAAAAAAGGTTGTTTCTCCGGTTTGGAGGAGATCACCTCTCCCACCTTCAAATGGACGGTGGCACTCAGCAGTTGGTTAATGGCATCATTATCCGCTCTAAATGAATCTGGTTCAGACATGAACCAGCTTTGACCGATCTTATTAAAGATCATCTGGGTATCAAACCTTTTGAACCGGATTCTATCTACCTGGGCACTATCCAGCGCAAGAAGATTATCCATCGTGGCGGGAGCAAAGGTTTCCTTCTCCTTTTGAATCAGAAGAAAATAGACCACCGCAAACAGCAAAAGAATTCCTGAAAGAATGAAAACAGATTTTTTCATAATGCGATAACACCTGCCTTTCTAAAGACAGCCTATAGTGTAGTGTAATGAGGATGCGTTGGTTTGTTTATGTTCTAGGGGATATCGTTTTTTCCAACGGATTTAGGTTCTCGAGAAAAGGAGGATAGCCTTCTTTTCATCCTTTGTCTGATCTGCCATCTCACTACCCCAAACAAAACGATCAGAATCGGAAGGCCGAGAGTGTTCCCATATTTCACCAATTTCTTCGTGCCGGGCGAGATCTCTTTTAAGGGTCTGGTGGTTACCTGTTTGGAGCGGATGGCTATTAATGCCTCATCCTGGGTAAGCCAGTCCACCATATTCAAAAAGAAGGTCAGATTATCCGTTCCCTTAATGTTCTGATCCGTTGCCCAATCCGCATCTCCCACTACCACCAATCGAGTTTGCGGGCTGGACGAGATGGTGGATGCGGGAGGAACCGTCCCGGATGGTGAGAACGGTACTTCCCTGCCTGAGAAATAGCTGGAAAAACTTCCCTGTAAAGCGGCGGCAAGAACCATACCGTTTTGGTTAAAATCTTCCTGGGAAAAGTTTCGGTAAGGATTTACTTCACACGGTACTGCCTGAGTTCCGCTGTTCTGGGAAGATCGGATGATGGGATCGAATTTTACATCTTTAGCAGTGACCGGACTGGGCTCAAGGGAACTGACAAAATAGAAGCTGACCGCTCCCAGGTTTTTAACCATCAGGCTGTTTTTATCAAAATCAAAGGCTACGGGGTAGAAAGGATAATTTACCACATTTTGATAGGTAGTACCCTGTATTTGTCTGGTGATGGAGATACGATTACACTGCTGATCGATCACCAGGTTGTCCGATACCAAGACTCCATAATTCTTTAGGAGCTTTTCTATCCCCAGATCCTGCTTAGTTATCACCCCCCGGGGAACGTCAACCTGGATATGATTCAACAAAATCGCGAGCCTGCCTCCCCGCATCAAATACTGGTCGATGACGTATTCTTCCCATTCCGAGAATTCCTTATTCGGTCCCAGGATGATTAACACGCTCACATCTGGAGGAATGGGAGTGCCCTCATCCAATCTTATTCTTCTCACCCGATATTGTCGGCTGAGTGCCTGATTTAAATAAGTAAGCTCTTTATCCAAATCCGGTCCCTCTTGTCCTACCAAAAATCCGACAGAGGGGAGAAGCTGGTAGGAAAGCCGCTTGATGGTGCTGGTGAGATCGTATTCCAAGCTGGAGATGTTTTGCATCACGGGGATTACTTCCTTTCGATCCTCGAACAAAAACACCAGTCCCATGTAGACTTTTTTAATCTCGATCTTATCGTTTTCCATGGCATTCACCTGAAGAGGGGGGATGCCATATCTCTGCGCCTCCAACTCTTTTCCCTCCTCATCCGGATCGATCATCTCCAGCTTTATCTTGCCCTTGGCATAAGCCTGGTATTCCTCCAACTGGTCCTTCAAATAGCGGGCATAGCCATTATAGGGGGGGGGGAGGTCCTTGGTAAAATACATTTTCACAATGAGCCGGTCATCCAAGTTCCTCAGCACTTTCTGGCTGGCGGGGGAGAGACTGTAGATTTTTCCTTCGGTCAGATCGAGCCGGGCAAATAAATTTACCGAGATTAGATTCAATACCAACAATATGGCTATGGTCAAAGCCAAAGTAGCCCATGAATCTACTTCAAATCTGGATCGATCTTGCATATAACCATTACCTCCACTTCCGGCTGGACAAAGCCCGTACCGAAAGAAACAAAAACAAAAAGATCAACGATAGATAATAGATCACATCCCGCGAATCGATCACTCCCCGGGAGATATTGGAGAAATGATAATTAACCGATAGATACTCAAAAAGGGAGATTAGAAAGCCGGGTACAAACATCAAAACGTTATCCAGCAGGTACAAAACAAAGATGATTAAAAAGCTGAAGATAAAAGCCACAATCTGATTTTGGGTCAGGCTGGAGGTGAATATCCCAATCGAGAGATAGGCCGCTCCCAAAAATATCAAACCGAGATAACCAGACGCCACCGAACCGGAATCGAGATTACCCAGTCCGGAAAGGGTAAACGTATATACCAAGGTTAAGATCACCGCTACTGAAATCAGTATCATTCCTGCTAAAAACTTTCCCAAGATGATCTGGTGATCCTTCACCGGAAGAGTAAGGAGGATTTCGATAGTCCCGCTTTTTTTCTCCTCCGAAATCAAGCGCATAGTTATAGCGGGTATAAAAAACATGAAGATGAAGGGGATGATGCCAAAAAGATTCCGCAGCGAAGCTTGATTGGCCAAGAACAGATCGCTAAAAAAAAACCAGCCGGATATCAAAAGGAAGATAGTGATTACGATATAAGCGATGGGGGAATCGAAATAGCTTCGAAGTTCCCTTTTGCAGAAGATGGCGACATGGTTGGACATAAAAATTCACCTCAAGAGGTGGTCAATTGCCTAAAAACATCCTCTAAACTTGCCTGTTCCTTTCTTAACTCCAGAATAATCCATTTATTTTCCACCGCCTTGTGGAAAATATTTTCCCGTGGATCTACTCCCTGAGCACATTCGAGGGCAAACTTTTTTAAGTCGGTTTCATCAGTTGAAATCGGTTCCGCTTTTTCCACATGTTTTATTTTCAACAGTTTGGCGATAACATCCACATCCGGTGTTCTTAACTCCAGGTAAATTCTCGCTTTACCCTGGAAACTGGATTGTAGCTCTGCCGGAGAACCATCCGCTACAATTTTCCCTTGATTTATGATCAGAACTCTTCCGCAGGTGGCTTCGACTTCGGGGAGGATGTGAGTGCACAAAATAACCGTCTTCTCTTTCCCCAGCTCTTTGATCAAATTCCTGATCTCGACGATCTGGTTGGGATCAAGTCCGCTGGTGGGTTCATCCAAAATCAAGATCTCCGGGTCGTGAACCATAGCTTGGGCCAAGCCCACTCTCTGTTTGTAACCTTTGGAAAGTTCTCCGATATTCCGATGAATTACATCTTCCAAGCCGCAGATCTCGGAGATCTCACTGGCCCTCTGATTAAAACGATCTTTGGGAATATCTCTTAGACCCATGATAAAATGGAGATAATCCAAAACGTTCATTTCACTATAGAGAGGAGCGTTTTCGGGGAGATAGCCGATCTTTTTACGCACTTCCAGAGAATGATCAAATGCATTGAACCCGTCCACTTCCACCCGTCCGGAAGAAGGGAGCATATAGCAGGTGATGATCCGGACCGTGGTGGTCTTTCCGGCACCGTTGGGTCCCAAAAAACCCAAAATCTCGCCGGTGTGGACGTCAAAAGTGACATCATCCACCGCTTTAAGATTACCGTATTTCTTGGTCAGATTCTTGATGGTTATCATGGCTATTCACTCTGGTATAATTAATAAAATACGACAAAATAGCTAACCTGGTGAGTAATTATACAAAAATTTAAAAAGATAGTTCCACACAGCATAACGACATAAGATGATCAATCAGATGCAACGGACCAGACAAGGGAATATTCACACTAAAATTTCATTAGGACATGTTTTGGGTAAAAAATGTAGGGACAATTCCACAACCGACAGGATATACCCAAATAAATTGTCCCTATTATCTTCGTGCTTTATTAACCGGTTTTTCACCGACCCCAGTGCCCTTTCACATAAACCCACCCGCGTGGTTAATCAAGATTTTTCAGTCCTCCACTGTTATATCAGTTCGTAGAAAACTGCAAAACGATATTCTACTCCTGAAGTAGTTTCTCCATTTCTGCTACCAGTTGGCCAAAAAGCTTGATGGTTTCATTCACCGGTTCCGGGGTGGTCATGTCCACCCCCGCCCTCTTAAGCTCATTGATGGGATAATCGGAACCTCCCTCGCTGAGTAGTTCCAGATAGTGTTTAAGGGCGTCCTTATCGCCAGCCAGCACTTTCCGTGATAAGGCAGTGGAAGCAGCTAAACTGGTGGCGTACTGGAACACGTAGAAATCCGGTTGTGTAAAGAAATGAGACAAGCGGAGGCTAGAAAGATCATCCAGGGAATCCATAACTAATTCCGGTCCATAATATTTCTGAAATATCCCTTTATAAATTTCCCGCATGGATTCAGCAGAAAGGGCATCGCCGTTTTCTGCTTTTTGATGAATTGTCTGCTCATACTCAGAAAACATAACCTGCGTATAGAAAGTTCCCATAAACATCTCTATGTAATAATTGAGCAGATAAAGTTTCTGTGATTTGTCTTTAGTATTATTGAGCAGGTAATCTATCAATAGGGCTTCGTTGAAAGTAGAAGCCACCTCGCATACGAAAGTGGCAGCATCCGAATAAATATAAGGTTGGGCTTTGCGGGAATAAAAAGCGTGCAGGTTATGTCCCATCTCATGAGCAACGGAAAAGAGGTTATCTAGAGTGCTATTGTAGTTTAAAAGCATATAGGGATGGGTGGTATAGGAACCCCAGGAATAGGCTCCGCTTCCCTTTCCCTCGGTCTCAAATACATCCACCCACCGAGAGTCAAAGCCATTCTTTAGATCGGAGACGTATTGCTTACCCAGTGGTCTTACCGCCTTTAAAACGAGTGCGATCGCAGAATCGTAAGGCACATCCATCTTCGCTTTGGGCACAAGCGGAACCCAGAGGTCGTATTTGTGCAATTCATCCAACTGCATAATTTTTTTCCGCAAACGGGTATACCGGTATACCGGCTCCAGGTTGGCATTAACCGCCTTTATCAGGTTATCATACACCTCCACAGGAATATTATTGGGGAAAAGCGATGCCTCGAGGCAGGAGTTGTATTTTTCTGCCCGGGCATAAAAGATGTCCTTGTTAATGCTCCCAGACAGTGTAGCTCCGAGCGTGTTTATATATCCCAGGTAGGTCTGGTTGTAGGCATCGGCCGCATCTTTTCTTACCTGCCGGTTGGTGGATTCCAGCAGTTTGGAATAACGCTCTTTGGTAAGTTGGACTTCGTTTCCATTCTCGTCTTTAACCACCGGATATTTTATGTCGGCATCATCCAGCATGGAAAATACTGTACTGGGGATGCGAGCTACATTTCCCACCTGAGCCAGCAGTTCTTCTTCCGGGGCGGAGAGAATATGTGCCTTTCTTCTTATTACAGTATCGAGGTAGTGTTTATAAGGAGCTAATCCCGCTTCCTGTTGTATTAAGTTGGCTAAATTACCTTCCGGTATACCTATAATCTCCGGTTCGATGAAGGAGGTAGCTTGACTTACCCGGTTGTTCAGACGGGCAGCCCGGTCGGAAAGCTCCTGATATTTGGAGACTCGGTTGTCCTCATCCAGCTTCATATAAGCATACACATACAAACGATCCGTGATAATCCAGACACTATCCTTCATCTTAAGGCAATCCAAAAAGTTCTTTCCCGATTCCGTCATATGCCCCTTGAATTTTTCCATCCCGGGTATTAAACTCTCCACCAGAGAAAAATCTTTCTCCCATAGGGAGTCGGAAGGATAAATATCTTCCAGCTTCCATTTGTATTTTTCCGCTATTTCCGAACGTTGCGGGATTTTTTGAACCTGGGTTTGGGCAAATATTGAACCCGAAATAAAAACCGTTGCCAACAACCCCCATCCTAAGAGTTTCAATCCTTTTAACATTCCTTCCTCCTGAAATTAAAGTGATAAAACAAAAAACAATCCTCATTATATGCCAAATCAAAGCAAAGAGCAAGAGAAAATCAGTGGTTTTGCTTTGAGTTTTACTCATCATTATCAAATATGAACATTTTAATTGTAAGATGGAGGGAAGGTTTCTTCAAAGTTTTGCTTGTCTATGTGCAAAATAGATCATAGATTATCTTGGATTTCAGAATGCAAATCAAGCATCAACTCTGCTGAGAGGTTAAAATGCTGGCGATGCTCTTAGACAAGCCGGATGGAATTGAGAAGAATCCTTTGCATCTGGTGGAGTTGGTGGTTGATAGTTCTTTAAGCTTGGCGCTTCGATTTATCCAACGATTCGGGAGAGTTTATGTACTATGAATTCGATCATACAATCTTATTATAATCCGGAGGGTAATATGCGGCATCCAAGTCTACTTAGAAAAGATGACACGATTCTGGTCATAGTTGATATCCAGACAAAACTCTTAAATGTGATGTTTGAAAAAGAAAGGCTGATCTCAAGCTGCCGGAAGCTGATACAATCCATAAATCTTTTGGAAATCCCCATATTGGTTACGGAGCAGTATCCACGAGGAATGGGACCCACTGATCCGCTGATCTTAGAGCTTCTCCGGGGAGCGGATGTAATAACCAAGATGTCATTCAGCTGCTGCGGTGTCGAAGATTTCAGCCAACGGATCAAAAGTTCAGGAAAAAAACAGATCGTGGTCATCGGGATTGAGTCTCACATATGCGTTTTGCAAACGGTGCACGATCTTTTGCAACAAGGTTATTTCGTCTACATCCCATATGATGCAGTAAGCTCAAGGAAAGAGGGGGATTATCGAAATGCTTTGGATCGGATGAGACAAGCGGGGGCAGTGATCGGCTCGGTAGAATCAGCCGTATTCGAATTGATGAAGACGGCAGAAATTCCGGTTTTCCGGCAGATTTCAAAGATAATCAAATAGCTAAATAAATTCTTTGATTTATAATTTTGTAGTTTAATGGATTCCTTTTACTAGTATTAACTACATGTCAACGCCAGGTATTTAGACCTATTATATCCAAGATCAATTCCTAATATATTACTTGACTTCTAATGATATGTTTATATATTGAAGTCAAAGGGAAAATAAGTATTCTTAGATAATTCAATTTTAATTTGGTTGCTATTTCTAATCTTCTCTGAAAGGAGTAAGAAATGATAAAGAGACTGATAATAGTTTTCTTACTGATTATTTTTGCCGCCGGGGGAGTTTTGGCGGCGCTTAACCAGAATGATGTTAACCGGACCAATTCTAAATCCGATCGGATAAGCGATAACGGAACAGCCAAAGCTGCGGCTACCTCCAGGTATACTCCGGGAACCAGAAATAGTGCCACCTGCGAAGGTGTTAGCACCATC
>CAIVRH010000040.1 GCA_903908285.1 uncultured candidate division Zixibacteria bacterium
AAATATAGAAAAGGAAATAAAAGCCGTGGAAAAATGCGGGGTGGAGCTGCTCCATTTAGACATCATGGACGGTCACTTTGTCCCCAACCTTACTTTTGGACCCATGATAGTCGGAGCCATAAACCGCTGCACCGATCTCCCCTTGGACGTCCACCTAATGATCGAAAACCCGGATTCTTTAGTTGAAGAATTTGTTAAGAATGGAGCAGATTACCTTACGGTTAGCATCGAAGCTTGTAGACACCTCAATAGAACCATAAACCTGATCAAAAGTTACAAAATAAAAGCGGGTTGTGCTTTGAATCCGGCCACATCCTTATGTCTGGTGAAGCCGGTATTGGATGATCTTGATCTTCTGCTATTGATGAGCGTTAATCCCGGATTCGGAGGGCAGAAATTTATCCCATCAGTCCTGCCTAAGATCAAAGCGGCGAAAGAATTAATCAAAGAGCATAAACTAAAGACGGAAATTGAGGTGGACGGAGGGATAAATCCCGAAACTGCAAAAGCGGTGAAAAAAGCTGGTGCAACCATTATAGTGGCGGGAGCAGCAATTTTCAAGAGTAAAAACTATTGTCAGTCAGTTAAAGCTTTACGAGAAGCATAAGAACTTACAAATAACCTCATCCCCTGTCCTATGGATCTCCGATCCTAGGGATCTTTGATTTCCCCCTCTCCACATTTATGGAGAGGGGTTCACCCTGAAGGGGACAAAGGGGGAGAGTAGAGGATGATTTTAAAATGCCTACCAAATGGTTTGGTCTGGTTTTGACAATGACAATGATTTTTGGGTTTATGCTCTTTGGGTGTCATAAGAAATCAACCAATCCCAAGCTACCCAGTTGGATCACCTACAATAGTTCAAATAGCGGCCTTGCTAGCAACTATGTTTTAGCTATAACAATCGACGCCTCAGGTAATGAATGGTTCGGAACAGGTGAGGGAGTGAGTAAGTTTGATGGCACTAACTGGACCACCTACAACACCTCAAACAGCAGTATTGTTGCGAATGGTATCCTATCAGTTGCAATTGATGCTGCAGGAAATAAATGGTTTGGGACTGGTATTGGTGTAAGTAAATTTGATGGCAATAACTGGACAACATACGATACATCAAACTGCGGTCTGGCAGGCCGCTCTGTCTACGCAATAGCTGTAGATTCTTCGGGCAACATATGGTTCGGAACTGGTGACGGTGTGAGTAGGTTTGATGGCACTAAATGGACGACCTATAATAAGTTTAACAGTTGGCTCGCTCATAACTGTGTCACCGCTATAACAGTTGATTCCTCAAGCAACATATGGTTTGGGACTGAAGAGGGGGTAAGTAAGTTTGATGGCACTAACTGGACCACCTACAAGACCTCAAATAGCGGGCTCGCTAACAGCTTTGTCAAGGGAATTGCTATTGATGCTTCAGGGAACAAATGGTTTGGAACCGATCAAGGTATAAGTAAGTTTGACGGCACCAATTGGAGTACCTACGATACCTCAAACAGCGGGCTTGCCGACAACGGGATACATACAATAGCGATTGATGTTTTAGATAACAAATGGTTTGGGACTCATAGTGGTGTAAGTATGTTGGGCTGGCCTGGTTGGTGGACTACCTATAACACTGCGAACAGCCAACTTGCTCACAATGAGATCTGGTCAATAGCAATTGACGCATATGGCAACAAATGGTTTGGAACTGAGGGTGGTGGTGTAAGTAAGTTTCATGAATAGATAAAACCCTTGCGAGCTGCGTTTTACTAGTAGATCGAGGGTGGTCCTATCTTCTATCTTCGGATAAGCAAGAAAGTAAAAATACACGGTCCGAGCGGTTAGGAGACAAAATCGACTGAGGATTTATGTTGCATGATATAAGATTGAAATTTATATTATGATTTCTGCGTTTTGAGCCGAGCAGACGTATGATAGCAGTTGGAGAATACCAGTTTGTGGGTGAGGTTTTTCGCGGAATTCACAGAAGAGCAAAAGCAAGCTTTTGCACTCCAAAACCTGAGTAGGAAACTATGTTTGAAGATCTAACTAACAAATTAGAGGGTATTTTCAAGAAGATCCGCGGGCAGGGACGGCTTTCGGAAGGCAATATAAAGGATGCCTTAAAAGAAGTCAGGCGTGCCTTATTGGAAGCGGACGTCAACTACAAGGTGGTCAAGGATTTCATAACCCAGGTCGAAACCAAAGCCATAGGTCAGGAAGTTCTTAAAAGCATCACGCCGGGACAACTGGTTATCAAGATCGTCAATGATGAGTTAACCGCTCTTTTGGGCAGAGACAAAGTGGATATGAAGTTTTCTGCCCAGCCACCTACAGTCTTCATGTTAGTTGGTCTTCAGGGGTCAGGCAAAACTACTGCCTGCGGGAAGCTGGCACGATATTATAGAAAAAAGGGAAGATTCCCCCTGTTGGTAGCAGCAGATATCTATCGTCCGGCGGCTATAGATCAGCTCCAAATTCTGGGCAAATCGCTGGATATTCCGGTTTACACGATCAAGGATGATCCGATTAAAATATCCGAATCCGCAGTGGAGCATGCCCGAAAAGAAGGCAAGGATTTAGTGATAATCGACACCGCGGGAAGGTTACATATCGATGAGCCGTTGATGGAGGAGCTTCGAAAGATTAAAAAGGCAGTCTCTCCGCAAGAGATAATCCTGGTGGCGGATGCCATGACCGGGCAGGATGCAGTCAATATCGCCAAGACCTTTGAGGAGAAAATCGGACTGGATGGGATCTTTTTGACCAAGATGGACGGAGATGCCCGGGGAGGCGCTGCCCTTTCTATCCGGGCGGTTACCGGAAAGCCGATAAAGTTCGTAGGAGTGGGGGAGAAGCTGGATGCGCTGGAGATGTTTTATCCGGACCGGATTGCTTCCCGTATACTGGGAATGGGAGACGTCGTCTCTTTAGTAGAGAAAGCTCAAGAGGCGATAGATATAGAAGAAGCGGAGAAGCTGGAAAAGAAACTGCGAAAGGAGGCATTTACCTTAGACGATTTCTACTCGCAGCTACAGCAGCTGAAAAAAATGGGTCCTTTGGAATCGGTTCTGGAGATGATCCCCGGATTGGGTGGAGCTTCCTTAAAAGGGCTCAAGATCGACGATAAAGCCATGGTCCGGGTGGAAGCGATGATCAACTCCATGACCAAAGACGAAAGGCATAAACCGCATATCATCGACGGCGGCAGGAGAAGAAGAATCGCCACCGGAAGCGGGACGTCAGTCCAGGATGTAAACCAGCTTTTAAAACAGTTCTTCATGATGCAGAAGATGATAAAGAACGTGACAAAGATGGACATGAGGAAATTCGAGAAAGGATTTTTGGGCTTCAGGTAATGAGAAAAAAGGGTCCAGAGGCCAGGGGCAAGGGTCCAGGGTCAAGAAGCAAGGGGCTAGAAGACAGGGTCCAGAAGCCAGGAGCAAGGGTCCGGGATCCAGACAAGGGACAAGGGTCAAAAAGTAAGGAAACGCAAATTGGAGAGCAAGGTTTAAGTGGACCAAGTCAGGCTAAAGTCAGATATTCATGAAAACCACATTAAACGGAGGTGAATTTGCCAGTAATAATCAGACTGAGAAGGACAGGCGCAAAGAAAAAACCAACTTTCCGCTTTGTTGCCACGGATTCGCGCATGCCCAGAGACGGGAGGTTCCTCGAGATTCTGGGCCACTATAACCCCATCGAAAAACCTGCCACCTTGAGAGTAAACGAGGAGCGAGTTTACCACTGGCTGAAGGAGGGCGCCACCACCAGCGATACGGTAAACGGACTATTCAAGCAGATTGGGCTCTGGAAAAAGTGGGAGATGATGAAGAAAGGCGAGGACGTTACCTTAGTCAATCTGGCCGGTCAGATAAAGGAAAAAACCAAGAAGAAGAAAAGGAAAGCAAAAGAAGGAGAAGCGGCAGCTGCACCTGCAGCTGGAGCCGAAGGCACTGCGAAAAAAGAATAGGGAATAGAGTATTGAGTATAGAGTAAAGAGCGAAAGATTAGAAGAAGACCGATACCCTATTACCTAACCTATCAGGTTTATGAACACTGTAATCCTTTGAGGATGGTGTCTGTCTATAAGTGAACGCCGAAGCAGACATCATGTTTTTGTTTTTTCCTAACTTTTCTATCAAGGTCGTGGTTTTCAAGAAAAAGCGGTTACCGGATTAAAACTGTTTTCATTGGAAACAGAAAGGTTTCTAAAGCAGTCTTTCTCCTTTCTTCCGATTGATACCGATGTCCGAAATAAACCGGGTTACCATAGGACAAATCTGCCGGGTGCGGGGGGTTAGAGGGGAAATGGCGGTTATCCCTTTAACGGATAATCCCGACCGGTTTTCCGAATTGAATGAAATCAAGATCACCGTCGGGGGAATCACCCGGGAGTTTCACCTGAAAGGAGCAAAAAAACTTTCAGGCAGGATTCTGATCCAGTTACAAGAGATAAAGACCCCGGAGGAAGCCAAACTTTTGGTGGGCGGCTTCATCGAAATAGAAAAAGAGCAGTTAATAAAGCTGGGAGAAGGAAACTATTTCGTATTCGACCTGATCGGATTGGAGGTTATAACCGCTTCAGGAGATAGGGTCGGTCAGGTGAAAGAGGTGATATCGCTTCCCGCCAATGACATTTATATAGTGGAATCCGGGAATAAGACATATAATATTCCCGCTACCAAAAACATAGTCAAAAGGATCGATCTGGCAAAGGGAGTGATGATTAT
The DNA here is from genome assembly GCA_903908285.1 of uncultured candidate division Zixibacteria bacterium. Classification (GTDB taxonomy): domain Bacteria; phylum Zixibacteria; class MSB-5A5; order MSB-5A5; family SM1-73; genus CAIVRH01. The sequence continues at coordinate 4,719 of CAIVRH010000040.1, forward strand.
AGAACCGATGGAAGGTTTGCTGGAGCTTTGAAAAAGAAATGTTGATCGATATTTTAACCATATTCCCCGCCATGTTTTCCGGATTTTTGGATGAGAGCCTGGTGCAAAGGGCAAAAGAAAAAAACCTGGCCCAAATCCGAATATTCAATTTAAGGGATTATTCCGGGGATAAGCATAAGACCGTGGACGATGCCCCTTTCGGCGGCGGGGGAGGGATGGTGCTGATGCTCGAGCCATTACACCGGGCATTAGAATCGCTGGCGAAACAGGAGGAAGAAAAGTCATCCACCAGCATAATATTGACCACACCTCAGGGGGAGAGATTTTCCCAGAAGAAGGCTTTCGAGCTTTCGCTCAAAGGACACCTGATAATCATTTGCGGGCATTACAAGGGGGTGGACGAAAGGTTAAAAATGCTTCATCCTCTGGAGGAAATATCCATTGGTGATTATGTGCTGACCGGAGGGGAGATTCCCTCCCTGGTGATAATCGATGCAGTGGTCCGGTTGATCCCGGGGGTTTTAGGGGATTTTGAGTCTGCCCAGACCGATTCGTTCTTCGAAGATATATTAGGACCGCCCCAATATACCCGTCCGGCGGAATTTGACGGATTAAAAGTACCGGATATGCTATTGTCCGGGGACCATGAGAAAATCAAAAAGTGGCGGCGGAAAGAAGCATTAAAAAGGACTTTACAAAATAGACCGGATCTGTTAAATTGGAATGAATTGGCTGAAGAAGAAAAAAAGTGGATGGAGGAAAATGAAGAGAAGGAGAAAAGCGAATAACGAATGAGGAATGACGGATAAAGAAAGAATTATTAGCTGCAGTCACCAACGGTATAGCGGTGATCTGCGTTTAAGTTTGCACGGAGGAGAAAATGGATGTGATATCAGCTTTAGAAGCCAAATACGTAAAGGATAATATCCCGGAGTTTAAACCCGGAGATACCCTTAAAGTTTCGACCAAAATAAGGGAAGGGGACAAGGAAAGGATTCAGGCATTTGAAGGAGTGGTAATTCAAAGGCGGGGAAGGGGGACCGGGGCAACCTTTACTTTGAGAAAAATTTCGGGCGGTGTAGGGGTGGAGCGCATCTTTCCCCTGTTTTCCCCGAATATCACCAAACTCGAGATTCTGCGGCAAGGAAAAGTAAAAAGAGCAAAACTCTATTACCTCAGGGGATTGAAGGGAAAATCTGCCCGGATCCAGGAGAAGAAAAAAGAGGAAGAAACAGGAGCTGAGTCTTAATCGGGAATTTTCTTTAAATTCGAGAATGAATTAAGCGGAACATATGTTCCGCTTTTTTATTTCCATGAGAAGATAGGCGATGGTTTATGATGATACATATCTGAAGAGAAACAGATTCTGCATTCTTAAGGCTTGGACGCTTGGTCGTTTTTGAAGTTTTAGGATTCCCTAATATCCTGGAACATGATTAGGCAGTATGACGTCACCAGAATGAGAATACTGACAATTGTTTCAAGATATCCTTGCCGGTATTTATATCCAGTCCTAATGACACCCCTTATCACACGCTGCGGGAATGCTTTTTCCGGTTATTGTCCGTCCTTACAGAGGATTTCGTTCTGCCGGGGACTAAATCAAATCTCAAATATGCCGATATAAACTTTGTAGAGATGAAATCAAAATCGATCAATTCCAGTGTTTGGCTAAAATAATCGGGAAGTCAAATTGAACCAGTCAAAAGATCATACACCACCATATCCTGAAGAAGGGGGATGCCTGATTTAGGCATTAAAGGGTAGGGTATAACAAGGGGGGTAAAGCCGTCCAGAATTCCACAGAAGGTGGGATTGGGGGCGGCTTTTTAATGGGTTATCTACAAATCAGTAACTAATCAAAAGGGTTCCTGAAAAAAAGTTCGAAGGTTCAAAAGTTCAAGGGTTCAATCAAACGCGTAGCTGAGCCTTTACGGCTCAGCGGAAGGAGAAGACTAAAAGCGCTCAATGTTCAAGGTTTAAAGTTCAAAGTTTAAGGGGTCAAGGATTCAAGGGTTCAAGCGGTCAAGGGTTAGAGGAAGACTTAATCGTTCAAAGTTCAAGGATTCGAGAAAAAAAGTTCAAAGGTTCAAAAGTTCAGCGGAATCAAAAATACCGGCACCCGAAATATATCAGGTGCCGGCATTTTATAACTGTTACCGTGGATAAAAAGGCATATGAACGGGGCTAAAACTCTGCTCCCAAAGATACATAATGTTTAGGATTCGGTGATATCCAGTTGAGATCGGTGGCCCAGGCGATATCGTATCGCAGAACAAGAAATCCCAGGTTGGCCCGGGCTCCAAATCCGAAACCGGCTTTTAAGTCTTTCAACCTGGTCCCCCCAACGGTGGTCGCTCCCTTAAACTTTTTGTTCTCATCCCAGGCTGCACCCATGTCATAAAACATGGCACCGTTGATGTAATGCAGGGTCAAGGGGAGGGGGAATTTCATGATTAAGTGTTCTATAAAGGGATAGCGTAATTCGATATTGGTTAAGAAAAACCTGGTGCCGTTTACATCGAAGTATTTGTACCCCCGGAGCGGAGTTATTATGCTCCCGAAGTAAAGGTCGTTTATCCCATAAATGCTGCCCGAACCCAGACTGGGTCCGATCCAGTTGGACATACCACCCAAAAAGAAAGTCTTCTTATCATCACCGTGGGAGAAACCACTGCTCAGCCTGAAGACGAAATCGTATCTTTTTAGAAAGTGGAAATATCTGCGATAATCTATCATGGCCGCTCCGAAGGTGATGCTTCTAGGAGTTAAATAGGGGGCATACTCATAGGAGAACAGGCTGCGGCTTCCATTTACCGGACCGGTGTGACCCCAGATGACCGTATCGTGAATCCAGGAGAGTGATGCTTGAAGCACTTTTACGCTTCGATCATCATAGGATTGAGTCTCCGGATTAAGGTCATAGTATTTTCGATCCACCGAAATATGGCTTAAATTCAGCTCGGTCCGGGTGAATTTGTTAAAAGGATAGGAAAAATTAGCCAAAGCACCATACACCCGGTCAGAAAAGAGTCGATCAAGATTATCGGTATAATAATATTTTGTATGAAGAATTCCCGCTCCCATATTCAACCTCTGCTTGGTGTAAAAATAGTAAATCTGGAAGTTGCTCTGATCTATGGTGTTAACCACATCCGTGGCCAGAATTAAGGAATGATCCCCCATCATATCGCTGACCACGATCATCGATTGTCCCTGAAAACCAAAGAAGGTACTATAGCCTACTGCTCCGGAGACGAGATCGGCAGAGAACTTAATCTTGTATTTCTGTTCCTTATATTCCCCGTTGGGAAGTTTATACCGGATGGTATCTTTTTCCACTTGAGCTTTTTTTCCATCCACCATCTCCGATAAACTGTCCAGCTCGCTTTTCCCCGCTTTGAATACATAGGAACTGAAATCAAGTTTTTCCGTGGCAGGTTCCTTCGGGATAGTGTCAACCGGTGCGGAAACAGTATCACTCTCCAGGGTTAACAGATAAAGGGTTTTGGTTAACAGACCTCCCATTTCCGCTGCGGATTTTATTTCCTTAATTACACAAATATCCCAACCCCCTTTTTGAAAGGCGGAGAAAGCGATTCTATCCCCATCTTTGGACCAGGCGGGGGAGAAACACCCGGCCAGGACATTGGTGACGGGGGTGACCGTCAGGCTTTCCAAATCAGCCACATAAAGATTGTAGATTCCGTTTCTATCCGAAACAAAACATATCTTCTTACCGTCGGGCGACCAGGCGGGAGAGGTATTATTCCACTTTCCGGTAAAAGGTTTTGCGGCCTGAGACAGGTGGGAGATGATCGGGGTAATTTTCCAGGTATTTAAATCCAGAAGATATAGATCGTAACATCCATACTCAACTGGGGAGGAATCCGGAATTGCGCTGGAGGATCGATCGGAACTGAAAGCGATGGATTGGCCGTCCGGTGAAAAGCTGGGGTCCTCGTCATCATAATAATCATCGGTCAGCTTCGACAGTTGGCGGTCTTTGATCTCACAAGCATAAAGATCGGTCTGCCCGTTTTTGGTTCCCACAAAGACGATCCTTTCTCCATCCGGTGACCAGACAGGTGAGCGCATGGCGTCCAGCGGGAATTTGAACTTCTGGTATATTTTCCCATTCTTAACCCGGACCAAGCATAATACATCTCTTCCCTGGCTCTTGGAGACAAAAGCCAGATTCTTGCCGTCCGGCGACCAGGAAAGACCGCTGACATAAGAATGCAATGATTCTAAATCTCCGGATCTTTCACCTTTTACCAATCGTTTCAATACTTTTCCGTCAATGCTGGATATGATGTAGATCTCGGTGTAATCGCTTTTATCGGAGAAGATGGCCAGACGATCGCCATCCGGAGAAAAAGCGGGTTTCTCATTTACGTACGAGCCGTCTTTGGGATGCTGGGTCAGCTCCTTGGCAAATTCTTTAGGCTCCTTTCTCAAAGCGATCTCGGGCCAATATTTTTTTCGCTGGGATTTCATCCATTCCTCGGAAAAGGCAGTTTGATCCAGCCCGATGGCGGATTTTAAAGCCTTATCCATGGAGAGGTCGCTCCGGCCTTTGATCAGGATCTCCGAGATCTTCTCCTCGCCGTATTTTTCCACGATATAAGCTATGGCGGATTGGCCTTCTTTGTAAACCAAAAAACCCCCGGCTAAGTCCAGCGGAGTTAAATATCCGTTGATGGTGGCATCTTTCAACACCATATCCGCCTGGATGTCCCAGCCGCCCCGGGAGGAATACTCGGCATATCCTTCGGCAAACCACAAGGGGAGCTGGAACAGGTATTGACGACTGAGGATGGATCCGAGCATATTCCCGTAAAGCAGATCATAGATCACCGCATGGGTTAACTCGTGATGAAGCACATGGCGGAAATCCTCATAGGAGCCGGTGAAAGGGATCACCATTCTGGTTTTCAAAGATTCGGTGAAGCCGCCTACACTTTCATCGATCAGATCGGAGACGACATTAGTCTGCTCAAAATCATTGGGGGAATTGTAAAGGATCACCGGAATTCTTTTGGTCAGATCATAATGCAGCTCTTTTTTTATTTTCTGATAAGCATTCTCCAATACGTCTGTCGCGAATTTGGCCAGATGATACTGATCCTGGTAATAATAAATGTCGAAGTTCTTGGTTTGAATGAAGCGCCAATCGAAGGATTTATACTGTACTTTGTTTTTTCCAAAATAAGGTTCCTGCGCCATACCCAGGCCAGCACTTAACATCACCATCAGACTGCAGATCAAAATCTGCCTGACATGATTCCTCATAATTTTAATCTCCCTGCGGTATCTCTACGCGCGATATAAGCACAACTTAAATGGCTCGGCACTTAACCGATCGGTTCATGCTGATCCGGTTTCGACTTTACAGAAAAAGATCAGGGGTGAAGGATCGGCTGGTCCGGTTTACCTGTCCGATTAGGTCTATCGGAACTATAATGAGGACACTACAGAAAAGTTGACTCTTCCATCTTATTTAAATGGAATTTATAAAACCAGTTCATTTCAGCTTTTTACCCTCTTTATTTGCGCACCCAACCGGGCTAATCTCTTTTCTATTTGATCGTATCCCCGGTCAATATGATACACTCTCAGCACCTCGGTGGTTCCCTCTGCAGCCAGTCCGGCTATGGTGAGAGCTGCTCCCGCCCTGATGTCCGAAGCCATTACCGATGCGCCTTTCAGCCGGGGAACCCCATTTATGGTGGCTCGATCCCCGGAAACTCTCACGTCCGCCCCCAGCCGGCAAAGCTCCATCACATGGGTGAATCGGTCCTCGAATACGGTTTCTTTGATCTGGCTGGTTCCGTCCGCAATAGTGGCCAGCGCCATGATGGAAGCCTGTACATCCGTGGGGAAACCGGGGTGAGGATAGGTAGTTACCGAAACCGGTTTCAGCTTTTTGGGACCTTTTACTCTCAAGCTACTTTTGTGTTCCTTAACTTCCGCTCCCATCTCCCTCAATTTAATACTGACCATGTTCAAATGTTCGGGCACAATATTATTTATCTCCACATTTCCGCAGGTAGCACAGGCGGCCATCATAAAAGTAGCGGCGTCTAAGCGGTCCGGAATCGGAGTATATTCGACGGCATTAAGGTTTTTCACCCCATCCACATAGATGGTTGAATTCCCCGCACCTTTAATCTTGGCCCCCATCCGGTTAAGGAATAAAGCTAAATCCACCACCTCCGGGTCGCAGGCGGCATTCACGATGATGGTTTTCCCTTTAGCCAAACAAGCAGCCATTAAAATGTTTTCCGTGCCGGTATGGCTGGGGCGATCGAAGAAGATGGTGTTGCCGGAAAGCTTGTCGGCGTAAGCGATCACATAACCGTGTTCCTCTTCGATTTTAGCCCCCAGTTTCGCAAAACCGGTAAGATGGAGATTAACCGGCCGGGGACCCAGTACACATCCCCCGGGGAGGGAGACTTTGGCTTTACCCAATCGCGCCAGCAGAGGTCCCATTACCAAAAAGGATGCCCGCATCTTTCTGACCAGATCATAGGGGGCTTCATAGCTTTTCAAATGACCGGCACTTATCACCACCTTCCTTTCGGAAGGTGACAAGCTTAAGTTGCCGCCGGGATAGGTTTTGACTTTAGCTCCCAACCGTTCCAAGACTTTCAGGATGGTATCCACATCCGCCAGATAAGGCACTCGGTTAATTGTGGTTTCACCCTTTTGGGGAAGAAGAGAAGCGGCCAAGATAGGGAGAACAGCATTCTTCGAGGTTTGAATGGTGACGCTCCCCGAGAGTTTTCGTTTACCCTCTATCACAAATTTGTCCATGATCCCTCACCGGTTACTGGTTTCAACTATTTAGACGAAATCGCTTTTATTTCATTGGTATTAAAATATCCGAAATTAAGCATAAAGTATAACTTTTTTATCTGCTATCAAGCTGTTTTGTTTCCGGGCAGTCTTGGCTTGAGATTAAGATGGATAAGCATATCTATCATAAATATTATTTAAAAACTTCCGATAATTTAAATGATAGCATAAAGAACGACCAAAGCTAAGAAGAGAAATGGTCTTGAGATCGAAAAAGATCACCCAAGGGAAATGCCAAAATAACCCAATATGAGAAAGAGAAGTAAATCCAAATTCAAACAATATGCTCTAACGGTAGCCATTTCCCTGGTCGTGGGTGCGCTTTTGCGCACTTATGTGGTGCAGGGTTTCAGGATTCCCTCGCGTTCCATGGAGGATACCCTGCAGGATGGTGATTTTCTTCTGGTTAATAAGCTGGCTTATCATTTTCATGAACCCCAGGTGGGAGATGTCATAGTATTTGAGTATCCCTTTAATCCCAGCAAGAGTCTGATAAAAAGGATAATTGCCGGTGAGGGCCAAGTGGTGGAAGTGATCAATAAGAAACTGTACGTAGACGGGGAGATGGCGGAAGGCAGATATCCATCCAAACATATAGATTACCAGGTCTTTCCTGCAGAATATTCCAATCGGGATAACTTCGGCCCGTTTGAAGTTCCCAAAGGGCAATACTTTGTTTTAGGGGATAACCGGGACAATAGCCAGGATTCAAGAGAATGGGGTTTTCTGGACATGAAAAATATCAGGGGGAAAGCGATTTTTATATATTTTTCCTGGGCTCCCGATCCTATCGCCCCCAAATGGGAAAGTCCTTACATCGTCTCTTTCTTTGAAATAGTCTTCAATAATCTTATCCACTTCCCCTGGCGAACCAGGTGGGAGAGAATAGGAACGGTTATTCAATAATTGTAAGCAGTTGGTAAGGCTCTCATTAACCATTCCCTCCAACTCACTTCTTGACAAAATCCGGTTTTATGTTATCATTAAACCAAGGTAGATGGCTGTTTTAAATCCGGTTTTCTTGTTGGATTGAAGTATCCAAGCATATTTTTTCAAACAGTTGCTTCGATTATACTTTAGATGTTTGCCTTAACTTGTTGTTTGTAAATAGTTTAAAATACAAGCCCGTCTGTTCGATGGAGCATTCTAAATGGCAGTTCTCATTTTTCTTATACCCGGGCAATTAGGGATGTCAAATTGAGTTTATATTCCTATCGCCGATATTAATAGAAGTAGAAGGAGTTGGATAATGAGAATATATATATCATGCCGGGGACTGGTTTTTGTGATCTTCCTGATCTTTTTTATGATTGCAGGTTTTTCGTATGCAGCAGGGAATAAAGACTATAAAGCAGAGAAGAGGGTATCTGATGATGGTTTTACTGCGCAAAAAATCACAAACCGGATACGAATTCCAAGTCCCTCTGCTCTTAAAGCAGGTACTAAAAGAGCTTGCCTGTTTCAACAGGACAATGGATTAGTACTCTCATATTTCCCCAACTTTAGGGTGGGTGATATGAATGCCATTTATTTTGATCCCCAGAATTGTGGCGTTCCCTATCCTTACCCGTTTCAGATCAATGACGTGGAATTCCTACTTTTCAATCATGCCGGGATCGACTCAACCAAGGTCAGGTTCAGCGTTTGGACGGTTGTAACAGATTCTTGCCAGAGTCCCCAGACCCAAATCTACACATCCCCCATTTACGATATCACCACTTTTTATCCTAACTGGACCTCAATCAGTTTCTCAAACCCGGTCTGTGTGAATGATCGTTTCTTTTTCGTTTTGGAATATGCCGATGGAGATTATGGAAGTATTCCCAGCCTGGTTTCGGATACGCAACAGGAGATGGTAGACACCTGTTATCAGTGGTTATGGCATGATCCCTATTCTCCCCCCTGGAGAGAATGGAATAATTTCTGGAACGATCCGGATCCGGGTTGGCTGATGCTTCGACTGGGGGGGGAGACCTATTCTTTGGCTTGTGACACAGGATGGTTATGGCTGGCAGACAATGGATCTGCATCCAGCGGAGCACCGGATGTTTCTGAGAATCAGAATGGCTGGATGGAGCGCTGCGGGGCAGTGGCAATGGGTAACTGTCTGGAGTGGTTCGGTCTTTACAGTTCACTGGGTTGGAACATACCCGAGTTTGTGGATACTTTAGCTGATTATTTTCAGACTGATTCTGCCGGCACGGAAGTTCACCGGATGAAGGCAGGTATAGATGACTTTTTAAACGACTTTATGGTTTCCGGCATCTACTCGAGTATCTGGTCTGCACCCGAATTCCCTGAGATGAGCGATTCGCTCAAGGTTAACCAGAACATAACCTTGCTTTTGGGATTCTGGTGGTGGGACGGGAACAACTGGTGGAGGGAGGGGGGCCATTACATCACCGTTTCCGGAATGAATCCGCAAACTCATGAGATGGCATTGAGCGATCCGGCCCGGGATCAAGCCGAATACGGCTGGCCCGGAAGGGTAAGACCTTTGGATCATCCCTCTGCTCCCCATGCGGATACTCTGCACAACGATTTGCTGTATGTTTCTCATGATATTTATCAGTGCCAGTTGGAGTCCTCTACCCCGGGGAATCCGCACTGGGAGTTAACCGATTATCTGGAGCCAGATCCCGATACTCCCCGGCAGTTTACCGGGAAGAATTTTCCCGTCGAATTTTTACCCTATTTTCAGTCCGCACCCCCGGAAACCGGTTTTGTCACTGCTGTAGAATATGCGGTGATGATTTGTTCCCGGCAGGAAGATTGGTGGTGGGAGGCATCCTATCCCGATTATGCTCCGAGCGGAATGCCGGATTTCGACCAAAAGCAGGACAATTGGATCAACCCGATCACCTTCCAACCCACTTTTTCCGCCCCGGCGGCAGTAGCAAATTCTTTTTGGTGGCTGGATTCGAAGTTTGATGTTCCAGCCGGAAGCATGGGGGATGGAACGGATCAATATCCTCTGGTGAGAGATTATCTGGATAATTTATCCCCATATCTTAATTGGGACGATCATGATTTGGCTAATGTCGATCATTCATCCACTTCCTGGTACAATCCGGGTCCGCCGCCTTCTACCCCCCAACCCTTCATTTCTGGCCCTCAATCACCAGGCGGGGTAAACAGCTGGGGAGAGCTGATAGAAAGGCTGGCCTGGTTTATGGATACCGATGGCCGGCGATCCGGTGATGCGCATATCGGGACTAAAGTTCAAACCATCGTCGATGCTTTACCGGAATGGTTTTCCAGCGAGGCATTCACCGACGGGAGCAGTTTGAATGACAGTCTAGGTGTGAAGATGTGGGGAAAACCAACTTTTACTTTTGTGGATTCGCTGGTAGAAATTTATGGAAACGTGATTCTGCTTTTGGGTTTCTGGTATCAGGAAAATTCAATCTGGTGGAGGGTAGGAGGGCATTACGTCACCGTTGCCGGAGTGAACCCGGTGCAGCAGTCCATCGCTTTTTCGGATCCTTTTTTTGATCGGGCGGAAAATGGCGCCCCGGGTTTGGTGCTTTCCGGCTCATACCTTCCTCATGACCCCATACCCCATAGAGATTCCACCCTGCATAATGACCCGGGAAACGCAGCTCATGACATCTATAATGCGAGTCTGAATAATTCCAATCCAGCTGGAGAATGGTGGGTTTTGGACTATCCGGTTGATTCCAATCCGGATTCCCTGACGAATGTTTTCTATCAACAAAACATTCCGGATGAGTTTATTTCATCTACCCGTTCGTATGTTTCCGGATATCCCGTCTGCACGGTGGTGGAGTATGCGGTACTGATCGATCTTTTGCACTTCGATAGGGGTGATGTCAACGGAAACGGAACCGTAGAGATAGGGGATATAGTATTCTTGATCAATTATTTATTTAAAGGACAGTCTCCTCCGGCTCCTCTTTCCTCCGGCGATGTTAACTGTGACGATCAAATAACCATAGGAGATGTAGTTTTCATAATGAACTTTCTTTTCCGACAAGGACCCCCTTCCGGTTGTTGTGGTCCATAGATTCACCCGGAAGGCCGTATGACCATGATTCAATGAGAATCGGGATAAAGCGAGGAGAAAAAAAGAACAGCTAGTTACGCCCCGGCAGATTTTCCTGTGACCGGGGTGTTTTTTATCCAGCCGGACAGTTTGGGACAGCTGATAAAGAACTGAACACCCAAGAGAGTTTTTAAGAGAAATAAGGGGTGAGTATAAACTCAACATTTTTTTAACAAATTCAATTGACTTTACCCTTTTTAATCGTAAATTCTAAGATTCGGATTGAGGTAAGAATAATATGATGAGACAGGTGCGAAGAATTTTATTGAGGATGTATTTAAAGGGGCAGACCTAGTTTTATCCAATCCTCCCGTTTAGACTTTTCATTACAAAGACAAACATTGATAGATGTACCCTGGCGAGGAGCCCGGAAGGATAGCACGGCTATCCGGGATTTAGCAAGCAAGAGGAGTCTTTTCGCAGACGTGGGGTATATGGATGTTGAATCAGGCAGAGGATTTTATATAATTTCAACTTTGAAGGAGAAATGATGAGTTATTCTAATTGTCCTAAAATCAAAACTTCATTACCGGGTCCGAAAAGTAAAAAACTGATCACCAACGATGAAAAATACGTTTCCCAGTCGTACACCCGAACCTATCCGGTGGTAATCGATTATGCGAATGGGGCATATCTGTGGGATGTAGACGGAAATTGCTTCATCGATTTTCACAGCGGTATCGGAGTCTGTTCCACCGGCAACTGTCATCCCAAAGTGGTGGAAGCCATCAAAAAACAGGCGGACAAATCCATCCACATCGCTTCGGCGGATTTTTACAATGAGCCGGTGGGAAAGCTGGCGGAGAAGTTATCCAAGATTACACCGGGAAAGGAACCCAAGCGGGTTTTCTTCGCCAATTCCGGAGCGGAAGCGGTGGAAGCCGCGTTCAAGCTGGCCCGGTACAACCAGAAAAAACCCAGAAACATCGCCTTTATCGGCGCCTTCCACGGAAGAACCATGGGGGCTCTGTCCTTGACCTGCAGCAAGCTGAACCAGAGAAGATATTTTGCACCGCTGGTGCCGGAGGTGACCCATGTCCCCTATGCATATTGTTACCGCTGTCCCTTCAATCTAACCTATCCCAAGTGCGATATCGCTTGTGTCAAATTCATTGAAGAGGAGATATTACACAAGGTAGCGCCAGCGGATGAGGTAGCCGCGATATTCGTAGAGGCGATACAAGGGGAGGGTGGATACGTGGTTCCGCCGCCGGAGTTCCTCCCCCGGCTTAAAGCTCTGGCGCATAAATACGGGATCCTCTTTGTGGTGGACGAAGTGCAGTCGGGGATGGGAAAGACCGGAAAGATGTTTGCCATGGAGCACTGGAATTTGACTGCCGATATCACCATGGTTGCCAAGGCGTTAGCCTCGGGTCTGCCTTTGGGTGCGTGCATTGCCTCCAGAGAGCTTATGTCCTGGGAACCCGGCGCCCATTCCACCACCTTCGGCGGGAACACCATCGCCTGTGCCGCCTCTTTGGCGACCATAGAACTATTGGAGAACGGGCTTATGAAGAATGCCGCCAAAATGGGCGATTACATAATGAAACAGCTAAAGCGGATGATGCAAGATCATGAGATCATCGGTGATATCAGGGGAAAAGGTCTGATGATCGGCATCGAGTTTGTCAAGGACCGGCATACCAAAGAACGAGCAGCAGAAGAATCCAACGAAATCGCCAACGAGTGTTTCCGAAATGGATTGATGCTTTTGACCTGCGGGAAAAACTCCATCCGGTTCATACCCCCGCTGATAATAAACCAGGATACAGTCGATCAGGCTTTGGAGATATTCGAGAAAGCGGTCATCAAAGTCCAAAAGCATAAAGTAGGCAGAATAGTCAAGAGCATGAGCAAAAAAGTACCTGAAGATGGTCAAACTTGGATTTAAGACCGTTACTATGATCAGCGGTAAGCAGCATCTGGTGCATGCCAATAAACTCCGGATAAAGCGATTTAAACCGAGGAGCAACCCTTGAGACTATACGAATATGAAGCCAAGCAACTGTTCTCGCAGTTTAATATACCCATCACCTCAGGTCAGGTGGCGGAGACAAAAGAACAGGCGAAAGCATTTGCCGAGAAAACAAAAAAGCCGGTGGTTTTGAAAGCTCAGATTCTATCGGGGGGAAGGGGAAAAGCCGGTGGGGTAAAGTTTGCGGATACTCCACTGGAAGCGGGAACAAGAGCAGAGGAACTTTTAACCACCAGCATCAAGGGTTTCCCGGTCAACAAAATTCTGATGGATGAGAAACTGGATATCGAAAAAGAGCTTTACCTGGGGATCACCCTGGATCGGGTAAATTATAAGATAGTCGTTTTGGCTTGTTCCGAAGGGGGAGTGGAAATAGAAGAGGTTGCCCGGAGAAATCCTCATCTGATCAAAAAGATAAGTCTGGACGTGGATCAGAGGTTCTTCCCTTTCTGGGGGATGTCTTTAGCCCGGCATCTGGGAGCAAAGGGTGAAAATCTGAAGAAATTAAGCCAAATAGTGGTCTCTTTGTTCAACCTGTTCAAACAATATGATGCCAAATTAGTGGAAATAAATCCATTGTTTTTAACCAAGGACGGGAGATACATAGCGGGTGATGCCCGGATGAGCTTAGATGATGATGCCCTGTTTCGACACCCGGAACTGGCTGAGATGGGAATCGAGATAAGGCACGAAGAAGGGGAGATGACCGAAAGAGAAAAGCTGGCACGGGGATGGGAAATTCCCTATCTGGATTTGGACGGCGATATCGGCATGTTCCCCGGAGGCGCCGGCTTTGGCATCATGGGGAACGATTTCATACACTATTTTGGCGGTAAACCGGCTAATTTCATGGACTCGGGCGGCGGACCCTCCCCGGAGAGATTGGCTCGCATGCTCATCCTTCTGGATGAGAATCCCAAGGTGAAAGCTATCTTTGGGGCAAGATTCGGGGGAATATCCCGCTGCGACGATTTTGCCAAAGGTGTGGTCATATTCTTAAAAGAGCACGGACTTACCAAGCCGATGGTTCTTCGCATGACCGGAAACATGTGGCAGGAGGGAGTCAGAATCTTCCAGGAGTCGAAGAAAGAGCATCCGGAGATATTCAAAAACATCGAGATTCACGGCATCGAGACACCGATTGAGGAGATTGCCCAAAGAGCGGTGGAATTGGCCAAACAGCGATAGAATGTAGGGATCGGATTCATCCGACCCTGAAAGTTGATAAGATTGAATTGATGAGCAAAGCCATCCTTCGACTATGCTCAGGACAAATGTAAAGGCTCTGCTACGCGGTTTAAAGGAAAGGCGGGCTTGATCCTTCGACAAGCTCAGGATGTTCCATAAATCAAGCCCCTACAGAGAAAAATCAGGAGAATTTCATGGCGATTTTGGTTGATAAAAGCAGCAAGGTCATAGTCCAGGGGATTACCGGAGGTGCCGGAAAATTCCATACGGAAAGAATGTTAGCCTACGGCACCAAGATCGTAGCGGGGACATCCCCGGGAAAAGGTGGGGAGAAGGTATTGGACATTCCGGTTTACGATACGGTGGAAGAATGTGTCGCAAATCACGATGCTGATACCTCGGTGGTTTTTCTACCGGCGCGTTTCGTCATGGAAGCGGTTATCGAAGCCATCTATGCAGGAATTAAGTTCGTGGTGGTCATACCGGAACATATTCCCATCTCGGATATGATGACCGTACGCAAAGAAGCTCAAAAATTCGGAACCATTGTACTGGGGGGAAATACAGCCGGCATCATCACCCCGGGTGAGGCAAACCTGGGGATTATGCCGGATATTGCATTTAAACCCGGAAGAGTCGGAACCGTCTCCCGCTCCGGTTCATTGACTTATTATGTTGCCGATACCCTGTCGCGGACCGGTTACGGGGAGACCACCTGTGTGGGGCTGGGAGGCGATCCGGTTTTAGGCTCCACCTTCAACGATATACTGGCACTTTTCGAAAAAGATGAGAAGACCAAAGCGGTGGTAATGGTGGGTGAGATCGGCGGGGTATACGAGGAGATGGCGAAAACCACCATCGAAAAGATGAGCAAACCGGTCATCGGCATGATCGGTGGGATTTTTGCCCCACCCGGGAAAAGAATGGGGCATGCCGGCGCCATAGTGGAAGGGGAGATGGGAACGGCTCAGAGCAAGCTTAAAGCATTGGAAGAAGCGGGGGCGCATATTGCCAAGACCTTTTTGGATATTCCGAAGATTCTCGAAAAGTTTAACATATAATTCTCCAAGACTTTACCAGCCTGTTCGTCAGCATTTTTGTACCCCCTCACTCCAATCCTCTCCCCAAAGAGGGTGAGTCATAATTGGATTTTGATTTTGTAGCCGCAATCTTTAGATTGCGTAATTCGTTGTAATCCAAATAGCCTTTTTCGCAGACTAAAGTCTGCGGCTACAAAAAAACTAAATTATGACGCAGTCCCAAAGGGGAGAGGGAATTTTATTGTCTTATTTTACAAGCATGACAGGAAAGTGAAAAATCTTCTTGTTTTGCTTGTCCGGAATTTTATCTTTATGGATGACAATTTTAAAAATTTCGACGGATAATTAATATGATAAAGAAAGAAGCGCTTTTCTGGGAAAAAAGGGGAGACGGCAGAATCCAGTGCCTTCTCTGTCCGGTGGGGTGTGTGATAGCGGAGGGGAAGATCGGAGTTTGCATGGGGAGAAAGAATGAAGGGGGGATTCTTTATGCCATCAATTATGGCAATTTGGTTTCTATAGCCATCGATCCAATCGAGAAAAAGCCATTATACCATTTTTATCCCGGCACCCATATTTTTTCCACCGGTCCCAACGGTTGTAATCTGGGATGCTCAAACTGTCAGAACTGGACCATCTCTCAGCAGGAATCTCCGACCGAATTCGTAACACCAGAGGAATTAATCAAAATCGCCCTCAAGGAAAAATCCATCGGCATCGCTTATACCTATACCGAGCCTTTGATCTGGTACGAATATGTGACGGACACCGCCAAAATCGCACATGAAAAGAGTTTGGTCAATGTTCTGGTCACCAACGGATATATCCATGAAGAGCCGCTGAAGAAAATTTTACCGTTTATCGATGCCATGAACATAGATTTGAAATCCATGGATGAAGATTTTTACAAGGTAACCTGCAAGGGGAAACTTTCCTTTATCCTCAGGGCAATAGAATTGTCACATCAAAACCGGGTTCATATCGAAATCACCAACCTGCTGATTCCCACGCTGAATGATTCAGATGAGCAGATCCAGAAACTGGTAGATTTCGTAGCGGGTTTGAGCGACCGGATTCCTTTGCATTTTTCCCGTTATTTCCCGGCTTACAAGATGAATTTATCTCCCACCCCGCTTGAAACTCTGCAGAAAGCATTCATCCTGGGAAAGAAAAAGTTGAAATACGTATATGTCGGCAATGCGAATATCCCCGATGCTTCAAACACGCTTTGTCCCACCTGCAATGAACTTCTGATTAAAAGAGAGGGTTACTTTACTTCAGTTGTTGGCATCATCGACAAAAAGTGTAAGAAATGCGGTGCGGGAGTTGATATAATAATGCAATGACTAATGACGGATGAATGATAACGAATAAAAGCAAAGGAAAAGGGAAGAAGGAAAAAGGAAAAAAAGACAATATATGATGACGAATAACGGATGAGAAAAACGTCCACCGACCGCCGTCCGCTGTCCGTCGCAAAAGCAAAGGAAGAAGAAGGAAAATAGAGGCAATAACGAATGACGGATAAAAGCAAAGGAAAAAGGAACAGGGAAGAAGGAAAAAGCAATAAAACAATATAGGATGACGAATAGCGGATGAGAAAAACGTCCGCGGAAAGTTTACCTGAGGGTGAACAGTCCAGGAAAACAAATTATGAGTTTCGAACCTGCTATTTTAGGTAGAACCGGATTAAAAGCTGGGCGGTTGGGACTGGGAAGCTACGGTAATTCATCCGAGGTAGTCGAAGAGGCTTTCGAGCACGGGGTGAACTATTTCTACTGGGGAGCTTTAAGAACGCAAAAGATGGGAAGGGTACTTCGCCGATTGGCTAAAAGAAACAGGGAGAAGATGGTCATAACCGTCCAGAACTATTGGCCCTCGGAGGGACTAATACCCAAAGGAGTGGAAAATGTATTGAGAGAACTCCGGCTGGATTATGCCGATATTTTATTATTCAGCACTTTCCGACGAAAACTGAATCGGAGAGCTATCGATTCCGCATTGCAACTCAAAGAGAAAGGTTTAATCCACCATCTGGGTTTAGCTTGCCATCATCGACCTCGATATGCAGAAGTAGAGAAAGAAAAGATTTTCGATTTATATCATATTCGCTACAATGCGGTGCATCGCGGGGTGGAAAAAGACGTATTCCCTCTTCTCCCGGAAAAGGAAGGGCCGGGGATTGCCATCTATACCGCTACCTGCTGGACCAGGCTTTTGAGACCAAATTATGTTCCCAAAGGAGAGAGGATTCCGCAAGCAACCGACTGTTACCGGTTCGTTCTCTCACATCCCTCGGTACAAGTCTGCGTTTCCGGTCCCAAGAACATTAAACAGATCAAGGAGAATTTGAAGGTTTTGGATATGGACTCGATGACCGAAGAGGAACTGGTTTGGATGAGAAGAGTAGGGGATCATATTTACGGTAAGAAATAGTCCATAGTCCACAGCTAAAACATATTTTTCTCTTCTCAGGGGGGAGAGGATAAGGGTGAAGGGGTATTAGATAGAATGGATGATATCTTATCCATTTACCTTTTCTTCTCTTGCCTTCTTTCTTTTTATGACATCAGGGTAATGCTCTTGCATACATTCCGGGCAAATGCTGTGGCTGAAATCTGCCTCGGTATGTTCCACCAAATATTGCTCAATTTGCTGCCAATAGTTTTCGTCCTTTCTGATTTTTTTGCAGAACATACAAATGGGCAGAAGCCCCTTAAGTTGTTTTACCTGGTTTAAGGCTTCGGAAAGCTCCATATTCCTCTGGCGTAGTGATTTCTCCAACTGAATTACCCGTTCCCCCGCCCTCACCCGAGCCAAAAGCTCGGTCCGGTCATAGGGCTTGGTGACATAATCGTCAGCTCCCGCATCCAGACCTTCGCGGATTCTTTCCTTTTCGGTTAAAGCAGTAAGAAGGATAACATAGACATAACTGGGAAGCGATAGAGCCCGCAGCCGGCGGCATAATTCCAAACCATCCATATCGGGCATCATCCAGTCGGTAATGAGCATGTCGGGCACACACTTCTGGATTGCATCCAATGCTTTCACCCCATCCTCTACTGCCGTTACACCATGTCCTTCCTTAATCAGGATGGTTTGCAGCATTTTTTTAGAGATTTCGTCATCTTCGGCTATTAGTATATTCATGTTTCATTTCCACTTTTTTTTAAATTTTGGCTGTCGCTCCAAATGGACAGCTCAACTTAAGGAAAGATCCTAGAATTTTTCAGCAGTTTCCATCCCCAGTGATTGATGGACATAATCTTTAACGCATTTCATTTCGTCCATTAATTCTACAATTAACTTCTCGGCATTTTCCAGGTTGCCCGTACGCCCCAGAAGCTCCAGCTTTAAAGCTGAGTCAGCCAGGTTTTTGGCACCCAGATTGCCAGCTGCACCTTTAATGCCATGCGCCACCCTTTCTATCAACTTGGCATCGCCCTGTTTCACAGCTTCATTTAATATCTGCAACTGATTGGGTACAGTGTCTAAGAACTCCAGCATCAACTCATTGAAAAATTCTTTATCTCCATCGAATCTTTTAAGGGTATTTTCCATTTCCAAGGGGATATCATTCGTCGGATCACCCTTTTTAGATTTGTTTACCGGTAAGGTCCCTTCTTTTTTTTCGGTTGGTTTAATCCACTTTTCTATAGCGGAGAACATTTCTTTCGGCTCTATGGGCTTGGAGATATAATCATCCATGCCCGCTTTCAAACACCTTTCCCGGTCCCCTTTCATGGCATGGGCGGTCATGGCAACGATGGGTGTGTGCTTTCCCTCACCTTCCATCTCCCGAATGATCCGGGTGGCTTCGAAACCGTCCATCTCCGGCATCTGGACATCCATGAAGATCAAATCGCAGGGGTTTTTCTTCAAGGCTTCAATTACCATCCTTCCGTTATCCATGGCTTCGGCCGGATAACCTGCTCGGGTGAGCAGGGCAAGAGCTAATTTCTGGTTCATCGGATTATCTTCAGCCACGAGTATCCGAACCTGTCTTAGTTTTTGTTCCGCGACAAAATGCCGGGTAACTATCGGAACGGGTTCCGGTTTGACGGTTTCTTTCTTCTGGCCTAAGACGGTTATGATGGTATCAAATAATTGGGATTGCTTGGCCGGCTTCAGCAGATATCCTTCGCAACCCAAAGCCTCCAAACGGGCGACTTCCCCCCGCACCCCTACAGAGGTAAGGACGATTACCGTCACATCCTTGATTCTCGGGTCTTTCTTGATAGCCCGCAGAGTTTGTTCCCCGTCCATCTCGGGCATACGCATATCCAATAACACCAAGTCGAAAGGTTTATTCTGGCCAGCCGCATTATCCAGTATTCCAAGCGCTTCCGCTCCGCTTTCAACTGCTTGGGGTGAGCATCCAAACGATTCCAACATCTTGATAAGAATGGTTCGATTGGTCCGGTTATCGTCCACTACCAACATTCGTTTTTCGTGCAGATCAATCGGAATTGACGGCGGAATGGTCCGGACTTCTTTTTGTTTTTCCAAAGTGACAGTAAACCAGAAACGGCTCCCCTGGGTTAACCGGCTCTCCACCCCAATTTGACCATTGAGTAACTCTACCAAGCGTTTGGATATGGACAAACCTAATCCGGTACCCCCGTATTTACGGGTGGTGGAACCATCCACCTGGGTGAAGCTCTCGAAGATTTTAGTTTGATTGTCATCCGGAATACCTATACCTGTATCTGTAACCGAGAACAGGACATTAACCCGATCCGAAGTTTCCTCCTGAAGCTCCACTTGTATCACTACCTCCCCTTTCTCCGTATACTTGACGGCATTCCCTCCCAGATTCATCAGGATTTGTCGTAGCCTGACCGGGTCACCCCGCAGGAATACCGGGACTTCGGGATGGATGAGATAAGCCAGCTCCAGTCCTTTAGTGGAAGCCCGGTGAGACAAAGTATCGGTAATTCCTTCCACCACCGTGCGCAAATCAAAATCGATGGTCTCCAACTCGATCTTACCCGCCTCAATCTTGGAAAAATCCAGGATATCATCCAAAAGCCCCAAGAGGGTGTAGGCGCTTTCTTTCACTATATTCAAATATTCTCTTTGCTCATTGGTCAGGTTGGTATCCAAGGTTATCCCGGTCATACCGATAACCGCATTCATGGGGGTGCGGATCTCGTGGCTCATATTTGCCAAAAATTCGCTTTTCAGCCGGTTGGCTTCTTCCGCCTGTTTTTTTGCCTCAAGCAGCGCTTTTTCCACACGCTTGCGCTCAGTGATGTCGGTCACTATTCCAAGAATTGCTGGTTCTCCCTCGTAGTCAATCAATTTTGAGGTCAAGATCGCATCTATTTTTTCCCCATCCTTGGTGATCAGCTCATACTCAATGGGAGCGACTTCCTCTCCGCTCATATGTCTGGTGAAATTTGTTTTTAGCAGGTCTACATACTGCGGGGAGGTTAATCTTAAGTAATCAAAATCGGGAGCGTAATATTCTTCCCTTTGGTATCCCATAATCTGTTCACTTTGCCTATTAGCGTATATCACCCTGCCTTTTCTATTGAGAAAAATCATGTTGGGCGATTGCTCCGCCAAGTTTCTGAACTTTTCTTCGCTCTCCCGGAGCGCCTTCTCTGCTTTCTTGCGCCGCGAGACTACCCCTTGGGCATAAATACTGAACATGATAAGAATACTGAGAGCCAATGAGCGCATCCAGACTTCGTGCCGATTCAAAGTGAATATTTCTTCCAACAGACTACCCCGGCCAAAGATATAGACATTTACGGCAGATTGAATGATCCAAAGGAGTGCCCCCAGTCCTATCCCAATTTGTAACATTTTCTTCCATATGATCTTATCTTCATTACTTTTGTTTCTCATGGGACGGCTTTCCTGTCAGACAGTATCGGGTTTTTTATTATTTGAGCTTTTACCTTGCCAACTTCATCCAATAAATCATTATAGCCAGATCCTATATTCCTCCATTATCCGGATAAATACTTTTCTTTAGAGAAGCAGCAGTTTACAGTTGCAATTTGTCCCTATTAGATTTAGGTCGGCTTTGAATTCGCGTGCTTTAGATATTGTTTCCATGATTTTAGCGGTGTTATTTTGGATGCCAAATCCGGGAATCAGACAGTCTTTCGTGGTCGGGGTAGTGGTTTAAATTTAAAGCGAGCGCTTTCTTGGTGCTGTATCAGACTTAGCCAGTTCGGAATGAAGTATCTCTCAGTATGAGAAGCTGGACTGAAAGGGGAGAAGGGGCTTGGAAATACCGAACTGCTACCCGACACATCTTTAACCGGTGTCTTGGAATATGAACTTATAGGGATAAAGGTGTTTGTAGACTGGCTGAAGATTTTGCTAACATTTGCCGGGACTATTTATGAGCACGCTAGATAGGTTTCGTCCCACCACTCCAACAGGATTATACATATAAAGAAGGAAAGTAAATCCTAAGACTTTAAAGCGGTTTCTACTTTAAACAAATCTGGCACAAAATCTTCCACACGTTTCAAATCAATTTTTAAATGCTCGATTAACTCCAATGCACCAGATAAGTCACCATCTCGTCCTAGAAGCTCCAGCTTTGAGGCAGAGTCTGCCAGATCTTTGGCGCCTAAATTACCGGCTGAGCCTTTTATGCTATGCGCTTCCCTTTCCACCAACTTAGCATCACTTTTTTTCACCGCTTCATTCAGTATCTCTAGCTGCTTAGGTACATAGCTTAAAAACTCCAACACCATTTCCTTGAAAAAGCCTTTGTCTCCATCAAACCGCTTAAGAGTCGTTTCCAGGTCTATAGGAATATCCATAATATGCTCCTCTTCCTGGTATTTGCCTACCGGGAATATTCTTTCTTTTTTATCTGAAGGTTTAGTCCATTTTTCTATTACTTTAAACATCTCCTGTGGTTCTATAGGCTTTGAGATATAATCGTCCATGCCTGCTTTTAAACACCTTTCCCGATCCCCTTTCATAGCATGGGCAGTCATGGCAATAATAGGTGTATGCTTTTCCTCGCCTTCCATCTCCCGAATTATCCTGGTAGCTTCAAAACCATCCATCTGTGGCATCTGGACATCCATAAGGACTAGATCATAGGCGGTTTTCTTTAAAGCATCTATGGCCATCTTTCCGTTTTCCACCGCATCCACGGAAAAGCCCGCTCGGTTTAAGAGGGTGACCGCTAATTTCATGTTCATAGGATTATCCTCTGCCACCAGTATATGGGTATTCTTAAACTTTGGTTCAGCTATTATATGTTTGGTAACAATGGGCATGACTTCTCCTTTTACTTTATCTTGACTCAGGACGGTAATGATGATATCAAATAATTGGGACTGTTTAATCGGTTTGGTCAGGTATCCAGCACAGCCTAAACCCTCCAACCGGGCGACATCTCCACGCTCTCCAATGGATGTGAGAATAATTACCGGCACATTTTTGATTTCCTGATCACCCTTGATGGCATGCAAAGTTTCCTCTCCATCCATCCCCAGCATCTGCATGTCCAGTAAAACCAAATCGAAGCCTTTTTCCCCGAGACCTTTACCTTTTAATATCCGAAGTGCTTCCATGCCGCTTTCCACCGCTTGAGAAGAACATTTAAAAGACTCCAGCATCTTGCCTAAAATTGTTCGATTAGTCTGGTTATCGTCTACGACCAATATCCGGCAATCCTGTATTACAACCGGGAGAGCTTCCTTAAGTTCTATTTGTTTCTCCAATTTAACCGTAAACCAGAAGCGACTCCATTTCCCGGGTTGGCTCTCGACTCCATTTTGGCCACCCATCAATTCAACCAACTGTTTAGATATGGACAAACCCAACCCCGTTCCACCATATTTGCGGGTGGTGGAACCGTCCGCCTGGGTGAAGTTTTCAAAGATCTTCTTCTGCTTGTCTTTGGGGATGCCAATTCCTGTGTCTGTGACAGAAAAAAGGAGGGTTGCCCGCTTTTCTATCTCTTCCTGAAGCTCCACTCGAATTACCACTTCCCCTTTTTCAGTGAACTTAATGGCGTTCCCTCCCAGGTTCATCAAGATTTGCCGTAATCGAATAGGATCACCACGAAGCTGGGATGGAACTTGATCATGTATCAGATAAGCCAATTCCAGTCCCTTAGCGGAAGCTCGAGGGGCTAATGCATCAATCACGTCTTCGACAGCAGCACGTAAATCAAAATCGATAGTCTCAAGTTCGACTCGACCCGCCTCTATTTTTGAAAGGTCAAGGATATCATCAATGAGTCCCAGAAGCGCATATCCGCTCTTCTTTACAATACTCAAGTATTCTTGTTGTTCGTCGGTTAAGTCGGTATCCAAAGCTATGCAGGTCATGCCGATGATAGCGTTCATGGGGGTGCGAATCTCGTGGCTCATGTTGGCCAAAAATTCGCTTTTAAGTTGGTTGGTCTCCTCAGCCTGCTCCTTTGCCTCTCGCATCGCCTCCTCGGCTTCCTTTTTTTCGATGATCTCCTGTTGAAGCTGTTCGTTACTCGCAGTAAGCTGAGCAGTGCGTTCACCGACTAATTCCTCCAGGTGGTCCCGATGTTTTTGCAACGTTTTTTCTGAATGCTCCAGTGCTAGAAGCATTCCGTTAATTGCACCAGCCAGGGTAAATAGCTCGTCTTTGCCGGTTTCCGGAACTCGCTTTGAGAGATCGCCGCTGGTGCCGATGTTGGTGACGCTTCGAGTGAAATGAGCTAAACGAGAAAGGACCTGCTTTTCCAGAAGGTAGAATGCTATACCCCCCAGGGCTAATCTCACCACTAATAGCGATAAGATAGAATAAGAGATACTTCTCCGACCTTGTTCATAGATGTCCCTGGGCATATCCACCTTTAGTATCAGGGCAGGATCATCATAGATGTCTTTGATTAAGGCGTAGCCAGCGATTGAGTCAGCGCTTAAAGGTTGAACATAGATGAGATTGTTTTTAAGCAGAGAATGTTTTATCGCTTGGAAATCACCCGGTAAATTGACATCATTAAATGGACGAGTAATCAAAGAGAGCTGGGTAGCTTTCTGCATCCGCTCTACTTCTCGGGAGTTTAAATACCGGCCAAAAATCACCGTCCCCATGGCTGGACCTTTGTCTTCGCTGGTCAATATCGGACGTGACGATATAAATATAGTGCTGTCGCTTTGTAATAACACTCCCTTTATACAGCTTTCCTCATTTGGATTTCTTGCCTGATAACCGGTGGCTTTTAAACGTGAGGCAAGAATTGAGGGGATGGTGAACTCTTTGTTCTGTTCCAGGTCATAACCTTTTTCATAGACGATCTCACCGGTGGAATTGATAAAGAGCAGCAGATTGAGTCGCAGATTGGCGAAAGTGTAGTTTACCAGATTGCTCTTAACATAATCAGGATTTTTGCCTTGTATGAAAGCATAGGTTTCATTCCACGAAGACCAGTCGAAAACTACTCGGTCCAATTGGGTCGACTCCTCCGACAGAAACGAGGATACTCTTTTTACGTTTTGTCGAGTATGCTCTTCCTCAAGCCGAGCGTAGCTCTTCAGCAAGATCACCCGGGAAGTCGCATACATGATTCCGATTAAGCATAGTATAGTCAAGCTGAAAATGAGTAATGTCTTTTTTCGCAGAGAGAAAAACTCACCTGTTATCAAGGATCGTCTTAATCGAGCCTGTTTGATCATACTGAGTATATGGGAGATGAAACTTTTCATATCTTTGCTCCGATGGACTAAATTTGGGTTTTAATTGTTGTCACTTCACCCAACATCTCTTCAACATACATCTTAAGTCTTTCAGTGTCAGTTTTTAGGTTTTCCATCAGCTTTTTAGCGCTGTCGAGATCAAACTTCCTTCCTAAAAGCTCTAATTGGTTTGCCCATTCAACCAAAGCATTTGCACCCATATTACCGGCTGCCCCTTTAAGGCTGTGAGATTCTCTTTCCACCAACTTGGCATCACCTTTTTTCACCGCTTCATTCAGTATCTGTAACTGTTTGGGCACATACTCTAAAAACTCCAACATCATTTCCCTGAAAAAGTCTTTGTCTCCGTCAAATCGCCTAAGAGTCGTTTCCATGTCTAAGGGTATATCCATGATATCCTTCTTTTTCTCAGATCTGTCTTCGGGCAGTGTCCTTCCTTTTTTACCTGAAAGTTTAGTCCATTTTTCTATTACTTTAAACATCTCTTGCGGTTCTATGGGTTTGGAGACATAATCATCCATTCCTGCCTTAAGGCACCTTTCCCGATCTCCTTTCATGGCATGAGCGGTCATGGCAATAATCGGCGTATGTTTTTCCTCACCTTCCATCTCTCGAATTATCTTGGTGGCTTCAATTCCGTCCATTTCCGGCATCTGGACATCCATGAAGACCAGATCGTATACTGTTTTCTTTAAAGCAACTATGGCCAGCTTTCCGTTTTCCACCGCATCCACGGAAAAGCCCGCTCGGTTAAGAAGTGTAACCGCTAATTTCATGTTCATAGGATTATCTTCTGCCACCAGTATATGGGTATTCTTAAACTTCGGTTCGGCCATTATATGTCTGGTAACGATAGGCATGACTTCTCCTTCTCTTTTTACTTTTTCTTGCCCCAAGACGGTGATGATGGTATCAAATAATTGGGATTGTTTGACCGGTTTCAAGAGGTAACCGGCACAACCCGAAGCCTCCAGTCGGGCGACCTCTCCCCGCACTCCCAGAGAGGTTAGGACGATTACGCTCACGTCCTTGATCTTCGGATCTTTCTTGATAGCAAGCAAAGTTTGTTCCCCATCCATCCCGGGCATTCGCATATCCAATAATACCAAATGGTAAGGTCTTTTTTGGCGAACACCTTTCTTCAGTGCCGAGAGCGCCTCGGTTCCACTTTTCACCGCTTCTGGCGTGCATCCAAACGATTCCAACATCTTGACTAAG
The DNA here is from genome assembly GCA_903908285.1 of uncultured candidate division Zixibacteria bacterium. Classification (GTDB taxonomy): domain Bacteria; phylum Zixibacteria; class MSB-5A5; order MSB-5A5; family SM1-73; genus CAIVRH01. Next base: position 30,732 of record CAIVRH010000040.1, read on the forward strand.
ATGGTTCTATTAGTCTGGTTATCGTCTACTATCAGGGTTCTTTTTTCCTGCAGATTGAAGGGAATTAAGGAAGGAACTTTCTTTGGTTCTTTCTGTTTTTCTAGGGTGACGGTAAACCAGAAACGGCTTCCTGCTCCCGGCTGGCTTTCTACACCGATATGCCCCCCCATCAGTTCCACCAGTCGCTTGGAGATAGATAAACCCAAGCCGGTCCCTCCGTATTTGCGGGTGGTGGAACCATCTAATTGGGTGAAGCTTTCAAAAATGCTGGTTTGTTTATCTAGCGGTATACCAATTCCGGTATCGGTAACCGAGAAAAGAATGGTGGCGGAATTGTTCGTTTCTTCTTTAAGCTCGGATCGAATAACCACCTCCCCTTTCTCGGTAAATTTGATGGCGTTTCCTCCCAGATTCATCAGGATTTGCCGCAGCCTTACCGGATCGCCCCGCAGGAAAACCGGAACCTCCCGGTGAATCGAATAAGCCAACTCCACTCCCTTGGTGGAAGCACGATGCGACAATGTATCCGCCACTCCCTCCATCACCGTGCGTAAATCAAAATCGATAGTTTCAAGATCTACCTTGCCTGCCTCAATTTTTGAAAAATCCAAAATGTCGTCCAAAAGCCCTAAAAGGGCGTAAGCGCTTTCTTTAACTATGTCCAGATACTCTCTTTGTTCGCTGGTTAAATTTGTATCCAAGGTGATTCCAGTCATGCCGATGACTGCATTCATGGGGGTTCTGATCTCATGGCTCATGTTTGCCAGGAATTCGCTCTTGAGCCGGTTGGATTCTTCGGCTTTCTCTTTAGCCTGCCTGAGTTCCTCCTCAGCCCGCTTGCGCTCGGTGATGTCTTCTGAAATTCCCAATAGATATTGCGGGTTGCCATATTCATCGAGAATAGGTATCTTTCTGGTATGGAGTAATCTCTTACCTCGATGCTTTGTTTGTATCAGTTCTTCGGGGATATCAATGAGATTCTTTTTTGCCAAAACATCTTTGTCTTTATTGGTGAAAGAATCAGCCTCGTCTTTCGGGAAAAAATCATGATCACTTTTGCCGATCATGTCGTTTCTGGAGTAGCCCAAAAGATCTTCTCCGGCTTTATTGAAACGCACAAATCGAAGTTCCTGGGCATCTTTGACAAACAGCATATTGGGGATATTATCAATAATCGTTTCCAGGAAAGACTCCCGGTTTTTTAGCTCATCCTCTGCCTGCTTGCGCTCGGTAATGTCGGTCAAAATCCCTTGCAATCCGATGAACTCGTCCTTTTCAAACACTGGGCGGTTGGAAGCGCTTATCCAGCGAATCTCGCCGGATTTTTTGAAAATCCGGACTTCGCTTCTTATGTGATTCCCTTTTTGTATCTTTTGTATTTCCTGCATCACTCTGGGCAGATCATCCGGATGAACAAGTCTAAGGAAAACCTGACCCATCAATTCCTGAGGATCATAACCAGCCAGCGATTTGATTGCCGGACTGACATAAGTCAGTTTCCCTTCCGAATCGGAGGAATAGATGACATCCCCGATGTTTTCCACCAAATCACGATACTTCTTCTCCGACTCTAACAGTTCTTCCTCCGCTTGTTTGCGATCGGTGATGTCTCTTAATACACCAAACGTGCCATCAAAGATTCCATTTAGATCATAGTGAGGAGCTCCGGTTATCAGGAGAAAGCGTTTTACTCCGTCCAGACTTAGTATTTCAGCTTCATAAGAATTTTTCACTCCCGTACGACGATTTTTTGTTTGTTCTTGAATGTTCGCAAATTGCTCCGGTGTAGTGAATTCACTTATACTGCGGCCAATAAGACCACCAGGTGAGACCCCAAATATCCTATCTGCTGCCGGGTTGGCAAAGACAAACTTTTCATTTGTGTCTGCTAAAGCTACGCCTTCACCCTGGTTTTCGATCAGGGTGCGATATTTCTCTTCGCTCTTTTTTAAATCTTCCTCGGTCTGTCTCCGTACTGTAATGTCTCTGCATAAGGTCAATATTCTCGGACCTTTTTCAGTTTGAATCACCGTGGCATTGATTTCAATCGGTGTGGCTTTATCGGTTTTATCCACATAGTCAATTTCCAAATTTCGCACATATCCCTGTTGTATGCATTTATTCACTTCTACTGCATTTCTTTCCAGATCATACTTCGCGGTCCACTCTATAACACTTCTTCCCAGTATCTCCTCCAGAGTGGAATGCCCGGATAATCTCACATATTCGGGGTTGGTATCCAAGATGTTGCCTTGCGCATCCATTATACAAAATCCCGTGTCAGTCGTCTCGAGCAGGGTTCGGTATTTCTCCTCGCTCTCTTTTAAGGCTTCCTCCGCCTGTTTTCGCTCGGTAGTGTCTTTTATGGCAACCAACACAAATCTTTTCCCGCCCAGTATTAGCAGGGTCGGGCTGAGATCGGTAAAAAATATGCTTCCGTCTTTCCGCTTGAACCTGATATCATGACTTATCCCTTTTCCCCCTTTTATGAATTCCTCAAGCTGGGCATATATAAAAGGGATATCTTCCCGGAAATGTAAATCTTCAATGGCAAGATTTACAAATTCTTCCATAGTATAGCCCAACATTTGTAAACAGCTCTTATTGCAGATGGAGAAGGTTTTGGCCTCCAAATCGATCAGAAACATCCCGTCGCTGGTGCTATCGAAAATAGTCCTGAATTTTTCTTCGGATTCCTGCAGTTTCTCCTCCATCTGTTTTCGCTCGGTGATGTCCACCGAAAAGCCCACTATACCGATAATATTTCCCTTTTCGTCCCGGTTGGGAATCTTATCCGTCTGCAGCCATCTTATTCCGTTTGCAGTTTCCAAAGGTTCGATTATGTTTCTTTTGGGTTGACCTGATTCTATTACCTCCTGATCATCCTGCCAGTATTCTTGGGATTGAGCGGGAAAGACCTCGTCGCAAGGTTTTCCTTCGATTCTCTCTATGGGCATACCGGTAGTCTCAGCAAGGGTTCGGTTTACCCGAATAAATCGATTCTGGGCATCTTTGTAGAATATCATGGCGGGTATATGGTCGAGCAGAATCTGCTGTTCCTGCTGCTGCTGCTGTAATGCTTCTGCTGTTCTCTTGCGTTCTTCTACTTCCTTTTGTAGATCCTTGATCCGTTCTTCAACCCGCTTCTCCAGATTTTGATTTATATTTTCCAGTTTGCTATAGGTCGATTCCAGATTATCTACCATCAAGTTAAATGACCGGGCTAAAAGCCCCACCTCGTCTCGAGAAGTGATAATCGCCCGCTGTGACAGATCCCCTTTTGAGATTTGCCTGACTGTTTCCACCATCCGGCTCAAAGGCCGGGTGAAGATGGCGCTGATGCCGAATACCACATTTATACCAACCAGGAATATCAGGAGACTGACCAGAACGATGGTAGCTCGGCTTTTTGCCACCTCGGACCTCAATTCTTCAAGAGAAAGTCCCAAATAGAGTCGCCCGATTTGCTTACCTTTTATGAGGATGGGAGTCATCACTTCATAAATCTTGCCATCCGGGGATATATGAGGATAGGTATTAGACAGAGCGAAATCCTGAGGTTCTGTCTTATCCTCATTGATACCGGAAAGCACGCGTCCGGAATCGTTTAGAACCACGATATAGACCAGATCCCGGTTTTGCTTGGCCCCTTCCAATGCTTCATCGATGCCGGCAATATCCTCAAAATACAAGGCGGAACTGAGACTGAAAGCTGTCATGCGGGCAATGCTGTAGGCTTTGGCGTCCATGGCATCCAGCGCCTGTTTTTGTTGTCTGGCAGGGAAGTAAATCGAGATGAAAATGGATATGACACCGATCAAAAGGGTAATGGTAATACCCAGCTTCATTCGGATGGTAGAAAACCGTCTCTTCGATGAATGATTGGAGAACAAACTCATGGCTTAACCTTTTCTGATTTATCTTATAACTTTGGCCAATTGGAGCAACTGCGAGCTGAAATCTGCCCCTTCTTTTTTCGCAGCGGGCAGATTAACGATGATTAGCGGCTTATCGCCTTTGGTCCCAATGCCCACAGCCAAACCGGATTCCACATAATCGGGCACACCGGTCAAGGTGGTTAATTGTTTGATCCGACTAACCTTGGTTATATCTTCGATCTTCACCGCCCGCAGAGGGGTGATGTAAAGAATATCTATCTTCATTTGTGAGACTGCGCTGTCCAAGTCGGTGTCGTTCAGATTTACGGGGACTTGGCGAATCGGAATATCTTCAATTTTCTGAATGGGGGATTCATCCATTACTTTAGTGAATTCCTCTTTTACGCTATTGGACTCCCGGAAATTCTTTTGATAAACAATGCCCACAACGATTTCCTCTCCCACCCGGGCTTTCAAGTTCCGGTCGAATGTCAATATTTTCAAAAAGAGGGAGTATTGCAAATCCACCGGAACAGGCATCTCCTCAGCCCAAAGGATGGTTAACCCCAGGATTATAATGATGATTACCGAACCGATATTTTTCATGTTCTTTTATGTTCTATGGGGTTAGAATGGCTTTTTATTCCGCTCGATGATTTAAGCCGACATATCTTGATTTCCCCAATGATAATTTTTGTCTATTCGGGCTATAATTCATATTCCAACTTAACGATAAAATTCCGCCCATTTTGGGTTAAAGCGTCTTCCTTATGCTCATACCCACCGGGCAGTCTGTATTCAACAGCAAATAGATTTTTTACCAGAAAGGATGCCCGAATATGATTAAACAGTAATTTGCTGGTAAAATTAACATTAGTTAAAAGGTAAGGATCGGTTTTGGTTCCATAGACGGTGATGCGTTCGGTTTCGTAGAGCCATTGGGGGGATGCATAAAAGCGATTGATCAATGGAATAGATAACCCGAGCTTAAAGATATGGCGGGGTGAATTAGTCAACTCTTTCTTGGTTTCAACATCCTCGGCTTTTTGATAGTTGTAGATGGCATATCCGGAGAGACCCGATTTCAAATGAGCATTCAACTCCAAGCCCAATCCATAGGCTTTTACCCGGTTAAGATTTTGAAACTGGAATAACGAATCTGCCGGATCGATGGTCTGATCAATCAAATTTGTCAATCGATAGTCATAAAGAGACATGATCCCATAAATTTCGCTGGAAATGCGTTGTTCCCACCCCACTTCCGCAGTTACAATTTTCTCCGGTTTTAGGGTGGGATTACTCTTATATCCTGAAGGCAGATCTTCGAAATCAACCTCATAGAGGTTGGGTGCCCGGTAAGCCTGGCCATACAGAAGTTTGAGCGTACCGGTTTTGATAGGATTATAAATAATTGCACCTCGGGGAGCAGTGAAGCCGGTGGTGGTTGAGTTTTCATCTCTCCGGATTCCCAGGATCAATGATAAATTCTCTTTGGCTTGAAACTCATTTTGAAAGTAAAGGGAAAAAGTGTTGTAAGGAAAATCTTTGAAAAAATAAGTTACATCCCGACTCCAATACCGGTAGTCCGCACGAAGGTGTTTTTGATACTCACTGCCGAGAGTCAGCCGGTCATTGGACTTTATGTCCCACTGAAACTTTAACTCGGTTCCTATCCAGTTGCCGTCATCAGAATCCCAGGTAAACGTATCAGCCGGATACCATCCCTTAAAGTTATAATGGTCATAGTATGACCGTAACATGATGCTCTTATCCCCACTGATTTTGTGGTCATACTGGAGTTGGATGAACCTGCGATTATCCAAGGTTTTTGCGGCATCATCATTGAAGCTCATCTCCCAGGACGCGGTTGGAACTCCCTTCTTCCGGGAGGCCACCATCCCCTCCGCGGTAAAGTCGCGGTAGTGGATGGTAGTCAGAATCCCATAATACTTATCCCAATCCAGATTTTCCGCTATACCATTATGGGTGGAAGGGTCATCGAATTCTTCGAAGTATAAATTGTGACCTTTGATGTCGCCCCAAAGGCCGGAGATAAGTATATCCAAGCCATTATTCAACTCCTTTCCGAACAAGGCAGACCCGCCAAACCTGCCATAACTGCCGGTTTCTGCTGCCAGAGCCAGTCCATCCACGGTATTTCCCTTTTTGGTGATGAGATTGATCACCGCAAACATGGCATTGGTTCCATATAGGGCAGAACCAGGTCCCCGCACAATCTCTATCCTTTCAATTGCCGCCAAATCCAAACCCAGTTCCGTTCCAATGGCCGCCTGACCATAGAAATTTTCATTGAGAGTGTGCCCGTTGAGCAAAAGCAATACCCGGTCATTATAATCGGTGGGCCGGCTGAATCCACGCACCCCCAGATAGCTGTAGTTCCGATCGTTGCTGATATAAAATCCTCGAACCTGGTTGAGCACGTCTTCCAATGTTCTGTAACCATAGCGCTGGATATCTTGAGAGGTGATAATGGTAACGGAAGCAGGAGCATCCCCAGTGCGCTGTTCATATTTGGCGGCGGTGCTGATATCGATATTCAACAATGAATCTAAGGATAGTTCTGCCGGATTCTGAACAGATTCTTGGGCAACTCCCCAATGAGGGAGAAGACATAGGCTGAGGAATATTAACCCGCATGAAATACATATAGATTTCATAACAGCTCTCCATGGGTTAAAGACAAAAGCACAAAAATTTGAGAAAATCCGGTCACTTTTATATTTTGGATTCTCTTTTACGGAGCCGTGGGGACTTAAGCTCTTGATATCAAGCTTTCTTTGGGAACGGTACGGATGTGAACAATACTAATGTGGGGACGTGTGTCAGAAGTTATAAACTGCTTTTCACCTTTATTAAGGGAGGTATATATTGTTTTAAGTTTTCGAATTCCTTCTTTAGCTTATCGATTATTTCACCGGCATCGGAGAGGTCATTTGCTCTGCCTAAAAGCTCCAGGCTAGATGCCAAATCTACTATCCTTTTTGCACCAAGATTTCCGGATGCACCTTTCAGGCTGTGCGATTCTCTTTCCACCAACTGAAAATCGCCTTGACGGACGGCTGTCCTTAGCTTATCTATTTGCTCGGGCAAGTAATTCATGAACTCCTCGAGCATCTCAGTCAGTAATTCTCTATCACCGTTCACCCGCTGAAGAACAGACTTAATATCTAGCGGAAGAATCGGTGAATGGCGGTTGTTTGGGGATGAGGCTTCAGGCGAGGGAATCTGTTTACGACGGGATGATTTAATCCACTTTTCTATGGTGTCGATCATCACTTGGGGCTCGATGGGCTTGGAAATGTAGTCGTCCATCCCGGCCTTAAGGCATCTTTCCCGATCACCTTTCATGGCGTGAGCGGTCATAGCAATTATGGGTGTGTGTTTTTCTTCTTTTTCCATTTTCCGGATTAACCGGGTAGCTTCAAATCCATCCATTTCCGGCATCTGCACATCCATGAAGATTAGATCGTAAGGAACTTGCTTTAAAGCTTCCACCGCCAATCGACCATTCTCCACCGGATCTACGGTAAAACCTGCTCTTTTAAGCAGAGTAACCGCTAATTTCAGGTTCATGGGATTGTCTTCCGCCACCAATATGCGCACCCTTTGTCGCTTTTGCTCGGCGAGGGTATGACGGGTAATCAATGGTATTGGTTCTAGCTTAGATTCAACTTTCTTTCGGTTTAAAACGGTGATGATGGTATCGAATAATTGTGATTGCTTAACTGGTTTAGTAAGATATCCAGCACAGCCCAGTGTTTCCAACCGGGCGGCATCACCCCGCTCTCCGATGGAGGTTAGGATTACCATCGGCACATTTTTTGTTTCCGGATCGGCCTGGATGGCCCGCAGAGTCTCCTCTCCCCCCATCCCCAGTATTTGCAAGTCCAGCAAGATCAAATCGTAGCATCCCTCCTCAAGCCGCTGGCTTTTCAATGCCGATATCGCTTCAGCGCTGCTTTCTACTGCATGCGGGACACATTTGAAAGACTCCAGCATCTCAACCAGGATGTGGCGATTAGTAGGTTTATCGTCTATCACCAGAATCCGGCACCCGTGCAAATCTCGGATAACAACCGGCAGAGCTTCTTTTGGTTCTTTTTGTTTTTCCAGGGTAACCGTAAACCAAAAACGGCTTCCCTTGCCGGGATGACTTTCCACCCCGATCTGTCCTTTCATCAACTCTACTAAATGCTTGGAGATGGACAAGCCCAATCCCGTACCTCCATATCTGCGGGTGGTAGAACCATCAGCCTGAGTAAAGCTTTCAAATATTCTATAGGTGTTGTCCTTGGAGATTCCGATTCCGGTATCGGTAACCGAGAAAATAAGGGTGGCTTGCTTTTCAGTTTCTTCCTTCAACTCTAGCTGGATAACCACTTCTCCTGCTTCAGTAAATTTAATAGCGTTTCCACCCAGATTCATGAGCACCTGTCGCAACCTGCCGGGATCACCCTGCAGAAATGTCGGAACCGTATGGTGAATCGAACAGGCCAATTCGAGTCCCTTGGCAGAAGCTTTAGGGGTTAAGGTATCAGTCACCCCTTCGACCATAACCCGAAGATCAAAATCGATGTTCTCCAGTTCAACCCGCCCGGCTTCAATCTTCGACAGATCCAGGATATCATCCAATAATCTCAGCAGGGAATAGGAGCTTTCCTTGACTATATTCAAATATTCCCGCTGCTCAGTATTTAATTCCGTATCCAGAGCTATGCCGGTCATTCCAATGATCGCGTTCATCGGGGTACGGATTTCGTGGCTCATATTTGCCAAAAACTCACTTTTCAGCCGGTTGGCTTCCTCGGCTTCTTCCTTGGCTTTTTTAAGTGTTTCCTCGATCCACTTGCGCTCGGTAATATCGGTAATGGTTCCCACGAAACCAGCAATTTCACCGGTGGGAGCAATTTCCGGCGTAGCTTGTCCCAGCACCCAGCTGGGCACACCGTCGGGACGTCGAAAGTAAAACTCTAACTTAAATGGTATTCCTCTCTCAGTACATCGCTTCCATTCCTTATTAACAAACTCCCGGTCCTCCGGATGTATGGTCTTAATCCAACCCTCACCCTGAGCCTGTTCTGCCGTAATGCCGGTAATCTCACACCAGCGCTGATTCACGAACAGATAACTACCCTGGGCATTTGCCCGGAAGATTCCCACCGGCGAGATCTGGGAGAGGGTTTGGAACAGTACTTTACTTTCGTACAGCTGCTTTTCTGCCTGTTTTCGCTCGGTGATGTCCTGTCCCTGTGCTATGGTAGCCACGAGGGTTTTTCCATCGTCGGCATAGACGTTAGCTGAATTCCAAAGCACTATCCGAGTATCACCAGTTTTGCGAAGAATCGGAATCTCCACCACTTCCCAATATACTCCGTCCAAGGTATGATAGATCTTATCCAATGATTCTTTCCGAGTCACTTGGGGGAATAAGATACTTAAATCCTTTCCCAGAACTTCTTCTGCTTTATAATTGGTTAAATGCTCAAAAGCATGGTTAAATCGGGTAATCTTGAATTCCGAATCCCAACAGATTATGGGAGCATTGGCATAATTGAGCAAATTTTCCAGATAGTTACGGGTCTGACGGAGTTCCTCTTCTGCTTGCTTCCGCTCGGTGTTGTCTCGAAAAACTCCGAATGTACCGATAAAAGCCCCATTTCGGTCGTAGCGTGGAGCAGCAGTTATCAGAACGAAACGTTTTTCTCCATCCGGTCTGATGATTTCGACCTCATATGAACTTCTTATCCCTTCACGCCGTTTATCGGTTTGCGCTTGGATGATGTTAAACTGTTCCGGTACGGTGAATTCGCTTAGATTTCTATCAATCAGGCCACCGGGAGATACGCCAAATATTCTATCTGCGGCTGGATTGGCAAAGACAATTCGCTCTTCTAAATCCGCTGAAACCACCCCTTCACCCTGATTATCCACCAAATCCCGGTATTTCTCCTCACTTTCTTTAAGCGCTTCCTCGGCTCGTCTCCGTTCAGTGATATCTTCCAGCTTCTCCATAGCACCGACCAGGTTTCCTTGGGTATCCTTGATTGCCACAGCCGTAAAATAAAGCCACTTTCCACCCTCGCCTAACAAGGGGAAATAATCTGTGGCTTCATAACCCTCCTCCACCAATTCCGACTTCTTGTATTTTCCGGTATACCATTGGGATATTTCTTCAATTCTGCCATCTACCATGAGATCAGCCATACAAGGCCTTTCTCTATCGTAGAACGCTTTCCAGTGTTGATTGGTACCGATGATTTCCTCTGCTTTTAATCCGGTGCATTTCTCCAAAGCTCTGTTCCAAAGGATAACCTTGTGATCGTTTCCAATAACAAATGTAGGAATGGGGGAACCATAAATGACACTTCGTAATTTCTGCTCACTTTGTTTCAATGCTTCCTCTACCCGTTTGCGCTCGGTAATGTCTATGAATGACCCCTCGAGGTACCCTTCGCTCGGGTACATGGTGAGGGAGACTAGGACAGTTCTTATCGAACCATCCTTAGCGAGAGCATCGAACTCGAAATCACTAATAAATCCCTCTTGTTTCAGGCAATAGATCATCTCCTTGCGCTGTTCAGGATGAACCCACCAGATGGTTGCCGGCTTGCCCAGCAGCTCTTCTCGGGAATAACCCATGATCCTAGTCAGCTCCTCGTTTACTTCAAGGATTTCCGAGCCATCGATACGGTTACGGAACATGCCCACCCGGGCTTTCTCGAAGAGGTTACGGTACTTTATCTCGCTCTTGCGCAGCACCTCCTCCGCCTGCTTGCGCTTGGTGATATCATCAAAAATTGCTACACAATATTCCTTTCTCATACTGAAAACCTTGATGGACAGCCACCGTCCTAATGGCTTTAAATCAATTTCGAATTCTTCGGATTTGCCGCTCAAAGCAACCCGGCTGTAGATCTCAAACAATTCCGGATTTGTTTCTCTGATTCCCGGAATCACCTCGGTTACTCGTTTTTCCACCACGTTTTTAAGGCCGGTCAACCGTTCAAAGGATTCGTTGACATCCAGATAGATGAAATCCACCGGGTGATTCTGATCATCATACAGCATTTTGCAGTAGGCAAACCCATCCAGCATATTTTCAAAAAGAGAACGATAGCGTACCTCGCTTTCCCGTACTGCTTCATTCGCCTGCTTGCGCTCGGTGATATCTCGGATAATAACCAGGTCTGCCGGTCTATCCTCATATTCAATTAAGGAAGCGCTAATTTCTACCGGTATAGGTTGACCTTTTCCCGAGAGCAACTCCGCTTCATATCTACTGGGAACTTCAATTCCGGATATTCTTTGTTTGTACCTTTCAATGACCAAATCTTTATATAACGGAGCAACTAAATTGGCGAAATCCCTCCCTATTATCTCTTCGGTGGGATAGCCAAGTATAGACAGCATGGTGGTGTTAGCGAATTTTATAATGCGGTCCTGGATGATGATAATCCCGTCATTTCCGCTCTCCACAATGGTGGAATACTTCGCTTCACTTTTCTGCAGGTCGTCCTCCGCTTTCAAGCGGGCTAACGCCGAGCCGATTTGAACGGCGATCAGTTCAAGCGCGTTACGGGCGGTATCAGACACCTCATCAAATTCATGGGATGCCATATTCATACAGGCAATCACCTTTCCCTCATACTTAATCGGGACGATGGCAGCGGCGCGTAAATTTTCAGCCAGTCTTACTTCATCCAAGGGAACATCCAGATGCAGGTAGGAGGTATAGACCGGCTTGCCCTGCATGGCCAAGCGGGCACTGGCAGAATTTACATCGTAGAGGGATACGCTCTTTACAAATTCAGGCGACAGACCCATGCTGTGCTTAAGAATCAAAGCCCCGGTGATTTTATCGACAAGATAAACTCCGCCGGAGTCCATCCGGGATGCACTAATGGCTGCTTCCGTGCATAGTCTTAAACCCTCATCCAAACCAGGAGTAGAGCTTAACGCCAGCCCCAAATCACGTTGAATGCGGGTCATACTCTCCGCTTTCTTGCGTTCCGTGATGTTCCTCACAATTACGATGATCTGGTTTTCCAACAGAGGCAGAAGTCTGGCTTCATAGAAAGATTCGTGGTCTTTTATAGTTATCGAGTACTCCATAATAACCAGAGAATTGGTCCGGTTTAGCTGTTCGATCGCTTCCTGAAATCTGCCTCCCACATCTTTTAGCGGAATATCCTGGATTCGTTTCCCTACCAGTTTCCCTTGGGGGTAATATAAGTCGACATTACTGCCGGCTTTGTATTCCAGGATGGTTCCATCCGCATCCAGCCGAAAGAATAGATCCGGGAAAGCTTGGTAGACCGCCCGCATCTCGGAATTCCTTTGAAGCAGTTCTTGCGAACTCAGCTCGAGGGACCTTTCCAGCATGCGGCGGTCAGCGTCGTATTCCTGATAGGCAGTGTTAACCGTTTCAAGGAATTCCCGCCATTCCTGGAGAATCGAATCCGAATTTCCCAGATGGCGCTTCAGTTGGCGCTTTAATAAACTATGCGTTTGTTCCACGGCTACCTTTCCGACAAGGTGGTGATGGTCATGGTCTGATTATGTAATTTACAGGGAGACCCGGGCATGGATGGCGAGATTTCGCCATAAGAATAAAATCCGGCTAAAACTGCTTTATCGCCCAACACCTCCCGGACCCCCTCGACTTCTTCTTCGATTCTCTGCTTTAGCACCATTTTTCTGCCGACACAGCTGATGAGAATGGCTAAGTCCGGTGTGATTGAACCTATAGCTTGGTAACTGGTTTTAGCCGCATCCACCGCGCCGTCGATCAAACGATCGAAATTGGCTTTCATCAAATGCACATACGCTCCCTCCGGCACATCTCCGGCAAAGGTCAAGCTTTGTTCTTTCTCGCTCACCGACAGAATGGTGCGAACTACTCCGGATTCTCCCTCCTTAGTCCGAAGGTTCAACGGGAACAGAAGTCCGGTGGCGGGCAGACCTTGAGCATGTTCACCTAAATACCTCTTGTACAACTCCAAAGCCGATTCCCCTTCCAACTCATACAACACATTCCCCTTGGATTTGGTTATCAGCCTATCGGGACCAAATGCATCCCATCCTCCGAAGGAGCCGTAACCCACTTTCAACCGGTTTCCATATAAACCCATCACCGCAATGGTGTCTTTCTTGGGTGGACTATCCAACATAACCAGTGTTTCCTCGAATCGCCCGCCATCCCCGGACAATCCGCCGGTAACGGAGACCTTCTCCGGCAGATTTTTGGTCAAACCCTTAACCAGATCGCTTCCGTTTATTTTGAGCCCGTCCGAGAGCACCAAAACATGTGCCAGTCCATTCTTATCCAGGGATCGGGCCAGATGTTCGCCGGCTTGAAAACCACTGTCTATTTCCGATATTTTTATTTGAGCCCCCTCCAACTGGGTGTGTTCAAAGTTAACCGCAGTTACCACCAGAGAATCATCAGAGACTTGAGTACCATAAATTTCGCCGGCAGTGGAGCAACCAAAAAGATGAGCTTTCGGATAAACCTTCCTAATCTCATCCATATATTTTTGTTTTTTTAATATCGAAGTGCTGCCAAACAGCAGCACCAGCTGCACGGACTCACCTAATTGACCCGGTACTTTTGGCTCCCATCCTTTTTCTTTGGTCCATCTATTTTGTTCAGTTTCCACGGCATACCCCCTTTCCGGCATATTAAACGGATTAAGTTTTAAGGCTGAGCTTCATACCGATTGCTTTAAGCTAAAACTAACTCCATAAGATCGGATTACAGCAGCTCTTTTGCTGTTTTACCGCTCCTCCTCGCTTGGGAATTACAGTAAGCATAATCCAGAAACATGGTTAAACTGCGCTTCTCCGACAGTATATTTTCTTGGGGACAAAAACGTTACTTTTAAAGCAATCGGGTAGCTTTGATACTCTTTATATATTACAAATCGGCTTTAAGTCTTAGCACTTTAGAATTAAGCTTTACCTTTATATCGTCCCCTGTTGATAGATGGCTAAAGGTAACCTGCTGCATGGTTGGGCAGTCGGTTCCGGCCACTTCTCTCATTCCCGGATGTGATCAATTTGTCAAAACAAACGGAAGTCCTTTTTCCCCACCAACATCATAAGGAAGTATCTTCAACCCTCTCGGTCTGGTAGGGGGGCATCACCCTTTGGTGAGCGGAGGATTTAACCCACTTTTCAATGGCCTGGAATATATTGCGAGCATCTACCGGCTTGGAGATGTATTCGTCCATCCCCGATTGGAGACACCTCTCCCGATCTCCTTTCATGGCAAAAGCGGTCATGGCAATTATGGGAATGTGTTCACCTTCGGGTTCCATTTCGCGAATGATTCTGGTGGTTTCAAAGCCATCCATTTCCGGCATTTGAATATCCATTAAGACCAAGTCATAGGCGGATCGTTTCAAAGCTTCGATAACCTTCCGACCATTTTCCACTGCATCCACCCCATAGCCGGCTTTTTTCAGGAGGGTAACGGCTAACTTCTGATTCATGGGATTATCCTCTGCCACCAGGATGCGAACTTTTTGGTATCTCTGTTCGGCAATGGTATGTCGGGTTACAATAGGCGATTTTTTCCCCTTGTCCGGATCTTTCTTCTGACTCAAAATTGTGGTGATGGTATCGAACAATTGCGATTGTTTGACCGGTTTTGTGAGGTATCCGGCACAACCCAATGCTTCAAGTCGAGCCGCATCACCTCGTTCTCCAACTGAAGTGAGAATAACTACGGGTACGGTTTTAATTTCCGGATCACCCTGGATGGCCCGTAGAGTCTCCTCCCCGTTTTTCTCCGGCATCTGCATATCCAACAACACCACATCAAAAGATTCACCCGTCTGGGCCGCCATCTTCAGTACCTCGATTGCTTGCGTGCCATTTTCCACTGCATAACAGGAACATCCCAAGGAATCTAGGGTTTTAACCAAAACGGTTCGGCTGATTTTGTTGTCGTCAGCAACCAAAATTCTTCTGTGGTTTAAATCCAAACAAGCTGGAGACAGTCGAAAATCCTGGTCGTCTTTCTGTTTTTCCAGGGTAACAGTCAACCAAAAATGGCTCCCTTTACCTGGTTGACTCTCGACTCCGATTTGGCCACCCATCATCTCGACCAAGCGTTTGGAAATGGACAACCCTAATCCGGTGCCTCCATACTTCCGAGTGGTGGATCCATCCGCCTGAATGAAACTCTCGAAAATCTTATTCTGTTTTTCCTCAAGAATGCCTATGCCTGTGTCTGTGACGGAGAAAATCAAATTTGCCTTATCCTCGGTTTCTTCCTGGATCTCCACCCGGATCACCACCTCCCCTTTTTCCGTGAATTTGATGGCATTTCCTCCCAGGTTCATCAGGATTTGACGTAACCTACCCGGATCACCCCGTAACAACGGGGGGACTGAATGGTGTATACAGGAAACCAATTCTAACCCCTTGTCGGAGGCTCGGGGAGCTAGAGTGTCGGTTATGCTCTCGATGGTAGCCCGCAAATCGAAATCTATGGTCTCCAACTCCACCCGGCCGGCCTCTATTTTCGAAAGGTCCAGAATGTCGTCCAATAAGCCCAACAGTGAATAAGAGCTCACTTTGACGATGTTCAAGTATTCATGCTGCTCGTTGGTCAACTCAGTGTTCAAAGTTATGTCGGTCATACCAATTATAGCGTTCATGGGGGTGCGAATTTCGTGGCTCATATTAGCCAAGAATTCACTCTTCAAACGGTTTGCCTCCTCCGCTTCTTCTTTGGCCTTTTTGAGATTTTCTTCAGCCCGCTTACGCATCAACGCTTCTACAATAGCTACAGACAAAGTCTCTACCATTTCCTGATCCGCGGGGTCATAACCCGCTGCCTTGTTAGCCAAGACGATCAGGCCGATGATCCCGCCTGCATGTCTCAGCGGGATGCCCATAAGAGAGGTTAAGGGAGGATGACCTTCCAGAGTATTGAGCCGATGGGGATAGGAGGACGGATCATTAATAATCAGGGATTGCTCCTCCTGGAGTATTCTTCCCGAGAATCCTTTCCCCTTCATGTTCTTGATCAACAACGGAGTTTCCGAAGCTGATAGTTTGCAGGCATCCCACCCGGGATTACTGATGGCAATAGTATCCAAACGATCAGCCTGATTCAATTCTGCGATATAACCGAACTGGCTCTCGGTCAAAGCTTCTAATAAAGTAAGGCAAGTGCCGGCAACTTCTTCTTCGCTTTTACCCCGCAACGTTTCTTGAAACACTTTATTGATAGCACTCAACAAAGCATTTTGTTTGAGGATTTGTTCCTCTGCCCACTTGCGCTTTTCCTCCACTCCGATGGCTGAAGCGATGATTCCGATAAGGCGCTTATCCTCGAGGCTGGGGACAAAATCGTTTTGGTAAACGATGCACAATGAACCGACGTTGGTGTCATCGAATTTGACCGGATACCCAACATATGTCTGTAATTTGCAAGCCATTACATTAGGATCGGTGTGGGCATAGGAGGTTTGGGGAAGATGGGAGACGACGAAAACCTGATTGCCATCCTGCTTGATTACATCATAGCAGATATGACCATCGGGTTTGTCCACTGTTAGGTATCCCGGAGGAGTATTCCATTGTCCCCAGGAGCAGAGCATACCCTTTTCCAGGCGATTATACAAAGCACAGGTTGCTCCCATGAGTTCTCCACAAAGAGCGGTAAGGCGGTTGATGTTCTCCAGCGGGTCAGCTCCGAAACTCAAAAAGCATTGGTTCGTCTTTGCCAGTCGTTCCTCTGCCAGTTTGCGCTCGGTTATGTCTCTGATTATAGCCATGAGTGCAGGTCGACCTTCATATTCGATTATAGAAGCATTTATCTCAATGGATGTTTTGCCATCCGTCGAAACACCTTCTGATTCATATATGCTTGGAGTTTCCTCCCCGGACATTCTCAGTTTATACCTTTCAGCCAGCAAATCCCTATGTGCGGGAGAAACGAAATCGACGAACGGCTTTCCAATTAGGTCCTCCGGAGTCGAATGACTGATGGCAGCAATAGTGGGATTGGCAAATCTTATCAGACCATCCTGCACTATAACGATCCCGTCGTTTCCTTTATTCACTATGGTGGAATACTTCTTTTCACTCTCCCTTAACGCTTCCTCCATATGCTTACGTTCCGCTATTTCAGAACGCAATGCATGGATCGCCTTAACCAGCTCGGTCGTCCTTTCCTGCACCCGCATTTCCAACTGGTCGTTAGCCTTAAGAAGAGCCTCCTCCACTTGTTTTCGTTTAAAGAAACTCGGTATCTCATATTTGGTGACCTTCTTGGCAAATTCCGGTTCTTTCTTTAAGTATTCCTTCAGGAAACTCTCTATCTTGGAAGGATGCGCCATGATGAACCGGCAGACATCATCCCCTTTGGCTTTGCAGGTTATCTCCGATGCAACCAATGTTACCCCGAAACTTTCCTCACACCAGCCGGAGGAATAACCCGCATTCATCACGCAGACCGGGAAATCGCTCTTCTTGCCCGATTTCAACCAGGCATCGGATTCAAACGAAAAGGGATGGTCGTAGATTAAGTAGAAATTTTCATCCGGGGTGGGATTGGACTCGGGGAATATGTCGACGAAAGCCCATCCGGTATGGGAAAAATGAATGGGCCCGGCGGAAAGCTTCTCGATGGGATTTTTAAGCTTCATTTTCTTGTGAAAATTCTTTGCATCCGCCTTGCCGATAGCGTGAGCTATGTCGAAAAGAAGACTGCGGGCAACATTGAGCGCCTCTTCATCCCCTTTGTCCTTGTACAATTTCCTAACCGTTTCAAAAAAGTCGAAAGACATGGAGGCGGCTCTTATCATAATATAGCGCTGTCCGAATATCTCGATGGTGCCTTTGGACGGTTCCTCTTTTTTTTCGCGGAAATATTTGCTTACGTATTCTTGAGCTTTCTGAAATATGGGCTCAAATTGGGTTGGGACTTTAACCGCAGTTAACATGATTTTTTCTCCGGGCTAACTGGATTAATCGTTATTTACCGATCTTGCTCCTTCCCACCGAGGAAACCTGATATCAGGGAATTACTTGTTTCCTTAAACAGGCTAAAAACAGAGCGCAAGGTGCCCCGGCAGGACGCCGGCAGGATACAAATTCTCCGCCGGATGGCTACAAAATTCGTCTTTGTAAAATAGGAGGGCAATGTAAATAGGTTTGGTTTGAAGTTTCTCCGGGTGGGGTGATAGGTGAAGATAATAATAACCCCCCGAGAATTACCCCCCGTCAGTATATCGATCTCTTTGTGTTTTGGGTCGGCTTTAATCCAAGCTACTTTAGATAAAGCTCTTAGTTTTTCTTACTAATTTTACCGCTTGAAGGATAGCATTAATCATTCCTTTGGGATCAGCCAGACCCTTACCGGCTATATTCAGAGCTGTTCCGAAATCAGGCGAGGTGCGAATTATGGGCAGACCGATGGTGACGTTCACCGCTTCTCCCAATCCTCTCATTTTCAAAGGTATCAATCCCTGGTCGTGATACATTGCCAGGATGCAGTCGAACCCCCAAGCGATTCTGGGAGAATAAATAGTATCTGCCGGGAATGGTCCATAGGCTTTTATCCCCATCCGCTGAGCGGTCTTTATGGCCGGGAGAATATATCTTTTTTCCTCATTACCGAATATCCCCTCCTCACCGCCGTGCGGGTTCAGTGCGCACACCCCGATTTTCGGATCCGGAATTGCGAAGTATTTCTGCAGAGTGGTTTGGGTTACCATTAGTTTTTCCAAAATCAGTTTCCGGGAAAGGGTTTGAGCGACCCGGGAGAGGGGTAGATGAGTGGTTACTAAAACCAACTTATAACTTTCAGACACGAACATCATGGCGTACTTCTCCGTGCCGGTAAGATATGCCAAAAGCTCGGTATGTCCGGGGAAATCATATCCGGCCAGTTGAAGGCCTTTTTTGGATAAGGGAGCGGTTACCAGGGCATCTATCTGACCAGAGAGGGCAAATTGTGCAGCACAAAAGACCGAATCTGCCGCCATCTTTCCGGATAGGGGTGTGATTTTACCCGTTTTTATCTTGGTATGATCCAATCCGGTGGAAACGAACACATTTATACTTTCACCGGACTCCCTGGCGTCTTCGACTCTACCGATCTTTCGTATACTCACTTTTCGGGTGAATCTTTTTGCAGCAGAAAGAATCACCTGCTCGGAACCAAAAATCAAGGGATGGCAGATGGGTTTGATTCTGTTATCGGTTACTGCTTTGATCACCACTTCCGGACCAATTCCCGCCGGATCCCCCATGGTGATTCCGATGATCGGTTTTGAAGATATGATTTCGTTTTTATTCTTGGGCATATCCTGAGATAACTATATTCTGTAAAACTTAGTAAAAAAGTGAACACAAGAGTAAATAGGCAATTGAATCTCATTTAATCAACAACAATTTTGCACAATGTCAACGCAAATCAAGAATTTCAGGTTTTCTGCAAATTTAAAATGTCAGTAATTCATGGTTACCAGCTCTGATTCCTTGGGTTCGATAAAGGAATTAAAGGATTTGGTCTTCTGCTTTGATATTGGTTTGTGTTTTAGCTTTTTGCCTGGGTAAAGGATGC
>CAIVRH010000041.1 GCA_903908285.1 uncultured candidate division Zixibacteria bacterium
GCCGCCATAGCACCCCCGGTAACAAAAGCAGCCAGCAAGAAAACTATTATCAGTCTCTTTATCATTTTTTACTCCTTTCAAAGGGATTTATAATAAAGAGCTTTCACTCAAACCAATCTTTGTAAACAACGGTGAGAAAATCATATTTTCTTTTAACCTTATAAGTTTTTGATCCTTGGTATTACCAGACACCCGGACATTTCGGAGAGGGTCCGTTCTTAAACAGGTAAGAGATCATAGTTACGATATCACCCACCTCAAACGCACCACTACTGTTGCAATCCGCACGGTTAGGAGGACCAATGATAACGGATCCAGGACAACCTTTGTAGAGGTAGCATATTAAGATAACAATATCTCCTATATCAATGCTTCCGGAGTTGTCTAAATCTCCGCACAGGATAAGGGGTTTGCTTGCCACCCAGACGCGAGCAGCCGCCACTCTGGTCTGAAGGCTAGCTAGTCCGGTAGTACCTACGGCTTCCACCAGGGTGAAGGAAGCTCTGGCGTTCACCTCACTACCCGCATCGATCTTGCGCGCAGTTACGAACTGGCTACGGTCCACGATCGAATCCGGATCCCAAATCGTGCCGGGTACATTGAGCGAAGCATACCGGTAAAACTCACCGTCGTACCAACCCCAAGGACTCCGCTTGTAAACCGTGCTGTCATTGCGCACGTTGTAGGTTCCGCAAGGCACCGTGCTCTCACCGGTTTGCCGACCAGCAATCAGAGCCATTCCGGCATAGTAATCGTTGTATTCGGGATGTACCCCGGTGTAATCCCAGCCTTTGGTCCAGGCGATATTATTGGTGGCGTCGTATCCTGCCCGGTTTCTTGCGCTCTGTCCGCAGCAGGTGTCATAAGGAGCATCTATGTCCATGAAAGAACCGATGTAGGTATCATCATAACCGGTAAATGCCGGATGAGAAGGCCACCAGCCCGGCGGATCATGCCGCTCCACGGTAATGAACTTGATCACGCAATGCTTCAAAGCATCCGGAGCTGTCGGCTTGAAGAAGACGTTCTCGTGCAGAATCTCGAACCACCACGACTTGGTGTCTATCGGTGGGTTCAGATCATGGATGGAGACGTTCCAGCTGTACTCCAGCCAGAAATCGTTATACATGGCATTCAGATGCAGATACTCTCGGGCCAGGGCATGCTCGTCGTTGGTGCCATAATATCGGCCCACCAGGGTATCGTTACTTTCCGTGGTGGCTACGAAAGCTCCGCCGTTGAAGAAGACATCATGCACTGTATCCGGAAAAGTTCCGATATCATGAATCCATTCTTGAGTGTTAGCGTTGACGTACATGCTTAAAACTCCGTTCTCCAGGGTATCGTAAGTTACCGGATCTCTGGGACACTCATAATAATCATTCGTCACCACTGCCTGAACCGGTATGTATGAAACTGATTTACCCGCTTCATTGGTGGTAAGGATGATGTTGCCGTCGATGAAGGTGCCGCTGCAACCGGTCAAATCGCCGTGAACGATCGCAGTCACATCGTTGGATGCGTGAGGTACCAGGCTTGTAACTCCGATGTTGCACTCGATGCAGGGATTGTCGGTGGATACGGTGTAAATTAAGTTGGCGTTACCGATGCTTGATACCGTAAAGATCAAGGTTCGGGTTCCGCCCGGGGTGACTTTCAGCGGGGGGTTAGTCCATGCGGTTGGTGATTTGATGGCCCAAGAACCACGAGGAGCAAGGTCAACTGGCCATCCTTGAAGTTCATAATAATACACGGGGTTATCCGTCCATTCGCTAGTGTGAACGCAGATACCCGCATCCAAATCGCAAATATACATCAATTGCAGATTGCCGTTATACATATTCGCTGCCTGCGATGGCCAACCCTCGCTTACACATTCTCCCGGGTTGCAACCGTTGGTATTGGTGTTGGTCAGGTTATATACCGTGCTCCAGGTAGCTCCGCCGGTATTGCTGGCGCATCCCCATAGATCGCCGTTGCTGGTGAAATCCGCCGATATGTCTGCGCTGTCGAACTGAACCCAGGTGGCGTATAAGTAAACCGAATCGCCCGTCGGATGATAAACCGGGTCCTGAGCCGAAATACCCACTTTGGCTATATTCAATTGTTCGCCCATAAGATAGTTAACATCCTGGATCTTGGAGGCAATCAGGCTCTTTCCGTCCTTCTTGCTCCAGTGATACAAATATGCCGAGCAAGATAAATTGTTCGGATCGGACGGATCCCATAATCCCGCACTCCAGACAATGTGCAAACTGTCTTGATAATCATAACAGGCCGCCACATCCCAGTATGCTCTCTCCAGATCGTTTGCGCCATAATTGGTGATGTTATGCCTGATGGGAGGCCACTGAGTTCCATCGATCCAGTCGTTACCGCAGTTATCCGACTCGATATATGAAACATCCTGGAAGTTTTCGCATTCTTCGTAAGGGTGAGATCCAGATTTCAAATAAACCACCGCCACGCTCCTATCTACAGGCGAAACCGCCACTACCGGGCTGATTGTGCAGGAGGAATCGAAAGGGTTGATGGTGAAGAAAGATCCGGGTCCATTTGCTCCTGCCACCACCTTACAGGTCTGGGTGGCTCCGCCCTTATAGATCTGGCAGATCATGGTGTCCAAAGCTCCGGGTCCATCTGCTATATAACATCGCTCGTAAATCAACAACGCCGGATCCCAGTAGCTTTCCACTGCCACCACGTGGATGTAATCTCTCCCCGTTACCGGATCGTGCTGCACCTCCCCCTTGGGCCAGTTTCCTGCTGGGTCGTAGGAAGAGGCGCCCTCAACAAAATCCGGAATATCCCACTGACGGCTCCAGAAATTGCCGCATGCCCCATCTTCCGCAGCAATGGTGGTGTACCAGATCGGGCTGCCAGCAGGGCGGTGATAAAGAGCGATCGAAGTCCCGTCGTAAAGGTGCGTCTGGGCGCAATATCCCGCATTAATACCGGCTCCGCCGTCCACATTTTGGGCACCAATCCAGCTCAAAGGCGCTGCGCCTGCAGGTGCTTCGTTGGACTTTATATAGCGGTAAACCGTTCCCCCATATACCCCGTTAGTATACATCCATGATATATGCCGGCAGCCGTCGCTGCTGACCGATATCATCCGGCCCATGGAGCCGTGCTGTTGGGAGTCAAACCAGGTGTTGCCAATCTGGGTATGTTCTATGATGGGTATGGTGCTGGCAATACCATCGCAGGTGGCGGTATTTTTTATCCCCGGGGAATACTTGATCGGAACCGATGTTTTGGCTATTCCGTTATCGGATGCCACCGCTTCGGGATTATATCTAAATTTGTTTACATCCTTCTTTTTTGCTGCCATAGCTCCCCCCGCAACAAAAACAACCAACAAGAAAAATATTATCAGTCTCTTTATCATTTTTCACTCCTTATAAAAGGATTTCATAACAAAGAGATCATAGTCAAACCAATTGTTGAAAGTAATAGATAATAAATCATAATTTTGGACTGTTATAAATCTCAAATCCCTCGGTATTACCATACACCCGTACACCTACAAGGAGGACCGTTCCTATACAGGAAGGTTATCATACAAACGATGTCACCTATATCAATCTCTTCATTATGGTTGGTATCTCCGCGCATCTTGGGACCAACCGGCTCCGGACCGTTCTTATAGAGATAGCTGATTAAGGTTACGATGTCTCCGACCTCGATTATACCGCTGTTGTTAGCGTCGCCGCAAAGAATGGTGGGTTTGTTTGCAACCCATGCCCGGGCAGCACCCACATAACTCTGCAGTTGGCTTAATCCACCCGGAGCTGAGACCTCCACCAGGGTAAGAGAGGCTCTGGCATTAAGATCGTTGCTAGCGGGAATATGCCTGGCAGTCACGATCTGCGAACGATCCACAATCGAATCCGGCTGCTCAATGACTCCAATAACATTGCCCTTAGCCAACCTATAGAAACCCCCGTCTTTCCAACCCCAAGGAGACTGAGGATAGAGATGTACATCGTTACGCAGGTTGTAGGTTCCGTAAGGCACCGTGCTCTCACCAGCTTGCTGACCAGCAATCAGAGCCATCCCGGCATAGTAGTCGTTGTATTGAGGATGTGCCCCGGTATAATCCCAGCCTTTGGTCCAGGCGATATTATTGGTGGCGTCGTATCCCGCTAAGTTTCTTGCGCTCTGCATGCAGCAGGTGTCATAAGGAGCATCGATGTCCATGAAAGAACCGATGTAGGTATCATCATAACCGGTAAATGCCGGATGAGAAGGCCACCAGCCCGGCGGATCATGCCGCTCCACGGTAATGAACTTGATCACGCAATGCTTCAAC
>CAIVRH010000042.1 GCA_903908285.1 uncultured candidate division Zixibacteria bacterium
CTACACCGGCCGGCTCATCCAGTGGGGACCAACCTATTACCAAGAAGCCAAATATGAAGGTGGACTACCTATTCCATATACTGCTGATTTCAACCTGAAATTACTATCTACCCATTACACCCCATCAGCCCCGGTTTGCTCGATCATGGTGGTCGACGCGGTAACCCACAGTATCTTGAAGGATACGACTCTATACAAAAGCGACTTTATTGGAGGAAATTATAAAACAATCTTACTTGCAGGCTACAATGTGCCGGCTAACAATAGGATCGAATTCCAAATATACTTGTTCGGAACAAGTGACACAGTGGACTTCTATGTTGATTATGTGAAGGTACATGATGAATTCGGAAGTAGGTTAATAAGCGGGCAGGTGGATCAAGACATAAAAACCTATGTTAATCAGTCCTGGGTAAAAAGAACTCTTGGCAACGGAGACACAGTGGTTTACCGCTGGTATCTTTGCGATGAACCTAATTATGTCGATCTTTTTGAACCGGGTCGGTATATCGATAATCTGCTTCGGACTAAGAGCACTGAAAGAGTCGGCTTTCAGGCATTCAACCAGCCGGGGACAATTCTCGAGGGGGAATATCTGCTAAGGCAGAATCCGAAGGAATACAGTGTAGACATTTACCCCACGCGTTGGTATGGTCCGGATTCTTCCGGTGAAAATTTTCAATTAGGTATGGATACCTTGATGATGCGACTGGGTGATGCCAAACAGGCGGCAACAACCGGCGGAAAGGATTTGTGGGTAACTGTCCAGGCGCATTACTATGGCTTTAAGACGACTCGACCGGATACCTGCGCCTGCTGTACAACCTCATTCAGCGCCAGTGAGGTTAATTATCCAGGTTATTATTGTTACCACCTGAAAAGACTACCTACCTCTTACGAGGTCCGACTTCAGAACTTTTTGGCTTTGTGTTATGGAGCTAAGTCTATCCTCAACTACTGTTATAGCTCATATAACGGGTACCAATCCACAAAGGGAGAGACGGTCTTGAGCTATGGATTATATAATACCATGAAAAATAAGACCACAGACAGATGGCGTGAAATCAAAGATTTCACCAGCCCCCGGGTGAACGTATTGGGTCCGGTAATGAAAGAATTAACCTGGTCGGGCGCAGGATTTCATGGTGATGTAGATAGCATAACGGGAAGTTGCATTGACAGCCTTAAACCCGCACCAGGCGAGCCTTCGCCGGAAACATATGTGCAGGTGGGATTTTTTAAAGATGATGCAGATACGGATTATTTCATGCTGGTTAACCGTAAATGTCTCCCCTCTGAGGCACAAAACGTAACTGCGTACATTGACAGTATGAAAATTGGAAACAAAAAGATGTGGTATGTCATAGACCAGTATTCGAAAGACACCACATTTACAGGTGCAATTAATGGAATCATTCCTTTCACAACCCATCTTGATCCGGGGGAAGGTAAACTTTTCAAATTAGTTCCATTTACCGGTTCTGCTTTTCATGGCACCGCCCATCCCCTTACTTGGCAAGGTGGAATAATGATTGATGGTGATGTGACTGTTAACAGTGACACAACTTTGGTGGTTCGACCACCCACCAAAATAACCTTTTATGCAAACAAAGATACTTTGCATACATGGGATCCGACTAACTGCGACTTCATAATTCAAGGTGGCCTCCGAGCAATAGGAAACGAAACCGATAGCATTGTTTTTACTTCAACGGGTAGCACCCCGGGTGATTGGGAAGGGATATATGTGGATACTGTGGCAAGCAGTAGAGCAAAAATACTCTCGCACTGTATAGTCGAATACGCTTATTCGGGAGTTAGGCTTTTAGATAAGACTTTCTGGAATCCCGATACGATTAAAAACTGTAGATTCTCCTTCAACGAAATGTATGCAATATGCAGTGAGAATTATCGAGCAAGAATTATTAATAACTCAATTTTTCAGAACCCCGGAGGAACAGAACTTTACGGGATTTCACTAAATAACATAAACACTGGAACCACCTCAACTGTTCAAGGGAATACATTAAGGGATTGCTACAAAGCGATTAATGTAGAAAGTTGCTCTACATCTATAGAAGAAAACTATATATCAGGCCAATATGCAGGTGCATATGGCATTAGGTGTAGCAATTGCAATAGACTCATTATAAATGAAACAAGTATATATGGTGATTCTCTTGAATGTGGTATTTACAACCAATATGGCAGGGTGGAAATTTCCAATTGTTCCATAAGGCCAAGCACAGGTCATCTTATACGAATCGGCGTAATGTTTAGTAATTACTCAAGCGGTTCCTTGCGAGGGACATCTATAAAGAATTTTAGTTACAGAGGAGTTATTGTTAGTTGTAGCCAACCAGACTTGGGAACGGCAAATTCACATGGTATCAATAGCATCTATAGCACCTATGGTCAAGCGACTTATGTTTATGTTGAAACAGCGGCGAAAGGATGTTATGCTGACTCAATAACAGCACTCTATAATTGGTGGGGTATTTACCCACCTTCACCTGGTCGATTTTCAGGTAAAGTTAAATACATGCCTGCATTGCAAAGTGAACCGGTTGAGTGGTATCCTGAGGATGAAAAGTTAGCTGTTCTTGAGAATATTCCAAATGGAATAGAACTTTCCCATAACTATCCTAATCCATTTAATCCTGTAACTACTATTCAGTATACGGTTGGCAGTCAGCTATCTTCGGCTCATACCACTCTTAAAATATACAACATACTTGGACAATTAGTGAAAACTTTAGTTGATGAGGAAAAAGCCGAAGGAACTTATACTGTCTACTGGGATGGTTTATGTGATGAAGGAGAAACTGTCTCAAGCGGTATTTATTTTTATAAACTTGAGGTTGGTGAATTAACTGAAGTTAAGAAGATGGTTTTACTCCATTAAATTTCTAAAGCATTAATATAACATCCGAAAGGAGAACAATATGAAAACGAGGAAATCCTTTTTGATTATATACACTCTATTGGCAATGGTATATATGCTGTTCTTTGCTTTGCCGGCTTTCCCCGACAATAAAATCGAGATCATGGTAACCAATTCTTCTGTAATCGTTCCTGCGGATGACTCAATATCTAACAGACTATTATTCAAATTCGATCTGCCTTCGAGTTTGAATGACAAGCGGATTGATTATGCAGAAATAGATTTTTACACTAAAGTGGATTCTCTAAGCTCACAATCCGTTATGCTGACTGCATACCCGCTGACTACCGATTGGAATAAATCAACCGCATCGTGGTCGAGTCCCTGGGGAAATAGCGGAGGAGATTTCAATGATTCTTTGGGTGAAATAGGTATGGTTAAATCTTCGGGAGAAGAAAAAGTCCGGCTTGACATAACTCACATGGTGGAAAGATGGCAAAAGCAAACTTTAGCAAATTACGGGCTAGTAGTTTTCCCTTTGGAGACAGATAGAAAAATAGATAGTTTGGAACACCATCCCGGTCTCGCTTCTAACGTTTATGCTAAGGTTGTCATCTATTTCAGTTATACTCACCCGTAAACATTCATTATCATTGGGTATTTCCCTCCGAGATTGAAGTTAAAAATCAAAATAAAACAAACCGGGGAGATTTTTAAGTCTCCCCGGCTTAGGTTCGGGCAAGAAGGTCAAAAGAGGAAGTATTTTGCGTTATTGGCTGACGATCCTCTGGATCCAGCTCACTTTTAATACTGTGTTAATCTTGGGTACTCCCGGTGGCAGATTGGCCGGATCTAAGAAAGCCAGGTCAAAAGCCCAGCTTCGAATGGGTGGATTATATACATTGCTGCCACCCCAGGCGCCGGTTGCCTGTTGGCTGTACCACAAATCCACCATGGAACCTTTATAGGTAAAAGTTTTACTGTTCCAATCTTCCAGAAACCGGGGCAGATTCTCTAAGCCTCCACAGTAATTACCCACGGTGGTTTCGCTATTACCGGTAAGAAAAGCGGCATTCACCGTGGTATTGGCTCCTATTCGGTAGCTCAAGGTTCTACTACTGTTGGCGTCACTCCAGTTAGTGGACAGAACGGTCAAAGCATCGGTAAAAAGGGCTGAGGCTTTTTTGTTGGTGCTATTGTAATTGCCCAGCGTGTACATGGGGTTATCCGATACCACGGTAAGCGGTGCGGATAATTCTGCTCCATTTGTCAGGCGGACTGCCGACTGGGTTCCGCTTACCACACTCTTCGAGGTATACAGTATTCCATTCCGGGGATAGTAGCCGCTGGTGTTTAGTTTTGCGATGTTAATATCATAAGAGTTCACGGTCTTTCCTTCCCGATAATTGTAGAAACTCTTGGTGGTCAGAATGGAGTCGCCGGTGAAGGTGGAGGTCACATTCACCCACACATCACTGGCATTTTTGTACAAAACCTGTCCGTCCACTATGGTCAGTCCTGCCTGATTCTGGTAACTGTCGGTGTTACCGCCTGCTGCTCTCTTAATCATATCAATGGGGTCACCGGAGACAACCACCGGGAGGTTAAGCTCGGTAATTCCCAGCGAGTGATCTTCCACTTTTCCTCCCCACCGGTTCAAGGCATCAGAAACCCACGACGCATCATTGGCATCAAGCCAGGTGCCATCGGTATTCTTCATGCTTTGATAATTCCCGGAGCGGTCCTTGATGGTCACATCACCGGTCATATCGTGCGACTGGTCCTTTCTGCCATGATAGATGTTGCCCGCAGCCGTAGTCCAGGAATCAATTTTGAGCGAGACACCGCCTTCCGATCCAAAGTAAGCATCGCTATTGCTGTGAACCCTTCCACCTAAGTCCATGTTAGCACCAGGCAAAATCTCCAGATCCTGCTGGTAAAAGACGGCAAACTGGAAAATCGGCACCAACGCATCTTTTACTTCCGATACGACCTTGGTCTCGGTCTGGGTTCCGTAATCTTTTGCCCGGGCAGTTATGGTGAAACTCTTCACCAAAGCGTAAAGCCCCTTGTATGCTCCCACGGTAAGAGTTTCCGTAACGGCTGCACCATTATCCACAGTGCTGTAAATTACGGCAGTGTTGCCCAGATTAAAAGAGTCGGAAGGGAGCGGATTTGGCGGTCCGGTGGCACCGGAGGTGTAGTGGGCTCTGATTTGAGCTATGGCTTTCTCCAATCCCGCTTCTGCCGAATAGAAGGTGTTTACCGACTTAAGATCATTTCCGGCGATGTTCACATCGGTGGTGGAGGTCATCACCGCGGCGACCCCAATTAATGTTAACATCAAAAGCAAAGAGAGAAATATCAACAGGGTAAATCCTTGTTCGTTATTCAGTTTCTTCAGCATCTTATTCATCCTTTCCTGGTTTTTACCAGTAAACCATTTATTATAATCCCAAGTTTCTCACCTTAACATCCGAAGTCAAACTTCTTCTGCGGTATTGTCCGACAAACTGCAAATCCTTCCGGTCGGTGCGCGCGGTAAGCGAAATCAACACCTCTCTGACTATCGAAGCCGCCGGCGGAACATCCACAAACACCCCGCTGGCCAAACTATAGCGGAATTGCAGGTCTTCTATGTTTTCCGCATATACCACCGGAGTTTGCCCCACCATTTTTTCCATCAGATTGGGGTGATTGGTATCGCTCTTGTCGATGTAGAACTTGAACATGTCAATATAGGTCACGGTGCTTCCCAGGGGGTAACATCGCGATAATGCCGTGGTATTATGCTGAATATTGCTGGATGAAACCTGAACCTGGGTGATGTAAAAAAACTCGCCGGTATCGGCAACCGGATCATAAATATATGCCCAGGTATTTTCCTTAAAACAGCTGACATCATGCCCGTCGCACCTCAGCTCTGCGCTGGGCTGGGGCATAGCATGCTCAAGAGGGGCTTCGCAGTTGAACTCGTTCTGGAACAGAACGGTGATGGTATCCGGATTGGTGTTCTTGGCGTATATGGGATCGAATCCCCCCGGCAGGTTGTATCCGGCCATTCGAATTCTGGTTTCCATCTCGTGCATGCCCACCCGGGCATTCTGCTGCATGGTGGTGATCTGTTCCTGGATCAGCCAGCCTTTGTGCTGGTTGATATAAACCCCGTAACCGGCTGATACCAGCACCCCGGTCATCACCATGGCGATCAAAAGCTCCAGCAGGGTGAATCCCCTTTGATTTGTAATTCTTTTGCGGTAAGAACCTCTGTCGGATTTCAAGCCATGTTTTCTCATATAGATTTCCTTAAGTTAATTATGTGATTCATAGGTTGTCGTGGAATCGCGGTGTTCATGCCTCTCCTTGTCCAGCCAGACTATCACTATGGTTATCTGCTTCAAGTAGGTATTGACGTCACTGGTGGTCCAGGTTCGGGTCATCCCCTCGGGAGTATCGGAGCCCGAAGTGAAATTATGGGTGTTCTTGATCTCCTCGAATTTTGCCTGGATATAGTGAGCCGCCTTGGTGGTTCCGTTGGCAAACACGTTTCCCTTTTGAGCAGTGACTATCATGGGGACCATCATCAGAAGCCCGGTAGCAAAGATGGCCATGCTCACCACCACTTCCAGAAGAGTGAAACCTCTTTCGGCTTTCGGGAATAAACTTTCGATGGTTCTTTTGATCTTGATCAGCATCTTGTCTCCTTAGAATGTAAATCCTAATGTTTTCACTTGGTGGAAATTGCAAAAAGAGTGCCGCAGCCGATTTAAATGTTCGTCAGTTGGAATGAATAGGTAACCTATTGATCCGGCGTGAGTTATTGCGGGGTATTAAGGAAAGATAGGGACTTTCTACAAGATCGAAGCGGCGAGGATGTGGTAAAGAATGGGGATCTTCCCATACTATGTTGAAAGCTTGCGATGGAAGGAAAGTTAGAGTTTCAGGTCAGACTCGCCGGGAGTGCCCCAAAGCGGCCCTTCATATTCGACCGGTTTAAGGACAACTACTCCATTTCTCTTGAACTATTGACAAACTCTCCAGTATATGTAAATTGGAATTTAAGTTTTTTCTTTCTGGAGGTATTAATGCAAACGCTCAAATTGAAAGAGGGGATAATCTACGGGCCGGTCAATTCGCGAAGACTGGGATTTTCTTTGGGAATAAACCTGATGCCCACCACTTATAAATTATGCACCTTCAACTGCCTGTATTGCCATTATGGTTGGACCAATATCCATACCGGTGATGCGATGGCTCATCTGTCGGATTTTCCTTCGGTAACCCAGGTGAAAGAAGCGCTGGAAAGCTGGTTGGTTTCGAATCGAACTCCGATTGATTACATCACTTTTTCCGGTAACGGCGAACCAAGTATGCATCCCGATTTCGATAATATGGTAGAGGTTGCCCTGCAAGTGAAGGAAAAACATGCCCCATATGCCAAATTAGCTATACTTTCCAACTCGACCTGCTTCGATAATCTCAAAGTATTATCCGGATTGAGTAAATTGGACATACGGATCATGAAGCTGGACTGCGGAACCGAGAAGACTTTTTTGAAGCTCAACCATCCATGCAAAAATGTCCGGTTTGAAAGTGTAGTGGAGAACTTAAAGAAGCTCGATCATATCAAAATTCAAACTATTTTCGTCGAGGGTGTGGTTGATAATACTGAAGATGAGGAGGTGAAGCAGTGGATCGATTATCTCAGATACATAGGACCGGATGAAGTACAAATTTATACACTGGACCGGCCTTCGGCAGAAAAAGGGTTAGCCAAAGTGGATAAAGAAAAACTGCATCAGATCGCCCAAAGGGCAGAGAAGGTTACGGGAATTTCGGTGAAGGTGTTTTAAATGGAGAAGAACATCTCCAAATTCTACTGGTACCGTCTGACCAAGTTTGGGCTTTTCCACATAGCCATTCTGGTTATCTTCTACCAGCAGAGGGGGCTCTCCTTCTCCCAGATAATGATACTGCAAAGCGTCTACTACTTTGCCAAGGTCTTATCCGAGATTCCCACCGGCGCCTGGGCCGACCGGGTGGGCCGCAAAAAATCCTTGGTCATCGGCTCGTTTTGCCATTCCTCGGCTTATCTTCTCATCTTTCTCTCGCATTCCTTTGTCCTATTCAATATTGGGGAGATCATTGCGGGCATTGCCATGTCGTTTGCCTCGGGGGCGGATTCGGCTTTGGCTTACGACAGTTTGAAATGCCTGGGAAGGGAGAGCGAATACCGGAAAATCGAAGGGAATGCCACCGGAATGAGATACTTGGCTTTTGCGGTTTTCGCACCGATAGGCAGCCTGCTTGCCACCGTCAATCTGGCGCTGCCTTATCTGTTTAGCTCCATAGTCGTTTTCCTCTCCGGGCTGATTGCGTTGACTATGGTGGAGCCGCACAGGGAAAGCAAAAGCGTTCAAAGTTTAATGTTTAATGTTCAAAGGAAAACTTACCATGAGATAAAGTACAGCTTACAACTGATGTTTACTGATAAAAGGATATTGTGGTTCGTACTATTCTTTTCTTTGGTGTTTTTGGCCACCCGCTTGGGCTTCTGGACCTATCAACCTTACATGAAAATGGTTGGCTTACCCCTTTCTTTGTTCGGGGTAGTTTTTGCTTTCATGTATCTGGTCACCGCCCTGTTTAGCAAATATGCGGATCGTCTGGAGAAAAAGGTAAAGGAGAAATTTACCCTCTTCTTGATGCCGGCTTTAGTGGTGGTATCTTTGATACTTATGAGCCGATTGGTCTATCTGTGGAGCCTCTCATTCATTCTATTCCAACAGATGACTTTCGGAATTCACGAGCCGATTTTGAAAAATCACCTAAACCGGTTGACTCCGTCCGATGTCAGAGCCACCATGCTGTCGGTGCAGAACATGGTGGGGAATTTGGTGTTTGCCATCCTGGCTCCGTTCATGGGAACTTTCGTGGACCGGCTCGGTCTGCAAAATGCCTTGCTAATTTTCGCTTTAGTGATTATCATTTTCTGGATAGCACTATGGCAATTCAGAAGTAACTGGTTCAAATCAACTGAACTTCAGTCAGGACTGGCGGAGGAAGAAAAATGAAAGAAAGAAGCTGTAACGAGGAGAAAAATCTAAAAAAATGCAACTGCACTTACGATCCGTGCAGCCGCAAAGGGATCTGCTGCGAGTGCATCGACTATCACTGGCGGATGAAACAACTTCCCGCCTGTTATTTCCCGGCGGAGGTGGAAAGAACCTACGATCGATCGCTGAAAAAATTCATCCAATGCTATGGGAAATGATATAAGCACGTAAAAATATTGCAAAGGAGAGAACCTCTCCCCCTATTTCCCCCTCTCCGTTAAGAGGGTGTGTTATAAATGGGTTTTGACTTTGTAGGCGCAATCTTTAGATTGCGTAAATCGTTGTAATCCAACGAACTGTTTTCGCCCATACGGGCGGCTACAAAAAAAATTGTGACACAATCTCAAAACGGAGAGGAGGACTAAGGGGGTGAGGTCAAAAGGATCAACATGAAAAAATATCTAAAGAAAGCAGAAAAGCTCGGAACCAGCTGGACAAAGTTGATTAATCCCAAGAATGTGGTGGCGGCAGAATGGGTGAGAATGAAGTGTCAATACGGCTGCGGGGGTTACGGGTCTTGTCTGACCTGTCCTCCTTTTTCACCCACCCCGGAATACACCCGGAAAATGCTGGAATACTATTCCCATGCTTTGATCATGGTGTTCGATGTTCCCCCGAAACAGGTGGCAAAACAGAGGGAAAGACGACGGGACATGAGGCGGGGGATTGCTTGCTTAGAAAGGGAGATATTCTTGGACGGTTACTTTAAAGCCTTTGCCATGGTCTCCGGACCCTGTAATCTTTGCAAGATTTGCGATACCAGCCAGCCATGTAAATTCGAGGATTTGGGCCGCCCCTCCATGGAAGCCTGCGGGATAGATGTGTATACCACCCTGGCCAATTCGGGCTACCAGCTGGAAGTGGTGAAATCCTACGATCAGATCTGGCACTATTCCGGTTTGGTCCTGATTGATTAAACTCCTCATTATCGGCATCCACACCATTATGCTCTTGGTGAATGCTATCATCCATCAGCTGGAAGCTGGTGATGACGATAACATCCTCAATATCACATGAGAATAACACCGGCAGAACAGGTGGAGGCCGGAGTACCCAAAGGATCCTGCATGGTCTGCGATACTTAAAATTCTTCGGGCGGCTTGACGGCCTTGAAGCTCCGGTACAAGAGTAAATCATAGATAATCTTCAAGGTGCCAGCGGCATAAAAGGGCAATCCAAATAGCAAGGGATTGGCCAGGAACATGCCGCTTAATGTCGGTGACAGCGATGCTCCTACTGAACGGGCAATGGTTGTGACACCGGCTGCGGCAGAGCGTTCGTCAGGCGCCACGACCGCCATAGTATATGATTGCCGGGTGGGCACATCCATCTGGGAGATACTGAATCGAGCCAAGAGCACCCCTATCGCCAGAGGAAGATTGGGCATAAGGGGCACCAAACAAAGCAGGATATTGGAGGGAATGTGGGTGAATACCATGGTATGGATGAGTCCAATGCGCGCAGCAATCCGGACCGCGAACAGAGCGGACGCAGCGGCAAGCAGGTTGGCGCCAAAAAAGATCGTCCCCAGGGTGGCGGCGTCAGCTCCGAATTTTACGTGAAACCAGTACGCCAGGATACTCTGGATGACCAGACCCCCCGCAAAAGCATCCAGTGCGAAAAGGGAGCTGAGCTTTAAGACGATCCTCTTCGAACGGTGTAAACCTAGGGTGCGTTTGGCGACTACCTCTGAGGGGTTGCTCTCAACCGACGGTGACAAGAATAAGAAAAGCGTTGCCAGCAGAATACTGCAGAGTACATACCCGGCCAGCACCATCCGATATGATTGCAGAGTAGAAAAACCGGCCGTCTGCAGCCATTCCGCCGACCAGCCGCTGACTAATGCCCCAGTCGCGGTCGCCACTGATCCGAGAAGATTATACCAGGCGAACACCTTGGTACGCCTCTGGTCCGGCACAATTTGCGAAAGTGCGGCCTGTTCAATGGAGAGAAACGGACCGATTTCGTTTCCGCTGGGGCTGATGACACCGATGATGGCGGCAATGATCAGGGCAATCGGGTTATCCGTCAGCAGAAATACAGTG
Organism: uncultured candidate division Zixibacteria bacterium; assembly: GCA_903908285.1. Lineage (GTDB taxonomy): Bacteria > Zixibacteria > MSB-5A5 > MSB-5A5 > SM1-73 > CAIVRH01. The sequence continues at coordinate 11,046 of CAIVRH010000042.1, forward strand.
CCTGCCAGAAGCATCAATCCGGAACCAAGCAACAACATCCGACGGCGCCCAATCATATCGGCTGAGACCGTAATCCATAGAGAAATACCGGCGTCGCCTAAAAGAGTCAGGGTCAAAAGCAGGCCAATCAGCTGCGCGCTCAGTCCGATCTGTGCCAGATACAAAACCAACAGCACCGACAGGGAGCCGTAAGCGAAGAGACGAGTGATTCGCGCCGCAAAGAGTAAAGCGATGTCAGTTCTTAAACGCTCCATGGGGTTTCCCTTGACGAATCATCTCCCGGCAATAGGCGTAAAGTGAGTCATATACTATCCACTCAGCCGAGTTGATTTCATGGTCATCCTTGAAACCTAAGTGTCTGAAGCCGTCGGCGATGGCCTCCAGGCCGGGTCCTTCCGGCTGATTCCACAGATTATTGTCGGTATCTGCTCCATTGACGATCTTAGCCAGCAGAACCAGCGCCGGATCGTCCATCAGGTTGTATTTCTTTAAGATGGCTTCAAATGAGCATTCTTTGCCGTGGTGTCCCAATTCCACTCCGGGCACATCAAATGGGATAGCCTTCCGTTTTTCCGCTTCGGCCATGACTTGATCCGCCGGAATAAAAATAAATTCCGCATCTTTGTCGACGAACTTCTTTATGAGCCAAGGGCAGGCTACACGGTCAACCTTGACTTTGGAGCGAGTAATCCATTTCATGTATACTATCTCCTTTCACTCATCTTAAAAAACGGCTACAGAATCGCCATGATCTGGTTATTTCTAATGCCAAAATATGAAAAGAGATGGCGTATGTCAAGGGCTCCTCACCGCTCTCTACAAGTAGGTGGGGTAATTTGACAAACGCTCATAATTCAGTTGGATCGTAACACTTGAGTTTGTTATATTGTGAATATGTCTTATATCTTCTTGGCACTTCTCTCTGCTGCTTTATTTGGAGCGGCGACCCCGCTGAATAAAGCGCTTCTGTCGTCATTTAGTGCCTTTCAGTTGGCAGGGTTGCTCTATCTCGGAGCCTCCCTTGGGGTAGCTTATTTTTCATTCGGGAAGAGAATTCAAAGCCAGCCCTGGCAGATGAACAGGAGGAACATAATCCGCCTATCGGGAGCAGTGTTATTCGGAGGTATGCTCGCTCCCTTATTGTTACTGATGGGGCTTAAGTTGGCTTCGGCCGCCTCGGTTTCCCTTTGGTTACCCTTGGAATTAGTGGCAACGGCAGTCTTGGGGAGGATGATCTTCCGGGATCACCTGGGATGGTTTGGATGGATGGGAATGGCGGGTGTTCTTGCAGCCAGTATTCTTTTGGGTTTTGGTGAAGGGATATCCGGCATATCGGCCGGGCTTCTCATAATGCTGGCTTGTCTCTTTTGGGGATTGGATAACAACTTTACCTCCCTGATAGACGGAATTACACCGGCACAAATAACTTTTTGGAAAGGGCTCATGGCCGGTCTTATAAATCTTTCTATCGGGCTACTCTCTCAAGATTTTCACATAACCGGATATTCGTTAACCGGGGCTTTAGCCGTTGGCGCATTATCCTATGGCGCCAGTATCGTCTTGTATATTACGGCCGCCCAGAATATCGGCGCAGCCAGGGGGCAGATGTTTTTCGCCAGCGGCCCGTTCTTCGGAGTTGCTTTGTCTTACCTCTTTTTGGGGGAAACTGTAACCTCAATTCAGGTGGTCGCAGTCATAATCTTGATTGGCTCGCTGGCATTGGTGTTCCGTGACCGGCACGAGCACGCGCATTTGCATGAAGAAATAGAACATGAGCACGGTCACCGCCATGATGATGAGCATCATGACCATGACCATCTTAAGCGGGAGACGCAAAGCCATCATGCTCATCGGCACCGCCACAAACCTGCAGCGCATTCGCATCCACACTGGCCCGACTTACACCATCGTCATGATCATTGAGCATAGATTCTTTCAGGAACGTAACTATTTCGATCATCGCCATCCCCACAACTGATTGTTTTTTACTCCCGGTGGATGTTATCATCCACCAGGTGGAAGTTAGCGAGGAGGATAACATCCTCCAGTTTAATTACAGTACCAGACCTCTCTGGGAGACTTAACCTTTAAACGAATGCTAAAGTTTGAGGTGAGCGGATGATAAAAATACTGTTTGTATGCATCGAGAATTCCTGTCGCAGTCAGATGGCGGAGGGTTTTGCTAGAAAATTATCCCAGGGCAAAATCGAAGCTTATAGCACCGGATCAAAACCTTCGGGCAAGGTGAGTGATATGGCAATAGAGGCAATGAAGGAGGTAGGTATTGATATTTCCCATCAGAGATCAAAGGGATTCGAAGAACTGGGGAAGGAGATTTTTTATTATGTCATCACCATGGGGTGCGGAGATGTTTGCCCGTTTGTTCCGGCAAGGCATAGAATAGAATGGAATATTGCCGATCCCAAAGGGAAACCGATAGAAACTTTCAGAGAGTCCAGAGATGAAATAGAGAAAAAGGTTACGGAATTTATCGAGAGCCTGTGAATGGTTCGCCAAATATCCACCTTTTGCCCTGGTTGGAAATTCACATGAAAGCTATGCAGGGTCAAGAGGATAAGGGAAGCATGTATCGGAATTTCGGTTGTGTTAGGCCTGGCATCGAAACTTTTATCCGATCATAGTATCTTCGAGATTTTGACCACAACCTTCAAAAATTTCCTAAATAGCTCCAAAAGAAGCTTGACAAGAAACGTAATATGGTTATATTATATGCCGATGTTGGCATATAGGCATACAGAAAGGAAAAGGAATATGGATAATTACGCAGAAGTCTTCAAGGCATTAGCCGACAAGACCCGATTGAGGATCATGAGATTGTTGTCAATTACGAATGGTGAAGTTTGTGTCTGTGAATTCGTGGATGCTTTAAAGCTTCCTCAATATCAGGTATCCAAGCACTTGAATATCCTGAAGAACGCAAAACTGGTGGAGGGGGAAAGAAGAGGCACCTGGGTTTACTATACTCCTCTAAAGAAAGAGCCAGCTTTCAATCGCCAGCTATATAAGCTTATAAAGGATCAACTTTCCGGAGCAGAGTTTGAAAAAGACGAAGAGGAGTTGAGACAAAGATTACAGCTTAGAGATCACGATATTTGCGTGGTTGGTTTAGTAAACGGACAGAAGCCCAAGTGTCTGAATACGGCCATGAGTAAGATTTGATTAAACTATCTTTTCTAGGGCATAACTGTGACAAAAAAGCGCAAGACAAAGAATAACAATAATGAGGAGAAACCCAGGGGAAATACAACCCTGTTCAGATGGATTTATCTCTATTTGGTGTTAGCGATAATTGCTGCGATAGTAGTAATAGTCTTTTTGCCTCATAAGAAAGCGAATGCAGGACCGCCGAAGATATCGTTTTCCGAGACTTCTTGGAATTTCGGAAGAACACCTCAGAATAGTCGGGTTTCGCATGCCTTCTGGATTAAAAACATTGGGGGCGATACTTTAAGAATCATAAGGGTTGCACCCGGTTGAGGATGCACTCAAGCTCCACTGGAGAAAAAGGAGCTGGCTGCCGGTGACAGCGCAAAATTGGAGATAATTTTTAACTCAGGCGGAATCACAAGTCATGTACAGAAATCGACTCGAATCTTTTCCAATGATTCCGTCGACTCGGTAACCACGGTCTGGATCTCGGTAGATGGTATACCTAAAACGGATAGCAGTTTTCTTATTCAGGTTTCACCGAATATATTGGATTTCACAACTGTCGATTTGAATGAAAGCCCGGAGATGGAAGTTAAGATTAGAAATATTACAACCACAAAGTTAGGAATAAAAATAGTGGATATGAATAGTGAGTTGGTGAAAGCGAAGCTTTCAGATAAAATGATAAAACCTTCCGGGGAGGTGAAACTGAAGGTCAAGCTTAGAAAGGAAGCGCAAGAAATAAGTCTTGCTACATCGATAACTATAGAGTTGGATGACGAAAATAGAAGTCGCCTATCCATACCTATAAAAATAAAACAGTAAACAGTTCAGTCACCATATTTTTAAGGAACGGAGAAAGAAATGTACGTCCAAGTAAGAAGTAATTGGTGTTTAGGCATCATGGGGTTCTTAGCAGTGGCTATGATCATCTTCAATTTTAACTGCAGTAAAGAAGGACCAGGCTCTAATTCAGGCACGACACAGTCTGTACCCGCAACTTCTCAATCATCAACCACAGCTCCGGGCATGAATCCACCGCATGGACAGCCGAATCATCGGTGTGATATCGCCGTAGGTGCACCGCTAGATTCGCCTGCGGGGACGGGGAAAACAACACCTGTTGCCTCGCAGCAGAATGTTCCTGGCCAGACCACCATACCCCCGATGGCTCCGGGCATGAATCCACCGCATGGACAGCCGAATCATCGGTGTGATATCGCCGTGGGTGCACCGCTCGATTCGCCTCCGGGGACGGGGAAGACACCACCTGCCACGGGCGGGAAATAAAGGAAAACAGCAACACTTTAAAACCTTTATGCCGAAAGCGAACTCTCAAGTAAAATGCTTAAACCTTCCGAGGAGGTGAAACTCAAGGTTAAGCTTGCCAGGGAAGCCGAAAATATAAAGTTAGCCAAGTCGATCACCTTGCAGTTGGGTGATAAAGATAGCAGTCGCTTTACCGTTCCAATAACAAGTGGAAATTCATCGAGCAAACAGTAGTTTTCAAGGAAAGGAGAAGGAAATGCAAACCTCAGCTAAAAGCAGATGGGCTTACGGCATTATGGGAGTTTTGGCAATAGCTATACTCATGGTTAATTTCGGTTTCTGGAACAGGGAGGACAGCTGCGCCCAGGCACAAACGAATAATCAGAAGCCCGTAACGCTGATTCAATCCCTTCAGTCACAAACCAATTCCTCCATGGCTACCCAGAGATTGATGCAAGCGCTGTCAGCTGGGAAATTTGCCTGCCTTTTTTTCTATGAGACGGATAATGCAGATTGTAAAATCATGGAAAAAAACTTGGATGCATTTGCCCGCAAGACTAAAATAAATGTTGAAATCATCAAAGTTGACCGCAAGGATCCGAAAAACAGTGATCTGGTAAACACGTTGAAAACCCAAACCGCCCCCATACCTCTTACCCTTTTGGTCGATCCCAGCAGCGCCATTGTGGCGGCTTTCACCCAGGTCGTAACAACGGATGAGATGGTGCAGGCTATACCATCACCCAAGAAAACCGAAACTTTGAAATATATGCAGCAGGGTAAAGGGGTGATACTTTGTTTCAGCAGCAAGAAGATGTCTTCGTGCAATAATGTTCAATCCTGCTGTTCTCAGGCCGAGACTCTGCTGGAAGGAAGGACCGAATATATCAATATAGACTTGAACGATCCCAAGGAAGCGGATTTCATAAAGGAACTAAAAGTTGATCCCAACACATCGGTTCCGGTTACTTTTGTGATAAATTCCCAGGGCCAGGTGAACGGGAAATATGATGGAGAGGTACAGGTCACCAATTTAATCGCAGCCGCCAACAAGGTAGCCAAGAGCGGCGGATGTTGCTCTCCGGGCAGCGGCAAAACCTGCGGACCGACTCCATCCCAAAAGAAATAAACCGCCCAGAATACTATGCATGAGGAGAATTAATGAATCTGCGAAAAATCATACTGAAGGAGCTTTTAGAAAGAAAAAAGCAGTTCCTCACCAGCTTCATCGCCATCCTGTTGGGCGTAATCGTCATAGTGGCGGTTAAATCGGTTTCCAATTCCTCGGAGAAGGCCATCGCTATTCAACTGGATAACCTGGGAGCGAACATACTGGTTTTACCTCAGACCACCACCATCGATAATTACTTTGCTGCGGATATAAATGCCCCGGAGATGCCGGAGGAATATGTGGAGCGGATCGCCAATTCCACTATCAAGGGAGTGGATAACATGTCTCCCAAACTATCCGCGCGAATGAACATAGGAGAACATTCCTTTGTCCTAACCGGCATCCTGCCCAAAAACGAATTGGCTTCCAAGCCCATCTGGCAAACTTCCGGATTTGCCGACCCGGGGCTCCAGGCAGCTTGCGATCCCAATAACATCATGAACACCAGTCACGGCTATGAAGATCCCAAGCTCCAGCGAAAGGTTATAGATTCGTTGGGTGAATATGACTGCATAACGGGCAGCGATGTCGCCTCGAAATTGAATTTGAAGGAAGGTTCTCCGCTGGAAATCAACGGGACTGAATTTAAGGTGGCCAGCATACTCCCCCAGACCGGAACCGTGGATGACGGGCGTATCTTCATTCATCTTCGTACCGCTCAAAAAATCTTAGGAAAAAAAGGGGTGATTAACGCCATAGAGATCATGGGATGCTGCTCCGCCATCTCCGAGGGTCTTTTGGGAAACTTGAGAAATATCCTGCCCGATACCAAGATCACCACCATCAACCATATCGTCCAGACTCAGGTGGAGACCAACCATACTATGGCTAAGTTCTCCGTAATTTTCCTGATTATTATAATTCTGGTGGGAGGTATCTCCATTGGCAATTACATGTGGTCGAATGTGGAGGAACGGAAAAAAGAGATCGGTTCCCTCTTGGCAATTGGCGCATCGCCTAAAGATATATACTACATCTTCATTGGCAAGGCTTTAATTCTGGGAGTGATTGGTGGCGTTACCGGCTATGTGCTCGGCACCTTGGGTGGTATGATCTTAGGACCGCGCATAGCAGGTGTTAAAGTATTGCCTGTTCCCCTCCTTTTTGTTTGGGCGGTGTTGATTGCCGTCGGAGTCAGCGTGATCGCCTCCTATTTCCCGGCCAGGAGAGCGGCTAAAATAGACCCGGCTTTGATCTTACAGGAGATATAGATGATCAAAATAGAGAACCTCTCAAAGAAGTACCATAGCAAAGGGAATTCCGTTCTCGCGCTTGACGAAGTCTCGCTTTCCATTGAAAAAGGAGAATTCATCTCCATCGTAGGCCCCTCCGGCTCGGGTAAAACCACTTTACTTTTATGCATGGGGGGATTAATACACCCATCGGTTGGAAAAGTTAACATTGACGGAGCTTCGATCTATGATATGGGTATCAAAGAACGGGCCGCTTTTCGACTTAGAAACTTAGGCTTCGTTTTTCAGACCTTCAATCTGATACCATACCTGACTGCTCTGGAGAACGTTCAAATCCCCCTATCTTTAGCCGGAAATAATAATGGTAATCAGACCGAAAGGGCCACGCAGCTATTAGAAAAACTGGGATTGGGGGATAGGCTTAATCACAAACCCCGGGAGCTTAGCATCGGGCAACAACAACGGGTCGCTATTGCCAGGGCATTAGCCAACAATCCCAAGATAATCTTGGCAGATGAACCGACCGGGAATCTGGACCCGAATACGACGAATGAGACGGTGACTTACTTAAATCTGCTCAACCAAACGGGGATTACTGTGGTCATGGTGACTCATAATCCGGGTGTGGCTGAGCGCGCTCAAAGAACGCTAAGATTAGTAGATGGAAGATTGGCAGGATGAGTCGAGGTTTTCCTCGTTGCTAATTGATACCTTCTAAATGAATATTCGCTGTATGTTACCATCAACCCACAAAACGTCACAGATGAGGTATGAACCAAAGAAGTTCATACCAGGGGTATCCGTGATGAACAAAAATAATAGACAAATTAGACTTGGTTAAGTAGGTTACGCCCCATGCTTGACCTGCAGAAGTTGCTTGGCCTGAACGGACTTTGTAGGGACAGGGCTTTGTCCCTGTCCTAACTCTAAAAAGGACAGCCACACTTCGTGCTGAGCGCACTCAGTGCGAAGCAGGGGCTGTCCCTACGGTTATCTTCTCGCGCCAAATAAGGAGGGGATCGGAAAATGGCACGTCCCAAACAGAAACAGCTTTCATTATTAGACCGGTTCCTGACCCTGTGGATTTTCGTCGCCATGGGAATAGGTATTGGTTTAGGTTATTTTTCCCCCTCGGTAACCCGGCTCATCACCAGTCTGCAGGTGGGCACCACCTCCATCCCCATAGCGGTGGGTTTGATCCTGATGATGTACCCCCCCCTGGCCAAGGTGAAATATGAAGAGTTGGGCAGAGTTTTCAAAGATACCAAGGTCATGGCTCTCTCACTGGTCCAGAACTGGATCATCGGTCCCATACTCATGTTCCTTCTGGCGATTTTTCTTCTCCCCGATCGCCCGCATCTGATGTACGGGGTCATTCTCATCGGGCTGGCGCGCTGCATCGCCATGGTGATCGTGTGGAACGAACTGGCGGATGGGGATTCCGAATATGCGGCAGCGCTGGTGGGTTTGAACTCTTTATTTCAGGTTTTCTTCTACTCCGTTTATGCCTACATATTCATCACCGTTCTTCCCGGCCGGCTGGGTATAGCCCAAGGAGCGGCGGTGAATGTTACCATCGGACAGATCGCCAAAAGCGTCTTCATCTACTTAGGCGTACCTTTCATCGCCGGAGTTATCACCCGTTTTGTCCTGATAAAGATAAAAGACAAAACCTGGTACGAAGAGAGATTCATCCCCAAGATATCCCCCATCACTCTGGTGGCATTGTTTTTCACCATCATCGTGATGTTCTCCTTGAAGGGTAATTACATCGTAGGGCTTCCTTGGGATGTGTTCCGGGTGGCAGTCCCCCTGCTCTGTTACTTTTTGCTCATGTTTTTTATAAGCTTCTACATGTCGTATAAACTGGGGGTAAATTATGAAAAGACCGCCACCCTGTCGTTTACCGCGGCCAGCAACAACTTCGAATTGGCCATTGCCGTGGCGGTAGCGGTATTCGGCATCAACTCCGAAGAGGCATTTGCCTGTGTCATCGGACCCTTGCTGGAGGTGCCGGTTTTAATCAGTCTGGTGAATGTCGCTCTGCGCTTTAGAAGCAAATTCTTTGCTGCAGCTGATCCGGGTGAAGCCCAATAGACTCCCGGCTGTTATTTTTCCCTCCCCTCGCCGCCTTGGACTGAAATCTGCGGAACTTCTCCTGAGGTAAAAGGTAAAATAAAAAGAGTTGGGTCCTGGCTGTAAGAAGACAAACAGCTTTGGCGAAAATTTTGTCTGAATACTTAAAATTTCTGGCGGTCTCTTTTTTGGTGAAATGTAAAAAATCTCAGGTAGAATCAAAAAAGTTAGACAAATCTTCGTAAAACTCTTATAAAAGAGTTGACAACGAGCCGATAAAAATTATATTGATGCTTAAATCGGCGTTTTTTGGAAAACTCAAAACGGAGGAAAGAATGAAGAAAGTAGCTGGGTTGGTGGTTTTATTTTTCTGCTTCTTTTTGGCTGGAACCCTTATTTCGAATGTTTTTGCCGGGCAGCCGAAGCTATTGATTCCCGAGACCTCGTTCGATTTCGGTTACGCTCCAACCAAATGTACCTTAAGCCACTATTACTTGGTCAAAAATGTGGGGACCGACTCCCTGAAGATAGAAAACGTCAAACCTGGCTGAGGATGCACAAAAGCTCCGCTTATGAAATCGGAGCTGGCTGTCGGTGACAGCACCTGGATAGAATTGATCTTTACGGCGGGGTCCAACAAGAGCACGGTCAGCAAAAGCGCCGCAGTTACCACCAATGACACCATTGTGGGGAAGGTTAGCATTTCCTTCAAGGTGGATGTGGCGGAACCTACCGATTCGGTGCTCAAGTTAGCCGCCAAACCGTTTGAATTGGATTTCGGACCCATCGAGAAGAAGAGGAGACCCAAACTGGAGACCGAGATCACCAACTTAAGCCCGGAGGAGATGGAGCTGCAGATAGTGGCGGTTCCTCCCGATTATTTCAAGAAAGTCGAATTAGACGATGACAAGCTGAAACCCGGAGAAGATACCAGGCTTAAGGTTGAATTGACCAAAGAAAAGGAAGCGGAACAATTCCGAAAGACCATCACCATCGAGGGAAGATCCAAAGATAATAAAACTAAATTCAGACTGACCGTACCGGTGATTAAAGGGATTGGAGACGAGGGGGCGGGAAAAGCCGGGAATGCAGGTACCAAGAAGTAACCGGATAATAGAAAGAGCTTCCGATCTGATAGCAATAGGGACTATAGCGTTTTTAAGACCATCCGGTTTTGTTTCGGACCCCGCCCTGGGGCGGGATCCGGGTAAAGGTTAGTCGAGGGGAGATAGTTTATCGGTATCATGCACCATCTGGTGCCTGACGGTGGCAACGCCCGTTTTTAAGTCTCGAAGTGGGGTGATCGATGCTTTTAATAAAAGAATAGAGGATCTTAAAAATCAAAATTCCCTTTTTGAGGCGGGTGGGCAGGTCTTGCTTCCGGTTTTTTAAAATTGTGTTTAAGGAGAAAGAGAATATTGTCTAAAGGAAGATGGTGGGTAATAGGCTGGGTTTTAATCTGGCTGATAAATACCGTTTTTCTTTTTAGCTGTAAAGTTAAGGAAAAATCCAGCCCGGACATCGAAAACACTGAAACCCGGATAAACAAACAGATAAGAGAATCGCCCCAGGAGGGTTTTTTGGCTCCGAGTTTCTCTTTGCAAAACCTGAAAGGGCCGGTGGTCAATTTGATTGATTACCGGGGGAAAGTTGTACTTTTAAACTTCTGGGCAAGCTGGTGCGGTCCCTGCAAGATGGAGATTCCCGCTTTAAAGAGACTGTATCAATTGCGAAAAGGTCCCAACTTCGAAATTATAGCAATCAGCCTGGACAAGCCCCCGGCCTCCAAGGTAACCGCCTTTGTGAAAGGAAACCAGATGGATTTTCCCGTGCTGCTAAATCCCGATGGGGACATCGGGGATGGATATTGGGTGCGGGGCATTCCCGCTTCGTTTCTTCTCGATAAAAAGGGGATGATCCGATGGAAAGCGGTAGGAGGAAGAGAGTGGGACGGTCCAGACGTGCTAAACCGGATAGATCAGCTCTTGGCGGAAAAAGCAGAGTGAGTTTTTTGAAGGTATAAGTCAAAACAAAAGACGAATTGGTTCGTCATATAGATAGAATGTGGCAACGAGATTTTCCTCCGTCCCATTATACTCTACTCTGAGTTCCTGCCCCCCTCTCAGGTAGATAAATGGAGACGGAGGATTTTTTTACCCCGCCCAGCACCAGGATCCAGGGACAAGGGCCCAGAGTATAGGGTCCAGGGTCAAGAGGCAAGGGGCAAGAAACAAGAGTCCAGGTACTAGAATCCAGGGACCAGGGTCCAGAATACTGGGTCAAGTGGTAAGGGTCAAGGGTTCAGGGACCAGGGTCCAGAAAACAATGGGGTAGATCCGAAATGTCCGTTACTATGAACAAAACCAAAGCCATCGGGTTGATTTCGGGGGGACTGGACAGTATCCTGGCTCTAAGGGTTATGTTGGATCTGGGAATTGAGGTCACCGCTTTGAATATGAAGACCCCTTTTTGCAACTGCGACAGCCAGGGTAAGTGTTTTTCCCAACTGATCACCGATAAGTGCGGAGTTTTATTACGCCGGATATACGGAGGAGCGGATTATATCGAGGTGGTCAAGCATCCGAGTCACGGTTACGGGAAGAATATGAATCCCTGTATCGACTGCCGGATATTCCTTTTTTCCAAAGCCCGGGAAATAATGCAGGAGGTGGGTGCGGATTTTATCTTCACCGGCGAGGTGCTGGGGGAAAGACCCATGTCCCAAAGAAAAGAAGCCATGCTCTTGATCGAAAGGGAGTCGGGTCTGGCCGGAAAGGTGCTCCGTCCGCTTTCGGCTAAGCTTATGGAACCCACCCTGGCGGAAAAAGAAGGGAAACTGGACCGGCATAGACTTTTTGATATACAGGGAAGATCCAGAAAACCACAGTTGGAGCTGGCAAAAGAATTCGGGATTGATGAATTTCCCAATCCGGCCGGAGGCTGCCTTCTGACCGATTTGAATTTTGCCTCGAAGATCAAAGACTCCTTCCAATACCGGGAGGATTCGTTGAGGCATATCCATCTTTTGAAATTGGGACGCCACTTCCGGCTTCCCACCGGAGCCAAGGTGATCGCCGGAAGGGATCAAAAAGAGAACGAGACTTTGATGGCGGTTTCTTCCCCCTCCGAACTTAAATTCACCGTCCATGGCTACAAAAGCACCTATGTGCTTCTCTTGGGTGAACCCAGCCCGGAGAATCAAACCCAGGCAGCGGGAATTTGTGCCCGGTACTGCGACGAGCAAAATCAAGTGAGTCTTCAGGTGAGGATCTGGTCGGATGCGGTTGAACGGTTCATATTGATAGAAACAAAACCTTTGGATGATAACCTTCTTTCCTCTTTTAAGGTCGGCGGGTGATGACTGGCCGGCTGTCCGCTTTTCTCTGTCTGCGGTTAATCCTTTACCCATCCGTATCCCAATCCGGGAATGTAAAATGCCGATTTTGTGACAATGCCAGCGAATTTTATTGCAATGTTTTTGAATATTTTTGCATATTGATATGAGGGATATGACTCCACATCACAGAAATTCTAATTCTTCTGCGGTTAATTGAATTCCACCCTCATACATAACTTGTTTCTATACTGTAACTTACGAGGCATCTTCCTTACTTTACATTTCTTAATCGAGGGAGGAAAAACTTACCTTTGCCTGACTGTTTCTGGTAAGTTATTGTTTAATAGTAGGTTGATTCTTTGATCCCCTTTCTTCTTTCTTATGACCAACCAAATCTTCCGCGTTTCGATCTCTTATTACTAACCGGAAACTTTGGCTTAAGCTGTTGAATCATTTCCGGATGGAGCTTCTTATCCTGGTTGAATGAGTTGTTTATATCCCAGCGGAAGTTCTGCAAATAAGTCTGGCATAGTTCTTGCCTCACTCTGCTTTGGTGTTATTCTTATATAAGGAGAGGAGAAGATAAAACTTGAATTCGGAGGTATGGTTCAGATACGGACATGTTTAATTTTTTTAAAAAAAGTTGTATTTTTTTATTGACAAAGTAAAGCCACGTGTTATATTGTATCTGAAAAAGGAAAGACGCCAACGCTCTCATTGAGTCAGATAATTTGAAATCGAATGGAATAGCAATCAAGCAAAGGTATTAGTTGGGTAGGTTGCGGTTATCTGGCTTCAATAGATAAAGCAGTCGAATCGGCGGGAAAAGGGTTGTTGAGGCTGTAAGTAAAATCAATAAAATCAAAATTATAACAGACGTAAAAGGACTTTGTCTGGCTGGCTGATTCCTATCGAAAGGAGGAATGGCAAAGAGGCAGTGGATAAAGGTTTACGATGCTTGTTGGTTTATAACCTCTATTAGAAGGAGAGGGGAATGAACAATAAAGACCTCAGAAAGGCTTTTATCCTCCTTTCTGTAACCTTTATCTTCTTTAGTCTGGCAGGTGGACGGGTTTTTGCCCTGGCTTCGGACACGGCGAATATAGAGATCGAATTAATCGGCGCCTATCCGGGTCATTTTGCCGAAATCGAGATGAGATTGAGAACCCCGGTAGAGATTTCCGGGTTCCAATTCACCATCACGCTCTCCAACCCGCAGCTGTTTAATTTTCACACGAACAGCATCAGTGTAGAGAACGTGTTGATGCGGGTTGATACCTGCACCTGGCATCCGGACAGTTTGCATGATTCCACCTGTTTTAAAGATAGTTTGGTTCCCACCCCAGTGCGATATTGTTTTATCGACACTGTTGGTTCTCTGATAAGCGGCTTTGAGCGGATCGACTGTCGTGGCGAAACGGCCGACACCAGCAGCCCGAGCTGCAAATTGGTAACGGCTTTTGGGTATGCGCCCTATGGTCATCATATAGACCCCAACTACCCCAATTATAGCACCCTGTTTAAATTAGGAGTAGACGTGTTCTGCATTCCCGACTCCCTTACCGACCGCAACGTCTCCTTCTATATAAATCCGCAGGGCAATAGTTTTCTGTCGGATCCGCAGGGTCATTTGGTTCCCTTCAAGTATAACTTCGGCACGGGCAATCAGTTCATGACCTGGTATTCCACCCCCGGAGATGCAAATGGTGATAGTACGATTAACATCGGCGACGTCACTTTCATGATCAACTACCTGTATAAAAAAGGATCCCCGCCCTGCATTCCCGAGACGGCGGATTGCAACGGCAGCTGTGTACCGGAGATAGGCGACGTTACCACCCTGATCAACTATCTGTTCCGGCACGGGCCTGCGCCGTTGCCGGGATGCTGGTATGGAAAATGAGCAAAAATGACATCTTAAAGGCTTTAAACCTAAAAACCTTTAACCTTGCTTGAAAGGAGGTGAAGAAAGGAAGGGGTAAAACCAATTACTTTTGCTCAACTCTACAACCTTATAAAGTGAGGAGGTGAGAAAGGAAAACCAAAAGGCTACTAACTGACTTTGTAACCTTTCAATGAAGGAGGGGGAAATCGAGTTGAGCTTTTTGGTGAATTCACTTGAAAATAGAATATCGCCAAAAAGTTTAAGTAAACCCTAAAATATAATAATTCGTAAGGAGCAACAAAATGAAAAGAAATTTGTTACTTCTCGCAGTGATGATCCTAACAGTATTTGCTATCTCCAGCGTGAATGCACAATGTCCGCAGCAGCCAAACGATAACGGCGCATGCGACACTTTGACTATGGAAGTGTGGTCAGGCGATGTAACTTTTGCCGCACCCGGACCGATGTATGCCAAAATCGGACTCTATATCAGCCATGACATGCCGGATGTGGTGGATTCAATTGCCGCCTTCGTTATTCCGATGTGCTACACTCACAGCAATACCGCCAAGTATTGCAGCTTGACCGGATATCAGAACCAGGTTCTCTGGACTACTGGAGCGAGACCGCGAAGCATTTTCCGTCATCTTCCCACCAATGAAGCCCCTGTCATCCACAACTGGATGATGGATCTGTATGATGCAGGAGCTGGAGAAGAGTGGAACGGAGTCACCTTGGATTTAGACGGTACTTCTCATTTCTGGCTCGTGTTGATTCCGAGCGGTTCAGAAGATGTGAGATACGGCGCAACCACCAAGAAACTGATGGCCACCATGACCTTCAAACTCCAAGACAGCATGTCAGTCTGCATCGACAGCTGCTTCTGGCCGCCGTCTTCCCGTCTGGCCTATTCCAGGTCGGATGCGGTCACCTATATTCCGAGAATGACTTGGAAGAATGAGCAAGGCGAGGGAACCTTCTGCCACGATTTTTTCATCGTCCCTAACATACGTCCGGAATTTACTGACTGCGTAGAGACTCAGGCTAAGAATGCCAATGGTGTTTATGTCACCGACGACTTTGCCGTAAATGATCCCGACTGCCCTCCCCCTGCGTCTAACACTACCCTTAGTTCTGTGGTACCTACCTTCACCGGTGCTGGAGTGGTTCTCGGTGCTTTAAGTCCTGCTTTCGTACCAGGCGTTTGCGAGTACACCGGTGCCATTAATTACACGGTCACCGATCATTGCGCAGCCGGCGGATCTGTTATGATTATTGCAACAGATACCCAGGGCGGAGCCGATACCTGCTTCTTTGGTATCAATTTGTCCAACGCAGCTCCGACAGTCACCTGCCCGCCGAACGCCGAAATCTATACCGGTCTGGCATACTCTGCTACCGCAGTTGGCAGCAGTGATGTGGTTTCATACGCCATAACCAGTCCACTTGTTATCACCAACGCTGGTGCTATCTCCTGGACCCCGGACATTGCCGACACAGGATCCCATCTTATCACCGTTACGGTTACAGATGAGTGCGGAGCCATTGGTACTTGCGAATACACCCTTACCGTCAAGAAACTGGCTACCACCGTGCAGATTGGTCCGATTGCAGAACAGTGCGTCGTTCCAGGCGCTTTGGTGAGAGTCCCGATAAAGGTTATTGCCGGATTCCCTACATCAGTAGGCGGATTTGAGCTGGAAATAGATTTTGACTACACCAGCATGACCTTTGTAGGAGTCGATTGGGAAGGAACACTAGCAGATACTTTATTGGCCGAGTACTTTGAGAAGCACACTTACAGAATGCTTCCTTGCCCCTCTTGCGGTTGCTGCAAGTACAAGATACTGCTTCTGGGCATGAGAGATCTGCCGGGCGGAGCCGAAGGACAGCCCTTCTCCGGAACCGGAGTTTTGGCATATCTTAAGTTCGTAGTCAACAACGACCAGAATCTGGTCGGCCTCGATATTCCAGTATGTTGGGAATTCGAAGGCACCGTGGAAGCCGATTCAGTGTTGAGAGAAGACTGGGATTGCGGCGAGAACACCTTCTCGGATTCAACCGGAAACATCCTCTACACCAGCAGACTGCGTTGTCAGTTTGTGAAGAGTCTGTGTGATTTTGAGGGTGAAGGAGTCCAGAGCATCGTGTCCTTCACCGTTGGTCAGTATGGTGTTCCGTCTACCTGCGCGCATATCTGCTACAGCATCCCGATTTGCGGTCCCAACCAGCAGTTCTGCAAGCGCGGCGATATCAACGTTAACGACGTGGCTTATGAAGTAGCGGATGCGGTATTGTTCTCCAGCTATTTCGTGGGTGGTC
>CAIVRH010000043.1 GCA_903908285.1 uncultured candidate division Zixibacteria bacterium
ATTTTCTCACCGTTGTTTACAAAGATTGGTTTGAGTGAAAGCTCTTTATTATAAATCCCTTTGAAAGGAGTAAAAAATGATAAAGAGACTGATAATAGTTTTCTTGCTGGCTGCTTTTGTTACCGGGGGTGCTATGGCGGCAAAGAAGAAGGATGTAAACAAGTTTAAATATAATTCCGAAGCGGCGGTATCCGATAATGGCCCAGCCAAAACACCGGTTCCGATCAAGTATTCTCCGGGAATCATAAATACCGCCACCTGCAATGGTATTTCCACCGTCATCCCCATAGTGGAGCATACCCAGATCGGCGACACCTGGTACGACTACCAGCAGAACGGCTCCATGGGGCGGATGATATCGGTCAGCAGCGACGGCTGCCGTCATACCGTCTGGCATTACACCAGCGGGGTATATGGCGGAACGGTTTACCGCTATGTAAAATCCAACGAAGCGCCTGCAGGCGCAGCGCCATTGAGCTGGATTGGTGCCCAAAACGTGGATGGTGGAGCCGGTATTAATGCGGGATATGCCAACCAGACACACCTGTCCGACGGGACTTCAATCTCAATTTATCACCGCACCGCCGGCAGCCCGATCTGGTACAGTGCCATTGCTGCGGAGGACTCGGCATGCGACAACATCTGGAATCGGCATTGGGATATTCCGGATTATATCGAAGGCGCTACTTCGGGTATTCCCGGAGAATGGCCTAAGGGAGAGGTTCAGTACGATCCGACCATCGGCAGAGATTATATCCACATAGTGGCCCAGGAAGGTATCACTTCGGGGGATGTGGCGATGATGATTTACGAGCGATGCTACATAGCCGATGGACCCGGTTTTCTTGACACTATGATCTGCCAGACCTACCGGGGGGGAGCCACCCAGACCTGTAAGGTGGTAGCGGGAGCCAATGGACCCGGAACTTTCTTCACCGTAAGCCCGTTCGACTCCTCCTGCGAAGTCAGCCCGATAGTGGCGGTATCACCGGTGGATAGGAGCGTGGCGGTGGTTTATATGAAACCCAATGACCCTGCCGGATCATGCGATTATTTCATGGACGTTTTATACTTTGAGTCGGACAGCTGCGGCGACGACTGGATCGATGGAGTTCAGTGGCCTCCGGTCAAGCACAACATCACCCATTATGGCGCAACCGATCTGGAGCGCGCCTACCGGGATGTAGCGGCCTGTTATGATTATCAGGACAGTCTGCACATCGTTTGGAGCGCGGGAGTATGGGGAGGTCCGTCTGATCCGACCAGTTTATATTACCGGGCGTATCTGTATCACTGGAGCGTGAAGAACGGAAAGAGCAGGATTGCCTCCCAGCTACAGGATTATACCTATCCGGTGGCCCACCACTTGAATATAGCCAAAGTAGGCGTTTCGGCCCAGGACCCGGTTTATCATCCGACGGGCGATTCGGTTTACCTCTATGCCACCTGGGTTCAGTTCGACAGCGCGGACGTATCGGCGGCAACACACGGAAACGGCGATCTCTGGGCATGCGGCAGCAATAACGGCGGATATTACTGGGGAAATGTATTTAACCTGACCAACACCCATACCCCAAACTGTGCCGCGGGCGCATGCGTGAGCGAGGATTGGCCATCGCAGGCAGCGAATATGTATAATGGCAATCTGCAAATGGAGTATATTTGCGATAAGGATCCCGGCAGTTGCATTCACGGCGAGGGCGCTTGGACGGACAACCCGGTGTATTATCTGGAGCTTGCTGTAGAGGCACCTCCTCCTCCTCCTCGGTGTTCTTTAATGGGTGAGATTATATCACCACCATACCTCTGGTGTTATCCTCCCTTAAAAGTCACTCCGGGTGGTTCCAGAACCCTTATCTTCAGGTTGACGAATATTGGGAATAATACTTGCGATTACAGCGTGAGCACTGATAACCCCTGCATTCAATGTGACATACCGCCTACTCCTCTTTATCCCCATCAAACTGCCACCATAACTGCGGTGATCAGCGGCTCTGGTGCCTGCAACGGCACCTACATCGATGGAAAAATCGTCATCACTACCTATGATCCCTATCACCCCACAGACACTATAGAAGTTCAGGCAGTGGTGGCGAACGATTACTATGAGTGTCCCAGAGACCCGGTGACTTACGATACCCTGGAGAATGGAGTTTTGAGAATGTACGTCAACGCCAATACTCAAGAATGGATTCATGATATCGGAACTTTCCCGGATACAGCGCATGAGGTCTTCTTCAACGGCGGAGCTTTCGTAGCCACCACGGAAAGTAACGATACCCTGGTGGGCAGATATTATGGTTACAATGACGAGCATGCCCTGGCTCGGGAGTATCTGCATCTGAATACTTATTCCGACTTCTGGCTGGAGTACAGTTGGAACGTCTCAATCCATGATCTGAACCCACCGATAGACACCAAGTGGTGGTGGTTCGAGATCCTGCACGAGAACGTCTTCTTCAAGCCGACCGCTCCGGATGCGTTGAAGCATTGCGTGATCAAGTTCATTACCGTGGAGCGGCATGATCCGCCGGGCTGGTGGCCTTCTCATCCGGCATTTACCGGTTATGATGATACCTACATCGGTTCTTTCATGGACATCGATGCTC
>CAIVRH010000044.1 GCA_903908285.1 uncultured candidate division Zixibacteria bacterium
AAAATAATCTAATAGAAAACCCATTTATATTATACTTTCTCCTGTATGGATGAGACAAAACCAAAGGTCAAGGAATTGTAAATAGGGGGTATTGCAAAATCAAGTCGAGGTGATTGATGCTTTAACTCGAGTGCTACTATACACTTGCCTGGTATAAAAAAGGCCGGGGAATTTAACATCCTCGACCTTATATCAAAATTAGTTGAAAAGGAAACTGCATTATATACCAGCTGTAGTTTACTTTTTACTGTAAAGTTAAGGGATAGCCTTATAAGCTATCCCTTAATTTTATCTCCTTAAAATGAAGATAGTGTCTTGTTATTCGATTTCTTGAGATTACCAGACACCCGGACACTTCGGAGGGGGACCGTTCTTGTACAGGTAAGAGATTAAAGTTACGATATCTCCGATCTCGATCACTCCGCTGTTGTTGGTGTCTCCGCGCATCATTGGACCGGCCGGTGCCGCACCATTCTTGTAGAGGTAACTGATCAAGGTAACGATATCTCCGATCTCGATTACCCCGCTATTGTTGGCATCACCGCATATGATGGCAGGATGATTTGCTACCCAGGCACGGGCCGCTGCCACCCGGGCTTGCATGTTAGCCAGTCCGGTAGTGCCTATGGCTTCCACTATGGTGAAGGAAGCTCTGGCTTTCGGATCGGTACCGGCTGTAATCTTGCGCGCGGTTACGATCTGGCTGCGGTCCACGATCAAATCCGGGTCCTGAACCGCCCCAATCACATTGCCTTTAGCCAACTGATAGAAATCTCCATCTTTCCAGCCCCAGGGAGACTGGGGGTAGAGATATACGTCATTACGCAGGTTGTAGGTTCCCCAAGGAATGGTGCTCTCGCCGGTTTGATAACCCTGAGCCAGGGCAATTCCGGCATAGTAATCGTTGTAGGATGGATGTGCTCCGGTATAATCCCAACCTCTTTGCCAGGCAATATTGTCGGTGGCATCGTATCCCGCCCGGTTTCTCCCGCTTTGGTCACCCAGGGTATCCCAGGGGCAATCTATGTCCATCATCATGCCTATATAAGTGTCTTCATAACCGGTAAACAACGGTTGAGATGGCCACCAATTCGGAGGATCGTGCCGCTCAGCGGTAATGAACTTGATCACGCAATTCTTCAGGTCGGCGGTAGCGGTAGTGTTGAAGAAGACGTTCTCGTGCAGGATCTCAAACCACCACCACTTGGAATCCATGGGTGGTTTTATATCTTCTATGGCAACATTCCAGCTGTACTCCAGCCAGTAGGTGGGATAAGTATTCATGTGCAGGTACTCACGGGCCAGGGTATGCTGGTCGTTGACGCCATAATATCTGCCTACTAAAGTATCATTACTTTCTGTGGTAGCCACAAACGGTCCGCCATTGTAGAAAACCTCGTGCACTTCACTTGGGAAAGTTGAAATATCATGCATCCACTCCTGGGAATTGGCGTTGACATAGAATCGCAAAGCTCCATTCTCCAGGGTATCGTAAGTCAACGGGTCTCTCGGGCATTCATAATAAGCATTCGATACTATCGCCTGAACCGGTATATATTCTATTTTACCACCACCTTCATTGGTGGTAAGGATGATGTTGCCATCGATAAAGGTGCCATTGCAAGAACCGGAACCGTTGACGATCGCGACCACATCATTGGATGCTCCGGGCGCCAGGATGGTAGCTCCAATGTTACACTGAATGCAGGGATCGTCCGTGGTTACGCTGTAAACCAAGTTGGCGTTACCGATGCTTTTTACCGTAAAGACCAAGGTTCTGCTTCCGCCCGGAGTAATTTTCAACGGTGGATCATACCATTCAGACGGTGACTTAATCCGATAAGTACCTCGAGGCTCGGCTGGGACTGGCCATTGAGACAGGTGGAGATACATAACGGAATTCTGACACCATGCACCTTCTGTATAATGTTGAACAGCTGCTCCAGCATCGCGATCACAGATATATTGAATGTGCAAGGTATTATCAGAGGTTGCCAGAGATGACCAATGTTCACTTATACAGTTTCCTTCATAGCATCCGGGAGTTTTTGTATTGGTCAGGTTATATAATCTCCCCCAATTGTCTCCCCCATTATAACTACCACAACCGTAGATGTCTCCATTAGTGTAACCATTGGCAGAATTATCTGCAGTATCAAACTGGGTCCAGGTACAATATAAGTAGGTAGAATCACCATGATAGTCGGGATCAGCTGCTACCAGGCTGGGTTTGGCGATATTCCGGTTGTATCGACCAGGTCTGGTTCCAGACCAGTTTGCATCTGCAATCAGGGTAATGCCGGTCTTTTTGCTCCAGTGAAAAAGTTCGGTTTTCGGATTATCCCAATATTCCCAACACCAATAAAAACGCCGGGAAGTATTCCATACTATATGAAGACTATCCTGGTAATCATAACAAGCCGCGACATCCATATATGCAAATGAAGTAGTGTCGTAATCAGTAACCCTAACGCGATTAGGCGGCCAATTAGTTCCATCGACCCAATCATTTCCATTATTCATCGATTCAATATAGTAGACATTGTTTCGTTCTTCGTATCCATCCCAAAATAATGGTTTGGTATAAACTATCGCCACCTTATGAGAAACCGGAGAAGTAACCACTATTGGAGAGATAGTGTAGCCCGAATCAAAAACAGGAATTGTTGAAAAAGAACCACCTCCATTAGCACCAGCCACCACTTTGTACGTATGGGTTGATCCAGATCCAAAACACTGGCAAATCAGGGTGTCAAGCAATTCCGGTCCATCTTTTATGTAGCATCGCACATAGCCATATGCCTTTGGTTCAGCAAGTATGGGCGCTAATTTGCAATCCGTAAAGTAAAATTTACTGGACTCTGTCACGGCGATATGCATGTAATCACGATTACTGGCTGAGTCGTACACGATTCCCATTTTGGGCCATCTTCCGGGTTCTACAGCACCATTCATGTAATCCGGAATGTCAAATTTGCGGGTGAATTGATCACTGCATACATCATCAGCCACTGCCAAGGTGGTATACCATAAGGGAGTACCACCCGAGCGGTGATAGATGATGACGGAGGATCCGTCGTGCAGATAAGATTGATTGGTATATCCAGGTTGGACATTAGCGGAAGGTCCTCCGTCCACATTGGAAGCTCCCGTCCAAACATCATACGGATTTTCACAGTTAGATTTGACATAGCGATATGTACCTGGAAATGGACTATTAGTATATGTCCAAGATACTTCGTGATAACCACCCGGGGTTACAGAAATCACATGACCCATCGATCCGATTTGTTGTTCATCATACCAGGTATTTCCAATATCAGTGATTTCAATTATAGTGCCCGCCTGGGGGTTAATATCCGTGCAATCTCCATAATATATTGTCCTCCCGCTGTTACCCCCTTTTGAAGTTTTAGTATTCTGTTTCGCGGTAGCGGAATATCCTTCGACCACGAATAACCCCCAAACGAAACAAAGCAAAACCATCGTAACAATAAAAATTATTTTGGTTTTCATTTTCCCCTCCTTAAAATAAAACAGTTATACTAATTGAACCATCCTGTTATCACCCCTTCTGAACCGAAGATTCTTATCTTCTTGTTTAATTAGTGCATCTTTCCGATAGTTTAGCTCTAATTCAATGATGGCCTATTTTCGATAGGTTCTTTGTCCCTGTAAACTCCACTTTACAAAACAGGGATGACAGGTACAGGACGACCCTACCAAAACCAATGAAAAACTTGCCACCGGCAATATGAATAAGTGAGAGGAAGAAGATTCATTTCCTCTAATCTTTAACCCACAAGGCTACTGACTATGTAATTATCATTATAAATGGTTAGAACCGGTTGTTGTCAAGTAAAATATTACATATTTTATATTTTTCTGAGTTATACTCGTTACTTATTGCGAATTGTCTTATGCGCAACAACTTACGATAAATTCTTAAAATAATCTAATAGAAAACCCATTTATATTATACTTTCTCCTGTATGGATGAGACAAAACCAAAGGTCAAGGAATTGTAAATAGGGGGTATTGCAAAAGCAAGTCGAGGTGATTGATGCTTTAACTCGAGTGCTACTATACATTTGCCTGGTATAAAAAAGGCCGGGGAATTTAATATCCTCGGCCTTTATAATAGAAGCAGAATAAAAAGGAAACTGAATTTTTACCAGCGTTAGTTTACTTTTTACTATGAACTTAGGCTGTGTTCTCTTTGAAGACCTTTCCCAATCTTTTAATCCCCTCGATTATCATATCATGCCCGGCATTAGAGAAGTTCAAACGGAGAGTGTTATCTTTGTCTTCATACGGGTAAAAAGGCTTACCCGGAACATAAGCCACCTTCTGCTGCTTTACTGCTAATTCTAAAAGAGCCGTTGCAGAGATCCCCTCGGGCAATTCCACCCATAAAAACAAACCACCCCCCGGTTCGGTCCATTTGATGTTTTCCGGGAAATATTCTTTTAAAGCCTTTATCATTATGGCTCTTCGCTGGCTGTAGGAATCTATAATCAGTTGAATGTGACGGTCCAAATTTCCGGCTTGGATATATTCATATAAGACATATTGAGCGAAAGTGTTGGTGTGCAAATCCGCACCCTGCTTCATCCTCTCGACCATATTCATCATCTCTTTGGTGGCGGCGATCCAACCGATTCGAAGTCCCGGCGAAACGATTTTGGAACAAGTCCCCAGCTCGATCACCAGCTCTCCACCCAAACTCTTAAGCGAGGGAAGATGTTCTCCCACATATCTCAAATCGCCATAGGGATTATCGTCGATTACCGGAATATAGTATTCCTGTGCCAGCTTTATCAGCTGTTTTCTTCTTTCTAGGCTTAAAGTTCTGCCGGTGGGGTTCTGAAAATTGGAAACCACATAGATAAAGCGCGGCTTGAATTTCTTTATTTTTTCCTCCACCTGATCCACCATCATCCCCTCTTCATCCATATCCACGCCAATGTACTGGGGATTATGGAAGCTGAACGCCTGGATGGCCCCCAGATAGGTGGGGTTTTCACAAATGATCGCGCTTCCCTTATCCAGAAAAACCCTTCCGGTCAGATCCAAACCCTGCTGCGAGCCTGAAGTAATGCAGATGTTCTCCTCGGTCAGACCGGAACATCCCTTTTGAGTCAATCTCTCGGCGATGGTTTTCCGCAAGGGGAGAACCCCCAGAGTAAGACTGTATTGTAAGGCTTTACCCGGGTATTCATCCAGAACTTTGGTGCAGGCTTTCAAAAGATGTCTGTCGGGAAAAAGTTCCGGCGCCGGAAGTCCTCCGGCAAAGTTTATCACGTCCGGTCTTTCCGTTATCTTCAAAATCTCCCGGATGGCGGAGCTTTTGGTCTCATGAGCCATTACCGAATAGGTCCAATTTAAAGCCACCTCATACCTCCTTGAAAAAATAGAATTCAAATCATCTCAAATCTCAATGTTTCTATATTTACACCTCTGTCAAAATTACAAGCTGGCATCCATGGTTGAATTTACCCGAAATATTCTGAAAAGTCAAGGAGATTTTAAGAACTTCAGGATAGGCTGGACGCTTCTGGCTTCGCTGATGCCTGCCTGATCCTACCGACATCCGCTGGTAATTTACCAGCACTCGCTTTAAATGCACTTTGGTTAATGAATTTCCTCCCTTCCCGAAACTTCTGAAACCCAAAAATTCCTTTAAAATAGATCTATACACGCATAAGATTATATCCTGTTTTCGGTTACTTGAATTGGTGAGGATGCTCTATCCCTTTATCTAAACAACAATCTTACATAAAGAATCTTTAAAATTTTTTGGAGATAACGAAAATATCCCTTGACAAGCTAAAACTGACATTTATATTATCTAATGATAAAACACTATTTGAATGTCGATAACAATATAGGGCTTGAATGGATTGTTATGGAGTGTTTCCTTCCAAACAAATGGAGTAATGCTTCCATTGATAAGTGGATGAAGAGCCGATTACTCCTGATAGATTCATTTCAAATACATAAAAACTAAAATTCATATTAAGGAGATGGGGTTAAAAAAGAACTACCCCGCTGCAAGCGGACGAAGTATTCGTAGGAAAATGATTTTCTATCCGCCACAAGCAGGGTATTAGACTCGAAGAGATTAATTGAGTTGAGCGAATCATTAAAGAAAGAACAATCTTCTTCCAGTGATGGGGTTGCCAATAACCAGACCCGGTAATACCCCACCTAGATAGAGATGGGGAGATGGACGGATTCAGGCGACACCCTATCGTTCGAAAATTTCCATTGAGTAAAGCGCAAGTAATTAATCCTTCAGGCCAGGAGGTAAATATGAAGGGTTTGATCATAGTGATGACGGTACTGCTGCTCCTGTTCTCATTAACCGGTTTTTCACCGGCAGAAAACAAGAGTACTACCAATATCCCAAGCCTGAGCAACATTACCATACAAGTCAAGAGCCTGTTCTCCCCCTCGGCACGGGAAAACGGTGTTCTCTCAACTCAAATTGAGGTTAGAGCACCCCTTACCCAGAAACTTCTAGGTCCAATTAGAGAGCACTCAGACCAGGCTCCATTAGAATGCCCATCCGGATGTGAGATGAGATGCCATTGGAACGGTTATGGTGAGTGGGTCTGTACCTGCGTTTGCCGACCAATGATGTAAAACCCGGGGATCAGATATGTCAAAATATTATGGTACCTTCGAATTAAAGCAAAGTTATCAGAAGAATCTTATCCTGGGTATGGCAGCAGCGCTGGGGATAAACTTATTTTGCGTCCTGATCATTACGCTTTACCCTAGGATTTTTCCCGAAGCAAAGACCGAAAAGATCACCCGGGTATGGAGCATTGCCCAGTTAATCACGCCTCCCCCTCCCCCGGAACTCACCGAGGAAGGTATATCGGGAACATCATCGGGTGGAATCCACCAGCCAGTACCTAAGGTATCCCGAGACCATAATATATCATTGCGGACAAAATACCAGGGAGAGACCTTTGGGTTTGTCTATGATATAAGCACCACCGGAATAGAAGTGAGCAATGAAAATAGCAGTATAGAAATTGGGACACCTCAGAGATTAAAGATAGAATTAATCCAGGCTGATAGATTTCCCGAATGCATCCGAAGCGTTTTGCCAAAATACCCGGAATTAGCCAGACAGAACGGGGTGGAAGGTGAGGTTTGGCTCCAGATTTTGGTAGATAAGCGGGGCAAGGTCAAAGACGTAAACATTTTCAGGAAATCCAGCATCGAAGGCGGATTTGAAGAAGCAGCGACCCAAGCCGCATGGCAATGGGAATACCGGCCGGCCCTGTGCAACAATCAACCGGTTGCAGTTTGGATTGTTTATACCCTTAAGTTCAAGTTAAAGACGCCGGTAATAGCATGTAAATCGTGACCCGGAAAGAATACTAAAAGCCAAGGCTGGCGACAATCCAAAACCAAAAAGTTCACCCCCCGGGATGATGTATTCGTCACCGGACCATTTGCTGTCGGATATGGCGGATCCGGTATACGTATAAAATGGGGCTAACCTGCTGTCTTCCCAATCTTGAGGAAAGCCGGGTCGGATTCTTAATCCAACCCTGTTTTTTTATAACGCTTTCATTCACCAGGTAAAAATTCATGGCAATGCCATTTCAACGATAATCACCCCATCTTCAGAGTCAATCGAAAAACTCAGCTCTTGGCGGACATAACGAGGAAAGATTAACTAAATAGAGATAAGATCAAAAAAAGTGGATTGGGGATCAAGTGCGCACTTAATGCGGAAGCTGACGGAAGATTTTAAATCTTGCCTGATTTCCTCCCGGTTTCTCTGAAAATGATCCGGCAAAAAGTGCGGGAAATATTTCCTTTGGATGATGGGGATCAATCTCAAGCTGATTTCGGTGATGACACCCAAAGTTCCCCACGAGCCGATAAATAGCCGCGGGAGATCGTAACCGGACACCGATTTGAACGTTCTGGCACCGATATTGAGGATTTGTCCCTGGGGATCGACCACTTCCAAAGCCAGGACATAATCCTTGATTTGGATGTCTCTGTCACCGGACTTTCCTTGAAGACCTGAAGCCACCGCTCCACCGATCGTACCGCTGGATTTACTGCCCGCTAAAGGACAGAACAAGTGGTACGGTTCCAATTGCCGGTTCAAATCCCTCAACTGAAAACCGGGTTCCAAAATCACATACAAATCTTCCGGCACCACTTTATTGATCTGGTTCATGCGACCGGACTTTAGGATGACCGTATTATCCGAAGCCGGTTGGGAAAAATCAAGAGTTGAACCGGCCCCGGAGGGTAGTATCCTGAATTTGTTTTCGTTAGCCAAAAGTACGATATCAGAAACTTGGGAGGTATTCTTGGGTGAAACAAAAACCCCATCTAACCGGACCTCCATATTATCTTTTCCGACAAGCTTCTCCAATTTGTCTAATAATGTTCTTTTTAACATCTTAAACCCGGTATAGTTTGAGGAAGTTTTAAACCTTCTGTTTCCCTGGCACCCATCCAAGATATAATTGACGGGTAAGACTGTCAAGTTGCTTGTCTAACCATGACAGACCATAGGCAATAAAAATGAATCCCTTCCCTGCCTATTGGGGGTATTCATTTTTTGTTTTCGCTCCCCATGGTCGATATGGTTTAATACCAGGACGATTCAACGCTTTTTTAATCAACACTAACAAGTAGGCGCAGGTCCGCCTCGATACAGGTAGTTGAGCAGGTAAATTATGTCCCCTATGTTAAGCAATCCGTCGCAGTTGACGTCTCCGGAAGCTTTTGGAACGGGGAGAGGACCATCCTTGTAAGCATAGTTTATCAGATAAATTACATCTCCTACATCGACCACCCCATTTCGGTTGCAATCTCCCCGGATCAATACATTAAAGGTAAGTTCCATCTCATGGGTAATTCCCCCTCCGGTAGCGGTAACCGTGATGGAATATACCCCGGAGACTGCTTCGGATGTGGCGGATATCCTGAAAATCGAAGTATCTGTGGGGATGAGGTGATCCGGGAGAAATTGTCCGCTCACCCCGGAAGGAAACTGCGAATGGCTCAGGTTCACTTCCGATCCGAACCCGCCTAAAGAGGTGCCGATCAACTGGAAGTCCGTATACTTGCCGCTCTCTACCTGCACCGACTCGGGATCGGCGGTTAAGGCAAAGTCGCTATCCGACACTATCTCGGTAAAGCGGCTGGTCCAGGTAGAATCTCCATCGGTCATCACCAGGGTGAACTCCACCGGGTGAAGGGAAGGGCAGGAGGAATCCACCTCAAATCTGTAATTTCCCTGACTCATCCCCGTCATCCCGGCTCCGATGTCCCCGAAATTCTTCAGGCTGTCCATCACTGCAATGAATTCGTCATCGGTCCTTAATTTTCCGCTCACCCCGTAAGCGGTTTGGAAGCCATTATTCTTCAGGGTAAAGGGCATGGCAATGATCTCACCGGGATTAATCCCCCCGTTGTTGTTTCCGGCGGAATCGTCGATTAGGTGAGAATGATAAAATACCCAGGGACCCTCATGCCAGTACTCGAATGCTCCCATATCGATTTGGGAGCCGGCTCCCAGAGGAACCGAATCGGCCGGATCGCCGGCATCGATACAGGGCGAACCCCAGGCCAGATGATAACCACCCGCAAAAAGCGGATCGGAGGAGATATTGCCGTGGAGACCGGTCTGGTCGGTGAGGTCCCCTCCATAATTATTCTCCTGACCGTAAACATCATTGTATAATATGCCTGCTTCACTCACCAATTCTGTGTGTATGCCGTAGGTTGCATTATCGCAAAATATGTTGTTCTTGACGTAGATATAAGAATCCAACCGGATGGAGAGTCCGCCCAAAGCGTTATTGCAAACGGTATTGTTGATCACCTCGCCCCCGCAGTACGCATAAAAGGCAATAGCCGGCGCTCCATCGGAATGGTAGATAAGATTCCGGTAAATTTTAGCATTGGACGAATACCCGCAGAAGATGGCAGATCCCCGGGAAGAAACCGGACAAACATTCCCGACCAAAATGTTGTCCGCTATGGTGGGGGATGAGCCATCGCAGGAGATCCCTCCTCCATAGGGGCTGTACCCATGGGTCAATGTAAATCCCCGGATGATCGAGTTAGGACCTTCATACCACCAGAAGGTCACCACGATTCCGGAGCTGTCCCCGTCTATTATGGTGGAATCGATGGTCGATTCCTGATGGTCGTAAATATAACGGCTTCCCACCAAAATGGCTTTTCCCAAAAAATCTATGTTCTCCACATACCTTCCCTTCTCTGCCAGAACCGTATCTTGGGGGTCGGCGCTTTCTATCCCCTTCTGTATCGTCCGTAAAGGATAGGTTTCACTGCCGTTACCGATCACGTCATGTCCGGTGGTGGAGACGTGCCAAACCGGTCCATAATAGGGGGGCGGCATAATGCCGAGCATCACTTCCCGGTAATGGGTAACTCCGGCTCCGGTAGCGGTAATGGTAAGGGGGTAAATTCCCGGAACAGAAAGCATGGATGGGAATATTTTGAAGACAGAGCTGTCGGTCGGGATGAGCTGAATGGGATTAAAAACCCCGCTTACTTGTGGCGGCAAAGCCGAATGGGTAAGGGTTACCTGCTGGTCG
This sequence comes from uncultured candidate division Zixibacteria bacterium, assembly GCA_903908285.1. GTDB lineage: Bacteria > Zixibacteria > MSB-5A5 > MSB-5A5 > SM1-73 > CAIVRH01. Next base: position 10,617 of record CAIVRH010000044.1, read on the forward strand.
AATCCGCCGAGGGAGTTTAAGTAAAGCTTAATGCGGGCGGAATCTCCCTGGCGCACATAAACGGTATCCAGATTTGAAGTAAAGGAAAAATCCGGTTCCGTCACCATCTCAAGGAAAGAGCTGCTCCAGGAACCTTCGCTGGAGGTAACCTGTAGAGTGAACTTCACTACATGACTGTCCGGACAGGCGGGATCGACACAGAATATGTAATGACCTGAGCTGTAGTCGGTCATCCCCGAATCTATATTGCCGAAGCCTTTCACACTGTCCGGGATAACGATATAGCTATCCTCTTCTCTCAAGGTGGCGCTGACATTATGGGCATCCTCTAACCCGATGTTTTTGACCTCTATCGGCATCCAGATGGTTTCGCCCGGGTTGATCGCCCAGTTGCTGTTTCCCGGTGTGTCATCTATCTGATGGGAATAGTAGATTATACAAGGTCCTTGGGTTGGAATAACCATGACGGTGTCCTGATAAGGCAGATAATCATGGTGGGTAACCGTCACCAGCATTGCCCCCATCGTAAAAAGCGGCGAATCGAAATAAACCATGGCGCTTCCGCCGCTGGAGTAAGCTCTACCCAAAATCTCCCCATCCATGACGCAGCAGACCAAGGCGTTATTTTGCGCCACGTCTACCTCAAAGTAATTCATGCCGACATAACAATTCGGAGCATGGGTCACGGACAGTTGTCCCGGAGTGTTGGTCCATAATTCCAGGGTAGGATCTCCCAAAAGCAACAAGGTAAACAGGGTCCAGCGGTAAACCTCTCCCAATCCGACGGGATCGGAAGATACGGGAACGAAAGGTATCTTCGAGTTCCCTAACGTCTTTCCCACCTGGTATATGCTGCTGTCGAAAAGGACCCGGAAGAACTCGATATCCAACTCCGGCCCGGGTCCGCCCAATGGATCTCCCACTATGCCCCATCCATACCGGGTATTTCCGCAATAAGCCATCCCCCCGCCGTGGGGATTGTTGATAAAGTGCTCACCCAGACAGTCGTTATCTATGGCCGCTGTAATACAGGCAAAGGTGTAAAAAAGGGAGTTGCGTGGTCCATTCACCAAATTATCCATATCCTGATTGACCCAGGTATCCGAGCCAATGCTGATTATGTTGGTATTCCCATGACCGTTGTGATTGATTATATTCTGTCCCTGGTTCAGACCGTCGCGGAAATTCGCCCAGGTCAGGTTGCCCGAGCTTTCATACAGCTTGGTGTCTTGAAAATAGCCGGGGACGAAACTGGTGTCTATGAAGTTTTTGCACTCCGCCGCATCCGTTCCGGACCACAGCCACTCGGCAGCATAAAGTATCCGGTTTTGATAATCGGTCGGCGGATTGGTCTCGTAGGTTAAACACTTATTGACGAAAGTCTGCGCCTGGGTAAGATTATTGGAAGGCGCCCTTCCCACGAAGACGTCCGGATACAAGTCCACGCTGTCCTCATATTCCCCGTAGAAATGATCCCCGTCCGCATCCCAGTTGCTGTCCAGATCGGAGAAATAATAATCACAAGGGATATCCTCTCCCATCACCGGAGCCATCCGGTGAGGAAGTATCGGGGTGTCTCCCCCCAGAAGCACCCATTTGGTTCCATGGTTGGCATAATAATCCCGGATGCAATTCCGGATCTTCTCCGGGTTATCGTACCCCGGATAATTTGAAAACACCCAGGAAACATCCTTAATCTCAGTAGAAATCCCTTTTCTGATTTTCCAGTCGGCTAACGGTTGAAACACGGAAACAAAAGAACTCCCGGTGATTATCAGATAGTCCACTTCATCCTCTTCAGACAGGATTCCTTTGGCTTCGACCTTAACCTCCTCAGGATTGATCACTGTGCTTTTGACCAGGCTGGAATAAAAATCCGCTCCTCTTGCGGAGCGTTTATAAACCGGCGCAGGGAAATGAGAGGCCGGTCTGAAAATCAGCTTGAACTCGATTTGAGTATAAAGAAAAAGTTTCCTCTCCGCCGGAATATATTGAAGAGGATACAAAGCTACTCCGGCCAAGTGCTGTCCCCCCAGAAAACCATTGTTGGTCACCCGAGCCAATTCCCCCGGATACTCGAAGGATGAATTATAGACCGACGGATCGGGTGGGGTTAATCTGATATCTTCCCCTTTGGTGGGCAAATCCGACAAAGGTAAAAAGGGTTGGGCTGGATAGATATCATAGCCACCCACCAACTCCTGGCGTTGAAATGAGATCACCTCCACCCTCTCCACTTCTACATCAGCCGGTATCGCTATCTGCACATATTTTACCGGCAGCAAGGGTTTGCCCGGTTCGGTGAAAAGCAAAGCTCCTGCCAGTTTTACCCGGTCATAATCCCCCGTCTTCTCAAAGCTCAAATCCTTAGGTTCAAACCTCAAACTGAGAGTCGAGTTAAAAGCCAAAGAGATGGCGGGAAAAAAGAAAAGAGCAATGATAAGGAAAGCGAAAGACACCAGAGATAATCGTTTCATATTGATATCTCCTATGGTACAAACACCTTTTTAATTTTTGAGAATTAACCAGCCAGTAAAAATAATATAAGCAGAATGCCATTGTTGTCAAGATAATATCCTTAGAATAATGCTCAAACCAGCAGTTGCAAAGAGATGAACAGAGTGTGCAATATCGGAAGCACATTGAAAGGATATAATTTTCATATCAATCACCATCTTTTTATCAGACACCAGATTATGGGGAACTTGAAAAAAGCATTGGAATGGCATAAGTTTTGCGGTTATAGGCGGAGAGAGAGAGGAGGACTAGATGAATCTATTAATCCATTATAAAAAAGAAGGCTTCTCACTGGTCGAACTGACCATTGTGGTTCTCATCATTGGTATTCTGGCAGCCATTGCCATACCCAGCTTCATGGGTTCCTCAGCCAAAGCCAAGCAGAACGAAGCACAACTGATCTTAAAACAAATTTATACCATGCAGCAGGCATATCGGCAGGAAAAAGATACCTACTATCCGAGCGACGGAAGCACCATAATCACCCAGCCCGGTGGAGTCATCGGCTCCCTGAACGTGGAGATTGCGTCTTCAGCCCGCTACAGCTACTCCTTGACTGCCAATCAAACCAGTTTTGTGGCGACTGCCGGATCCAAGCGTCCAAGCGGATTGGATGATGATGCAACCCTGGATGTATGGACCATGGACCAAACCGGAACTTTGACCTGTGTCTCGAATGATGCCACCCAGTAAGCAGTACTAAGGACTGGTATGATCAGGTGTATTGCGGAAAGTGGTTCTCAGCAAACAGGCGGGTTTCCGTTTTTGAATATATAGTCTATCAGGAAAACTAAATCTTCAAGATCTATCTTCAAGTTTGAATCAGCATCTCCAATCCATAATGGATTCGGAGCGGATACTCCTTTAAGAAAATAGTTAATCAAATAAACCACATCTCCTGTATATGCCGCACTGTCAGCATGGACATCGCTGCAGACAACTGAAGGTTCTTCCTGGGCGTGGCAGATCAGATTATCCCCTACCGAACCACCGGCGCATACCATATAGAATCTCAAGGAATCGGGCCATATTTTAAAATCCAGCAAAATGGAAATCATTTTTCGTTGTATATTTACACAATGAGTGTTGGTTATTTCAACAATATTTTCTCGTTGATATAGAATAAGTTGACAGACTATGGCGCGAATCAACATATTTATCGTTGTAATACACAACAGTATTGTGAAACTTTTCACAATCTAAAATCTTAGGATGAAATTTTTTTATGGCTGTAAGTCATATAATAACAGAGAATTACAATCTACAATGATGAGTTAGCTTTTTTTGGCATTCCTTTTGCATATATACATGATCGAAATGAACCAGTAACTTGAAAACAGAAAGCAGAGGTGATTAAAATGTCAGTCCTGATAATCCTAATCTTCGTAGCAATAGCCATCGGAATCAGCGTATACCGTAATAGAAAAGCTGTTCCGGAGACGGAGAGCATTAAAGTAAAATTGTCCAACGCATTAAAAGTGCTTTTTGTCCATCCGGGTCATGCCTGGGTAGAGGTATTTGAGCCCTCTTTAGTGGCGGTTGGAGCGGATGATTTCACCAAGTCGGTTTTCGGATCGGTGGAACAGTTGACCCCACCGCAGGTGGGAAGCATGATTCAACAGGGCGGGAAAGCCTGGGGATTGAAAAGAGGCAAAAGACAACTGGTGCAGACCGCACCGATCAGCGGCAGGGTAGTGGAAGTAAACCAGTCCCTGGTAAACAATCCGCGTCTTATGACAGAACCGGGCACCGAAAAGAGCTGGATTCTTAAAGTCCAGCCGATAGGTTTGCCCAGACAGCTGAAGAATCTGATCACCGGAGGAACGCTGGTCCGGTGGAACCAAGCCTTAAAAGAGCAATTGGCATCAATTCTCGGTCCGGCGGAATTTCCGGTTTTGCAGGACGGAGGAGAGCTGGCGCCAAATCTGGGGAACAACTTGACGGAAGAGCAGTGGAAAAAGGTAGCTGAGGAGTTTTTTAAAAGCGGAAGTAGCAGATAAATAGAAAACTAACTAAAACAGGAGGAGTAAAATGGTAGCGCTACTGGTAGTGATGACGTTCATCATAGCTTTAGCAGTCGATGCGCTGGTTCGCAAAGTAAGAAAGGGGCGATTAGAACCGGCCAAAGTCTACGTCCCGGCTACAGAGAGAAGAGCACCTGGCTTCCCCCCCGGATATTTCTTTACCCCTGGGCACGTTTGGGTGAATCTGAGGCCATCCGGACGGGTTCAGCTGGGAGTGGACGAGTTGATCGGCAGGTTGATCGGGAAAGTGGACAAGATCCAGCTGAAGAAAACGGGTGATAAAGTGCGCAAAGGGGAACTTTTGGCATCAGTCACTCAGGGTGATAAGACCATTCGTATCCTTTCGCCCATCGAGGGGACCATCGAGCAGTACAATTTCGAGCTGGAGGATCACCCGGAGGAGTTTGCAGAAAACCCGTACACCAAAGGCTGGTTCTATCTAATCAATCCCGCCAACTTATCCGCCGATTTGAAGAGCTTTGCGGTGGCGGACCAGACCAAAAGCTGGTGGTCCAAAGAGATCAATAGAATGCGTGAGTTCGTTCAGGCGCATCTGCCCCAGCCCGCCCTGGCAGGATTGACAATCCAGGACGGCGGGCTTCCCTTGGATGGTTTGGTGGCACATTTCGATGGTAAAACGATGGAAGAGTTTGAAACACAGTTCTTAGGCTATAAAGCAAAATAGATAGGAGTAAGACATGGAAAAAAAGAAAGGACTACTGATTGATACCACCCTGTGCATCGGCTGCGGAGCTTGCGCCACCGCCTGTAAGGAAGTAAATGGCCTTCCCGGTGAAACCGAGCAAGAACTCTCCGCGACCGCTTACACGGTGGTCAAGGAAAAGAACGGCATTTATTATCGCCGCTTGTGCATGCACTGCGAGGAACCCTCCTGCAAATCGGTCTGCCCGGTGGGAGCTTTCGAAAAGACCGCGGAGGGGGCGGTGATCTATCATGCGAATAAGTGCATCGGCTGCCGCTACTGTATGCAGGCTTGCCCCTTTAGCATTCCCACCTACGAATGGAAAAAGCGGGCGCCCAAAGTGAAGAAATGTATTCTGTGTTACGAAAGGTTGAAAGAGGGGAAGATCACCGGGTGCGCTGAAGCCTGTCCCACCGGAGCCACCAAATTCGGTGACCGGGAAGAGCTTTTGGCCGAAGCAAAAAAACGGATCCAGGACAACCCCGGGCAGTATGTCGATCATGTATACGGGGATAAGGAAGTGGGAGGAACCTCGGTATTGTTTTTATCCGCCGTTCCCATGGGAGATTTCGGTTATCCCACCAACCTCCCGGATTATCCTCTGCCCAGATTGACCTGGGAGGCCTTAAGTAAGGTACCCAGCATCGCCATCTTCGGCGGAGCGTTTCTCTACGGGATGTGGTGGATCATAGACCGGAGGATGGAGCTGGCTGAATATAAGGCTAAGGAAAAAGAGCCTCCCAAAGCTTAAATATAGATTACGATATGACGAGTAAACTGAAACGAAAATAATTATCTACTGAAAGTGAGTTGAAAATGGATTTCAAATTACCGTTCAAAATAACTTTTTGGAAAGTGGTATTACTTTTGATCTGGCTGGCCGGGTTGGTGGCCGCCATCATCCGTGTTTTCGGCGGCCTGGGGGCTTCCACCAATTTAAGCGATAAATTTCCCTGGGGATTGTGGGTCGGCTTCGACGTCATCTGCGGAGTGGGTCTGGCAGCCGGGGGATTTACCATCGCCGCCGCGGTCTACGTGTTCCATGTGAAGCGATTCTATCCGGTCTTAAAGCCCACCATCCTCACCGCATTTTTAGGGTATGTGTTGGTGATCGTGGGGCTCTTGTTCGACGTGGGGCGGCCGGACCGGATATATAACCCGCTCTTTATGGGAAATCTGCACTCGCCGCTTTTTGAAGTGGCCATGTGCGTAATGTTCTATACCACGGTTCTGTTCTTCGAGTTCAGCCCCAATATCTTTCAGAGATTAGGCTGGGCCGGACCGAAAAGATGGATCACCAAGGTGACCGTTCCCTTGGTCATTCTGGGAGTGATCCTTTCCACCATGCACCAATCATCCTTAGGCTCTTTGTTTTTGATCATGCCCGAGAAAATGTATATTTTCTGGTATTCGGCTTCACTGCCGTTTCTGTTCTATGTTTCGGCCATTGCCGCGGGATGCGCCATGGTGATATTCGAATCGCATTTGAGCTTCCGGGCTTTCGGCCATCGCTTGAAAGATGACGTGATCGCCGATATCGGAAGAATCCTGTTGGTGGTTTTGGTGATGTACCTGTTGATGAAGATCTACGATTTCACCTCACGCGGGGTATGGTCATACTTGTTCATCCCCCGGATGGAAACTTACCTCTTCTGGCTGGAAGCATTAGCCGGAATAATCGTTCCCATCATCCTGCTTTCCATTCGAAAGGTCCGGCTGAGTAATCCAGGGTTATATGCCGTTTCTGTTTTAACCATCAGTGGATTTATGCTTAACCGTTTGAATGTAGCTACCACCAGCTTCATCGCCTCCTCCGGGGTCCATTATTTCCCCGCCTGGAGTGAGATTGCCATCACCGTAGCTTTGGTTGCCACCGGATTCTTTGTCTTTGCCATGGCAGCCAGGTATTTGCCCGTCTTCGAGGAGCCGGAGGCGCATGGTCCCGCCAAACCGGCGGCTTACTATACGGATGAAGCTTTACAGCTGGAGACTACGGATCTTAGTTCTTGAGCAGTCTAAGGACGGAGATAAAGGTATGGAAAGGAAACTAGTCAAAAATAACCGGAGCTCTGCCGACGAGAAATCGGATCGCTGCATCTGGATGATGGCCGGGGTGATCTCTTTCAAACTCTGCCCGCTCAACTTTGACTGCGAGAGATGCGATTTCGACCGGGTGATGAGAGCCCAGGCCAAGCCGACCGGGCTTAAGGCCAGGGTAAAGAAGCATGCCTCATTTGACCGCCCTTCACCCGAAGCCGCTTCCGCCATCCCAAGTGAATCCGAAGAGACTTTCTTCACCTACGCAGTTGGGGAAATGGACGAGCACGTATACGTTCATCCAACTCATTTGTGGGCCAAGCGCGAATATGGCCATACCTGGAAGATCGGCGTGGATAATCTGATGGCTTATATCCTCCCTCCCCCGGTTAAAGTAGAGATGTATCCGCCGGAGCACCAGATCATACAAGAGGAGGTTTTCGGAAGGATATCCACCGAAGCCGGTACCGTTTTCATCACCTCCCCCCTTTCCGGACAAATTGTAAAGATCAATTCCCGGTTGAACCGGGAGCCGGAACTGTTGCAGACCGATCCGTGGGGAGAAGGATGGCTGGCCATGATAGAATGGGTGCAGGATGGCTCCGAGCTGGAGAAGCTTTACGCCGGATCGCAAACCGTACGCTTTCTGAAGGAAGAGGCACAAAACCTGAAATTGTTGCTCAAGTTCCGGGGCATTCCGGCCAACCCGATCGGACCTACCCTGCCGGATGGGGGCTCCAAGATCAGCTTTCTGCACCAGATTCTGCCGCCCAAGCTGTGTTTACATCTGGTGCGGGAATTGATAGTGTCGGGAAAAGAGATCTGGTAAATTTGCAATAGAACGTTTTGATAGTTGTAAAATAGCCCCCTTCCCAACGGAAGGGGGTTGTTTTTTTGTAATCCTCCTTCCCTTGACGGGAGGTGGAGATGGGCTTCCTCTCCCTTGACGGGAGAGGATTAAGGTGAGGGTGAAAGTAAGTTCAAAGTTCAAAATTCAAAATGCAAAGTGCAAAATTTCAATTCAAAAATTAAAAATAGACTACTTAGACTGACTGGTGATTCTGCCGCTTCTGATGCATCTGATACTTCTGAAGTTGAATTTTATTTTTTTCTCACTTTTCCTCCAAGCAATTCAAGGTTAATGACTGCGTACAAATTTCGATGAATAGTTGGCGCAAATTAGAGTTAAAGGTTTTAGATTCTCAGCCGTAGGCTGATCCGCCTCTGGCGGAAAAATTAAAAGCAATTCTTCGATTCCTAAGAATTTGTGTTCATGCAAAAACATTAGCCCCTCTACTTATTAGGAGGGTGTCCTTTTCACCACCAAAGTGCTACAGAATTTGCTTTTTGTGGGGAGAGAGTATACGTGTTAGATTTAAATATATAGTGTCAGGATTCTAAAAGCTCTTAATCTACAGACTTTGTTAATATACAAGCGCTATTCCGGGTCGGATTGATTAATTTGTTAAGTATAGTAGTCCGCATCTTCATAATAATGAATAACGGGCGCTTTAATTGCAGACTGTAATCTCTCAATAATTGATGAATCAGGGTTAATGATGTCCAATTTTTCCACATTGCGAGATCCCGTAAAAACTTGAGAAAATAAATTGAATGATTCTGCGTCTGCTTCAGGACATGAATAACCATATACAACAATACGTGAACTTGTAATCAGTTCACTTCGCAAGTCGTCCCAAACTTTATCAATAACTGTTTTCTTAATAAATGTTCCTTTATTAACTAAAGGAGGTATAACGACAGGAAATGTTCTTTCTCCTTTAAAAGTTAATACCTTGGGAATTACTAATCTTCTTGATATCATGATGTTCTTGGACTTACTTATGTGCGATAATAATGAGCTTTTTGATGGGTATAAGCTAAACCAATTCAATGAGCCATGTGGCTTCAGTATCTTTATGCCTTTTGATTTTCGAGTTTTGTGTTTTGGCAAATCAAAAATGTCTGTAGAACCCTCTGTAGGGGCTGTCAATTTATAACTTTTTGGTGGTAAGCAATAACAGTTTGGAAATTCGAAATAACTTCTAAATTTAGTATATTTATGGGATAAGAAATGCACAGTTTTCTCAGCTTGCAAATCATAGTTGTACGAAATTATTGTTAGATCATCTGGTGACTGACAATCATTCAGCAGCTTATTAATAACTTTTGTTAATCTATTCCTCCCAGATATCTTTATTCTGCCAGTTGATGTAGAAATGAGTTTATTTAAGAATGTTATTAATTTAACTAATAAGTCTTCTGCTTTCTTGGTTGAATCTGAGATAAAAATATCTGTATAAAGAGTCTTTAATACTTTTTCTAAAGAATCATGAGGCGACTCTTTTGTGCATATATCGTATCCGTATTTTTCTTGGAAATAACTGTTGAGTTCATTCATAATAAAGTAGTTCAACCCTCTAGCCCTATTTGAACTTCTGTCTTTTTCTTCTATATAGGAAATATGGTGATTCCAAAAGAAATTCTTATCTAAAGGTGGTAAATCAAATCTTAAACCTTTTTTTACAGCATCGGCGAATGTAGCACCAGCACCTATAATAAGACATGTTTTATTGTTATTCATTTTATTTACTGCCTGAATATGGTAGTATGGTCTTATATAAATCCATTCTTAGGTTTTTATACCCAAAAAAGCGCTTCGAGGAAAGTTGTATAATCTTTATGTCATGAGCTTAAGGGCTATTGACATGCGGACCGTATGCCACCCGGTGGATGTGCTGGTTCGCTCAGCCCATCCTCTGAAGCTTATATTCATCGCTTAGTCTGTGCTCTAGTTTACGCATTAGCTTCCGAAGGTGAGCCCAGTCATCAAGGAGTTCCTGGTACTTGGGGTACTTCCCTTGCAGTTCGAACCATGATTGCTTTCCACGATCCTGCTGTTCCCACCATGCTCGAAAATCTGCCTGCCACTTCTCAAGAAAAGGTCGAAGAACATCCGCAAGAAGATCGTGGATCAAGATGCCAAGGTGACTTTGATTCTTCTCCTTCAGCTTGCCAACCGGGAAGTCTTTCATGATTTGCCTGGCTTCTTGAAAGAACGCATGCAACGAGGAGAGGCTTTCTACAATCACTTCACCCGAAAAATCACTGCTTGTTTCATCCCGCCGTTTCCCTGAAACTGCTACTCGCGTAACAATCTCAGTGTACAACTGCCATGCGCACTGTCTATCTTGTTCGGACAATTTACCCCCTAATTTGATCACTCCGAAATTGATAGTAAAATTACCCTCTGATATTTCTGGCATCTTTTGATCTCCGAATTAGCAATTTACGAATTCGCTCTTCTCATAGGTCTACTTAGATCATAATTGCAGCTAACTCTGTCATTGTACGTCGCATCAATCAGGAAGGAGAGTGTATCGGGGTCGCTCATTATCCTGTTCCAGTCAACTACAGACACCTTGGCATCCTTTTTCAGCAGGTTGTCGATGATTCGGGGAGGCATATAAGGAAACAGTGAGTCACACTCTGTTCTATTGTCAATCGATTTCCAGTTAGTGATATCTGGATACACTCTTTCCTTCTCACCTAGGTGTACGGCTATGTGGTTAGTACAATTTACTATAGGTAGATTCACAACAAGGATGCCGGATTTTTTATTCACCCTGCCATCGTACATGCTTGAATAGATTTCCCAATCAACATGCTTACGGTTCCGTGTCTCTGTTCCGACTAGCAAGATCGTCACGGTTGAATCCTGCAAGTATTCGTCACGAATTATTTCTCTGATTGTCGAGTCATCTAAGTCATCATCGATATCACCAGTGTCAACCGAATGGTCTAGAAATATATCATAGAGATTGTTGAAGAATAGTAACTGTTCCTTGTAATACTGATCATTGGCATGATGAAAGCTAATGAATACTTTATGCACTGCGTTACCTCCTTCGAAACTGCTTTACTAATTGCATGTATCCAGATAAACCGGCTTTCGGGTTTTGCTTCCAGATAAAACGCTATGTGTAAATTCACATAAACATTGATGTTAGGAGGCTGTAGTCAAAACCTACGGCTTAAGTTATTTGTTAGACAGCACATCAGTTACTTCCAAATGATGTAGGTTATTATCAATATCCCCAACGAGGCAATTCCCAAGTGTAGTATCACCCAAAGTCCAAAAAGATCAAATTTGTTCATCAAAGGATGTCTTTTACGCGTTATAGAATCTGCTTTCTTCTTGAGTTCCATGATATTAGTAGTTGGCAGCAACTTTTCTAGAGCATCTCTATATTGACGAGCACGCTCCATGTGGAACCAGAAACGTTCATGGTGTTTGGCACTGAGCAATGCACCAAATAAACCCACTAGAACCAGAAATGCAGATAACGGGATGTCTGCAACTGTGAGTTGAGCATCGAGGGCGATAATACCAAGGAGACCTGCAGAAATAGCTATGATAATGTTGGTAGCTGTTGCACGTTGATCTTCCTGATGGCGACCTTCTGCTCTATGATCCTGATATAACCCCCAAAGAATGTCGGTATCCTCTGCCAAGAAAACTCTCCTTTTGTTGTTTAACGATAATTTCAAGGTTTCTATAAATCTGTAAAGAGATACTGCTCTTTTCTATTTATACATTGACTTCAAAGTGTCAGTCACCACTATTCCCGGAACGAGCAAGAATAAGCTCCCGACGCAGCATATAAAGCCCACAATCATGTAAATCCACTATGTATGCATATTTATTATAGTTATTTGTGCAATTTTGTCAACCCTAAATTTGAATTATTTATTGGATTATACTGAATAGGGGAAAGTATGAAAGGGAAATTTCCCGCCTGTGGTGGTTCGACCGTGCGTCCAACGCCCTGGCTGACAGGTTCGCGGGTTCTTTTTCCGCGCATCCTTGTCCAGCCCGATGTTATGTGATTCTGAACTTTTATTCTAAACCGTAGACCTGTCTGGGCGTAAGGTAGTCAGGAAATTTATCGATAATTGCCCTTCGAGATAAATAGCAGAAATGGCATTCATCTATATATCCTGTCTTTGGCATCACACCTAACTCTTTTACAAATTCTGCCGGTCCTCCTCGAATGAGCGGACCGCAAATAGGATGGGAGTTAAAGCGATAGTTTGAGATGATTTCGGAAAGAGGCGTCATCCACATATTGCCGATGCTGATCCCTTGACAGATCTGGACATTCCCATATGGGTCGACATGTACCCGGGAAGGCGACTCAAGATCCTCGTAGGGGCATTCACACAACTCTTTCCATGGCCTGAGAGGAAGATTTTCAGATAGCTTTTCAACCGCTCGCCCTCTGAACTTAGCTCCTCCGCCAACGATAGGACGTCCCTTGCCTTCCGCAATTGAATGTGGTTGTATAACCTTCGGTGGCTCTATACAAATTGGTGAAGCCTCAATGCCAAGTCTCCTTGCAACAGATAAAGCAACGGCTGCAGGGTTTTCCGATTCCTCTCCGTAATGAAAAGTATCATTGCTGATATTTAGATACGACACTCCCGATTCTACAAGAGGCCTTAACCACAATTCAGCATCCTCTTCTGAAGTAGCGCCATAAGCGTTTGTTACCACACCAACCTTAAAGCCTTTCGAACTGGCACGCCTGATGCTTTCATTTAGTAAAGGAAAGAATAGGAATGGCTCCCCTCCTTCATAGAATATCCAATCAACAGTACCAATTTTTTGAGACTCTTCCAAGACCCTGGTAACCTGGCTTATGGTGAAAGTGCCTTGCGATTTAGGACTGCTGTATAGAAAGCAATGATCACATTCGAAGTTGCAAGTGTATGTCAAAATAAAGTGGATTCCGGTTAACATTTTCTATGCTCGCCTCTTTACATGCTATTGTTTATATAGTTTCTTAATAAGACCTATTGGACGCAAAACTGCGGTATAACACACCGTAGTGCATCGAGGCCTAAGTGTTGCTCTTCCAATAAGATAAACCGGTTAAATGATTAGGAAAATAAGTATAGATCATAGTATTTCGCACATCGTTACAATTACCCGACAATCTAACTTTGGATCCATGGGACCGATGATACCCCTTGATATTTTGATCGTAACCCGATTTCTCACGAAATCCATTGTGTTTATATGACACATAATAATCGTTTAGGTAATTTTGTCAACTTTAAATTTGAATCAATCATTCGATAATACTGCATTGGGGAAATTTCGACATGATTTTAAAGCCCCTCTCTTTGTAAGAGACTGTGTCACAATTGTGTTTTGACTTTGCAGCCGCCCGTATGGGCGTAAATAGTTTTCGCAGACTAAAGTCTGCGGCTACAAAAAACCGAGTTATGACACACTCTCGTAATAGCGGGGTTAGGGGATGAGTTCAGAGAGATCCAATCCGTATATTCTCCTAACACAAATTACAATTTCGTTATTCATACTGAGCTTCGAAGTATTTATGCTGAGCTTCGAAGTATTTATGCTGAGCTTCGAAGGGTTTATCCTGAGCCTCGAAGGACAACTTGGTTAGTGAAGAAGTACAACTTCAGTGGTGAATAGGATGGTGGAGGGATTAGTGAGGAGAGTAATATAAGCAAAGTGCAGGTAAACGCTTCCTGCAATCACAAAATGAGTCGTAGGGACAGCCCCTGCGGCTGTCCTCTTTAGAGTAAGGACAGGGACATGCCCTGTCCCTACGAAACTGACAATATATATTTTCCCCCATAAGACAATTTCGATACAACTTCAGTGGTGAAAAGGATAGGGGGAGGATTGGTGAGGAGGTAATAGAAGCATAGTGCAGGTGAACCGTTTCCTGCAATCACAAAATGAGAGCCGTAGGGACAGCCCCTGTGGCTGTCCTCTTTAGAGTAAGGACAGGGACATGCCCTGTCCCTACGAAACACCCATTCCCGGACTTTGCAATTGATAAAAAATTGCATTTTGCAAGTCCAGGAAGTCCAGCAAGTCCGGGTGATGAAAAAAAAAGAAAACCCATCACCCCCAAGCCCCCCATCCCCCCCAACGCTCCTGCGCTACCTTTGCCGGCAGAAGACTTTTGGCTCCTGCCCTACGGGTTATTCATCCACCCTGAAATTAATATTGATTGATTCATTAGGAATTCGTTTCAAACTCAGGATGTCTCTCTCACCTTCCCCTACCAAAACCGTTTCAAAAAGGCTTTTTATCAGCCCCTTGATGCCCGACTTGATAAAATACTTTTCACCGGGTTTGATATCGAGAGTAATGGATGATGAAGAGGCAGAAGTTTTAAATATATGTTGCCCTTCAGGTACCTGCAAGATAGCATAAGAACCGTTGGAGAGATTCGCCACGGTTGTCCCGTCGCAATCGATGTAATGCGGATTAAGCGAACCGGCATGAGCAGAAATACGGTAAACATATACGGTTGCCCTTGCACCTTTGTCAGATTCACCAGTTGGTTTCGGCGTTTCACTGATCGGGGTCTCGTCACTTTTTTTACCAGATGCGATTTCTTCCGCGATATTTTCCTTTGTTTTCGCATTGATCACCATCTCAATGATTCCCCACACTATCAATATTACCCCGACAGCTATCAACCATCCAGTGCTTTTAGTTCCTCTCAAAACAAATATGCCGGATGAACCAGCAATAATGAATATTATACCAAACCCTATTTTTTTCATAATTTCCTCTGTCTCCCGCCCTACTACTTTGCAATTGACAAAACCAACGCCTTATCTCTCTAAAACGAGCTTTACCGTCCTTTGAACCTGCCGGTGCTCACCGTTCAATTCACGCGTCTCCATACGACAGAAATATACGCCGCTGGAAAGATTCCCGGCGTGCCACTCGATTTGGTGTGCTCCTGCGTCGTAAATCCCGTCGGCCAAATGCGCCACTTTCTGCCCCAACAGGTTGTAGACCGTCAGGCTGACGTCTGCGCGCCAGGGCAGGTTGAATTCGATGATGGCCGAAGGATTGAACGGATTCGGGTAGCTCTCCAAAAGCAGATACGGATTCTCCTGGGGAGCGTCCTCTTCCTCCACCGCAGAAACATAATTCTCAAATGCAACCACCGTCGTGATGGTGTTTACGTAAAGCCTGTGGTTTGCCACGATGGGCTGCTCCAGGTAATTGTTGGAGCTTTCGGTAAGCAGAATCTCTCCCGAGCTGATATCGAAGCCATAAAGAGAGGCGTTACTGTATGACACGACGTATACTACCCGGTTGGCAATGGTGGGTGAGAAAACGCCTTCTCCGGCAAATTCATGATCCCACACATAGGCGCCATCGGCTTTCTTTAACGTGAAGATTTGGCCTTTCCCACTTGCATTCTGCCAAACCGTGAAGCATACGTAACTGTCACAAACGGCTATGGTGTTAGTGTTTAGGCTTGGAAAACTTGCACCTTCCACCCGATAACCCCACTGGATGACTCCTATCGATTTGAAACGCGCCACCAGTGAGTCATGCGTCACTGTATATAACCATAGCTCATCGACGGCCAGAGAAGTACTGCCGCTCTGAGAATTGTACTGCTCCCACTCTTTTGTGCCGGTATATTTGTTTATCGCCAAAACTTTCTGGTCACCGCACACATAACACAACCAATCATACACTGCCGGTGTGGCCTGAGCTGAAAAGGGGTAACTCCAGACGGACGAGCCGTCTCCACTATTCAGACAGTACAAACTATCGCCAGAGATGTACAGCCTGTCGCCGTCTAAGATCGGATTTCGAGAGTAGAGCGACCTCATCGGCCTGAACCATTTTTCTATTCCGGTGGACCGGTACGCCGCGTAAAGCCCCAATCCGCCCTGCCCGCCGAAGAATGCCAGCGAATCATTCTGGGCCGCCACAAAATCGACCGATCCTCCGGATGAATCGACGCTGAAAGTCCACAGCGTGTCGGCGGTCGAATCATCGACCGCGAAGAAAAGGTTGGGAGTGTCCTCTATTCCCACGATAAGGAGGTGATCATACCAGCTTAAGCTTTGGCAATAGCCGGAAACTGCGCTTGGAACCCAGGCGCTCTGCGCAAGCGGCGGATGGAGCACATCCTCCTGGGATGCCCAGGAAGAACGTCCCCGGTCGGCATTGACCATGGGCCAAGCCTGCTGACCCCAGCCCGCGTTCGACCAGATAAACAACGACAAGAACAACAAAATCGTTACTTGAGTCAATCTGATTCTCATAGCACCTCCCATTTGGGATTTTGATTTAACATCTATCCGGGCTTATCGGTTCAGCGCGCATCGCGCATCTTCGGTTTATTATCAGTTCTCAGATATTACCACGTGACTTCATGGAACTGGTTTTCGATATAATGATCTTCCTTCTATATATATAATTTTATACAATGCCCTCCGGTAAGTCAAGAAGTATTGCTCGGTTTTTCGTGAAGGGAAATTCTTAAACGGGGCTAGGTCAGTAGCCCTTAGGCTCCTGACAATATATATCTTTCCCCCAAAGACAAATTCGATATTTATACTGAGTTTCGAAGGATTTATCCTGAGCTTCGAAGGGCAACTTCAGTAGCGAATCCGTGGTGAAAAGGATGGTGGGAGGATTGTTGAGAGGTGTGCTTAATGCAAACCGCAGGTAAATTGTTTCCTGCCATCACAAAATGAGAGTTTTTAATTTTGCATTGAAATTTTGCCCTAACGAGCAACCGTCCGGTTGCACTTTGCATTTTGCCCAGACGAGCGGACGCTCCCGTCTGGGGGCAAGCGTCTGCTTGCACTTTTCACTTTGAAATCATTAAGTATAAAAAAAGAACCCTATATGAACGATATACTTGATACCAAAAAAGAAAGCGATTTTCTTACTCGAAACAACTTCCCGGACTTTGCAAGTGATAAATATTTGCCATCCGCAAGTCTCGCATGTCCGGGTGATGAAAAAAACGAAAATCCCTCACCCCCAAGCCCCCCATCCCCCCCAACGCCCCCCGAGCTACCTTAGCCGGCAGGAGCCTCACGGCTTCTGCCCTACGGACTATGAGGTCTGGAGTCGCTGGTCAGCAGTTTGTTGGTTTATTGCTTTTAGAATTATATCCTTTTTCATTATACGGCTGAAGCTTTTCCAGCCACATATCCAGAAGAATTTTTAATTCTTCGGTGTAATCATAATTCGAATCTTCCTTGGGCTTCAAATAGTCTAAGATATCAAAAGAAAAACCTTGTTCACCGATATCACTGAAATCTTTCTGCATTTCTTTATTTATATGGAGGCCATTTTTCAGCTGAAATTTATTGCTGTTTATTCTCCCCTGTAAGTCCTTGGCACTTCCGAGGGATATCTTGCCGTTTTTCAGGTTCTTTATTTGATAAATGCCCATGGGCTGAACGGTCTGTTTATACTTGTTCATCATTTCTTTTTTGTTCATATATTTTCCGATAGGATTGACATTAGGTTATTGGGCCGATTGTTTTCTCGTTACCAGAGACACTCCTGAATATATTGCTCGTAATCCGATTTCTCGCGAAATCGATTCTGTTTATATTACAAATTATAATCGTTTAGGCAATCTTGTCAATTTCTAATTTAAATTATTCATTGGATTATACTGCATTGGGGAGAGAAAAGGCAATTCCCTCTCTCCTTAATCCTCTCCCCTAAGGGGAGAGGAAAGGAACCCCTACGATTACAAAAAACTTTATTTTAATATTCAAATAGCATATATTGGGGATGTTCGAATTTATAAATGACGGTTTCTTTCGTATCAGTAGGAGAAATCAAGACTATGAAGGTTAAAGTATCCATGACCTTAAGCTCCAAGCTGTTTTTGGCGATATTCGCGGTGATGTTCGTGGGCCTGGCTATTTTCACCTTCTTGAATGTCCGGAGCCAGACAAAAGACCTTTTGGAACAGGTGCAGCTCTCCGGGCTCAGCACCACCGATCTGATCAAGAAATCCACGCATTACAGCATGCTCATAAACCGGAAGGAGGACATTCACCAGATATTCAATAATTTCGGGAGGATGCCCGGTTTCGACGTCATCCGGATTTATGACAAACAGGGAAACATCATCTTCACCACCCTACCCCAGGAGAAAGGAAAACAGGTTCCCATCACTTCGGAAGCCTGCCAGGTGTGCCACCGTTATCCCGAACCTTTAAAAGCTTTAGCTACCAAGGAAAGCCACCGGATCATCACCGCTCCGGACGGACACCGGATTCTGGCATTGATCAATCCCATCGAAAACGAGGAAACCTGCTACGGGACCGGCTGTCATCCGCGCCCCGAGCAAAAACACATACTGGGAGTTCTGGATGTACAAATGTCGCTTTCCCGGGTGGATGCCGATATATCTCACAGCCGCCGGCAGACCATCTTGGCCTCTTTGGTGGTGATGTTTTCCGTGCTGTTGGTGAGCGGAATTTTGATCTATAGCTTGATTCAGGTGCCGGTGCGGAAGCTTACCGCCGGAACCCGGGCCATTGCCTCGGGGAATTTGGATTACACCATCCCGCTTAAGCGAAAGGATGAGATCGGCGAGCTGTCGGACTCCTTCAACCAGATGACTCGGGAGGTGAAGAAAGCCAATCAGGAGATCACCCAGTGGTCTGCCACCCTCCAGCAAAAGGTGCAGGAGAAAACAGAGGAGTTAGAGCAGATCCAGGCACACCTAATCCAGATGGAAAAAATGGCCTCGTTGGGGAAGCTCTCTGCCACGGTAGCGCACGAGCTGAACAACCCTTTGGCGGGAATTTTGACCTATGCCAAGCTTCTACAAAAAAGACTTTCTTCGCCTAATCTGAATCCGGAACAGCTGGAGTCGACCCAGAAGGATTTGACCATGATAGCCGAGGAGACTACCCGCTGCGGGAACATCGTCAAGAACCTGCTCTTATTCTCCAAGCAACAGATAGGTGAGATCGCCATCGTGGATTTGCATGAGATTCTGGATCGCTGTATCCAGCTGGTAGATCACCATTTAAAACTCAATAATATCAGGCTGGTCAAAGAATACCAACCGGGGAAAACCGAAGCCCTGTGCGATAAAGACCAGATGCAGCAAGCCTTTTTAGCCATCATGGTCAATGCAGTGGAAGCCATGCCGGGGGGCGGAACCCTCACCCTAAAGACCGGCTTGGATCCGGGCAAAAAGAAACTGAACATAGAAATAGAGGATTCCGGAAGCGGCATATCCCCTCTGGATCTTCCGCATATCTTCGAGCCCTTCTACACCACCAAGAAGGAGGGGAAAGGGGTGGGACTGGGCCTGTCCATCTGCTATGGGATCATAGAAAGGCACCAGGGGAATATCAGCGTGCGTTCGACGGTGGGTAAAGGGACCACTTTTTTAATCGAACTTAAACTCCATTCGTCTTGAAAAGTGAGAAAAGAAGCATGAAGTTCGAGCATGGAGGTAACAGGAGGCAAATAGAATGAATCAAGAGAAAAATGACAAACCGGTCAGCCTGCTGGTGGTGGATGATGAGCTATCGGTACGCGACTCTTTGACCAAATGGTTCAAGGAGGACGGCTTTAAGGTCGATTCTGCCGCCGATGCCACCGAGGCCTTGAAGAAACTCAAACCCGGGGTTTTCGATATCATATTTTTGGATATCAAGCTCCCGGGCATGGACGGCATGGAACTGCAGCGGAGGATCAAGGACGTGGATCCCAATGCCACCATCATCATGATCACCGCCTATGCTTCGGTGGATACCGCGGTCAAATCCTTGAAGGAGGGGGCGTACGACTATGTCACCAAACCGGTGGATCCGGATTATCTGTCACATCTGGTGGCCAACGTGATAAAACAAAGGCGCCTAGTGACCGAGAACGTTCAGTTAAAAGAGCGGATACAGGATTTATATGAGATAGACCAGATCATCGGGGAAAGCCCGGCCATGCAGAAGGTCTTCGACATGATCAAAGCGGTTGCCCCCACCGACACCACGGTGATGATCCGGGGGGAGAGCGGAACCGGCAAGGAGCTGATCGCCCGGGCCATTCATTCCAACAGCCCCCGGCGGTTTTTCCCCATCATTACGGTCAACTGCGGAGGTTTGACCGAGGGTTTGACCGAGAGCGAGTTTTTCGGGCACGAAAAAGGAGCCTTCACCGGAGCCTTGTACCGGAGAAAAGGGAAACTGGAGCTGGCGGACGGCGGAACCGTCTTTCTAGATGAAGTGGGGAACATCGATCCCAAGACCCAGACCGATCTTCTGCGGGTGATCGAGACCAAACAGTTCACCCGGGTGGGGGGGGACGAGACCATCCATGTGGATTTCCGTCTGATCTGCGCTACCAACCGGGATCTGGAGCTGGCGGTCAAACAGGGGACCTTCCGGGAGGATTTCTACTACCGGCTGAACGTATTCTCCATCTCCATACCGCCTTTGAGGGAGAGACGATCCGATATTCCTCTATTGTGCAATTACTTTCTTAAGAAGCTGGCCTCCAGTATGAACAAACCGGTAACCAGTTTTTCCGCCGAAGCCATGGAGCACCTGAAAGCCTATGACTGGCCCGGCAATATCCGGGAACTGAGGAATGCCGTGGAAAGAGCGGTGGTGGTGGCAAATGCACCTGTCATTACCGCAGAACAGCTTCCCATCCCCCGAACCCCCAAAGCCACCGCCCATGACCAGAGCTTAGATGCGGTGGAACAGGCGCATATCCAGAACATTTTGGAGCAGGTGGGGTGGAACATCACCCGGGCTTCGGAAGTTTTGGGCATCGACCGGACCACTCTTTATAATAAAATCGAAAAATATGGTTTGCGAAAATAGACGTGAACATATATCTATTGCCGCTCCGATTCCCCGATAACCATCTGTTACCGGACCTGGCAAGTTCCATCTCCCATGCCTTCAATCTTACGGTATTGCTTTTGGAAAAGCCACTTTCCTTAAAAGAGGGATACGACCCGGTTCGTAATCAGTACAACTCCACCTGGATACTGGCACAGATACTGAAGCTTTTTCCCGAAGAAAACTGCAAGATACTGGGGATAACCGGACTGGACTTGTATGTACCGGTTTTGACCTTCGTATTCGGCGAGGCGCAGCTGGATGGTAAAGCGGCCGTGGTTTCCAGCTTTCGCTTAAGGGATGAATTATACGGGCTCCCCAAAAATGCTGAAAAACTCAAAGATCGTTTGGAAAAGGAAGCCATCCACGAGTTGGGGCACACCTTTGGCTTGATCCACTGCCATGATCCCAACTGCGTGATGTTCACCTCCACCTATGCGGAAGAGATCGATTTCAAATTCATAGAACTCTGTCCGGTTTGTTCGGAATTCTTAAAGAAGTCATTCCATCTCTAATCCCCTTTCGACTTAAAAGACTAAAGAGAGTTTTTCCCTTTCCTAAAATTCACAAGGTTCTAAAAAAGGGAAAAATGATAAGGGTAGGTGGTGGCAATTACTTTTTTGCGGGGAGTGCTTGATTCTGCATCGGCGGATATATCAGGGTGGATAGCCCGGGTTGGGCCAGCCGGTAGAGGGTTAAAGCCGCCTCCGGGCTCATCTTTACTATAATATGCGCCTCTCCAAACGGGCGCTGGATGGCATGGCGAATCTCCAGCATGGTGCTTTTGAGCTTTTCCTTGGGTTTGCCGATAATCTCCGTCCGCACCTCCAGGATCAAATCCGTGCTCCAGCGCAATTGAAACCGCTCCGGCACATCTCTCTGCATCAGCTCTGGTTTCGCCCTTACCGCATCGCTGATGATGGTTAATACCGAGTCGGGGGTTTTGTTCAGGGCGGTGAACAGGAACTTGTCGAGTAAGGGACGCACCAAATTTTTCTCCTCACCTTCAAAATACCGGGCAAAATCTTCTACATCCTGCGCGCTGGTCTGGACCAGCAAAATGGGCTGATTCCACACCACCACCCCTTTGAGTTTAATCACCAGCTCATTCCGGTTCAAATTAACCACCAGATACGGCTGATCCGATTTGGCCAACAACAGCTCGGCTTGAATCAACCGGTATTCCAGCTCTGATCGCAGGCGATCGCCGGTAGCGGTGGGATGAGGGGAGGAGGCGTTTTTAGACGACGTCTTTTTACACACGAAAAATGACATTCCGCACAAGAAAATGCCGAGGAAAAGGAATATCCATTTGTTTTGGTAAAACATCGTTACTTTCGATTTAGAAAATGTAAACCGGGGTTCCGATGGGAACCATATCGTACAGCTTCTTCAAATCCTCGGAACCTAAGCGCACGCATCCGTGAGTTACGCTGACCCCCAAAAGCCGTTCATAAATAGTGCCGTGGATATAGTAGTTATCCCCGAATCCCATGGCAAATGCCCCCAGCATCTCCGGGTCCAGTCTTTCGTTGGGGTCCGAAGGGATCGGTTCGTTATCTTCCAGAAACGCCCAATCCGGCTTGCGCCACCAGGGGTCGGTTACTTTGCTGGTTACTTTGAATACCCCCCGGGGGGTGGCAAAACTCCACTTCCGGCCGGTGAGGCTGTCGATCAACTCCCCCCCCGAGCCGGTGGAGCAGGTTCCTTTGAAGAGAATGGAATCTTCGGTGCGGAGATAAAGCGAGTTGGCATGGGTGTCAATGACGATATACGGCTTGGTCGGTTTGATCTTAGCCAGTAAAGCCCGGGCTTTCTCCAACTCCTTGGAAGCCAGCTTACCGTCCTGGGGCAGGCGGGTCAAAAGCGAGTCGCTGATGACCAAAGCCCGATTCGGAGAGGACTTGGGGCGGGTATAGACGAAAACGAATATCACAAATCCGATCAAAAGCACCAGCGGGATTATGATCAACCAATACCACCATCTCATGGCCACCTGTCCGATCTACGCACGATGGTAACCGGGGTATCCACCGTGACGTACTGCATGATATTATCCATCTCCCGGTCGGTCAGCGCCACACAACCATCGGTCCAATCCCGGTTTTGACCTCCTCCCCCGTGTATCTCGATAAGCCCGCCGATGCGGGCGTGGGGAGCGATGATCCCTTTTCTTTTGTTCTCGCTGAACCGGTTTTTATCCATCTGGTTGGGATAGCTGATAAGAAGCGCCCGGTAAAACTTGCTTGCCCGTTTTACCGTGGAGATTGTGTATTTCCCCTCCGGTGTGGCGCCGTCTCCGGAAAAGAGCTTTTGGTGAGCGGAGTTATAACCCAGCTCACATTTATATACGTGCGCTATCTCCCCGCTCCGAATCAAATAAGTCTTGTGCGCAGCCTTATCTACGATCACCGCGTAGGTTCCGTTGGCGCGGGACTCATCCAGAGTCTCCTGGACCCAACGGCGCCAGATCTGTATTTTCTTGGCTTCGTCGTTGGCATATTCCGCCAATAGCTCGACTAGTTGATGCAGGGATTTTCTCCCCTTCTCCGCGGTCTGACGAGCCTCTTCGTATTCCCCCTTATCGAGTAAAAGCTCGCTGGTTTTAAGCGACATATCAGCTAAAGACCAGTACCGCTCCGCTTTGAAATTTGCCCAGGAGCCGCCGTCCAACGCCTCCCGGCATAGGAGCAACTCGTTTTCCAGCTCAGCTCTTTCATTTTGCGCCGTCGAATCGAGCTTTTGGATCCGGTCCTGAGCCTGCAGAGTGGCCTGGTGTGCCATCGCGGTGGCTAAGTTAAGCAGAGAGTCGGCTATCCGGTAATTGCGGAACGGTGCCAGCCTGCCATTCTGGAAGGCCATTTCCATCCATCCCTTCTGCATAAGACCTTGAGCTGAACGGTAGGTTGGCTCGGCATAGCGTAAGACCGATGCTTTAACCGCTTGATCCAGCGCCTGTTTGGCATTTTCTAAAGACTGCTCTGGAGGATGCTGACCCGGAAGGAATAAAAAAGCCAGCCCGGAAAAAAGAATTATGCTGAGCACCACCACCAATAAAAGCTTGAACTTAAAGCGCAGAGGAACCCCTCCCCGAATACGAAATAAATCTCAAAAACGGGGGGTCGCCCATTCTGACGACCCCTCGTTATGATACGATATGCTAAGATGATTGCGTGATCAAATCGATTACTTACCCATCTTTTTGGCTTTGGCTGCCGCGATTTCGTCTATGACTGCCTGAGCTTTTTGCATGGCGGCTTCAACCTTGGCTTTGGCGATTTTGTATTTGCCAGCATTGAAATCGTTGTTGGCATCGTCAAAGCTGGCTTGAGCTGCAGCCAGATCGTTCTTTATCAATTCGATATCGGCTTTGGAACCTTTGCCCTTTGGAGCTTTGGCTAAAGCTGCGTTGGCTGAATCCAGTACCGCTTTGGCTTGGGTCAAAAGACCGGTCACCTCTTGTTTCACCCGCTCCTTTTCTGCTGCAGCGTCTTGCGATGCTTTGCTAGCTAAAGCATCGGCACTTACATACAATGCCTTCGCCTTGCTATAGCTTCTGAAGAGAGCAAATTTGCCGTCCGCTTCCTGCTTGGATGCGTTGGCGGCATTAAGGGTATCCATGGCTACCTGGAAGGATTCGGGCACATACTCTTCTGCCTCGGCGGCTCTGGCTGCCTCGATAGAGGAGTTGGCTTTTTGTATTTCCTGATCTGGGGGCTTGGCACATCCGATAAATACCAGCAAAGCAAATAACGCAAAAACCACTGCAATACGCTTATACATTTGACTTCCCTTTCCGCCGGTTAGTTTAGTTAATCACTTCGGATAGATACAAGTCCGGCCTCCTGGTATCCATCCGGTTTTATTTGTTCCCCAACGGGATGATCTCATCCCTTTTGGGGAGGTGCCTATTATAAACTTTCTAGTTTCTACATTTGCAGATATTTAACCACACCACCTCCTTAAGTAAGATGCCTTTTCGGCACTAAAATGTTTAGTTTAAGTTTTTTAATCCTTGGTTTTTTGTGCTAATTTTTTGAAGGGTAAAAAAAGAAGGATACGCACCCTTTGGGCACACATCCTGCGTGAGTCTTCTCCTTTAATCCAATTCTCCCGGTTATGTTGGATTGCACACCATCCAACCAATTCCTTTAAAACCTTTGTCCTTAAAAGACCTACCACCCAAAAACACCAATAAGGACAAAATGGATTTAACGGGTGATTAATATATACATTCCTAAGAACTTGTCAAGGGGTTTTTTCATTTTTACAGCTAACCCTATTAGGATCACGATGTTGGCAATTAACCTTCTCAAGGGAAACAACTGTCGTTTTCCCCTATTTTAAAGAAGCCGAATTTTCACTCGAACTGATAGGAAATTTTGTGAGGACGGTATTATATCAAGAGTTTGGTGTTTAAACATTAATAAGATCGGAATATTTTTTGATATCTTTAGGGCAATCGAAAAAAGTAGGGAATTAATCCTGGGTAAGTTCACCCAGCCAGATAGATCGCTATTACGGATGAAGTCTCTCCCTTCGATTTTATTCATCCATTAACCGTAAGCTGGGGGTCAAGAATTGCGAACCGTTTAAAAAAACGCTATCCGTACCGGCGCCGGACCAATATTCTTATAGTCCATGCTCCGGTACAGGTTCGCGATATCTTTGAAAACGAAATTCGATAGGATCAATCCATCCCTTTCCCGTTTATGGGATATTTTATGCAACCGGATCTTAAATCAAACCCGAAAGCCGGCTAAGGCACAACCCAAAGCTCCGGTGATTTGGGGATATTCCGGAATCAAGACCGGCCTGCCAACACTCCTCTCCAGCAGCTTTTGTATGCACGGATTAAGAGCCACCCCCCCGACGAACACCAGATCATCCTCTAGAGGACCCTTCAGTTGGTAGGATGATCCCCGTTGAATTATGGGAGGACAGGGCTTGCAGACAACGTAACTTTCCGTCACTTATATCAACCGGCGCAGCTTTAATGATGCTTCGATGATGTTCTCAGCCCGATTGACTTTCAAGCGGATCAACTCTCCCTCATTTTTTAATAGAAGATAAAGATCGTTCTCGGAAATCCGGGAAGAGGGTGTATCGTTGATCTCGAAGATCTGATCTCCCGGCTCCAAGCCCGCTTCGCCTGCCGGCGAATCGGGGAGAACGTGCCGGATGACGAAATTGCCCGACATCGTATTGGAAACCGAAAGCCCCGCCATGCCGAACTCGAAAGGCTCATTAAAATGGCGGTTGGGTTCCAAGAACATACGTTTCCGGGAATAATCGAAAATGACATTGAACCGGCGGAGCGTCATATTGCCCAGATTTCCTTCCTTCTCCAAGGGCATGAATTTTTCTACGAAAAACGATGTCACCAAATTGGTCAAGGTGTATTTTCCCAAACTCAGGCTTTTGATCCGCCCCGCCTGAGCTTCGATTTCGCATCCGATCCCCCGCGCCCAGACCGGGACTGTTTTTTGGGGAGCGACGAGGCTGGGTTTCGACCCGATATTCAAAGATAAGGCATGGGAAGCGCCGAGATCCACAACCAGTTCCACCGGGACCCGTTGACCGTTCAGCAGTTCCACCCTGGCAGTGATCCGGGGAAAGCGGTCGTTGAAAATGAGGGGTACTGCGCTCCCGCTTTGGGTGTCAGGAAAATCCCCCGGCTCTGAAAAGGTGATGATATCGCGGTCATTATCTATCTTTACCACAAAACGGCTGAAGAGGGCGTACCCGATGATGCCGTCCATCATCAGCCCCAGAAGGGAATCGGAGGGGAGCGGTTGCACCATGACTGTCTGCTCCCTCAATTGTAGTGTCCCGATTTCTATGGACACGTTCTGAATCTCATTGGCAGCTGACTCACCGCCGCCGAACCCTGGATTGGCCACTGATTGACCGGTTGTATCAGAATAAAGCGCAGATGTCTTTGGATTTTCGAAGAGAAGCACACCGTCCAGCGGCATGCCGGTATCAACCACCAGATTGAAGGGTCCCCGGCCATTGATGGTGGCAAGGATGTGAACATGGTTGACGCTCAACTCGAACGGTATCTCCGTCTTCTTCTGATCTGTCAGCCAAATGTAAGTTCCGGACGATCCGCCTAATTTTGCGGGATCGCATATTTGCTGGGCAGAAACCGCAACGCAAATGAAAAGAATCACAGCCATATTAACCATTATGCCTTTTGGTAGGGCCATCGGTCACTCCTAAGTAATGAGTCGGGAGCTTGGACGAGTGGGCACAGGGCTCCTGATATACAGGATTAATCGGATGTTCGGGGCGAGCTGTCGGAACGACCGTCATTATATATACCGATGACCTCGGTTATCCGCCCGGTGGCATCGCTGTTAAACTTGAGCCGGAAATATCTCAATTCATCGAATATGAAGGTGTCCTGAGACATCGGTACCATTTTATATTTGGGGCGGCCTTCTCTTTGATAGTAAAGATCCCCATTCTCCAAGGTTATGGCTCTGGGTCCGTATTTGCCGGCATACTTTTGCAAAATATTGACGTCGACCTTGGCCGGGTTTTGCAGCGCATTCAGCGTTTCAACCGTCCAGGTGAGCTTTTGTTTTTTATTCTCATCCTTGGTTTGCAGGGCGATCTTTTTTATGGCTTCCAGGTAAGCTGTCTGCAGCGCCTTTTCCTGGGGGACAGCGATATCCGGCGTGATTCCGGTCCCTTCCCAGTTGGTTCCGGTTATGGGATTGATAGCTCTCCCCATCGGTAACTGTATTCCAACTTTGAGTGTGGGGAAGAATACTTCCGTGACCGGGTGTGCGCCCCCGCCGGTGGTTTCGCCGACGATGGTGGCTCGTTTCATATTCTTCAGGTTATAGGTAAACTCTTCCGCTCCAGAGAAGGTATAGCTGCTGGTGAGCACGAATACCGGAACCTTGGATAACTTTCTCCCCGGAACGTAGGCCTGGGTCCAGAACTGGTTGATAACATTTTTGGGACGGATGTAGAAGCTGTTTAGGTGCTGCGGCTCATCAAACAGATAACTGGTGAGAAGCTGAATCATGGAGGGTTCTCCGCCGCCGTTCTGGCGCAAATCGAAAATCAAAGCATCGCAGTTTTCCAGAAAATTCATGGCTGCTATAGCCGTAGCTCCGGCCCAGCGGGCATGGCTGAACCGGCGGAAGTCGACATAACCCACGTTTCCATCCATCCACTCCACCTTATAGAATCCAAAGTTGTCGTAAGCCTCCTCCTGAATCAGCTGATCAAGCTCCTCCTGAGACATCGAATCCGTATCTTTCAAACCGAGCGGTATCTCTGGAAAATATCCGACTCTAAGATGTTTATCCTTGCATACATCAAGAAGATCTTGGGTGAGTTTGTCGGTAAACTGCATGGTGCTGGTGATATCCTTATATTCACCCTTCTTGAATTTATCGCGCACGTGCTTCTTCATTTGCTTGGCTTTGTCGGGATAAACGTAATTGGAATCCAAAGCCAAGGTGACACTGTCGATGATCATGGCTTGCATTTTAGCATCGATTTTCTCATCCGGGAGGGATGCACCTTGCTGACTATGAGCATCCAGGGCATTCAGGAATAGACAAATGAATATGTATCCGATTATCAATCCCGCCGTGATGATCCATTTGGGATTGATTTTCCGAAGAATGAAACGTGGCATCAGATGAAATCTAAACATGGCTCTTACCTCCTATTTATATTTTTTGGTTTTTTCACCTCTTCGATATTCAGTTGCAGGGTTATGGTGGGACGCTGGTAACTGAAGCTCTGTTGAACCCTCGGACTGACCTGAACGAATCCCAGACTTCGATAGAGGTTATTGGCGGCTGTCAGTTTGGGATTGGTATTCAAAAGAACGATGCATGCTCCCAGCGATCTGGCCCGGTCTATCATCTCCAGTGCCAGCCGCTTGCCCACCTGTCGCCCTTGCGCTTTCTCCGTAACCGCCATCTTGGCCAATTCATAAGTGGTCTTATCGTGCTTAATCAACGCCGCGGTACCCACGATTTTACCGTCCACCCGGGCGAAGAGAATCTTGCCGCCGCGTTTGATAATCTCCCCTTCGGGATCGGAAAGAAGCTTATCGTCGACCGGCTCCACGGAGAAATATTTCTTCAGCCATTCCCGATTCAGGGTCTTGAAATACTTCCGGTACCGGGGTTTATAATCGATAATCTCGACTGCTTCGGCCTGTCGGCTTTTGATGTGCAGCATGATGCGGTCAAACATCTCGGTTTCGTCCAGGGCGTTTTCTATCTTGTCTAAAGTGCCCAACAGATCCACACCGCTTTCATCCAGCAGCTCCTGATTAGCCTCTTTTATGTCTTTCCAGATGGGTTTCAGTTTTGCGGCCAGTTCCTTGCCTGACGGGGATAAGGACAAAAGACGCTTTCGCTCGTCGGTCTTGTCGCGCCGGGAGACGATCAAACCCGCCTTTTCCATTATTCCCGCCACCTGGTTGACTGCCGGATGGGTGATCTGGAGCTCGTGAGAAATCTCGGTAACCGCCAGGGGAGACTTGCGGGATAAAAGGTAGAACACGGTGAACCAGCGGGGTTCGAACTCCAGCCTCTGCTCCCGGTAGATGCGGAAGCCGTCCCGCATCAGCCGGTCCGAAAGCCGCTTCAAGCGGCTGGCCAGAGCCAGAGGCCCCAGCTGTTTGATCAAATCCATTTGCCATCCTCCTTCCAGGATAAGCATATTCACCTTCACATAATTTACGTAAGTACTTACGTTAATTGTAACCGGTTTGTTGCAGAAATAGGTAAAATAATTTTCTGATACTCAAAATGGGGAGATTCCCTTCAGATGAGAGTGTTTCTAAAGTTAAGCAGTGAATCATACAGCATAAATTAACCAAACCGGCGCAATTGGCAAGTAACTTTTAGGATAAGTGGGAATATGAAATGACAAAAAAGGGGGGCGTTCCCTTGATATGGGAACGACCCCGGATTTGATCGTGAGCCACCTTGAATATTAGAAAGGTGTTTAATCCCCCTCACCCTGAATCCCTCTCCCCGATGGGGAGAGGGAAAAGCAGGGTCTTTATTTTGCCACGAACTACGAACCACGAACCGCTTTTACGCCTGTCCCATGAACGGGTACTTAAAGTCCGATGGGGGCAATAGATTTTCTTTGATGGCGCGGGGGGAGGTCCAGCGGATCATGTTGTGGAGGGCGCCGGCTTTATCGTTGGTGCCGGAGGCTCTGGCGCCGCCAAACGGCTGTTGGCCCACAACTGCGCCGGTCGGCTTGTCGTTGATGTAGAAATTGCCTGCTGCGTTACGAAGAATCTTCTGTGCCGTCTCCACCGCATTCCGGTCGGTGGCGAATATCGCGCCGGTTAAAGCGTAAGGGGAGGTTTCATCGCACAGATGCAGGGTCTTTTCGTAATCGGCATCATCGTAGACATGGATGGTGATCACCGGGCCGAATATCTCCTCCTGCATGGTCTTGAATTTGGGATTGGAGGTCACGATCACCGTGGCATCGATATAATATCCCTTGGAATCGTCACAATTGCCGCCAGCGATGATCTCGGCATCAGAGGCGCTTTTGGCGTAGTCGATATATTCCTTGATGCTGTCGAATGCGCTTTTGTCGATCACCGCATTCATGAAATTGGAGAAATCGCACGGGTCCCCCATCTTGATCTGCCCGATCTGTTTGAGCATGATTTCTTTGGTCTGGGGCCAGAGTGATTTCGGGATGTAAGCTCGTGAAGCGGCGGAACATTTTTGACCCTGGTATTCGAAGGCGCCGCGGGTGATGGCTGTAGCGACCTGGGAAGGATTAGACGACTGGTGCACGAAGATGAAATCCTTTCCGCCTGTCTCGCCGACGATGCGGGGATAGGTTTTGTATTTAGCGATATTCGCTCCGATGGTCTTCCACATCCCCTGAAAAACTGCGGTTGATCCGGTGAAATGAATTCCCGCCAAATTCTCGTTGTTCAAGACCACCTCGCTGATCTCGGATGAGTTTCCGGTGACGAAGTTGATTACCCCGGGGGGAAGTCCCGCTTCCATCAATATCTGCATGATGATATGAGAGGTATAGAGCACGCTCCGGGCCGGCTTCCACACTGCCACGTTTCCCCATAATGCTGGCGCGGTGGGTAGGTTGCCGTTGATCGAGACGAAATTGAACGGGGTGACGGCAAAGATGAAACCTTCCAGGGGCCGGTAGTCGATCCGGTTCCAGATCAAGGGATCGGGATTGATCGGCTGGATGTCGGAGATCATCTGCATGTAATAGGCGTTGAAGCGGAAGAAATCGACCAGCTCGCATACCCCGTCGATCTCCGCCTGGTAAGGGCTTTTGGAGTGCGCCAGCATGGTGGCGGCGTTCATGATATAGCGATAGGGTCCGGCTAAAAGATCAGCGGCTCTAAGGAAGATGGCCACCCGCTGTTCGACCGGCATCACTGCCCAGGTTTTTTGGGCTTTCAGGGCAGAATCGATTGCCGCTTGAATATCCTTCTTGCTGCCGTGATAAGCATAACCCAGAACCAGATTGTGGTCGTGTGGTGCGGTCATTTTGACCTTCTTGTCCGTGCGGATCTCCTTGCCGTCGATGACCAAAGGGACTTCGATCTGTTTGGATTTCATCTCAGCTAAAGCGGCTTTGAGTTTGTCTCTTTCCGGCGAACCGGGAGCATAACTATAAACCGGCTCGTTGACCGGCTGTGGAATTCGATAGTTACCCATACA
Organism: uncultured candidate division Zixibacteria bacterium; assembly: GCA_903908285.1. GTDB lineage: Bacteria > Zixibacteria > MSB-5A5 > MSB-5A5 > SM1-73 > CAIVRH01. The sequence continues at coordinate 42,314 of CAIVRH010000044.1, forward strand.
ACCTCCTTAATGGTTTATAATAATTTCAATATGATTTTCATAACCAAGCCAAACCTCAGAAACAATTAAGCAAATACGGAAGGACTTTCTGAATCAATTGGAGACAACCTGCAGATAATCGACAAGAGTGTATAACTCCTGATATTTAATTTTTCAGGCATACATTGCAATTGGTGTACAAACTTCTGTATTATATCGTTACTTGTTATAGATAATTATCTTTTTGTAAAGCTTCTTCATGGTCAGCATCAAATTTCCTCAAAAGCGTTTCCAAATCTTTAGATGTTGAGATAATAAATTCGTCAGGGTCCGATTTGTTCCACTCGAGGAATTTACACAATGCCCGTAAACAAGCAACACTCATGGGGGAAATATATCGTGGATCAACTCTATCATGTTCTAATTGGGGAAGATACATACCATTTTCATACACTAGATGGTTTGCCCTCAAATCAAGCCAGTCTCCATGAACATAAGAACTTCCTCTGCTGAAAATATATGAATACATAATCTGAATATCCATGTCATTAAGAATTTCTTTGAATGTTTTGCCATCTAACTTCCAATTTCTATTTTTTAATAATGTATCAATATCAATATCATCTTCTTTGAATTGTTGTTCTATGTTGAATAAAATTCTATTTTCAATTCCAATAAGTTCTCTGGTTTTTTTCTTTCCTTGTAAGTCTTCATAAATTTCTTTTATTGCTTTATAAGAAACAAAAACAAAACTTTCAATTGACTCCCTTCCACTACTAATTAAATATTCTATTTTAATGCTGGTTTCAAAAATTAATCTGATGAATATTTTGACTATTTCACCCTGATTCCTTGCTACATTAAAACATAAAGTATCATATAACTTACACAAGCGAACAAAGAGACCAGCGATAACAGCATCTTCTTTATTATAACCTCTTTGATTTTCTGATCTTAGACTCGCAGCCACTAACATTAAATAGCGTACATGGTTGCCAATTTCAACAGCAAAACGCATATAATCATTATTATCACTGAAGTCAGGTAAAGTCTTGTTTATGTCAATCCATTTTTTTATTTCTTCAATTTTCTTAATTATAATTTCCATAAGTTTTCAACCACCATTCTAGATAAGGTGTATCGCGGAACTACCAAATGAATAGTACTATGAATTCGGGACTCAAGACATAGTACTCATCCACCATCAGACGATATCTATTAAATCCCATCAGTATTTTCCTTTACCAGATAAATTCACATGACACTCACTTGAAGGATCAACTAACCAAAGATCACATGTATAAACATAATCAAACTGAGGATTAAAACTAACTATCACATCTCTCGATTCCCCGGGTGCCAAAGTGTATGTACCACCACCTTGCAAGACGTAAAAGTACATGATATTGCAAAATGTGTATACTTGGCCACTCAAATAGGCTCCATTTTTGCTAGTATTGTAAATAGTAACTGTTTTCTGTACCATACTATCTACTTTCACTGTACCGAAATCCAAAAATGTGGTGGAAAGGGAGCAAGTGGGAACCGGTGTAGCATCATAAGCATCTGCTATACATTCTACATCACCACAGTGACGTTGGACCCAGTCTGGATAAATGGTGCAAATATAATTACCAACATATTGAACACCAAAACGAATAGTAACTTGCTTAGATTCACCCGGTGCTAAAGAATAGGTACCTCCTCCAGACAGGATTGAATAACCGTAACACCCTAATGTCAAATACACTTGCCCTGACAAAATAGAACCATCATTACTCCTATTAAAAATTGTGAAAGTTTGATCAGCCACACCACCTATAGGCACGTAGCCAAAATCCAGTGACTCTGTAGATAGGGAACAAGTTGGTGTTGGAGTACGACCTTGCCCAGTTAATACTACATCATTGCACAGGTTATTGCCTGTCTCAATTGAACATGCCCCCATATTAATTTCAGATGATGGAGTAAAACTTATTGTGACGACCTTTGATTCACCAGCAGAGAGACTGAAAGAGCCCTGCCCAGAAATAATCAAATAATCGGAGCATGCCATTGTAGAACCTTTATTGATATTTCCTGTTAAAGTTCCACCTCCAACATTTGAAATTGTGAAAGTAGTGTCAAAACTTGAACCGATAGGTCTACTGCCGAAATCTATATTGTTAGGATTTACTGAACATGCAGGAGCAAGTACGCCGACTCCCGAACAAGCCACGTCAGCACAAACACCATTTCCAGTCTCATAAGTGCATGTTTTGTTACCCGCTGAAGTAGGTGTGAACCGTACTGTCACCGTATACGATTGATCTGGTGTTAGATTATGTAATCCTGAACCAGAAAAAATGCTGAAATCACCACAGGATTCAGTAACATTGCAATTTAATGTTCCCCCTCCTTCGTTTTTGATTATAAAGTTTGTATCAACACTTGAACCGATGGTTACATTACCGAAATTTATACTACTTGGATTGACTGAACACGATGGTGGCATTTCCCCTGTTCCAGAACAACTTACATTACTACATGTTGAGTTTCCGGTTTCGACATTACAAGTTTTATTCCCAATCGAGTCCGGCTGAAATCTTATTATGACTATTAGAGACTCGATTGGTGCCAGTTTGTAATTTGCATTACCAGAAGCAATACTAAAATCATGGCATGTTTCAACAATAGTGCCACTCAACGTGTCGTCGCTATTGTTTTTAATAACAAAACTCTTTTCTGCTACATAATTTCCAACTGGCACTGTGTCAAAGTCTAAAGTAGTTGGTGAGACAGAGCATGACGAAGAACTTAACACTGGCTTCGTTGATTTCTTACTGCATGTCAAAATAATAACCAAAATAGACAAAGCAAATAACAAAAGTATAAGTATTCTCCGCATGTTCAGCTCCTTACCTTAAGCTTTCGCATTATGATAGTTTAATCTCTCATTAATATAATAAGTTTAGACAGGAAAACAAGTGTATTTTGAATGCTTTATAGAAAAGTGCCAGGAACACAAGGCTGATGCGTAGCTTGTTACGTCAGACCATATTCCTAAAATAACTTTATCCCATCGAATGTACAGCGGACAAAAAATATAAGAATAGAAAGTAGGTCGGGCATTCCTGCCCGAATTCCGGATTTTGAGATATGATTATGTTATGAAGAGAGGAGGCAGTATGATAAGATCATGGATTGTGACTCTACTCGCGGCAGGGTTCCTGCTCGACCGCTGATGAGCCGCTGCCAGTATTCCTCTCTGAACGACAATTATTTAGCGTAACCTCTCAATTGTGACGCTGACTTCATATAAATCCTTAACATACCCATATGACGTTGCTCGCCACTGAAGAGCCAGAATAGTACTTTGCGAGACTGAGGCAAAAGGACCAGTGACTATTATGTGTGGCGGGGTAGCAACGTTGTTCTGACCTGTTACTATAGTAGAATCAAGTCCTAAGCCAGTATTAAAATTGATCAATCTTAGTTGTGTGTGATTATAGCCACAAAAAGATATCGACACCCTGACTGGACCGCCATATTGCGACAAGTCGAGAATAATTCTCGACATATCAATAGTACTCCACTCTGTCCCAGGAACATCATTGTTGAATTTGCCATTCAAGTTTGGAAAGTGCACAATTTGTCGATAAGCCAAAAGGGCAGTATCACAATTAACCGCTCTAAAAGCATATCCTACGCTGGTGAATTTCAAACGGGAAGGCATATGCTCTGTCCCAACAGTGATGTCAAGCCAGTATTCTTCATCGAACGTCAAGCTATCTATGGGATTTGCACTCCCCAGAATCACATTGAACAATCCATTAATCACAGGCACATTTGTTTGAAGTTCTTCCCATTTTTTGTTCCCCTGTGAAGGATCATCATAAATTCTAAAAGTTATGCTGACTGTGTCGGTCAGTGGATTGCCGGAATTATCGGTCAGCATCCCCTGGTAGTTTATCATCTTGGGAATCTCGGCAGAGCTGGTACATGAAAAGCAAACAAGGATGATTAAGCTGGAAAGAAGAATGAAACGAAGCACAGAAAACCTCCTGTTGTTTGTAGGTTTAGTTTTTCTGTAATTAAGGGAGGATTTCTGGTTTTGCAAGAGAATTATCCAAAAGCATACAAAATTGTCTTAAAATATAGGTTTGCTTTGAATCTGACATACCTTCATTGTGTGTTTTAATATATGATTATGTTATGAAGAGAGGAGAGATGCAAATCCCCTTATTCCTCCTTTGCTAAAGGGGGAGATGCTGTTTTCCGCTCCCCCTTTGAAAAAGGGGGACACAGGGGGATTGATTTTTTTCCTTTCTTAAATCCCCCTTCTATTCCCCCTTTGCTAAAGGGGGAAAATTTTATACTTGACAATCCGGAAGGCTCGAATAATAATTATACTATCATAGAAACCGGATGGGACGTTTCATAGTGAGTGGTCGGGGAAAGACCAGTCCGCTTAATTTCGGTTCAATAGGAGGAAGGAAAACTTTCTCCACCAATCTTAAAATGGAGGGGAGGTAGTATGATAAGATTAAGGATCGTGATTCTACTGGCGGCAGGGTTCCTTCTCACAGCCGGCGGCTGCAGCAAAAACAAACAAGATGTGTCTAAGAAAGATACGCAAGAGGCATCTAACAATAACATACAAGTGGCGAATACGAAAGACAAACAATTCGTGCCTAAGGAAGAGACACAAATCGTGCCCGAGAAGGAAATTATCCTGGATGAGCACGTGGAACAGAAATTTACTATTTCCGCTTCGACACAGCTTTTCGTCACTCTGTCCGACACCGTGCAGACTAACAAAAACCAGGCCGGTGACCGCTTTACGGGTACACTTGCCAGAACTGTAGTTGTGAGGAGGAATAAACCCATTAAAGCCGGGGCAAAAGTGAATTTGGTTATCACCAAGCTGATCAAGGGAGGGACTTTGAAAACCCCACCCGAAATCGGATTTACTGTCGAGAGTATCATCCTTCCGGACGGCAAGAGCTACAAAGTATCTGCAAGCGAGATCTACCAAAAGGGGCGGAGTCATACCGATCGTGAAGTTGGAATGATCGACGGCGGGGCGGCGGCTACCGGTAGGCAGAACTTGATCTATGTCCCCGGTCAAAACGTAACATTCACTTTGATGCAACCGTTGACCATAAACGAACCACGGTAGTGATTCGAGCGGCAGATCTCATCACAAGTATCGGATGGTAAAACCAGGATGCCTTTTGGATCGGGCAGTTCAAGTATTCCTGTATGAATTCCGGGTCTTGAGATATGATTATGATATGAAAAGAGGAGAGATGCAAATCCCCTTATTCCTCCTTTGCTAAAGGGGGAACTTCTGATATGCTCCATTTCAACGAAGAATTGGATTTTTCAACAGGTTCTCCCTCACTGACCAGAGTCAAAAGAGAGAAGTTGAAAGAGAAGTGTTTTAATACTTGACAATCCGGAAGGCTCGGATAATAATTATACTATCATAGAAACCGGATGGGACGTTTCATAGTGAGTGGTCGGGGAAAGAACAATCCGCTTAATTTCGGTTCAATCGGAGGAAGGATAACTCTTTCCACCAATCTAAAAACGGAGAGGAGACTGTATGATAAGATCATGGATCGTGATTCTACTTATGACAGGGTTCCTGCTCGCAGTCGGCGGCTGCAGCAAAGACAAACAAGAAGTGGCTAAGAAAGAGACACCAGAGTTAGCCAAAAAAGAAACACAAGAAGCGCCTGACAAAAACATACCAGAAGTGCCTAAGCAAGAAACGCAGGTAGCGCCTAAGAAAGAGACACAAAAAGCGCCAGAGAAAGCCGCTATCCCGGCTGAGCCCAAGGAAGAGAAACTTACCGTTCCCGGTTCGACACAGCTTTTCGTCACTCTGTCCGACACCGTACAGACCAACAAAAACCAGACCGGCGACCGCTTTACGGGTACACTAGTCAGGTCTGTGGAAGTGGCAGGGACTACAGCCATTCCAGCGGGGGTAAAAGTGAATTTAGTTATTACCAAACTGGTCAAGGGAGGGACGTTGAAAACCCCGCCCGAAATCGCATTTACCGTCGAGAGTATAACCCTACCGGACGGCAAGAGCTACAATGTAACTTCAAGCGAGTTCTACCAGAAAGGGAGGAGTCATACCGATCGTGAAGTTGGAATGATCGGCGGTGGGGCAGCAGCCGGTGCGATTATCGGCGGCTTAACCGGAAAGGGAAAAGGAGCGGCTATAGGGGCGGTCGCCGGAGCGGCGGCCGGCACCGGTGTTGCAGCAGCTACCGGTCGGCAGAACTTGGTCTATGTCCCCGGTCAATCCGTAACCTTCACTTTAACGCAACCGTTGGCCGTGACCGTACCTCGGAAGTGATTTGAGCGACAGATTCCACTACCCGTACAAGAGTAATAAATCGCTAACCCAAAACCAAAAGCTATAAGGCCATAACGGAAAGGAAACGATCATGCTATGGACTATCGCTGTTATTCTTATAATTGCTTGGCTGCTCGGTTTAATCACCAACCATGCGATGGGCGGATTCATTCATATTCTGCTGGTGATCGCCATTGTGGTCGTACTGGTCCGGATCATTACCGGCAGACGACTGTTGTGACACCAACTGCGTCGGGAAAGGAGTACCTATGAATACCTTAACCCTAATTGGCATAATTTTAATTGTGCTGGGGGCGGTAGTACTTATTTATGGAGGTATAACCTATACCTCAAAGAAAGATATCGTCGACATCGGAGATCTCAAGATTCAGACCGAGAAGCAGAAAGGTAGTCTGCTGGAGGCAATCAGATTTTTATGTTGCGGGTGATATGTAAGAAAACCTCAATTTAATTGCGTAAGTTTATGTGGAAGAAAGCTGGAGGGAACACAAGAACACGTTTTCAAAGGAGTGTTCACCATGAAAAAAGCAGTCATTCTGTTGTTGTGTGGAGCTTTGCTCCTCACCATCAGTAACGGGTGCGCCTGGAGTAACAAAGCTAAGGGCGGAGCGATCGGCGCAGGCGCCGGAGGAGTTGTTGGCGGTGTTATCGGACATGCGGCAGGAAACACTGCCCTGGGCGCCATCATCGGGGCGGCAGTCGGGGGAACGGCCGGGGTTATAATCGGTAATGAGATGGACAAGCGAGCCGCAGAGATGAGGGCGGATCTAGAGGGAGCGAGGATCGAGCGCATCGGCGAAGGAATCAAGATAACATTTGATTCAGGCCTTCTTTTCGATTGGGATAAATCGGACTTGCGAACTCAGGCAAAAACAAACATCGAGAGTCTCGCCAAAATTTTGAACAAATACCCCGATACGGACATCCTCATTGAAGGAGACACAGATAGCACCGGCAGCGAAGACTATAATCTAAAGTTGTCCGAACGTCGTGCTCAATCTGTTGCTAACTATCTAATGGGTCTTGGTGTTCCCAACTCAAGGATTTCGATGGTCGGCTTAGGTGAGATGAACCCGATCGCTTCAAACGATTCAGACTATGGTCGTCAGCAAAACCGGCGCGTTGAAGTGGCCATTTTTGCGAACGACAAGCTGAAAAAGGCGGCGCAAGCTCAAGTCGGTTCAAATTAAATTGTTGCCGTCGCGGACATTGTGAGCTTCCCGGGGATTGGCGTGTTTATTTCAACCGTTCGAGAAGCGAGTTGATCTTGCGTGCCACCGTGCCAGCTGTTGGCGGATCGTAATTGGACAGGACGATGATGGTATAACCGTTTTCGGGGTTAGTTTCCAGGGCAGCATTGATTCCGGGAGCTCCGCCGGCGATGGCAATGCCCCCTTGGTTGATCTCATCTGAAGCCTTAGCCACCGAAAGCCGGTTGGCTTTGAGCGCAAGCACCAGTTTCAAAAGATCGTCCACCGTGGAATACCCTCCTCCGGCAGAACTACCACGCGCCGGACGGGTATAGATGTTATCCCGCCGAGGCTCGCCTTTGTGATCGTTATCATCCCAATTTAAGGTATAACCGCTCGCCACGTTCTCGACCGGCACGTCAGCCATAAGGTGGGTTGTATTCCCCATTCCGGCGATCTTATAGATGTGATCCCGGACGTAATCGAAATAACTCTGCCCGCTCACCTTTTCTATGATCAGCCCGAGGACTATGTATCCACCGTTGGAGTATTGGCGATTCGTACCCGGCTCGAACAAAAGCGAATCGGTTCCGAATAACAGAAGATAATCGGACAGTGTCCGGATTTGGTCTTTGGGAGTTGACTGGTATTTCTCGCCGAAGAAATCCCCTATTCCGGATGTCATGTCAAGCAGCTGCTGGATGGTGACCTTCTCTGCCGCCTCTTTATTGGGATAGTCCGGAAGATATTTGCCAATCGGATCATCCGGTTTGAGAAGGCCTTTCCCCTCCAGTTGTTCGATGGCAATGTGGGTAAAATATTTATTGATCGAACCGAGGTTGAAACGCGTTTCGATCCGGTTGGGGGTGTTGTACTCTTTGCTGGCCAAACCATACGCTTGGCGGAAGATCGTCTTATCATCTTTCGCCAGTAAAACCACTCCGGAGAACTCATCCTTGTTTGATGCTTCATTCAGGTAAGTCTCCAGTTCCTTTAGCATCTCGGCTTCGGTTAACGGAGTGGTTGGAGCGTTGAGATCGGGTGGCTCGTCCAAAGGCATGATCCTTAAGCTGAGGAGCTTATTGGCTGGAGTCTTTTCGAACTGGAAGGTTATCTCAAACCATGACTTTTGGGCAGACCGGCCCACCAGCTTGATGGCATCGGCGCTCTCCTTTAGAATTTGGACCGGCTCCAACGTTGACAGATCGCTTTTCAGCTGCCGATAGACGGCCATCCGCTCTTCGATGGGACGCTGGGTGAGAGCCTGGGGTGATATGTTTTGTTCCAGATACGTTCGCATGTCATTCTCATTACCGTTGAAAGCCTTAAAATATGATTCAACCAGCTTTCCGGCGTTGGTTTGCGGAAAGTGAATTGCGGCTTCATCCCCGGCATACGCCACACCGGAGAAAACCAAAATTACTGCCAGCAACATGAAAATCATAAGGTCTTTTCTCATTTATTTCTCCTTTCCTTAAAGGATTTATTTTATATCCACTTTATTTTACTCCACCGGCATCGTAGAGTTCCAACTTTTCCGCAAGGAGAAGGTTTGGTTTTACCATACAAAATCGGCTTGACACAACATAACAGTTTGCTATACTTGGTTTATGTAAGCCGGGAATATCGTCTGATAATGGCATTACTGTCTAAGATTACAAATCAAAGATAAAAAACCCGAGACTTTTAAAACTTGAAACCTGTTAAGGAGAATAAACCATATCATGGCAGAAAATCAATTACCGCCGATTGAGAAAAATAACAGAAGCGTCAGACTATACAAAAAGAAGCGTTTTCTCCTTCCAGTAATATTCCTACTCGTCGTCGTTATCCTGGTGGGAGTATATTGGTTTATGTTTTTGCGCGATTTTATTTCGACCGACGACGCCTACGTGGATGCAAATCAACTCGACATCAGCGCGAAAATCCTGGGGAGGATCACGGAACTAGCTGTTGATGAAGGGGACACTCTCACTCAAGGGGAACTTCTAGTTTGGCTGGACGACAGCGATCTGAAAGCGCAGGAAAATCAAGAAATGCAAAATATCACCTTAAGTGAGCAGAACGTTTCGCTCACCCAGGTGGCTTTGGAACTGGCGGAAAATGATTATCACCGAACCCGCAGTTTGTATGAAGACAGCATCGTAACGTTTGATCAATTCGACCATGCCGAAAAGGCTTTTCGGATAGCTCAAGCGCAGCACAATGTGGCGCTGGCCCAGGTAAACTCCTCCAAAGCCAAGCTGAACGTGGTTTTGACTTCTCTAGAGAACACCAAAATCACCTCACCCATGAAAGGGGTGGTGGCAAAGAAATGGGTGCTACCGGGGGACGTGGTTCAGCCGGGACAGGCGATTTTAAGCCTTTTTGACCTGGAGAACATTTGGGTTACCGCCAATTTCGAGGAGACCAAGCTCTCCTCCATTCACCCGGGTGACCCGGCGGAGATTTCGGTGGATGCTCATCCAAACATAAAATTTCAGGGGAAAGTATTGCTCATCGGTACGGTCACCGCTGCCCAGTTTTCTTTGATCCCGCCCAATAACGCCTCCGGAAATTACACCAAAGTGACCCAGAGAGTGCCGATCAAAATCTCCATAGAAAGACCTGCCGGTTCAAACGATCCTGGTTCCCTCATGCTTTTGCCTGGGATGTCGGTGGAGGTGAAAATCCGCGTCAGGGGTAATAAATAATGAAGGTCAAGTGGCGGAATTTTCGGGCGAACCTGCAAGAAGAGTTTCCCCAGCTGAATCCGGAAAACGAAACTTACCGCTGGCTGGTGCTGGTTACCGTGATGGTCGGCACCTTCATGGCGGTGCTGGATTCCACCATCGTCAATGTGGCTTTACCTAAGCTAATGGCCACTTTCGGGGTATCGGTGGACCGGGTGGAATGGATCGTCACCGCTTATCTGCTTATCTTTGCCATCGCCCTCCCCTCCTCCGGCTGGCTGGCGGATACATTCGGATATAAGCCTATATTCGTCCTGGGGCTTCTTTTATTCACCTTAGGTTCATTTCTATCCAGCCTTTCCTGGAGCTTCGATATCTTGATCGCTTTCCGGGTTTTGCAGGGAGCAGGTGCCGGGCTGCTCTTGCCGGTGGGAATGGCGACCCTCACCCGCGAGTTTCCCCCCGAAAAAAGGGGGATCGCTTTAGGATTCTGGTCGGTAGCAGCTTCGGCATCGGTGGCGCTCGGGCCAACCGCCGGGGGATACTTGATCGATCATTTTTCCTGGCATAGTATTTTCGATATAAACGTGCCTATCGGCATCATGGGAATGGCAGCTTCTCTGGGCATCTTGAGAAACTATAAATCCCCGCACCAGCGCTATTTCGACTTAATCGGATTCTTGTCCTTAGCCGCTTTTTTGACCTGTCTTGTTTTGGCTCTGGCCAATGGAAATTCGGCATGGAATACCGGCGGCTGGACCTCCACCTATATCCTGGTGAATTTCGCCGTTTCTTTCGTCGGACTGGTGATATTTTTGATTACCGAATTTTCCATCGAGCATCCGCTGATAGACTTGAAAATCTTCAAAAGTTTTAACTTCTCCTTGAGCAACACCGTATTTTTTTTCTTCGGCTTGGGTTTATTCGGCAGCACATTTCTTTTGCCCATTTATCTGCAAAATTCACTGGGCTACACTCCCCTGCAAGCCGGATTGGTTTTTTTACCGATGGGGATATTGCTCGGCTTGACCGCTCCTTTAGCCGGTATGTTTTCCGACCGGTTCAACGGCAAGATTCTGGTGATCTTGGGGGTGGGTTTGATGGCATTCACCCTCTACCAGTACAGCTTTTTGTCTTTCCTGTCGGAAAAATCCCAGATCATGCTTCCTTTGTATTTAAGGGGTATCGCTATGGGGTTGATCATGTCGCCCTTGGCCACCATTGCCATCTCGGAGATCACCAACGAAAAAATGGCTCAGGCGTCCGGGCTGATAAATGTGATCAGACAGATCGGGGGGAGCGTGGGGGTGGCTCTGTTTGGAACCCTGCTCACCCGGAGAACCATTTTCCATTCGGTGGCTTACGGTCAGCAGCTGAGCGCCCATTCCGAGACTTTCCAGCAGACGATATCGAAACTCCAGCAGTTTGCCTTGCAGAGCACCGGAGGAAGCTCCAGCCAAAGCCTTAACAAAGCCCAGGCGCTGGTTTTAACCTTCGTTCAAAACCAGGCTTTCATCCAAGCGGTCGATGACGTGTTTTTAATCGCCTCGATCATCGTGCTAGCCAGCTTAGTGCCGGTTTTGTTTCTGAGAAGGTACAAAAAGAAAAGAGCAGTGGAATCCATTCCTGCCGGAAAAGCTCAACCGACCAAGATGTGAGCAAAAAAAAGGGACAGGCTTTTGTTAACCCGTCCCTGATCATTATTCTAGGAAACACACTATTTTAAAAGAAGCATCTGTTTAGTCTGAACATAATCCCCCGCCTGCATGCGGAAGAAGTAGACACCGGAAGATACAGTTCTGCCGGAGTTGTCAACTCCATTCCATCTGATTTGATAGATTCCCGCCGATAGATTTCTGTCTAACAGTGTGATCACCTCCTGCCCTACGACATTGTAAATCTTTAAGGTCACATGGCTGTTTTGGGGCAGTCCGAATTTGATCTCGGTGGTGGGATTGAACGGGTTGGGGTGATTCTGGGAGAGCTGATATTCTTTGGGAACCAAATTGTCCTTATCTTCGTCGATCCCCTCGGAGAAACAGGTCTCGGTGTAATCCTGGTCGGCATAATCAAAGGAGACCGCTACATAAATCCTGTTATCCGGTTGAAAAGTGCAGCCGTTAGCCGTCGGTATCACCGTCCAGTGTGAGCCGGAATCGACTATGGCGCTAAAGTAACCGGTGGTATCGGTTAGGGGATCCCCCGGTAGTCCGTTCAACACCACCCCTTCGACCCCTTCACCCCCGGAGCGGACGTAACCCGAGATGGTGTATGCTTTCAGGGTTATAAATGAAAACTGATTCCCATAAGCCGTCCCCACGCTATTAGTGGCATAGGCTCTGACATAATAAGTAGAATCCGGATCTAACCCGGTAATCGAGCTGGTAAAAGCTCCTGTGCCTGTGCCATTGGTGATATGACTATTTGCAACAGTCGGATTGGTTGATGTGCTCCAGCAAACTCCCCGGGCGGTAACTGTAGCTCCTCCATCCGATGTGACATTGCCACCTGAAGAGGCAGTTGTGGAAGTGATGGATGTGATAGCAGAGGTGGTAACTGTGGGTGTGATTAGAGTTGTGAAGTCCGATTCACTACCATAAGAAGTGCCCACCGAGTTGGTAGCGTACGCTCGAACATGATAGAGAGCCCCCGGAGTCAAACTGGTGAGACTGCTGGTGAATGAGGTAGCTCCTGTGCTATCCGTAGTCTTGCTATTTGCAGTAGTCGGAAGAGTTGAGGTATTCCAACAAACTCCTTTGGCGGTGATGGTTGCTCCACCACTATCGGGAATAGCTCCACCACCGGATGCAGTGGTGGAGGTGATAGCGGTGATAGTTGTAGTCGTTACCGTGGGCGTGGTTAGAGTTGTAAAGGTTGAATCACCACCGTAAGAAGTGCCTACGGAGTTGGTAGCGTACGCCCGGACATGATAAAGTGTACCCGGAGTCAAGCTGGAAAGACTGCTGGTAAATGCGCCAGTTCCACTGCCGTCGGTTGTATAACTTCCCGATATGGTCGGGTTAGCGGAAGTGCTCCAGCAGACTCCTCTGGCGGTTACCGTAACCCAGCCGTCCAAGGTAACATCACCTCCTGAAGAGGCCGTGGTCGATGTGATAGAAGAGATGCTGGTCGTGGTTACTGTTGGCGCGGACGGGTTCGTTGTGCCGACATAGACATATCCTGAATAGCTTGCCACCAGCCTTGTTCCGTCGGAGGACGAAACGACATCCCACCAGGTTCTCGATCCCGCGCTGGTTTCCGCAGCCCATGTGGATCCACCGTTGGTAGTCGTCCATACGTATCCGTTGGGATAGTTTTGAGCCATTCCCATTACGTTTCCGTCTGCTGAGCAGGCGGCACCCCACCAGAAGGCCGATCCTACACTGGTGTGTTGTGTCCAAGTGTTTCCACTGTCGGATGTGCTTTTGACATAGCCGTTCCAGGCTCCCACAATGATCGTCTTGATATCGGAAGATGCGTCCAGCGGTATCCAGCTTTGCGAGCCAACCCCCGAACGTGTGATCCAGGTGGCGCCTCCATCACTGGAGGTATAGACATAGCTTCCGGCAGCCACGGCTGCAATTTTCGTACCGTCTGGGGAGCAGGCGATTTGATGCCATGATCTGGAACCTGCGCTGGTCCGCGCAGTCCAGGTAGCTCCACTATCGGTGGAAGTATAGATATAAGTATTGCCTTCTGCTGCAACCAGCAATGCTCCATCGGAAGAAGAGGCCATCCCATTCCAATAACCAGATCCGGCTCCGGTTCGTTCGGTCCAGGTACCACCCCCATCGGTGGAGGTATAGATGTAACCGTTATATGCCCCTGCGGCAAGCACTGTTCCGTCGACGGATGAAGCAAGGCTGTACCAATTTCTGCTTCCCGATCCGGCTCGCTGGGTCCAGGAAATACCGCCGTTAGTCGAGGTATAGATGTAGGTATTTTCTCCCCCGATGGCTATCTTCTGGCAATCCGACGAAGCTGCAATGGCCTGCCAGATGGCGCCGACCGGAGTAGTGCGCAATGTCCAGGTGAAATTATCCGCCCGGACTGCCGGGCTGACTGTGAACAACACCAGTACCCACAGAATAACCCTGTTTAACCAATCATGACTCCACTTTGACATGGAAACCTCTCTTTTTTGTGGTTGGCTGAATTTGTCTTTTTACCCAGGGACGAAGTCTGTTTGAGGACGGATACTTATTTTGGAAAGGACAAGGTTGATGGGTTTATAACATCTAAAATTATCTTTCACACTTAAGATCAAAATCATTCCCGACCTTACGATTATCGGCGCAAACAGCTCAGACTTTATCTGAATAAAGTCTCGATTGTCGCAGCATCATGGCGGATTAATCGTTAGGGAAGAAATGTCGGATCGCCCGGGAAACGGTTTTCTTTTTTACAAAAAAAGGGCAGGTAACCTAACCTGCCCTGTTTTTCTTTGCCCTGTAAAATAATTTACTTCAAAAGAAGCATCTGTCTGGTCTGAACATAATCTCCCGCCTGCATCCGGTAAAAGTATGCCCCGGAGGAGACCGCTCTGCCGGAGTTGTCTAGGCCATTCCATCTGATATTATAGGTCCCCGCAGACAGATTTCTGTCTACCAGTGTGATCACCTCCTGCCCCATTATGTTGTAAATCCTTAAGATCATATGACTATTTTTAGGCAATCCGAACTTAATCTCCGTGGAAGGGTTAAACGGGTTGGGTTGATTCTGGGAGAGCTGATATTCTTTGGGAATAAAATTATCTTTATCCTCGTCTACCCCCTCGGAGAAACAGGCCTCGGTATAATCCTGGTCGGTTTGATCGGAGCTGACCGACTCATAATATGTGGATTCAGGAAGAAATGGACAGGTGTCTGTGGGTGTCACCGTCCCGGACCAGCCGTAACTAACCGTTGCAGTATAGAAACCGCCTTCGTCGGTTTGAGGATCGTCCGGCAGTCCGCTCATCACCACACCTTCCATACCCACCTCATCAGAATTACGGACATACCCTGAGATGGTGCATATTCGCAGGAAAAATGTCGAATCGCCACCATAAGACGTTCCTAAAGAATTAGTGGCGTATGCTCGCACGTGGTAGAGCGTGTTCTGCTCCAAGTCGGTAAGAGTGCTGGTGAACGACCCGATGTCGCTTCCGTCTATGGTCCTGGGGTATTCCGTCGTCGGATTGGCATATACGCTCCAGCAGACTCCCCGGGCGGTGACTGAATCCCCGCAATCTGAGGTGACATAACCGCCGCCGGAGGCAGTGGTGGAGGTGATGGAGGTGATAGTTTTAGTCGTGACGGTGGACATACCTATCAGAGTTGTAAATGTCGAGTCACCACCATAAGACGTTCCTCCAGAGTTAGTAGCATATGCCCGCACGTGGTAGAGCGCATTTGGCGTTAGGCCGGTGATGGAACTGACGAATGAGCCAGTGTCCGAGGCGTTCACAGTGTGACTACTGTCGCGGACCGGATTGACCGATCTTCCCCAGCAGACTCCCCGGGCGGTGATTGAATCCCCGCCGTCGCTGGTGATGTTCCCGCCGCAGGTGGCGGATTGGCAGGTGATGGCGGTGATAGTTTTAGTCGTGATGGTGGGCGTAGGCAAAGTTGTAAAGTCCAATTCATTACCATAAGAAGTGCCCACGGAGTTGGTAGCATACGCTCGAACATGATAAAGTGTACCCGGAGTAAGACTGGTGAGACTGCTGGTGAATGAGGCGGCTCCTGTGCCGTTCGTGGTCTTGCTATTTGCAGTAGTCGGAAGAGTTGAGGTATTCCAACAAACCCCTTTGGCGGTGATGGTTGCTCTACCACTGTCGGGAATAGCTCCACCACTGGATGCCGTGGAGGAAGTGATAACGGTGATAGCTGTAGTCGTTACCGTGGGCGTGGTTAGAGTGGTAAAGTCCAATTCACTACCATAAGAAGTGCCCACCGAGTTGGTAGCGTACGCTCGGACATGATAAAGTGTACCCGGAGTAAGACTGGTGAGACTGCTGGTGAATGAAGCCGCCCCAGTTCCGTCGTGGGTATGACTATCTGTGATAATTGGATTAGCGGAGGTGTTCCAGCATACACCTTTATCAGTAATAGTTGCTCCACCACTGTCGGGAATAGCTCCACCGCTGGATGCAGTAGTGGAGGTGATGGATGTAATAGTAGCTGTTGTGACCGTTAAAGTTGTAAAGTCCAATTCACTACCATAAGAAGTGCCCACCGAGTTGGTAGCGTACGCTCGAACATGATAGAGAGCCCCCGGAGTAAGACTGGTGAGACTGCTGGTGAATGAGGCAGCTCCAGTTCCGTTAGTGGTATGACTGCTATCCGCCGTTGGGCCAGTGGATCTGCTCCAGCAGACTCCTTTGGCGGTGATAGTTGCTCCACCACTGTCGGGAATAGCTCCGCCACTGGATGCAGTAGTGGAGGTGACGGATGTGATAGCGGTTGTGGTCACCGTAGGGGCGGCAGTTGAAGTTGTAAAGTCTAATTCATCACCATAAGAAGTACCCACAGAGTTGGTAGCGTACGCTCGGACATGATAAAGTGTACCCGGAGTAAGACTGGTGAGACTGCTGGTGAATGAAGCCGCCCCAGTTCCGTCGTGGGTATGACTATCTGTGATAACTGGATTAGCGGAGGTGTTCCAGCATACACCTTTATCAG
>CAIVRH010000045.1 GCA_903908285.1 uncultured candidate division Zixibacteria bacterium
ATAGCGATGGAGAAGGAGCTGCGGTTTGCCATCCGGGAGGGAGGCCGGACGGTGGGAGCGGGGGTGGTAACCCAGGTGATAGAATAGTCAACGGTCATTTGACTCAACTGAGATGAAAGCTGTCCACGGTCGACAGTCCACGACTAAAAAGAGTCAGATGAGGAGTATCGATGATCGCCGTCTGCGAAGGATTAAACGGAGAAAGGCGAAAGGATAAAAGATAAAGTTATAATTTCAAAGATTCTATACGTATAAAATTATTTGTGTTAATAAATAGCGTTTAGAGCGAAGGAATCACGAATGAAGGGACAGAAAATAAGAATTTGGCTTAAGGCGTACGATTACAGATCGCTGGATAAATCTTCCAAGGAGATTGTGAGGACCGTGATCCGGACCGGGGCAAAGGTGATTGGTCCGGTGCCGCTCCCCACCCAGAGGAGATTATATACCGTTTTAAGATCACCGCATGTGGATAAAAAATCGCGGGAGCAATTCGAAACCCGGATTCATAAAAGGTTGATAGATATTTATGAATCCACCCCCCAAACAGTGGATGCCTTGATGAAGCTGGATTTGCCGGCCGGGGTGGACGTGGAGATCAAAGTATAATAAAATAATCGGCGAGCAGACTCAGGCAACCACAGGTCAAATTCTTCGGAGTAAAACGATGGAAGGAATTTTAGGTAAAAAGATAGGAATGAGCCGGATCTTCAATGAAGAAGGTCAGTCCATACCGGTTACAGTTATCGAAGCCGGACCCTGTCCGGTGGTGCAGATCAAAACTGTGGCACAGGACGGTTATGATTCGGTTCAACTCGGTTTTGGAGAGAAGAGGAAAAATCTTTTTACCCAGCCGCTTTTGGGTCATTTTGCCAAAGCCAAACTGGAGCCCAGAAGGATTTTGAAAGAGGTGAAGAACGCCAAAGTCGAGGGGATGACGGTAGGCCAGGAAGTGAAAGTGGACATATTCTCGGTGGGGGAGAAGGTCAAGGTGTCCGGGATATCCAAGGGTTTGGGGTTTCAGGGGGTGGTTAGAAGATATAATTTCCGCGGCGGTCCCAAATCCCACGGACAATCCGACAGAATGCGTGCTCCGGGTTCGGTAGGTTCCAGTTCCTATCCTTCCCGCACCTTCAAAGGCCAGAGGATGGCCGGAAGAATGGGAGGAGAGAAGGTGACCATCAGAAATCTGGTGGTGGCGGGAGTGGACTTAGAGAAGAATCTGCTATTACTTAGGGGAGCAGTCCCGGGAAAGAAGAATTCATATTTAACCATCAGAAAAATATCTTAAGATTTAAGGATTGTTATGCACAGCGCAACAGTATTTGACAAAGAAGGAAATAAATTAGATACGTTAGTATTAAAAGAGGAAATCTTCTGCCAGAAGCCGAATCTCTCTGTGATACATCAGTATGTGAAGGTTTATTTAGCCAACCAAAGGCAGGGGACGGTAAAAAGAAAGACCCGGGCGGAGGTGAGCGGAGGAGGTGTGAAACCCTGGCGACAAAAGGGAACCGGACGGGCTCGAGCCGGATCCAACACTTCACCCATCTGGGTGGGCGGGGGGAGAGCTTTTCCACCCCAGATGCGGGATTATTATTCCGATCTCCCCAAAAAGATGAAGCGGACTGCACTCCAATCAGCTTTCTCGGCTTTGGCTGCGGATAATCGAATTAAGATTATTCAGGAGTTGAATTTAGAAAAGCCCAAAACCAAAATTATTTCAAAATTGCTGGAAAAGATGAAACTCAGCGGAACTAAAATACTTTTCCTTACCGAAGGGAAGGATGAGAACTTACATAAATCCTGCAAAAATATCAAAGATTTAGTATTCAAAAGAGCTTGTCTGGTTAACCCTTACGATCTTTTAAATTGCGAATTTTTGATTCTTACCCCAAAGGCTTTGGGGAGTTTGACGGAGGTGTTTGCTTAAATGAGGAATTCCCGAAATATCATAAAATCATCTTTAGTGTCGGAAAAGGGGACAGGTTTGCGAACAGACCAGGATAAGTATGTCTTCCGGGTGGACAAATCCGCCAATAAACTGGAGATCAAAAAAGCCGTGGAGGAGTTATTCAAGGTCCAGGTGGAGAGGGTAACCACCATGATAATATACGGTAAGCCCAAAAGAATGGGAAGATCGGAGGGGAGACGACCGGACTGGAAAAAGGCTATAGTGAAATTGAAGAAAGGCGAGACCATAGAGTTATTTGAATCCATGTAGTCGGATCTTAATTGGAAGGTAATAACTAAAGTAAAGGTAATTTGAGGTTGGAAGATGCCCATTAAAACGTTTAAACCAGTTACTCCATCATCCCGGTACCGAACGGTTTCCACTTTTGAGGAGATCACCCGTTCCACCCCCGAAAAATCTCTTTTAATTCCTTTGAAGAAAACCGGGGGAAGGAACAACCAGGGTAGAGTGACCTGCCGTTATCGGGGCGGGGGAAGCAAACGGTTTTTGAGGATAATCGATTTTAAAAGAGAAAAACTCAATATCCCCGCCAAGGTAGCCACCATTGAGTATGATCCCAACCGCTCTGCCCGTATCGCGCTTTTGCATTATGCGGATGGAGAGAAAAGGTATATTTTGGCTCCCTGGGAATTGAAAGTTGGAGATACTTTGATGGCAGGTGAAGAGGTGGAGATCCGGGCAGGAAATGCTATGCCCTTGGGTAAAATACCCTTAGGAACAATGATTCATAACGTGGAGCTGAAAAAGGGCAAAGGAGCTCAAATTGCAAGAGGCGCAGGAACTTACGCCCAGCTGGTGGCAAAGGAAGGGGACTATGGTCATGTGCGGTTTCCTTCGGGAGAGGTTCGATTGGTCAGGCTGGAGAATTACGCCACCATCGGCCAGATGGGCAATTTGGATCACGAGAACATCACCTATGGAAAAGCGGGGAGAACCCGATGGGTGGGCAGAAGATCAAGAGTAAGAGGGGTGGCAAAGAATCCGGTAGATCATCCGATGGGAGGGGGAGAAGGCAAATCATCCGGAGGCAGACACCCTTGTACTCCCTGGGGTAAAATCACCAAGGGACTCAAAACCAGGAAGAGGAAGTTGTCGGATAAGCTGATCATCAAAAGAAGAAAAAAATAAAATCAGGTGTCAGGTTATAGGTTAGAAGTGGATAACAGATCGGAGTTTTGAATATAATAGACAAGTTTTCTCCGGAGGTGGATTAGAAGATGACTAGATCTTTAAAGAAAGGTCCCTTTGTGGATGAGCATCTTATGAAGAAGGTTTCGGCTTTGAATGAATCCAGAGAGAAAAGGGTGATCAAAACCTGGTCCCGTCGATCTACCATCACCCCGGAATTCGTAGGACATACCATTGCCATTCATAACGGGAATAAGTTCATCCCGGTTTACATTTCGGAGAACATGGTGGGACACAAGCTGGGAGAGTTTTCCCCCACCCGGATCTTCCGCTCTCATTCCGGAAGGATAACCGAAAGAACCACGGCTTTAAAATAAACCGTTTGGGAAAAGGAAGACAAAAGTTTTTGATTTTAAGGTAACGACTTATGGAAGCAACTGCTAAAGCGAAATTTATCAGAATGTCTGCCCGGAAAGTACGAAGGGTGGCAGATCTGATCCGAGGCAAAAACGTGGATGAGGCTTTAAACATCCTCACCTTTACCCCCAAGGCGGCTTCTCCAGTTTTGGAAAAGGTTTTGAAATCGGCTGCTGCCAATGCCCTGGCATTGGAGGGGACCGCCAAGCTCAAAGCCGAGGATTTGCGGATAAAGCAAATACTGGTGGACGGCGGTCCGATCATGAAAAGAATAAGACCGATGGGGATGGGGAGAGCCTTCAGAATCAGGAAAAGGACCAACCATATCACCATCGTGGTGACGGATGGTGAAAAGGAGGTTTCCAAGAGTTAAACTTATCGAAGCTCGTTAGCAGACCTCGAAGCTCGAATCTTTTTAAATCGAGATATTATTTCAAACCTCAAGCTTCAAGGTCCTGCATCGAGTGGAGCTTCGTAACCGATGAACGAAACAGCGAGAATTAAGGAGGTGTAGTTGGGACAGAAGACCAATCCCATAGGACTTAGATTAGGAATCATAAAAGGCTGGAGCTCAAAATGGTTCTCCGATAAGAAATTTTCTGAACTTCTGAGGGAGGATCTGATGATTCGGAAATATACCCACAGGAGATTAGAACATGCGGGAGTAGCAGCGGTAGATATTATCCGAGCTCCGCGGAAAGTCACCTTGGACATTCACACGGCTCGACCGGGAATCGTTATCGGACGAAAAGGGACCGAAGTGGATAAACTGAAAGAGGAACTTCAGCTCCTCACCAAGAAGGAAGTGGCCATAAATATTATCGAGGTGAAAAAACCTGAGCTTTCCGCTAAACTGGTTGCCGACAGCATTGCCAAGCAATTGGAGGGGAGGGTTTCCTTCCGCCGGGCGATGAAGAAATCCATTGCGTCTGCCATGAAATTGGGGGCGCAAGGAGTGAAGATCGTGTGCGGAGGTAGACTGGCCGGAGCGGAGATCGCCCGCACCGAAAAATACATGGAAGGAAGAGTTCCCCTTCATACCCTGCGGGCAGATATCGATTATGCTACATCTACCGCGCATACCACCTATGGCTGTATTGGAGTGAAAGTTTGGATTTTCAAAGGTGAGGTTTTAGGAACGGAAGAAGAAACCGCTCCCCGGGAGGAAGCTAGGGGAAGAGAGGCATCTAAAGAAGCCAGACCGGTAGATGACAGGAAAAGAAGGGGAGACAAGAGAAAACGACACCGGAGAGAACGAAGAGAGGGTCAATTATAGAAAGCGAGCTCATCATCGGCCATCCGCCGAATGATGTTTGATTTGAAAAGTTGAGAGAGAGAGGTTGAGGGAGCATCCTTTATGTTAATGCCCAAGAGGGTCAAATATAGAAAACAACAGCGTGGCCGAAGAAGAGGAAAGGCTTATCGGGGTTCGGCCATAAGTTTCGGAGAATTCGGGATAAAAGCCATGGAGCCGGCCTGGCTGACCAACAAACAGATTGAGGCCGCCCGGGTAGCTTTAACCCGACACATCAAAAGGGGAGGAAAGGTGTGGATCCGCATATTTCCGGATAAACCGGTCACGGTCAAACCGGCGGAAACCAGAATGGGAAAGGGAAAGGGCGCTCCCGATCACTGGGTGGCAGTGATAAAACCGGGAAGGGTGTTGTTTGAGCTGGAGGGGGTAACTCTTCAGTTGGCCAAAGAGGCGCTGAGTTTGGCCGCAGCCAAACTCCCGATAAAAACGAAATTCGTGACCCGAACCAAGATTTAAATCTTTAAAATTACTTTTACCTATGAAAAAAGAACAGATGAGAGAGTTAACCAAGGACGAACTTTTGCAGAGACAGTCGGAAATTGAGCAGGAAATGTTCAGCTTGAGAATGCAGAAATCCAGCAAGGAGTTGGATAATCCTTTGAAGCTGCGGGTATTAAGAAGGGAGATCGCGCGGATAAACACCATTTTGAGGGAGGATGAGAAAAAGATCAGGCCTTTGGCTAAGAAGGATGAAGGAACAGTCTCCCCTAAAGAGAAACAGGAGTAGCATATAGTGGAAAGGAATAAAAGAAAGGTAAGAGAGGGATGGGTAATCTCTAATCGGATGTCCAAAACCATTGTGGTCGCGGTGGAAAGGCATTTCCGGCATCCCCGGTATGAGAAGATCATCCGGAGAACATCCAAGCTTTATGCGCATGACGAAAAAAACCAGTGCCAGATAGGCGACATGGTGAAAGTGATGGAGACCCGACCTCTTTCCCGGTTAAAGAGGTGGAGACTTTTGGAGATCGTGAAGAAGGCGGAGTGAACCAGATCGTCCGCTGTCTGCCGATCCGATGGATCCAAATTGGGACCGCGGTCCGCCGTTAATGGATATTAGATCCGAAGGGATGATGAGAAGATGATCAGAGAGTATTCAACTTTAGTAGTAGCAGACAACTCCGGAGCCAAAAAGGTGATGTGTTTCCGGGTGCTGGGGGGAACCAGGAAAAGATATGCCCGCATCGGTGATATCATCGTGGTAACGGTGAAGGATGCCATTCCGGGAGGAACCGTGAAAAAGTCGGACATCTGCCGGGCCGTGGTGGTCAGAACCACCCGTGAAACCAGACGCAAAGACGGATCGTATATCAGATTTTCCGATAATGCCGCGGTGATCATAAATGAAGTCAATGAGCCCAAAGGGACCAGGATATTCGGACCGGTGGCTCGAGAGTTAAGAGAAAAAGAATTTATGAAAATTGTATCCTTGGCTCCCGAGGTGATATAAAGAAGGTTCGAGGGTTCAAGAGTTCAAAAGTTCAAGGATAGAAAAAGCGTTCAATGTTCAAGGTTTAAAGTTCAAGAGTTCAAGAGTTCAAGAGTTCAAAGGTTCAAGGGAATAGCAGTTTAATAAGAACGGTAAAATATGAAGATCAAAAAAGGTGATACGGTTTTAGTAATTTCGGGAGATGACAAGGGGAAAACCGGCAAAGTGCTGAAGGTTTTTCCGAACAAGAACCGGGTTATTGTGGAAGGAGTAAACTTCATCAAGAAGCACACCCGGCAAACCAAAAGAGCTCAGAAGGGCGGCATAATTGAGAAGGAGGGGACGGTGAACGTCTCCAATCTGGTGATCTCCTGTCCCAAGTGTTCCAATACCACCAAAACCACTCACCGAACGATAACCGGAGAGGGAGAAGGCAAAGCCAGAAGAGTGAGAATCTGTCGGCATTGCGGGGAGATAATTTAGAAGTTTATCGGTCTTTAAACATAAATACCGGAGCGTATAAAAAACGGAAAAACAATTGCTCCAATATCGGCTGGATGATTTTCGATCGGAGAATGGAAGAGTATAAGATGAATTTACCTAGAATTAAGGAAAAATATCTGAAGGAAACCGTGCCCGCATTGATGAAAAGGTTCGGTTATAAAAACGTGATGCAGGTGCCCAAGCTGGAGAAGATCGTGATCAACGTGGGGATGGGGGAAGCCATCCAGAACGTGAAGACGCTGGATGCGGTTTCGACGGATTTAACTGCCATCACCGGACAAAAACCGGTCATCCGCAGAGCCAAGAAATCCATTTCCAACTTCAAGCTCAAGGCCGGCGTTCCCATCGGATGCTCCATCACTCTGCGGAAAAGCAGGATGTATGAGTTTTTCGACCGGCTGGTTAACGTAACCATGCCGCGTATCCGCGATTTTCGGGGTACCTCCCCCCATTCCTTCGATGGCAGGGGAAATTATAACCTGGGAATGACCGAGCAGATTATTTTCCCGGAGATAGATTACGACAAGGTGGACAAGATCCGGGGGATGAACATCACCATCGCCACTACCGCTAAAACAGATGAGGAGGGATTCGAACTTTTAAAAAGTATGGGAATGCCATTCAGGAAATGAAAGATGCGGAAACGGGAAACCGGATATTTAAAAACTATAAGGATTCCAGCAATAAAATCAGATCGAGGTTTTTAGATTAGAGGAGAACTTTTGGCCAGAAAGTCTTTTTTTGAAAAAGCGAAAAAAAAACCGAAATTCCCCGTGCGTAAGCATAACCGGTGCCATCGCTGCGGAAGGCCGCGGGGATTTATGCGGGATTTCGGTGTTTGCCGGATTTGTTTCAGGGAGTTAGCGCTTAAAGGTGAAATCCCCGGCATTATGAAAGCCAGTTGGTAAGCGGCTTTGATTTTGTTCCTTTCGCGATACCCGGTTTTGAATTTTCCAAAGAGTCCAAGACACTTAGGGTAGTGTAAGGATTAGAAAAGAAACATAAGGCATAAAGAAAAGGATAAACAAGGAAGGATTTGTTCATGAAGATCACTGATCCGGTGGCGGATATGCTGACCCGAATAAGAAATGCCTGCAAAGCCAAACAAAAGCAGGTGGATATTCCATCTTCGCAGATGAAGAAAAAGATCGCTCAAATACTATTGGCGAATAATTTTATCGGTAACTTCGTGGAAGTGGAAGATAACAAACAGAACCGGCTGCGCGTCTACTTGAAGTACGATTATGAAAACAACAGCTACATCTCCGGGCTTCGCCGCATCAGCAAGCCCAGCTTAAGGATTTATGTAGACAAGGATAAACTGGATCAAATGAAACGAGAGGCAAACATTACCATTCTCTCCACCTCCAAAGGGATCATGACCCATAATCAGGCCAGGGAAGCTCAGGTGGGAGGAGAAGTGCTTTTCAAAGTTTGGTAATTTTTGCCGAGGTAAACACACTCAAGCCATACACAAGAGATTAAAATGAGCCGAACCGGGAAAAAACCTATTCCCATACCTTCAGGTGTGAAGGTGGAAATAAAAGATAATCTGGTGAAAGTCAACGGACCAAAAGGGGAGTTGAAAAGGGTGATCCATCCCTCCATGGAGGTGGAATCGGATCAGGAGACAATTACGGTCAAACGACCATCGGACAGCAAATTTCACAAATCGCTGCACGGAGTAACCCGAACCATAATTGCCAACATGATAACCGGAGTGACCTCGGAATACCGCAAGGGTTTGGAGATCCAAGGGATCGGTTATAAAGCGGAGCTTTTGGGAAAAAAGCTGAACCTTTCCTTAGGTTACTCCCATCCCATAATGTTTGTGCCGCCCCCCGGTTTGAAAATCGAGCTGGAAGGATCCAACCGGATAAAAGTGTCGGGGGTGGACAAAGAGCTGGTGGGTTTGATAGCGGCAAAGATCAGATCCTTCCGTCCGCCGGAACCTTACAAGGGTAAGGGAATCAGATACGAAGGGGAGATAGTGCGGAAGAAAGCGGGTAAAACCGCTACTTAACAGATTCAAGTCGAACCGATGCGTATGAGTTCATGCGAATTTTAATCCTGCGGTGGAGATTATGCAAAGCAAGCAAAAACAGAAAAGAGCCAGATCGGAACGAAGGCGCAAGCGAGTAAGAAAAAACGTTTTGGGCACATCGGAAAGACCCAGGTTGTGTGTATATAAGAGCTCAAGACAGATATATGCTCAACTGGTGAATGATCGAAGCAGCCGAACCATAACCGGAGTGTCAAGTCTTACTCCGGCTGTAAAAACCCAGATCAAACCCGAGGATTCTAAATCTGTGGTGAGCAAAAAAGTGGGAATTTACCTGGCGACCAAGGCGAAAGAGCTAGGGATAACATCGGTGGTATTCGATCGTAACCGATATCCCTATCATGGAAGAGTCAAATCCTTAGCGGAAGGAGCAAGAGAAGGGGGAATGGGGTTTTAAAGTCGACTGAAGGGATGCGCTTAATGCAGAGAACATATAGTGGAGAGCGGAGATAAAAAAGATCAATTAAGCAAAAAGAGGTGATTGGTGGCAAGATTTGACGAGGAACAATCTTTAGATTTAATCGAGAAGGTTATCTATGTGAATCGGGTGGCGAAAGTGGTTAAGGGAGGAAGACGGTTTTCCTTCACCGCTTTGGTTTCTGCCGGAGATAGACACGGGAGAGTGGGAATAGGATTGGGAAAAGCGGGGGAGGTTTCAGTTGCCATCACCAAAGGGACAGAAGTGGCGAAAAAGAACATGCTTGAAGTTCCCATGCTAAACGGAACTATACCCCATCCGGTGATCGGAAGATTCGGTGCGGCCAGAGTTCTTTTGAAACCCGCTTCACCGGGAACAGGTGTGATCGCCGGTGGTCCGGTGCGGGCGGTACTGGAAGCTGCCGGAATTCAAGACGTGTTGACCAAATCCTTGGGATCTTCCAATCCGCATAATGTAGTCAAAGCCACCCTCAACGGGCTTTTGAGTCTGAAGAAGCTCAAGGAAAAAGCTCAATTAAGAGAAAGCGAAATCAAGTAAGGATAAGGGTTGATACCGAAAATTAAAAAGCTGGTGTATATAACCCCATCCGAAAATCAATAAGAAGGACATATCTTTCTGTTTTTATTAACTAACCGACAGATAGGAAAAAGCAGCAGTTATTCGCAGGATTTGAAAAATGACTAAAAGATTAAAGATCACTCAAACCAGAAGCTTAAGCGGTCATATCCAAAAACAAAGAGGGGTAATCAGAGCTTTGGGCATTAAGAGGCTTCACCAGAGCGTTGAACATGCGGATATTCCTCAGATCAGGGGAATGATTGAAAAGGTAAAACATTTAGTTAAAGTTGAAGAGGTGTAATTTGACATCGGCATCTACCCAGAAGCGGAAGATCCGGATTGGTAATCTCCCCGCGACTTTGGGCGCAACCAAGAAGAGAAAGAGAATAGGAAGAGGTCCGGGATCGGGTCATGGAAAAACTTCCACCCGCGGACATAAGGGACAAAAAGCCCGAGCGGGCGGTAGAAGTAGAGTAAAAACCTGGTCCGAAGGCGGACAGATGCCGCTCCAAAGGAGACTTCCCAAACGCGGATTCACCAATATCTTCAAGAGAGAATTCCAGATTTTGAATCTTTCGGATTTATCCAGAATCTATCCCCAATTATCCGGATCGATAGAGGAGATCACCCTTGAGCTGATGAAGCAGAAGGGATTAATCAAGAAGACTAACCTTCCGGTAAAAATACTGGGAGATGGGGAATTCACCCACGCGATCGCCATCCAGGCTAACGCCTTCAGCCAGAAAGCCAAAGAGAAGATCGAAGCAGCGGGTGGAAAAATTAAGGTAATGAAATGATTAAAACCATCGAGAGTGTTTTTAAAATCCCAGAGCTGAGGAAAAGGATACTTTTCACCTTGGCTCTGCTGGTGGTATACCGGGTGGGCGGACACGTACCTACTCCGGGCATTGATGCTAAAGTTCTGGCAGAGGCTTCTCGATCAATGGGGGGGTCGCTGTTGGGCTTATATGATATGTTCGTCGGAGGCGCATTTCAAAAGGCAACTATATTCGCATTGGGGATAATGCCCTACATTTCTGCCTCAATCATCCTTCAGCTTTTGGGGGCGGTGATACCGTATTTCCAGAAACTGCAAAAGGAAGGAGAGGAGGGGAGAAGGAAGATCACCCAGTATACCCGTTACGGTACGGTTTTGATCGCAGCCATGCAAGCTTTGGGAACCACGATATATTTGGAAAGCCTGTCTTCTGCCGGAAGTCATGTGGTTCCTCACCCGGGTATGAGCTTCAGACTTTTGACCATGATCACCTTTACCTGCGGCACCATCTTCATTATGTGGCTGGGGGAGCAGATCACGGAAAGGGGAATCGGCAATGGGATCTCCCTGATCATCTTCATTGGGATTATCGCCCGCTTCCCCAACGGGGTAGTTGACGAAATAAAAATGATATTCATGGGGCAGAGGAATTTATTCGCCGAAATCTTCCTGGTGGCGCTGATGGTGGGGGTGGTGGCTGCCATAGTTTTAGTCACCCGGGCGCAAAGAAAAATCCCGGTACAGTATGCCAAAAGGGTGATCGGGAGAAAGATGTACGGCGGCCAATCCACCCATATCCCCCTATCGGTCAACACTGCCGGCATAATTCCCATTATCTTTGCTCAATCCATCATGTTCGCTCCCAGCACCTTGGCTTCCTTTTTTCCCAACAGCGAGTTCATGCAGAGCTTACACTCCTGGTTTGCACCCGGGATGGTTTTATATTCGCTGAGTTACGGTCTTTTAATCGTTTTCTTTGCTTACTTTTACACCGCCATCGTTTTCAATCCGGTGGACTTAGCCGATAATATGAGAAAATATGGAGGATTCATCCCCGGAATCAGGCCGGGTAAGAGGACCAGTGAGTATATCGATAAAGTTCTTACCCGGATCACATTACCCGGTGCGGTTTTCTTTGCGGTGGTCGCCGTGCTCCCCTACTTTTTGATGAAGGGGATGAACGTACAGTTCTATTTCGGAGGAACCGGGCTTTTGATCGTGGTGGGGGTGGCTTTAGACACTCTCCAGCAGATCGAATCTCATCTTCTGATGCGACATTATGACGGATTCATGAAGAAAGGCAGGATTAGAGGGAGAATGTAATAAATTAAAATGAATTTGATATTTTTAGGTTCTCCCGGCTCGGGAAAAGGAACTTTAGCCAAACTCCTCTCATCGGCTCTGGGAGTGCCGCACATCTCCCCCGGTGATATTCTTAGGGAGGAGGTCAAACAAAACAGCGAATTGGGGCACATGGCTTTACCCATCATGAAGAAAGGAGATTTGGTACCGGACGAAATCATCCTAAAGATGATGAAGAAAAGGATCACTCAGGCTGACTGTCTTGGGGGGTTCATTTTGGACGGGTTTCCGCGAAATCGGGCTCAAGCCATTGGTTTGGATGAGATGCTTTCCGGATTAGACCGGAGCGTGATTTGGACACTGCAGTTTGAGGTATCGGATGAATGTGCGCTAAAGAGGTTGGGGGGGAGGCGAATCTGTTCGGTTTGCGGTGCAGATTTTAATCTTTTTACCAAACCTCCGAAAAATAGCGATATCTGTGATATCTGCGGAGGTAAACTGCTCCAGAGAGCGGATGATACGGATGAGGTGATTCTAAACCGGTTGAAAGTCTACCGGCAGGAAACTCTTCCCCTGGAAGAATATTACAAGCGACAGGGGAAGTTGATACGAATAAATGGTGAGCTCGAAGCTGAGGTGAGACTAACAGAGGCTTTAAAAGCGCTGGGGAAGTGAAGAACTGAACTTTCGGAATAGAAGACGACCTTAAGGCATGATAGAATTAAAAACGCCCAGGGAAATTGAGATAATCAGGAAGAATGGAAGGATTTTAGCGCAGACCTTAAAATTATTGGAGGAGAGAATCCAACCGGGAATTAAAACCGATGAGTTGGACCGGCTGGCTGAGGAATTCATCAGAAAGCAAGGTGGTTACCCCGCCTTCAAAGGATACAGGGAATATCCGAACTCCATCTGTGTCTCCATAGACGAGGAGATCGTTCACGGAATTCCCGGCGAGCGAATCATACAGGAAGGACAGATCGTTTCAGTGGATGTGGGAGTTCTTAAAGACGGTTACTATGCAGATGCAGCTTGTACCTACCCGGTGGGCGAGATAACCGATGAAGCGAAAAAGCTGATCCAGGTTACCCGACAGGCTTTGGAGAATGCCATTGGTTCCGTTAAAGCAGGAAAGCACTTGTCGGATGTATCTTATGTCATACAATCTTTCGTAGAGAGGAACGGATTTTCGGTGGTCAGAGACTTGGTCGGACATGGAATCGGCAAGAAGATGCATGAGGAACCCCAGATTCCCAATTACGGAATGCCGGGGGAAGGAGTAGTGCTTAAAACCGGGATGGTGTTAGCCATTGAACCCATGGTGAATGCGGGAACGCATGAGATATTAACCAAGGATGATAAATGGACCATCGTCACTTCCGACGGTTCCCTTTCCGCCCACTTCGAACATACCGTGGCGGTAACAGAGAACGGAGCAAGGGTCCTAACCTTGAATGAATAGATCGACCCGCGACTTGGTTCTGAAGATAGGATGTTTTAAGTAATAAATTAACATATAACATTAGTTAGAGGCTGATGCCTAAAGAGGAGACCATACAGGTTGAAGGGAAAGTGATTGAACCATTACCCAATGCTTTGTTCCGGGTGGAACTGGATAATGGACATCAGGTATTGGCTCACGTCTCTGGAAAGATGAGGATGAACTTCATTCGTATCCTCCCGGGAGACAAGGTAACGGTGGAGCTTTCACCGTATGATTTGAGCCGGGGCCGGATAGTCTATCGATATAAGTGACATCGAGATATTCTTAAAGGCAGCCTTAACCGGATATCAGACCAGCGGGTTTTAAAAAAATATATCCTAAAGGAAAATAAAATGAAGGTCAGATCGTCCATAAAAGTTCGTTGCGAGAAGTGTAAGATTGTGAAAAGGAAGGGGATACTGCGGGTGATCTGCAAGAATCCCCGTCACAAACAGAGACAGGGTTAAAACTCGGAGGTAGAAGTTGGCCAGAATTGCAGGTGTGGATTTACCAAAAAACAAAAGAATCGAAGTGGCTTTGACCTATATTTTCGGATTGGGTCCATCCTCTGCCAAGAAAATTATCCGGGCCACCGGAGTAAATCCCGATATCCGGGTGAACAAGCTTTCGGATGAGGACGCAGCCAAACTGCGTACGGTGATCGAATCCGATTACAAGGTAGAAGGGGCGCTGCGGGGAGAGGTTTCCATGAACATCAAGCGGTTAATCGACATCGGCTGTTACCGGGGACTTAGGCACCGCCGGGGATTGCCAGTGCGAGGTCAGAGAACCAAAACCAATGCCCGAACCAGAAAGGGTCCCCGAAAGACCATTGGGGTCAAAAGAGGCAAAGCTGCGGTTTAAAGAATTTTAATTCTTCGAATGTAGCTTTCTAAATCATTGTCTTTAAGGAGGAGTGAATTGCCCGAAGTCCCGAAGAAGAAAATTAAAAAACGATTGGGCTCAACCGACTCGAACGCTATAGCCCATATTCAAGCAACTTTCAATAACACCATTGTAAGTATAACCGACACCAAAGGGAATCTGATCTGCTGGTCTACCGCCGGTAAGATCGGCTTTAAAGGATCGAAAAAGAGCACCCCCTTTGCCGCCCAGATTGCAGCTCAAGCTGCAGCCAAGGAGGCGATCGAAAGGGGAGTGAGAAAAGCGGAAGCCTGGGTGAAAGGTCCGGGATCGGGCAGAGAGGCAGCCATCAGGTCCCTGCAAGCATCGGGGATCGAAATCACCGCCATCCGCGATGTTACACCCATTCCGCATAATGGCTGCCGAGCCCCCAAGAGACGGAGAGTATAAAGTTCCGGGGGTAAGTTTAGAGGGACAGGTGATTTGCAAAGATAGGATAAACGCCCTTTTACATATATTGCTTAGGATGAATGGTTTAAAGATCTTTAGATGGAGAGGATGATAGATGGCACGATATAGAGACGCAAATTGCAAGCTGTGCAGGCGCGAAGGAGAAAAGCTTTTTCTGAAGGGAAGCCGCTGTTACGGGGAGAAGTGTGCCTTTGATCGGAGAGCCTATTCCCCCGGAGAACACGGACGGGCGACCCGGAGAAAGGGATCGGAATACGCCTTGAGACTTAGAGAGAAGCAGAAGGTGCGCCGGATCTACGGAATTTTGGAAAGGCAGTTTCGGAATTATTTCCACCGGGCGGAAAAAGAGAAAGGGATCACCGGAGAGAACCTTCTGAGGATGCTGGAGTGCCGGCTGGATAATATAGTCTACAGGTTAGGTTTTGCTCCCTCCCGAAAAGCATCCCGGCAGCTGGTGCTGCATCGTCATTTTTTGGTGAACGACCACGTGGTGAACATCCCTTCCTTCCTGCTGAAACCGGGAAACATCATCTCGGTTAAAGAAAAAAGCAAGAATCTGGATTTAATTCACCAAGCCCTAAGAGAAGGACGGGCCGGGGATCTTCCGTATTTACGGCTGGACAAAGCCCATCTACAAGGAGAGCTTCTGGAGTATCCCAAGAGAATCGATATACCTTTGCTGGTTCAGGAGCAATTGGTGGTGGAGCTTTACTCCAAATAATTACCAATGGTGGTATTCCGCAAATCCAGGCTAACAAGATGGGTAACCTGATCCAAAAGGAAAACTTGGAAAGCGGCATTGAATTTTCAAGGAGGAATTAAGGGATGAAATGGAAGAGTTTACAGATGCCCAAAGAGGTCTTTGTGGATCAGTCCACCATGACCAATAAGTATTCCAAGTTTGTGGTGGAGCCGCTGGAAAGGGGGTTTGGCATCACCTTGGGGACCGCTTTACGCCGCACCCTGTTGTCCTCCATCCAAGGAGCGGCACCGGTGGCTTTAAGAATTGACGGAGTTTTGCACGAATTCTCCACTATACCCGGAATGCATGAGGATGTTACCGAGATCGTTCTGAACATCAAACAATTAAGACTCAAACTGATTGGAGACGAACCCAAAACTTTGGTTTTTGAAACCAATAAAAAAGGCAGTTTTTCTGCCAAAGACATAAAGACGGACGGCGTTAT
Source organism: uncultured candidate division Zixibacteria bacterium (assembly GCA_903908285.1). Lineage (GTDB taxonomy): Bacteria > Zixibacteria > MSB-5A5 > MSB-5A5 > SM1-73 > CAIVRH01. Next base: position 15,913 of record CAIVRH010000045.1, read on the forward strand.
CGAAATTTTAAATCCGGAGCTCCATCTGGTTAAGATAACGGAAGATATAAAGTTCAGAATGGAGATAGATGTCGGGATCGGGAGGAGCTATGTTACCGCCGAGCAGAATCGGAGGGATGACGCACCGGTGGGCACTATTTTTGTGGACTCCATGTTCTCCCCTCTGCAGAAGATCAACTTCAATGTGGAAAACACCCGGGTGGGACAGCGCACGGATTACGACCGGCTGATCTTTGAGATCTGGACCGACGGAAGCTTGACCCCGGAGGATGCACTTTGTTTTTCCTCCAAGATTTTAAAGGACCATCTCCAGCTTTTTATCAAGCTGGAGGAGGAATTGGAGATGGCGGAGGAAGAGGTGGTAGATCAGGAGATATTGAGGATCCGCAATCTGCTGAAGACCAAGGTGGATGAGTTGGAACTGTCGGTGCGATCATCCAATTGCCTTAGAGCTGCGAATATTCAAGCCCTCGAGGATCTGGTTCAAAAATCCGAAGCCGAGATGCTCAAATACCGCAATTTCGGCAGGAAATCTCTGACCGAATTAAACACCATCTTGAGCGAACTGGGACTTTCCTTTGGAATGGATGTTTCCAAATACAAGGAAATCCCAAAAGTCAAATAATGCCAGAGTAATCTATCGATATTGAGAAATCAACCAGCCAGTTTTAAAAGTAAGGATTGGCTTAAATGAGACACGGAAAAAAAGTTAAAAAGTTGGGAAGAACCAAAAGCCACCGGAAAGCGATGTTGGCGAACATGGCTGCTTCCCTGTTTGAGTACCATATTATAAAAACCACGGAACCCAAAGCCAAAGAGGTGAGGAAACTAGCGGAGAAGCTCATCACTTTAGCCAAAATCGGCGATCTTCACGCCCACCGTATGGTCTACGACGTGATCCGGGACCGAAAACTGGTCAAGAAAATATTTGACGAGATCGCCCCCAAATTCAAGGAGAGGGTGGGCGGTTACACCCGGGTCCTGAAACTCGGCGTTCGCAGAGGGGATGGGGCTGCATTGGCCGTGGTGGAGCTTTTAATAGAGAAACCGGCCAAAGAAGAGAAAAAGGGGAAAAAAGAAAAGGAAACCAAAAAGGGTAAGGCCGAGAAAGAAGAAACCAAGAAAACCAAAGGAAAGCCGGAAGCCAAACCGGAAAAGAGCAAGAAGAAAGAGGAAATAATCGAGGATCAAGAAGAAGAAACAGAAGCAGGGGATGAAACCGAAGAGAAAGAGACTTGAAACAAAACTTAGCGGAAGAATGCATCCGGAGAACTTCCTGAGGTGATATAAAACCGATTTCGAAGAAGCTTGATAGTATATAGAAAACCGCAGGTGCAATGCCTGCGGTTTTGTTTGGGTTAATGGTAAAAACGTGTTGGTTTTTTGTGGTTGATAATAATTGAGACATACCATACGAGATAAGCTTCTCTTCTCAATTTAGATAAACCACGATGTTGCCGGTAGTGTTGTTTGAGCATGC
>CAIVRH010000046.1 GCA_903908285.1 uncultured candidate division Zixibacteria bacterium
ATGCAGCCCTGCACACCGTCGGTATAGGTGGGGATCTGCGCTGCATCCCCCACCAGAATAACGTAATCCGGGGGGTTGGTCCAGTTGTGATAAGCATCGGAAATATAATTTCGAATCTGGGTAGTGGTGGTTCCGATGGTGGATTTGTTCACCAGAAAAGTCTCGTAACCCATCTTGTGTTTCCAGTCCGCAAAAGGCTGCATCGCAGAACGGAAATCGTCATAGGTAATGATCAGAATGGATCCGTCTACTATCTGCCGGCCTTCCTTGATCTGATCGAAATTCATTACAAAATTTTCATATATCTTCAAATATGATCGGGTCAATGTGTTTTTCGGATCACTTTGCGGATTTTCTCCGGTTCCTTCGAAATAAACATCCACCACCATCCGCTTGTAGACGGTGACTTCACCGGTTTGGGGATTGTATTGTACCGGGAAGAACTTGATCGGAGCCAGTCTTAAATCGCGGAGAATCAAAATATCCCCCTTCTCTGCCAAGTTTCCGGGGAAAGCCTGATTCTGCGCATAGGTCTGCGTATTCAGCTGGAATGGCCCCGGAGTGTAATCGTCTTTACGCAAAGGGGCGGGTTGATACGGATAAAGCTGGTAGGTGCCCGAAAGCGTTTCCTTTTCTTGTTCGACCACCTCTATCCGCACTCCGGAGGTAGGGGGGAGTGCCACAAACCGGCAGACTAAGGGTATCTGGGGATCACCCACCTGGGTCAACCAGCCACCGCCCGGGATGATGATCTGCTGGTAGGTTATTCCGTCTACGATTTTGTCTTCCACCTGCAGGTCGGGAATCTGTATCTCCAACCGGACTTTCGAGGCATCAGCAGAAAGCAGTTTCACTTGCAACTCATCTGTCCCTCCTGAATTGATTTGGTATGCCCAAACCAAAGAAAAGACGGATAAGACAAAAAGCAAAGAAAACAGAACCACTTTTTTCATTTGATTCTCCTTTGCGGTTTCGGTTTATACAACTTATTTGATTTCGGCAGTTAGATTTAATCCTTTTAAAAAAACAAAATTCAGGGTATCCATCATTCCGGTCACTCTAATTGATCATGAATGGACTTGGTTTAAACACCTCCTTGGAAAATCCGTTTCTGTTTAAAAAAGTGATCAAATATTGTTTTTATTAATTGATTCCTTTTACAAACAGAATCATACCCTTAACTATATCTCCGAGAAAATCCTCAAGATATAAATATATACTCGCCGTTGTTAATCCGAGTAAAACAGTCTCTGTTTCAAATATAACCTGATTAGCCGAAATGTCAACAGGACTTTTGGATTTATGCTTACTTTTAATGCTTCCCCAACAGGTGTGAGCCTGCAACCGATGGCTCGTCTCCACACGCACAGCCTTATGTGAAAAGAGATAGCCAACAGCAAACGACAATCGGCACAAACCAATGCCCTAGCGTGTCAGATAACGTATTGCAATTCAATTAAATACACTCAGGGACAAAGGGGCATTAACAGATAGGAATATCTTAAATAGGGATTGTCGGGAGTGTTGTGAGATTCAAGATAGCAAGAATTGGGGGAGAAGAATCTTCGATCATATTGAAGATAAGCATTTTCGGATCAACCGCAGGGGAATTGGCAGGTTTCAAACTGTATCCACTTTTTCGGTATATTCGGTATATACGGTTTTGAAAGCTTTTACCACTTCCGGGTCAAATTGACTGCCGGAGCAGCGTTCCAGCTCCTCCATGGCTTGCCAGTGGGGTTTGCCCTGGCGGTATGGACGGTCGGTCACCATGGCATCGAAAGCATCCGCCACCGCTAGGATCCTGGCTCCCAGAGGAATCTGTTTGTTGCTCTCTTGTTTCAGCGGGTCATTGTTGACGAAATATTCATGATGAGCTTCTACAATGGGCATAGCTTCCTTCAGGATCGGACCGACCATGGAGAGAAGCTCCACTCCCTTTTGCGCGTGAGTTGCCACCTCTTTTTTTTCTTCATCCGAAAGTTTGGCAGCTTTTTTTATCAGATCAGAGCTGACCTCGACCTTGCCGATGTCGTGCAACAGTGCCGCCACCTTTACATTCTCGACCTGGTGCCGGGGCAGTTCCATGGCTATAGCGATACTGGTAGCGTAATCTGCGACCCGAATAGAATGGCTGCGGGTGTATCTATCATAGGATTCGAGATATTTGGCCAATATCTCCAACACCCCCACATAAGCATTCCTCAATTCCTGAATCTTTTTTTCTTTTTGTTGATAGAGTGAACCTACCACATAACCTGCTAAAATCAAAAAACCTCCCCACAGGGTCAAATCGGAGATCAAAGACAGGGTAGTACTATTGGCATGGAATCTCTCCGGATTATTTACAGCGCAAAAAGTGACCAGCGTCACACAGAATAAAGCGGTAAGTACCGACATCTTTCGTCCCAGCACATATCCGGAGATCAAAACCGGCAGATAATAGAAATTCAGAAAAGCCAATTGCTGTACTACAAAGAGGTTCACCAGCACCACCAGGATAGCCAGGGCCAGAACCATAAACTTCTCAAAGTGTTTGAATATCAGTAACTTGAATTTATCCATGACCCCTCCAATGGTAATTGGATGTAGTTAAAGAGACGTAATCAAATTCTACCAAGCACATCTTCACGAGTCGCTAAACCAAATTTGGCGAAGATAGAATCTAGTCTATCTTATCGGACTATGCTCTGGGGAAATTAGACTCGACTGCAAAATTCCAACAGCATAAAAGAAGAATTTGGGAGGCTCGTTTTGGTAAGTTGCATGGTCTGAGCGCCTATCTTCTCAACACCTATGGAATTGGGCTTGCATTTCATGCCATTTTTGTTATATTACTATTAGGAATTATAGCTGTTTATATAACCCGGAATTTCTCCTTTTTCCCAAAAAGAATCCGGTGAATGCAATCAAGAAATTACCCGGAACCTGTAAGTGGAGGTTAGAATGAAAAAATCCTTACTGTTTCTTTTGTTGATTATCGTAATGATGAACAGCCCTATCTGGTCGGTTCAAAAGTATTCGGCTTTTGAAGCCGTGAGCCGGATTGAAAAAGCGTACCGGGAAAACCAGCTAACCCTGGACCAAAAATGCCTGTACTGGATTTACGCCTTAAGACAAAGCCCGGATCTCCCTGCAAGATTCCGGATTTCGAAACCGGAAGAGCTGGAGTGCGGAACCCCTTTGATCCTCGCGGTGAAAAGTAATTGGAACAAACTCTCTGTCGAAACCCGGGATGAGATAAACCGACTATTACAAAGGCCGGACAAGGCTTTTACCTATCAAACCACCCACTTTGTTATCCACTACGATACCGCCAGTACCGCCTCTTATCCGGTCTATCATCCCTGGGAGGACACAAACCCGGCGGACGGGGTGCCGGACTACGTAAACCGGGTGGCGGAATACATGGAGCGCTCCTGGGACGTGGAGGTAGATTCCATGGGCTATTACCCCCCTCCTTTTGACGGTACTGAAGGCGGTGATTCCTTATACGATATCTATATTGACATGCCTTATGGTTCTACCTGGTATGGTAATCCCTCGTTTCAATATCCGGACCGTCCTTATGCCTGCGACAGCTGGATTCTAATAGGAAACGATATGCGGATCACCCGCTACCCGAACGACCCTCTCCCCTTCTGCAAAGCCACCTGTTGCCACGAGTTTTTCCATGCCTGCGAGTTCGTTTTTATCGGACAGATTGGCTACTATCAGGAGGATTACACCTCCTGGCTGCATGAATCCTGCTCCAACTGGATCGAGGAAACGGTCTATGACGAGTTGAACGACGTTTATTACTATTTGAACAGCTATCTTCCGGTTTCTTATCAGTCTTTATATCACGAGGACAGCAGGCACATGTATGCTTCCTGGATCTGGAACCAGTATCTTTCGGAGAATTACGGCAAAGACATTATATATTCCATCTGGTTGAAATATATGGACACCTTTGCCTGCGCTGCAATAGATTCGGTCCTCCGCCCTTATGGAACTTCCATGAACGATCAATTCCGGGAGTTCGCCGTCTGGAACTGGTTCACCGACGGCAGGGACGACGGTGATCACTACAGCGAAGGCGCCAACTTTTTCACCCAGGATACCGTGGTCTATATTGCCACCCATTCCACCTATCCGGCCAATAGAACTATTAGTACCGGTGCGCCCGAAAGCTATGCCGCCAATTATGTGCTTTTCAAAACCTCCTCTGCCGACACCGGAGCCTATAAGCTCACCTTTTCGGGAGACGTTCAGTATGTCTATGGAGTGGATTTGATTCTGCACAAAACCACCGGTTATTCTTATCAGAAAATGGCGTTGAATGAAAATCAATCCGGCGAGCTTATAATTTCCGATTTCAAAAGCTATGATAAAGTAGTAATGGTGGTGACCCATCTTTTTAATTATCCCGAGCGATACGGACCTGCTGGTTACTCTTATAATCTGAGCAAATATTTAACCTACATCCGGGGGGATGCCAATAGCGACCGGGTGATAGATGTGGGCGACGTAGTTTATCTGGTAAATTACTTGTACAAGAGCGGTTCCGCTCCCAATCCCTTATGGACCGGAGATGTCACCTGCGAGGGAACGGTGGATGTTGGGGATGTGGTATTTCTGATCAACTATTTGTTCAAATCAGGGCTTCCCCCGAGTTGCTAACCCCACTTTGACATATTCTATTTTGATATGTGAGAAGCCCCAGATTAGACGAATCCGGGGCTTTTCTTTTCTTCTCCCCTATGGGGATTGGGTTTCATTAGTTTCTCCTCTCCCCTCCGGGGAGAGGACCAAGTTGAAAATCCCGTCCTTCGATTTACTCAGGATGGTGAGCAACATCGAACCACCAAAGGCGGGAGTGAGGGGGCTGATTTTCTGGTTTCTCTTTCTTAATTCCCCCCTCACCCTTTATCCCTCTCCCCGCTGGGGAGAGGGAATTCCACACCAGTTATAATGCATGAATTTTGTATGTCGGGTTACGTTAGCTACCCGACAAGGATTGGTTTTTTTCCTCACCTTATCAAGCAAAATCTACTTGCCAATAAGAAAAAAAGAAGTATATTAAGCATACAAGGTTCACTATCCCTAAAGGCTGTAAAAAATGAGATTTCATACTTCTACCAATACTTTCTCTCCGCGGAGGTCTTTATGCAAAAACGATATCTGTTTTTTTCCACAATCTTGGTTTTTAGCATATTTTTCTGGGCATTGCCTGCTTTGACCGAAATGATTGCAGACACTTGCTGGGTGAGAAGATACAACGGACCCGGAAACAACTTAGATCAAGCTACTGCCATAGCTGTGGATGGTTCTGGTTATGTCTATGTGACTGGAGGGAGTGTGGGTAGTGAGTCAGGATGGGACTATGCCACTATAAAGTATTACCCCAATGGAGACACCGCTTGGGTGAGAAGATACGACGGACCTGTAAACTCCGACGATTATGCTTATGCCATGGCAATAGATGGTTCGGGAAATGTCTATGTGACTGGAAAAAGTGTGGGTAGTGGGACAGACTTTGACTATGCCACTATCAAGTATTATCCCGATGGAGATACTGCCTGGTTGAGAAGATACAACGGACCGGGAAATTACTATGATTATGCTTATGCTATAGCAATAGATGGTTCGGGGAATGTCTATGTGACTGGATTGAGTGTGGGCAGTGGGTCTTCTGGCCCTGACTACGCCACCATAAAGTATAATCCTGATGGAGACACCGCCTGGGTGAGAAGATACGATGGGCCTGCAAGTTCCGGTGATGAAGCTCATGCTATTGCGGTGGATGATTCTGGAAATGTCTATGTGACTGGATGGAGTCAGGGTAGTGGGACAAACGATGATTATGCCACTATAAAGTATGATGCTAATGGGGAAACTGCTTGGGTGAGAAGATACGATGGGCCGGCAAGCATCAATGATTATGCCATTGCCTTAGCGGTGGATGATTCCGGTAACATCTTAGTAACCGGATTTGGTGTAGGCATTGGGACAAACTATGACTATGCCACTATCAAGTATTATCCCAACGGAGACACCGCCTGGCTGAGAAGATACAACGGACCCTCCAGTGATTGGACTTATGCCATAGCGGTTGATAGTTCTGGTAATGTCTATGTGACCGGACATAGTTGGGGTATTGGGACAGACTTGGACTATGCCACTATAAAGTATTACCCCAATGGAGACACCGCTTGGGTGAGAAGATACGACGGACCGGGAAACTCTTATGATGAAGCTCATGCCATGGCGGTGGATAGTTCTGGTAATGTCTACGTGACTGGAATGAGTTTGGGCAGTGGGACAGACTGGGACTATGCCACCTTAAAGTATTTTCCCAACGGAGACACTGCTTGGGTAAGAAGATACAACGGACCGGGAAATAACTTAGATGGAGCTAATGCCATAGCAGTGGATGGTTCTGGCAATGTCTACGTGACTGGAGGGAGTTACGGCAGTGGGTCAGACCGGGACTATGCTACTATAAAATATATTCAGAACTATTTTCCAACAGTGCTGTCGCCTGATTCATCAGTGTTTTTATGCACTCCAGATACCATTCGATTTACCGTGACTGCGACTGATCCAGATTCTTTGGACACCCTGACTCTATTTGGTCCGGGTATGCCTGTTCCGGTTACAGGTGTTTCTCCGCTGTCAGCCGAAGTCAGCATCTATGTCAGTTCGCCAGGTACTTACAATTATGTCTACACTGTTACCGATTCTTGGGGTGCCACAGATATTGACACCAGCACATGGAACATCACCATGGATAATATTCCAACCGTCACTGTTCCGGATTCAGCTTTGTTCTTCTGCGATCCCGACACAATAAGATTCACGGTAAGAGCAGTCGATCTGGATGCCGGCGATACCATGACCCTGACAGGACCGGGTATAGACACGTACTTGCAAGGCTTCAGTTTTCTGTCAGCAGGTATTAAGGCATATATCTGTTCAACCGGGACATATAATTTCGTCTATACAGTCACCGACACTTGCTTGAACTCAGACCAGGATACCGCAACCTGGAATGTTATAGTCAACACCCCGCCTAACCCTTTTTCTCTTAACTCTCCGCTGGAAGCTGATACTGTGCGAATGCCCATCACTTTCAATTGGCAGGCATCCACAGACTCTTGTTCCAACGATACTATTCGCTATAATCTGTATCTGAGCCGTTCAATTAGTTTTCATCCCGACTCTACATTAGTTTATGACAGTCTACTCGAAACACACTTAACCGATAGTCCTGGCAACAAGCTTTGGTATTGGAAAGTTAGAGCTTTCGACAAGTATGGGGCTGAGAGATGGTCAGACCAGACACAGAGCCTTTATGCTTATGTGTGCGGAGATTGCAATACAGATGGAATAATAGATATTGGGGATGTAATTTACTTGATAAACTATCTATATAAAGACGGTCCTGCCCCTGTTCCCTTAGCAGGTGGGGACGCCACAGGAGGTGGAGAGGTTGACGTTGGTGATGTCGTCTATATGATCAACTATCTCTTTAAGAGCGGTCACCCGCCATGTGAACCATAAGTTTGTAGGTCCGGTTTCGCCAGCTACCCGACATGAATTGGCAAATCAATATTGTCAGTTCCTTTGGCAGTTATAACGAGAGTGAGACCAAACGTTAATTTTGGCGAATTTCGTAATTCTCTACTCCGTAAATGAGTTAGAACGAATTAGCCGAATCACCCTCGTAAATTTCTGCGAAATCTTATATGAAAGATTATTCCTGCATCTATTTTCTTTTTACCTTAGTGGTTCAATTTATTGTTAGTATTAACATTATGAATACAGATTGAAATAGTGTGTGTTATCCTTTTATGGCATAAATGTTGCTAAAATTAGTTTTGTTGTATTTTGTATGGTTAGAAAGCGATGGATTGGTATCCATCAAAGGCGCATGATCTGCTTTTGGCATGACTATCCCTGCAGAAAGTGTTGTTCAACGCTCATTGGAAACTTAACAAAGTTGAATTATACTTAAGTTAATTTTAGAGGTTCGATGCAGTACCTAAAAATCATTATATGTGTTATCATCATCTTTTGTCCTATCCATCAGACACAATCAAAGGACAAAGATATAACTCCTTTCAAAAACCGGTTTGTGCACAGGTATTTTCCGCTTGAAATCGATACTGACCAGATAGCCAAACCCGTTTTGAAAAGTCCGCTCACCTATCCCGACTCTGCCGAAGTCAATTCATTCATTCTTAATACCATGAAGGTTTATCATATTCCGGGGGTAGCCGCTAGCGTGGCAAAACGTGGCCGGATCGTATGGACCGGCTCCTATGGCTATGCCAATATCGAGAGGAACATCCCGGTGGCGGATACCACCCTGTTCATGCTGGCATCCATCTCCAAAACCTTCACCGGCGCCGCCCTTATGCAACTTTGGGAAGCCGGCCGGTTCGGGTTGGATGATAATATCAACGACTACCTGCCTTTTGTCGTGTTCAATCCCAATTATCCCGATTCCGTCATCACCTTTCGGATGGTTCTCACTCACACCTCCAGCCTCGCGGATAATTGGGATGTGATGTATGCGGTATATGTTTTCGGTGATTCCCCTATTCCCCTAAGCGAGTATGTGGAGGAATATTTTACGCCGGGAGGAGAATTCTACAGCGCCTCCGCCAATTTCTATGGCTGGGCACCCGGCACTGGTTGGTCCTATTGTAACGAGGCATTTGCCCTAGCAGGCTACCTGGTCGAAACCATGAGCGGCATACCCTTTGACCAATACTGTCAGGATTCGATCTTCACCCCCTTGGGAATGCACCGGGCTTCATGGTTTCTGGCGGATTTGGACACTACTAATGTGGCCATGCCTTACAGCTGGAGCGGAAACGCCTACATTCCTCAGGGTTATTACGGGTATGCGGATTATCCTGCCGGACAGCTTCGAACCACATCCGTTGAGCTGACCCGTCACCTTATCGCTTTCATGAACAAAGGTTGGATCGACACAACCAGAATACTCGACAGCGCCACGGTCGAGGAGATGATCACCATACAGTATCCACAAGTAAACTCCAGCCAGGGGCTGGTCTGGTTTCATAATTATACCGGCGGCAGATGGGTATGGAGGCATGGGGGCGGTGATGCGGGAGTAAGCACCCTGGCCAGTTGCTGTTTTGAAGAGAGTTCCGCGGTGGTGGTTTTAACCAACGGGGAATCCCCCTCCGGCGCCAGCCTGATAACGGACAAGCTCTTTAACTTTGCAGCCGGAATGCCGTTTCATGGAGATGCCAATGGGGATGGAAAAATCGATGTGGGGGATATTCTGTTTCTCATCAACTATCTTTTCAAAAAAGGACCTGCACCCCAACCGGTCGGGAACGGTGACGCCAACTGCGACGGCACCAACAGTATCTCCGATGTGGTTTATTTGATCAACTACCTGTTCTTGTTCGGACCACCACCTTGTTAATGACAGACCAAAAATATGAATAATATGGCAGTCAAATTCTAAGGAGGTGTCAAGTGAAAAGAAGCTGTTTGGTTTTTATGGCTTTGTTTTTTCTGGCATATGGCACTACCGTATTCGGAGTTTGTCCGGCGGATTCGATGGACCGTGGCTTGTGCGACACCATGTATATTGACCCCTGGGCAGCAGACACGCTCCAGTCCGGAAGTGGACCTTACTTTGTCCGGGTTCCCATCTTTGTAACCACGGATGTGGTTGACCGATGTGATTCCATTGAAGGCATTTGTATTCCTTTGTGCTATACCCATACCAATGCTGCCAAGTACTGTAGTTTGAGTTACTACTACAATAATTACACCAGCTTTACCAATCCCCTGAGCATTTTCCGTCACTTAATATCTGATGGGGACACTATCCGCAACTGGATGATGGATCTCTACGAGGAAGGAAATGGGGAAGAGTGGAATATGGTGATCTTAAACTTGGCTAGTGATACCGTTCAAAATTACCCATATGGAACTGCACCAGCTCATTATTGGCTTGCGTTAGCACCCGCTAGCCCTGAGGATCATTGGTTCGAATCAGGAAGCAGGATCCTTCTGGCTACTATAACCTTTAAGTTAGAAGATACTATGAGCATTTGCATGGACACATGCTTCTGGCCTCCAAGCAGCAATTTAGGGTGGTGGGTCTCTGAATTTTTGCCGGAAGGAGGGTGCGGAACTACCTTTGGCAAAGTCCCTCGGCTGGGGTCGCCCCATCAAACTTCTTACCAGACCTGTTTTAACTTTCACCGCGAGGAATTCCTATGCGGTGATGTCAACCAAGACGCTATTGTAGATATAGGCGACGTGGTTTATCTAATCAACTACCTGTTCAAGAATGGGATTGCTCCCAATCCTATCCAATCCGGTGATGTCAACGGTGACTCGGTGGTGGATGTGGGGGATGTGGTATATCTGATCAACTATCTTTTCAAATCAGGACCACCGCCGGCTTGTTAGTAATAAACCCAAAATATGAATAATATGGCAGTCAAATCCTGAGGAGGTGTCAAGTGAAAAGATGCTGTTTGGTTTTTATGGCTTTGTTTTTTCTGGCATATGGCACCACCGTATTTGGAGTTTGTCCGGAGGATCCGTTTGATCGAGGTTTGTGCGACACCATGTATATTGACCCCTGGGCGGCAGACACGCTGCAGTACGGAAGTGGACCTTACTTTGTCCGGGTTCCCATCTTTGTAACCGCGGATGTGTTCGACAAATGTGATTCTATTTTAGGCTTTGTAATTCCTTTGTGCTATACTCATACCAATGCTGCAAAGTACTGTAGTCTAACTTACTACTATAATAATTTCACCAGCTTTATCAATCCCCAGAGTATTTTCCGTCACTTAATATCTGACGGAGACACTATCCGCAACTGGATGATGGATCTCTATGAAGAAGGAAATGGGGAAGAGTGGAATGCGGTGTACTTAGAATTGGCTAGTGATTCTTCTCAATATTACCAATATGGAATTGTACCTGCCCATTTTTGGCTTGCGTTATTACCCTCCGGCTCTGAGGATCGGTGGTTCGGATCAGGGAATAGAATCCTTCTGGCAACCATAACCTTTAAGATAGAAGATACAATGAGCATCTGCTTTGACACATGCTTCTGGCCTCCAGGCAGCAGTTTAGGGTGGAGTGTCATAGAAATATTGCCGGGAGGAGAGTGCGGGCTTTCATATAGCAAAATCCCGCGGCTGGGGTCGCCCCATCAAACATCTTACCAGGTCTGTTTCAACCTTCACCATGCCGCTTTTCTATGCGGCGATGTTAACGCAGACGCTATAGTGGATATTGGCGACGTGGTTTATCTAATCAACTACCTGTTCAAGAATGGGATTGCTCCCCATCCTATCCAGTCCGGTGATGTCAACGGTGACTCGGTGGTGGATGTGGGGGATGTGGTATATCTGATCAACTATCTTTTCAAAAACGGACCCAAACCTTGCGAGTAAGCTCATGATAGAAGACTATGAAGTGCGGGTGATGAAATAAAATATGATTTAAATTTTGCACCTGATTAATTTTAATGGTCTTATAGAACGGAGGTTGTAAAATGTTTAGAAGGATGCTTGTTTTTATCGTTTTCGTATTGTTGGCGTGGGTGAATGTCGAAGCCCAACAAGATAATTCCCTGGAAATTTCCAGGCTGAAAAAAATTATCGCCGAATGCAAGGACCCTTTAAAGGTCCCGCCGGGAATCTTCAAACAGATCAAAATCCTGCAAGGGGTGGAACCCCGTCCGGATTACAAGGAACTCAGAAATATAACCAATCAGGGACTGGTGCATGTGTTCATCGATTCGGTAGTCTACCCCGAAATCCAGACGAACTTCGATCAATTCATCTCCGATCTCCAAGCAGACAGCTTCACAGTCCTGGTAACCCGGGTTTGGAGCCAGACACCACAGGTTATCCGGGCAACTCTGCAGTCGGAATATGCTTCCGGATTGGTGGGGGTTATTCTGGTGGGGGACGTTCCTGCCGCCTGGATGGAAACCTATCCTCCCGACAACTCCTATACCTCCCATTTTCCCACAGACTATTACTATATGGATATGAACGGAACCTGGAGCGATTATGATGCAGACGGCTTCTATGACAATCTCTCCGGCGATCTCTATCCGGAGATCTGGGCCGGAAGAATCACCCCGACCAATTGCCTCTTCGGGGATGAGGTGAAACTGCTGAATCAGTATTTTGTCAAGAATCATGCTTATCGGACCGGAAACCTGTCTCTTCCCGATAGAGCCTTGGGATACCTGGAATTGACCTGGTATCCTGAAGTTGAAACCTACCTCGGCTGGGTCTACAATAACGTAAATTTTATTGACGATGAGAATACCACCACTGCTTTAAACTATAAGTATATGCTGCAGCAGGGATACGAATGGGTTCATCTTCTGGCTCACTCTTCCCCCTGGGGGAGCACTTTCTTTTTGCAGAACGAAACCTATGGAGGGGGAAGCGTCTTCAACTACGAGATGCCCCTGGTGAATCCCCAAGCCAACTTCGTCCTTTTGAATGCTTGTTCCAACGCCAAATACACCGAGACCAACAACCTGGGACAATCCTATCTTTTCGGAAGCGATTATGTCCTGGCGGTAATAGGCGAAACCCGAATCATGTACGGGGATAATTTTGAAAACCTGTATGCCAGTTTGGGCAACGGAAAGAACCTGGGCGAATCATTCTTGGACTGGATCTGGTACACTTATGACTGGTTCTGGGGATGCAACATATTCGGAGATCCCACCTTAAAACCACATGGAAACGGAAATCCGCTCAAAATTGCCGGATTTTCACCCACCCCTGCAAGCCGGGGCGCTGCTGATTGGGACACCTCACCCATCAACATCTCACCCTTCACCGACGGGAATCCTTCTGCCTGTGTGGATCATTCAGGCAATATCTGGGCATCCTGGAACGCAGGGAGGGATGTGCGGTCCAATCTTTGGACCAGTCGTTATAACGGTATCTCCTGGACAACACCCCAGGAAGTTGCTTTTCACGTCGATTGGGATTTTCATCCCTCCATGGTGACCGACCGTTCGGGAAAGGTGTGGATTTTCTGGCAGAGTTATCGCGGGGTGGAGAATTATATAGATGGATGGGATATCTATGGAGTTTACAATAATGGTGTCTCCTGGTCCAGCCCAATTCAGATTACCACGGCTAACCCGTATGACGTGGAGCCAAAATCAGCGGTGGACAGTTCCGGAAAGGTTTGGGTGGTGTGGAGAGCCGAAAGAAAACCGGATTCGGACATCATGTACAGTTATTATAACGGTACAACCTGGTCGTCCAATGCTTATGTAACTTCCTCAACTTATGAGGAGCGGGACCCGGTGATAACCGTGGCTAAAGATGGGAAGGTTTGGGTGGTGTGGTTTGCCAAAAAGAACGGAAACTGGGATTTGTATGCCAAGTATTACGGTAGTGGCATCTGGTCCCCGGAAATTCGATTGACGGATGATCCGGGTTACGATCTGCAGCCTTCGGTCACCGCCGACTCCTCTGGCCGGGTTTGGGTTATCTGGCGTTCCAACCGGAATGGAAATTTAGACATTTATGCCAAGTATTATAATGGAACAAGCTGGTCTCCTGACGTTCCGGTGACCACTAATGCTGGAGATAATCTTTGCCCCAGCGTAGCTTATAACAACGGGAATAAGATACTGGTAACCTGGCAGAGCAACCAGGATGGTGATTGGAATATCTATCAGAGCACCTATAATGGCGTCTGGTCAAACCCCTCGCCGGTAACCTCTGATCCGGGCAATCAAATCCTGCCGGTGGCAGTATATGATGGCAACAACCATTTTGGCTCGGTATTCCAGGGCGATCAGGAAGTAAACTGGAATATTTATTACAGTCATTCCTCAGCACAATGGTTTGCACCAGCAGTTAACTATGCAACCGGGGATAGTCCTAATTCTATTTTTTGTGCGGATTTAGATGGAGACGGTAATTTGGACTTAGCTGTTGCTAATTACTATAGCAGCAACCTATCCGTCTTAATGAACAATGGAAATGGAATATTTCAACCTCCAGTTAATTATGCTGCCGGAGAAAATCCAACTTCTGTTTTCTGTGCGGACTTAGATGGGGATGTCGATTTGGATTTAGTGGTGGTAAATGCGAACAGCGGAAGAGTTTCAGTTTTGAAGAACAATGGGGATGGGACATTTCAAAGCGCCTACAGCATTGTTGTTGAATCTAATCCTACTTCCGTTTTTTGTGCAGATTTGGATGGGGATTGCGACTTGGATTTGGTTGTGACTGATCTACAACACGGCAATGTATCCGTCTTAGAAAATAGCGGGGATGGGACTTTTCAGAGCCCGGTCAACTATATTACCGGGTTTAGTCCTAATTCTGTTTTTTGTGCAGATTTGGATGGAGATATGCACTCAGATATAGCTGTGGCTAGTTATGGAAGCTCTTGTGTTTCTATTCTTAAAAACAACGGTGACGGTACGTTTCAAAATACGGTCAACTATGATGTAGAAGGTGGACCTTATTCTATATACTGCGCGGATTTAGATGGGGATGGTGATATGGACGTAACCGTGGCAGATTTTGCTAGTAACAATATCTCCATTCTCAAGAACAACGGTGACGGCACCTTTGCCGAAGCAATCAACTATCAGGTCGGAGATGGTCCTCATTCTGTTTTCTGCGCGGACTTGGATGGGGATGCTGATCTGGATATAGCGGTAGCAGACTATTATATAAACAATGTCTCTATTTTGAAAAACAATGGAGACGGAACTTTCCAAACAGCGGTTAATTTCGTGACGCAAGATCCTCCTTATTCTCTTTCCTGTGCGGATCTGGATGAAGATGGTGATATCGATTGGGTTGTGACAAACAATATGAGCGACAGCATTTCAATCTTCATGAATTTAATGCAGTCCCCTGGTAACTCACTGCCCTATTCCTTCTCGCTACTCTTACCAGTAAACGACGACACGACCTCAAGTATAATCAACTTTGACTGGGCCAGCACACAAGACGTCAATTTGAGCGATCAGATCAGGTACGACCTTTACTTGAGCACCACCCCGAATTTCAAACCTGATTCAACCACCGTATTTGACAGCTTGGTATGCAGCCAGCTTATCGACACTTTACACGTTGGCAGGTATTACTGGAAGGTTAAAGCGTACGACAACTGGGGCGCGGAAAGATGGTCCAACCAAACCAGGCACTTTGTCTACTTCATCCGGGGCGATGTTAATATGGACGGGACCATGGATGTTGGTGACGTGGTCTATTTGATAAACTACCTTTTCAAAAGCGGAACTGCTCCCGATCCTTTGGCGGTCGGAAACACCAATTGTGACGGCGTGGTTGATATAGGGGACGTAGTGTATCTGATCAACTATTTATTTAGAGCCGGACCACCGCCAGCTTGCTAGTGCCAAATCAGAAATATGAATTATATGGCAGTCAAATCCTAAGAGGTATCGATTATTAAGGATCTTTTCATCAAAAATACTGCCGGTTGAGCTACTGTTAGAGTATTGTATTTTTTTTCTTGACATATTTTATTTCTGGCTATATTAACAGTGAACAATTTCTGTTAGAATGCTCTAATTCCATGATCGATAATAAGAACCCATCGATCTGAGTATAGCTGGTTGTTCATGCGTAAGATGAATAATTACGCTCATAAGCAAAAATAAGATAGTTAGAAAAATGATGAACCTTTGAAATCAACCGGCCCAAAGCCAAAATCTCGAGGTAATTGACCATGAAAAGACTCTTGCTCTTCGGCGCTATATTTTCGCTTTTGATTCTGAACTGTACCAAAAAGACCACCACCAACAATAATTACTATTCCACTGGGGGAGGAGGAGCCATCGTTGGGATTGTGTCTCCTGCCGAATCGAACGCGAAGGTCACCGTCTATATGGGAATCGAAATAGCATCGACTACTATCGACACGATAGGCTATTTCAAACTTTCCGGGCTGTCTGCGGGTAACTACTCGCTTCTGGTGCAAGCTCAAGGATACAATGATTATACCTATCCATATATAAATGTAACCGAAGGAACAACAGCCCTGCATGATACGGTTTTCCTTACTTCGATACACGATTTAATTCGCTCGGTTATGCCAAGCGATGGAGCCGAGGGAGTAGGACTCAGCCAGTCAATCGTGATAAACTTTCGCAGAAAGATGGATAACGAAAGCGCTGAAAAAGCCTTTACCCTTGTCCCGCCGATGGAAGGTAAGTTTTCGTGGTATGAATATCCCAACTACGGGCAATTTGAATTGATATTTACACCAGCAGACAACTGGGCGGCTAGTACACTCTATGAGATGATCATCGATACCACTGCCTCAGACACCGCCGGGATAAAACCATCTGAACCGTACCGGATTTCTTTCACCACCGAGCTAATTAGAATAACATCAACCAGCCCGAGAGATAAAGAAGCCCTGGTTTCTCCAAGCACTTACATATATGTCTATTTCAATACCTCTATGGATGCAGAATCTGTAAACTCAGCCTTCAAGATGGTAGATTCTGAGCTTAAAGATGTGACGGGAAGGTTTACTTGGTATGATCCGCAGGCCATGTACTTTTTTCCAGACCCGTCTCTAGGTGACAATGAGACCTATACTGTTACAATAGATACCACTGCAAAAGACAACAAAGGTGCAAGATTATCGGTAGCCTATCAGTTTTCCTTCACTACTGAGTCTACGAATATTGATTATACCGATCCCCACGATGATGAAACGTGGGTTGCCCCTAAAACTTCAATATGGATTCAGTTCAACACTGATATGGATAGGGAATCGTTGATTTCAGCGTTCCAGATGGTAGATTCGGAACTCAATGAGGTGAAGGGGGAGTTTAGCTGGAATAGTTTGCGGTATCTGACGTTTCGTCCGAATAATGCCCTGACCGTCAATGAAACCTTTAGTGTTACCATCGATACCACTGCGTCAAACACTAAAGGATCAAAATTGTCTGAGCCCTACCAGTTCTCTTTTACCACACAACCTCTCACAATAGTGGCTACCCGACCGGCGAATCGAGAGACCTGGGTTTCACAAGGAGATAGAGTTTCAATCGCTTTTAACACCGATATGGATGCGGAATCGGTAATTTCAGCCTTTGAAATGGTGGATTCCCACTCGGAGCACGTAACCGGGGAGTTTACCTGGTCTGACTTGACCACGGTGAGCTTCCGTCCGGATTTGATTCTGACTTCCAATGAAATTTATACCGTGACTATCGATACCACCGCAAAAGATACGAACGGCACCTCTCTGGAGAATGCTTATACCTTCTGGTTCAAAACTCGCTCGGAGTGATTTAGGAAACCTAAAATCGAAAACGGGAGTTTTTTATAATCCGACCAAGGATGAAGCCGGAATCTACCGTTGATTTTTTCTGTTTTCCATCGGAGCTCTTCACCGACAGCTAATTCAAATCGATAGCAAAAGTGACGCAGGTTAAAATATAAACTGCGCTACCTATTAGTTATTACTTGATGTAGTTTTAATCACATCCCAAGTGGGGGACCGCTCATAAACAGTTAGGTGATCAAACAAACCACATCACCCACATCAACCATACCATTGCAATTTAAGTCTCCGGCATCCAGCGGGGGGAAATCCGCCCCTAAATGGATAGTTGATTTGAAATAACACGCCACCTATATCTACCAGCCCGTCTCCGGTGGCACCTCCTCGTTAGTTCGTTAACATAACAATCCATAAATTATTTAACAGAATTGACGGCAATCGGTTACCTTCCATATATTTCTTGTCAAATTACAAAACCTCAATATATTGTTTTTTGTTATGGACCAGGAAATAAAAGATAAAAGTATTCATGACCTTACCTCTGGCTCGATCACCAAAAGCATCTTTTACTTGGCCGGACCGGTGGTCACTACCATGTTTCTGGAGACCGCCTTCTCTTTAGCCAACATCTTTTGGGTGGGAAAGTTGGGGGCGGTATCACTGGCAGCGGTTATCTCCAGCACCATCTTGGTTTGGATCATCTATTCGCTTATGGGCACCATTTCGGTGGGAGTCACTGCGCTGGTATCCCGGTCCATCGGGGCAAAGGACTTGGAACAAGCCTCCTCGGTTGCCCGGCAGGCCTATCTGTTTGCCATTCTGGTGGCGTTGATACTATCCGTTCTGGGCATCTTCTTCTCTCATTCGGCTTTTGTCCTGATGGGAACCGAGCCGGAAGTCACCCGTTTGGGGAGCCGTTACTTAAGAATAATCTTCTCCGGTGCGGTCTTCCTTTTTTTGATCGACGTGTTCGGAGCTACTTTTCGCGCTTCCGGCAATACCAAAACCCCCATGCTGGTGACTTTGGGCAGCGTAGGACTCAACATCCTCTTGGATCCGTTTTTGATCTTCGGTTGGGGTCCTTTTCCCCGAATGGAGACCTCCGGCGCGGCGTTAGCCAGCATTATCTCTCAATGTTTGGGGTGTGGTCTTTTGGGTTTTCTGATCGTTCGGGGGAGATTGGGTTTTAAGTTTTCACTGTTGCCCAAACTCAAGTTACACTTTGCCACTATCTGGCGGATACTGCGCATCGGCATCCCGGCTTCGATCGCCTGGATCACCTTCAGCATCGTCTACCTGTTTTTGAACAAGATCGTGGCGCACTTCGGAACCGAGGATATTGCGGCTCTGGGAGTGGGTAACCGCATGGAGTCGATATCGTATCTGACCTGTTTTGGCTTCTCGGTTGCCGCCTCCACCCTGGTGGGACAGAATTTGGGAGCGGGCAAACCCGAAAGATCGTCCCGGGCTGTCTGGCAGACTGCATGGATAGTAGCTTTGATCACCGGCGTGGTCAGCATCATGTTTTTCATTTTTCCGCAGCACATCACCTCTTTTTTCATCTCCGACCCGAAGGTGGTTCAGTTGGGGACGGGTTATTTGAGGATTCTAGCCCTGTCGCAGGTCTTCATGGGGCTGGAGATAGTATTCGAGGGTGCCTTTGCCGGGGCGGGCAACACCGTTCCGCCCATGGTGATCTCGCTCTCCGGCTCATTGGCTAGGATTCCATTGGCGTACTTTTTGGCGCTTCACACCAGCATTGGCGTGGCCGGAGTATGGTGGGCGATCAGCCTGACCTCCGTTATCAAAGGGATAATTTCCACCTATTGGTTCAGCCGGGGGGGTTGGAAGAACAGAAATATTTAATTTAATGTTCAATATCTATAAAAAATCATATTTTTTTGCTTGCGTGGAAATATTAAGTTAATTATATTAGATCTGGTTACACTATAAAAAGTAAAAAGAATACCAACATTTTGCTACAATTTGGAGGAAAAGATGCGAAATCAAATAAACATTATTCTAATTCTAGTTATAACCTCTATAGCTCTTATTCTCGGATGCGCAAAAGAGAAGGAAATAAAAATCGGCGTGATTACACCCCTAACGGGAGAAGGCGCCACTTATGGTGAAGATACCAAAAGAGGAGTCGACTTGGCTGTAGAAGAAATAAACAAGAAAGGGGGTATTGATGGAAAGATGATTACAGTGATTTACGAAGACGATCAAATAGACCCGGAAACAGGAACTAAGGCAATTCAAAAACTTATAAGCATTAACAAAGTTCCTGTAATAATTGGTGCCTTTGGTTCATCAGTCAGCCTAGCGATTGCCCCGATTGCCGAGAAAAACAGAGTTGTTCTTTTCTCCGCTAGTTCAACTGCTGATGCACTTAAGGATGCTGGTGATTACTTCTTTAGAAATGTACCTCCAAACTCGGCACAAGGGAAAAGCGCTGCTGAATTTGCTATCGATAAGCTGAAAGTAAAAACTGCTGCGATACTGTATATGAATAACGATTATGGCGTCAGCTTGACCAAAGCCTTCGAGAATTTCTTTTTGCAAAGAGGTGGTACAATAGTGATTACTGAAAACTATAATCCAGGCGATAGAGATTTTAGAACTCAACTCTCGAAAATAAAAGATAAGCAACCAGATATAGTTTTTTATCCAGGACATTATCAAGAAAGTGGGATAATCCTTAAACAAGCAAGAGAATTAGGTATAAAATCGGTTTTTATAGGGGGAGACGGTTCTTATTCACCAGAACTAATTAAAATTGCTGGAGGAGCCGCTGAAGGTTCTTACTACACATTGATGGCAATGGGTTATGGAATTGCTGATGAAGAAATTAAAAGATTCACAAATTCTTTTAACACCAAATATAGCTTGGAGCCAGATGTCTACTCAGCTTATGCCTATGACGCTTTAAAGATAATAGCAGAGGCAATTCAAAGAGGAGGTTATAGTTCTGAAGGAATCAAAAATGCCTTATATCAAATTAAAGATTTTATAGGAGTAACAGGCATTACATCTTTTGATACATTTGGTGAAGTAAATAAACCTTTCTACATATATGAGGTAAAGAATGGAAACTTTGAACTCTATAAATAGAAAGAGGTATAGTGACATGAAACAAGTAAAAAGCAAAGAGCTAACGGGTAGAGTTAAGATAGATGATCCTGGAGTAATGGGTAGCAAAAAACCGCAGGGAAAAGAAAACACTGGGACGAAGCCGCAAGAGACTAAAATAGTCCGTCGACCCAAGAGTGGCAAAAGCCTTTGAAGCTAGTGCTTTTAAGTTGCATTCTACGAGGACTAGGATGAGAAAGAAGATGCGTACTATTTGGAGTTTAATCGGGCTTCTTTTAATCGGATTATTGTTATATGTAATAGGAAACAACTATAACAAGCCTATCGCTTTAGTTTTAGGTGCCTTGCTTGGAGTAATTAGTGTTCTCGGTATTTTTCTTCGGGCTTTATGGGATCCATTAAAGACCCTGATACGCAACATGTTTGTTTTTAAATATTCGATTTCCTATGCTCGGGCATGGGCTAGGCTTATAAGAAGATGTTTACCTGATGCTCAGCCACTACTCTTATCCTTTATTAATCGTTATATTGAAGAAGAAATCGCTGATATTAGTGGAAAGAGTCAGGCAAGCAAGAATTTTGTTGTAACGAATTTTGTTGCTTATTCCCAATACGTCACTAAAATCGTAGAAGCAGCTTCAGAGCATTTTTCTAAGGTTTATGGAGAGCATTATTGTCTTTTTTGTTTTACGACACTTGTCATGTCTCCGATCAAGTGGTTTAATTTTAATGAAGATAATCAGGTTAAGGGACAGTTTTTATCCGTTGATGAGAAATGGGAGAAATATAAACAATTCCTAATGAGACTTGTTGCTTCTCCCAAAAAGTCCTCTAGTAAATCAGAGAGCAGTGTGTCAGCTGGGAATATCAAAGTTGAACGCTGTATAGTGGTAGTTAACGACACACCCAAAAACAATGGAGACGAAGAAGATATTGAGGAAGACATAAATACGTTTAGAAAATTGAATGAAAATCCTAGTTTTGCATTTAAGCTTGCAACAGATATGACGCGACATTTTTTTTACCCGATACTTGTTCCCGCTAAGGAAGGAAAATCACAGTTTAGTAGCCTGAAACCCATTAATACAGCACAAATCGAGACATGGCTAAAAGGTGATCTTAAAATGTTGAAAACGGATCTTGATTTCTACCTAAAAGATACCAGTGGAGCTAATGGGCATGCATATCTCATTCTACCTAATGAACATATTAGGACAAGCCAACTCAAAGCACCACATCACTATAAGTGGGAGAGAGTTGGCAGGACATTCATTGAGTTGTTTCATACTCATCCACCATACAAATATGCGAAGTTCAAAACGTTAAACTGGAACGAATGGCATTCCTATTTTGATAAAGAGATAGAAGATATTAATAAGATTCCTGAGGATTTATTTGTTATAGGTTTTTGCAAAGATGACGAAGAAAAACCGGATTGGGTTTTTTGCTTAGCAGCAGATATAGACGAAAACAACGACAAACTATCCCTGGAGTTTATTTGTGACGGGATGAACCCAGTACGTTTCCGCAAGATCAAGGAATTTGTAGATGAAATACGTACCAAATCAATAGATTTAAATCATTGGATAACAGAGCACACACCTACCTAACACAGGCTTGAGAAGTCTTACATGAAACTTATACTTTTTTTCCCACCAAGCTGGAGTTTAAATGTAGGGAATCCACATCTCGCTTTACCTTTATTAAAGGCAACATTAGAAGCAGACAGTGTAGATGTTAGGGTAAGAGACCTCAACCTAGAAGTATGCGAATTCCATAGAGTTCACATTACTTCGAGCGAAGCAGCAAACTCAATACGCCTTAATACTGTGGAAGCAATGAATATGGTCTATTTTAATGCCGAAGATAAACTAATGCAAGTTGCAAAAAATTATCATGGTGAATGGAATTTACAATTGGGATTTAAATATCACAATTGGTCTCATTATTCCTCAAAAGATATACAAGAAACCCTAAAGCTTGATTCTCCATTTACAGAGTACTTTAAGACAGAGATTTTACCTTGGCTTGAGAAAGAAGAACCGAAAGTAATTGGTTTTAGTATCGCCTCTATTTACCAGATAATACCCGCGCTTCAACTTTGCTGGATGTTAAGAAGGGTTGGCTACAGCGGTATTGTCATATTCGGAGGGAATACCATTTCGCGATTAAAAGAAGAGATTATCAAGACACCTTGGTTATTTGATTTAGTGGATGGGTTTATTATTTTCCAAGGCGAGTTACCATTTCTATCTCTCTCCAAGGTCGTATATAGTGGAAAAGGCTTCAGCAATGTGCCCAATTTAATCTGGCGAGATAAAGGGGTAATAAAAGAAAATCAGACAATACACAAGCAAGATCCCAACCTAATTCCAACTCCAGATTTTGGAGAATTACCTCTGGAGAAGTACTGGGGAGTTAATTACTTGCCACTTTTAGCCGCAAGAGGATGCTACTATGCGAAATGCAGTTTTTGCTCGATCCCATATGGGTACGGACATAGTGGTTTTAGTGGGGTAAAGGATACGGAATTGGTTTTTCGAGATATAATTACCCTACAAAATAAGTATGAGATGCAGAGATTCAAATTTATGGATGAAGCACTCTTACCCAAGATGCTAATGGAGTTATCAGACCTGATTCTAAATGAGATGATCCAGATTGAATGGGAAGGCTATTTGAGACTGGAACAATGTTGGTTGGATAAAGTATTTGTTAATAAGCTCGGACATAGTGGCTTCAAAAAGGGATATTTTGGTCTTGAGCTCTATGATGAAAATACAAGGAATAGCCTTAAGAAAAATGATAATGTTAAAGATATTTTGGTAATTTTGAAGAACTGCCATTATGCTGGGATTAAGGTTCATCTTTTCTGTATGTTCGGATTCCCGGGGACAGGGCGTAAAGAAGCTGAGAGAACAATAGAATTCATTCTAACGCATAGAGATTTGATTGATACAGTTGACTTGAATGCTTATACATATGCAAGGCATACAAGTGTACAGGGTACTGAGAAGATATTAAATCCTCATCAGGACTGGGCTTTAGAATATGAATATGCCCCTATAAATGATGGCGTTTTATCCTCGAAAGAAGTTGATAAGTTAGTAACTGAGATGGAAGATATAATTTGGGAAGAATGTCCCCGCTTGCTTCATCCTATTTATAGATTGGTGTCACCTTGGAGCAACATTGAAGATACCCAGGGCACCAAGAGAGAAAAAAATGCCTTATCAATTGCTTCTTAATGGCATCATTGCAGGCAGCATTTATGCTCTTATCGCTTTGGGTTTCGCCATTATATATAGAACAGTTAAGTTTTTACACCTTGCCCATGGTATAGTCTATACCACAGGTGCTTATCTTGCCTATACTTTTTTTATCCTTCTCCACATCCATCCCATAATTTCTTTTTTTTTATCTATAATCCTCTGTGCGCTTCTGGGCATTGCTATTGACAAAAGCGTTTATTATCCTCTTAGAGTTAAGAAAGCATCCAATCTTATCTTTCTTCTTGCCTCTTTTGGGGTTTTCATTTTTCTGCAAAATCTTATCCAGCTTGTCTATGGGGCGCAGATTCTCACGTTAAGAACCGGTCCGGTCAAAGAAGGTTACCACATATTTTCGGCGGTTATCACTCCCATCCAAATATGGATATTAGTTGTTAGTTGTTGGTTGTTAGTTATACTATGGGGCTTTGTCAAATATACCAGGCTGGGTAAAGCCATGCGGGCGGTTTCGGATGATCAGGTTGCGGCATCGGTTGTGGGAATAAACCCGGATAAAACCATACTCTCTTCTTTTGCCATCGGTTCTGCATTAGCCGGTGCCGCAGGAATTTTAATCTCGTTGGAGACAAATATCGAGCCAACCATGGGCTTTTCGGCAGTACTCAAAGGGGTGATAGCTTCCATAATCGGAGGTATTGGCAGTATCCCCGGAGCTATGCTGGGCGGGTTCTTTTTGGGCATAGCTGAGAACCTGGGTATCTGGAAAATCCAAGCCGGCTGGAAAGATTGCATATCGTTCATTATTCTTATTATCTTCCTGCTATTAAGACCGGGGGGAATTTTTGGAGTGAAAACGGAAAAAGAGCAGATATAGTTGTTGGTTGTTAGTTTTTAATTGTTAGCGATTAGTAAAGGCGAGGAAAATGTATAGGTTTGAAAAATTAATAGTCTGGCAGAAGGCAATGGATTTTTGTCTGTTGGTTTACGAAAAAACCAAAAGTTATCCCAAGGAAGAAATGTTTGGATTGACTTCACAGTTTCGCCGTGCAGCATCTTCAATTCCGTTGAATATTGCCGAAGGTTCTGCCTGCCATACCAAAAAGGAGTTTGTTCAATTTTTGACTATTGCTCTAAGATCACAATATGAATGTGTCACTATCACGAAATTATCTCAACGCTTGGGATTTTTAAACAAATCAGATTTTGAAATCATTGAGGAGAAGTCTGCCGTGGTCGGTCGTTTAGTCCAAGCTCTAATAAATTCCCTTAAGAACCGATCCAAAAACCAACAACTAACAACTAAAAACTGAATCATGGAATACTTTCTTCATATTCTGATAATCGCTGGCATATATATCATTCTCACCTTGAGCCTTAACCTCATTGTCGGTTATACCGGTTTACCTGCATTAGGCCATGCGGCTTTCTCCTGCGTGGGTGCATATACTTCCAGTTTGCTGGCGTTGAATTTCGGCATCTCCCCCTGGTTTGGACTTTTAATCGGAGCGGGTGTAGCGGTCTTGTTTGGAATAGCGATAGGATATCCCTCTTTGCGTCTAAAGGGAGATTATCTGGCTTTGGCTACTTTCGGTTTCGGAGTAATCGTTTACTCTGTGGCAAAAAATTGGGTCTCGTTAACCAGAGGTCCAATGGGGCTTCCCGGAATTCCGAGATTTTCGATCTTTGGTTTTTCCCTAGATCCTTTATGGTCATATCTGCTCTTGGTTACTGTTTTTGTTTTGTTGACCATTTTCGTCTTAAGAAGAGTGGTTGGCTCGCCTTTTGGCAGAGTGTTGAGATCGATCCGGGAGGATGAGATCGCATCCGAGGCTTTGGGAAAGGATACGGCCAAATATAAACTGATCGTTTTCATGCTGGGAGCATTTTTCGCAGGGATTGCCGGAAGCTTGTATGCTCATTATATCACCTTCATCGATCCTTCAAGTTTCACGGTTATGGAATCGATAACCATTTTGCTTATGGTGATATTTGGCGGTATGGGAAATATATTGGGCTCGGTTATCGGCGCAACCGTACTGGTCGTATTCCCAGAACTCCTCAGGTTTCTGGGAATGCCCAGCTCTATAGAGGCTCCGGCCAGGCAGATGATTTACGGTCTCTTGCTGGTCATCCTGATGATAAAAAGACCCCAGGGTTTATTGGGAAGGTATCGTTTCAGGTAAAGTGGAATATGAATATACTGGAAACAAAAAATCTCACCAAAGAATTCGACGGCATCCGGGCAGTAAATGACCTGTCGATTTCAATTGAGCAGGGAAGGATAACCAGCCTGATCGGTCCTAACGGATCGGGTAAGACCACCATTTTTAATATTTTGACCGGGTTCATTGCTCCAGATAGGGGAAATATCTATTTCAAGGGGAAAAAGATCGCGGGGCTTTCACCTCACAGAATATCCCGGATGGGAATAGGGCGGACATTTCAGAACATCCGGCTGTTTCCTCAAATAACTGTCATGGATAATATGTTATTGGCTACAAAATATAAAAGCGGTGAAAGATTGATGTCTGCATTGCTCCAGACATCCTCCATGAAAAGGGAGGAAACCGGGAATACCGAAAAAGCTCTGGCTTATTTGAAGCTGGTGGGCTTGGTGGATAAAAAGGATGCATTTGCCGAGAATATGTCGCATGGACAACGGAGGCTTTTAGAGCTTGCCCGAGCTCTGGCTACCGGTGCGGATTTGCTTCTATTGGATGAACCGACCGCCGGGGTTTTTCCGGAGATGAGAGTAAAGATACTTTGTCTTCTTCAAAAGCTAAAAGATGAAGGGAAGACCATTCTTTTTATCGAGCATGACATGCACATGGTAATGGAAATTTCGGATAAAGTGATTGTGTTGAATTATGGAGAAAAGATTGCGGAAGGGAAACCGGAGGAAGTCTCTAGAGACGAGAAGGTGATCGAAGCCTATTTAGGGAGGAGAAAAGTTGCTTCTGGAAGTAAATGAGTTAACCGTGTGTTATGGGACGGTTCAAGCCCTGAATAGTGTTTCTCTTGGTGTCAGCGAGGGAGAGATTGTCGCTTTGATCGGTCCTAACGGTGCCGGAAAATCTACCGCTCTTAAAGCTATTTGTGGTTTGCTCAAATCTTCGGGCGGGGAGATAATATCGGGAGATGTGTTATTTTCAGGTCAATCCATAAAGAATATACCCCCACATGATCTGGTCAAAAAGGGAATTTCGCTTGTACCCGAAGGGAGAAGAGTCTTCTCTTCCATGACGGTGATGGAAAATCTGGAGATGGGGGGGTACATCCGGAAAAATAAGAAGTCAAACTTAGAATCACTGGACCGGATCTTCGAGCTCTTCCATATCCTTAAAGAGAGGCGAAAACAGAAAGCCGGGACATTATCCAGCGGAGAACAGCAGATGCTGTCGATCGGCAGGGCCTTGATGCTTCAACCCAGATTGCTGCTGCTGGATGAGCCTTCCTTGGGGCTGTCGCCTAACTATATGGAAATTGTATTTGACAAACTGCAAGAGATCAATAGAAGCGGTACTACCATTCTGTTGGTGGAACAAAATGCCAGAATGGCTTTGGAACATGCAGGCAGGGGTTATGTTTTCAAAATCGGTGAAATTTTCTTGGAGGATACCGGTAAAAATCTGCTGGAAAGTGAGCAGATAAGGAAATCTTTCTTGGGCGAGTAGCGGACTATCCCACACTTGAGTTGGAAGTATTAATTCCACTATTAAGAATACTCCTGCGCTGTCAATTCAATTATCTACGGACGATTCCCCTTTCATTACCCATTATTAAAGTTCTATCCCTTCTATATCCCGTTTTCCTTTAGTTTTGCGGCGGACTGCGGACAACGGACGGCGGACGTCTTATCATTTGCCTTGACAACTCCCCGCTTTAAGTTATACTTTATGCATAGAGAAGATGAAAAAATCTTGAACTCAGTTCGTACATACCATGGAGGTTACTGATGAGAATTCCCCGGTGTTGTTTAGTTTTGATATTACTATCTCTTTTCTCGGTAAATTTTGCTTGGGCTCTTGATCCGGCTTTGATCCTGGAGAAACCGGTAGAAGGCAAAAGGGTGATGGGCAACTTTGCCGACGGCGATCTGGTCCTCTCCTCGTCCGCGGGGATAAGCATCTTGACTTCGCAGGGAAAAGAAATTTCCCAATCGGCTTTGAAATCGAATCAGGGGTTAGTCTCCTCCGGCGATGGCAAGTTCTTTGGAATAACCACCTTTTCCGAAAATACCCCCTCGGGCTTTTTGGGTGCGGATAAATTCGAATTGTATTCGGCGGACGGCGCCAAACTGTGGGAAATCAGCCGTCCCCCGGTAGCGGATTTTTATGTTTCAAACCGGGCCAACTGGATAGTTGGAGTGGGCAGCGGCGGGGACAGCCCGCAATCCGGCTTGATATTCTATAATCATTCCGGAGATTCGGTTTCCAGCATTAAAACCGGATTTCTGCAGGGAATATTTTTCTCACCGGATGGAAATGTAATTTTTGTAAATAGCGCTAAAGAGGGATTGGTGGCATTTGGTTCAAATATCGACCCTGCCACCGGCTCACCGGATAAAACCAGCTATGGACCGTGCGATAATTTCGCAGCTTCATCCTCCGGAGAAAACGTGGTGACTTTTTCTCAAGGGAGTTTCAATTTCTATACTCGCGGGAAGAAAACCGGAAGTTACAGCAAACCCGATATTATGGTGCGAAAGATGGCGCTTTCTCCCGACGGAAAATATCTGACCTTCCTCGACAAAAAAAGTCTTTCCCTGTTGGAAACCAACACCGGAAAGCTCCTCTGGCAGCATATTTTGGATAAACCCGAACTCTCTTTTGTATCGCTGGATGTTGCCGGCAATGCAAGCCAGATCATCTTGGGGGTGGATTTCGATAAAGGCAAAAATGAAGATCCGGAAAACAGGCACACCAATGGATTTGTTTATCTCTTGGATAACTCGGGGAAAACCGTTTGGACCAAAGAATTCTCCTATAAGCTCTGGGGCGCTAATTTCCCCAAAGTACAATTCTCTTCAGACGGGACTAAGTTCTCCGTAATTACCCGGGAAAAGATCTATCTGTTCACGGCAGACTGAAAGAATATTCAGAGCCGGTAGCAAGTCGAAAAGTCCATGGGGACAACCTGGCAATCTTTCAAGTTTATAAACAGCGGATTTTCAAGATTTTGGATTCTCCCCCTACCCTCTAAACTCCCTTCTTAAGACTGCAGGAAGTATGAAACCGGTTGCATAGATAGACGGTCACTATCCATTCCCATGCTCAATATCCCTGCCCCTCTGGTATCGCGACCCCTCCCGCGCATGGGGTTATTTCTTTATAAGACAAAGGATTAAACCGTCCCCCAAACATATTTAAGATAAGTCTCCGGATAGCACGGGTGGCATACAATTTGCTTAATCTTAATTTCGAATGTGCTTATTACCAAAGCTATAATGAAGGAAAGTAAAATATGCCAAGCAATTTGTTCAAACTCGGATTTGTGCACTTAGAAGATCTGATTTTTCATGAAACCTGCGATTTCAACCGGGTGCGCCGATTGGCCGATCAGATCAAAAAGGACGGACATTTGAAGAATCCGATTTTGGCATCCAACTTTCCTATGAAAAATAATCCGGTTGACCCTCTCTCCGCAGATAACTCCGAGAAACTTTTGGTCCTCGACGGGGCTAATCGGGTATCCGCTCTAAAACTATTGGGATACCCAGACGTGCTGGTTCAGAAAGTCGATTATTGGGATCCGAATGTGGAGCTGACCTCCTGGGGTCATCTGATATTTAATATCGCCAAGGACAAACTGATCGAAAGATTCAAAAGCGAAGGTCTTGAGATCTCCCCGCACGAAACGGAATTCAAAGCATCGGATGACGAACTAGGAACACTTGACGAAAACACACTCTGTTTGATAATTTTCCGGGACCGTTCTACCTGGATGATAAATCCAAAGGAATCAACCCTGGAATACAAAGTGAAATCACTTTACCAGATAACCTCCATTTATAATATGTCGTGGGAGATTTATCCTCAGCTGGGGAATGATAGTACCAGTTCCGTATTCGACACTCTGGAGAACTGCACCGTTATTAATATCCTTCCCCGTTTTACCAAGGAAGAAGTGATAGATTTATTATCCCGGGGAATTCTTTTCCCCTTCGGAGTGACCCGATTCGTAATTCCCCAGCGGATTCTAGGATTGGGTATTTCCTGTTCGGTGTTGGGAGCTAAAGTTCCCCTTTCGGAAAAAAATCTGTTCTTAAAGGAGCTAATGTCTTACCGTGTAAAAAGCAAGAAAGCCCGGTTTTACGAAAAATCGGTCTTTCTCTTTAACGAATAAACTACTGCCTCTTTGCTTTTTCTTCCCATACCCTCATTTCTCAGCCAGCGAAATGGGGGTTTTTATTTTCCTCTAGTTTCGCCTGATCAGCTGATGATCAATATCCTTGAAAAATCAGGTACACGCATACCTATTCATTTCTTTTCTAAGACAACCTAAGGCAGCGGTAATTTTTCCCTTGCTTTTTCTTCATCTTTTGTTATATTAACGATAAACGATAACGGATTTAAACCAGTCCTATTTTCGATAATTTCAGTTATTGGAGGGAAGAGAAAATGTCCAAGAAAGCTGTAGGTTTCATAGTTATTATTTTATTGCTGATTTTGAGCTGTTCCAAAAAGAACATCACCAACAACTACTATCCGTCACCGGATAAGGGAGCTATTGTGGGTATCGTCTCCGTGGCTGATGTTCAGATAGAAGTGAAGGTTTACCAAGGGATCGAAATAGCTCACACCTACGCAGATTCTAACGGTTATTTTAGGATTAGTGAACTCCCCGCCGGATCCTATTCCCTGGTGGTAAAAGCCGCAGACTATATGGATTATGAATCCTCCATCTGGGTGCCCGGTGGGAATATAGTTTCTGTCGACACCATCTTCTTGATTTCCATCCATGATCTGGTCACGATGGTTTGGCCCTATGATGGAACCGACGAGGTGGGTGTGAATGCAGAAATCCGAATTGCCTTCCGAAGAGGTATGAACAAAAATTCGGTCGAGGAAGCTATTCAAATAGATCCACCCTTGGATGGAAGATTCGTCTGGTATGGTACAAGCCGGTTAGGAAAAGTCGAATATCGGGAGATGTATTTCTTTCCAACAGGAGGATTAGCAACGAACACAAAATACCAGATCACCATAGATACCATGGCTTCAGATAAAGAAGGAATAAGATTGTCCGAACCGTACCAGTTCTCCTTCACCACCGAAGCCATTCAGATTTCAGCCACCAGGCCCGAGAACAGGGAAACCTGGGTCGATCCCGCCACTCCTATATATATCTCGTTCAACACCGATATGGACGCAGAGTCAGCAGTTTTGGCTTTCAAGATGATTGATTCCCAGTTCAAGGATGTAAACGGAATCTTCTACTGGGACTATAAACGGTATATGCGTTTCCTCCCAGATACCACTCTGACCACTGGCGAAACCTATACCGTAACCATCGATACCAACGCCAAAGCCGTTACCGGCGGATCACTGGAAAAACCCTATAATTTCTGGTTTAAAACCCGCCCCTACTGAACCGGAATAAACTGGAGAAAAACCTCGTTTGAAGGGGAGAGGACACCATGTCTTCTCCCCTTCTCCTTTCAATTCCCGAAATCCATCTCTCTTTTTGGTGTTGACACCCCTTCCGACTGCGTATATATTCGGTTAATCAGTAAGTTACTGAGCACGGAGAAGCGGAAGTTAGACTATTCGGGGAGAGAGATTTTATCATGACCAAACGGGATTATTATGAAGTGCTGGGGGTAAGCAAAAGCGCCTCGGAGGAGGAGATAAAAAAAGCGTATCGAAAACTGGCAATGGAGTGTCATCCCGACCGAAACCCCGGCAGTAAAGAAGCCGAGGATAGATTCAAAGAATGCACGGAAGCTTATGAGGTTCTGCGCGATCCCCACAAAAAAACCCGTTATGACCAGTTTGGGCATTCCGGCTTAACCGGTACTCCCGGATTTGAAGGATATGACTTTGGCGCTTTCGATCTTTCCGATGCCCTGCGTGCTTTTATGCGGGATTTCGGAGGGTTCGGCAACGTCTTTGACGATTTTTTTGGCACCGCCCGGGAAACCCGCCAAGGTTACCTTAAAGGCCAGGACTTACAGCTTAGATTGAAACTTACATTGGAAGAGATCGCCTCAGGTATAGAAAAGAAAATAAAATTAAAAAGACTGGAAAAATGCCCGGAGTGTAATGGCAGCGGTGCGGCGAAAGGCACCTCCAGAACAACTTGCCCCAAGTGCGGGGGAACCGGCCAGCTCCGAAAAGTCTCCCGCTCGATATTCGGGCAGTTTGTCAATGTAACCACCTGTAATCATTGCCATGGAGAAGGCGCCATAATCGACAAACCCTGCACCTCCTGCCGGGGAGAGGGAAGAATTGAGGGGAGCGGAACCGTCTCGGTAAAAATCCCGCCGGGAGTGACCAGCGGGAACTACATTCAAATGCGCGGCGTGGGAAATTCCGGACCCCGGGGAGGACCTGCCGGGGATGTGATCGTTTTAATCGAGGAACAGGAGCATCCGGAATTCATCCGGCACGGAAATGACATAATTCACGAGACCATGATCAGCTTCTCTCAAGCCGCTTTGGGAGATGAAATTTCCATTCCCACCCTGGAGGGGAATATCAACCTGAAAATCCCGGCGGGAACCCAGCCCGGAAAGATATTCAGATTGAAAGGAAAGGGGATTCCCCATCTGCACGGATACGGAAAAGGAAGTGAGCTGATCCGGGTGCTGGTATGGACTCCCACCAATTTAACCTCCGACGAAAAGAAACTATTAAAAGAGCTGGCTGAAAAGCAAAATATGAAACCGCCCAAAGGTGACCGAAGCTTCTTCGAAAAACTTAGGAGTTCATTGGGATGGTCAGCGGACTGAACCTTTCTACCCATATCCCCCTCCATTCCCTAAAAGGAGATTGATCGGGTTATGGAGTGTTCGGCTTTAACCTTACCAAAAAAGATTCTGAAAGACTCAAAAAACATGGAATAGGGCTAATCGTCCGGTTCAATAAGTAGTAATAGGTTTGATTTTTCATCTACCAAAAAATTGACCAAAGAATATCTCGAAATCGAAGTGGTGGTATCCGAAGAGATCGCAGAGCAGACAAGCAACTTTCTGATCGAGTTGGGATCAGCGGGTGTCTGGACTAAGCCCAAGGGTGATAGTTTGGCTGTAATCGGTTACCTGCCCGATAAATCCAAATCGAATATCATCCGGAATTCCATTACCCGTTATCTGGATGATCTGAGGAAGTTGGGTTTGGATGTGGGTGAAGGAAAAGTGAGCTTAAGGAAGATCCAGGATAAGGACTGGAATGAAGAATGGAAGAAAAACTTTGTCCCTATCTTTGTCACTAACGATATAGTAGTCATCCCCGATTGGGAAAAAACCCCTTTTCCCGGCAAGATCGTAATCCGCATCAAACCCGGCATGGCTTTTGGCACCGGTATCCATCCCACCACCCAGCTCTGTATGCGCGCGCTGGGTAAATATCTTAAATCCAATGACCGAGTCTTGGATGTAGGCTCCGGTTCGGGCATACTCGGCATACTATCGGTCAAGCTCGGCGCTTCCTTTGTCTTGGGATTGGACATCGATCAGGATGCCATAGAGAATGCCGCCGAAAACTTAAAATTAAACAGCGTGGAAAATTCTGTTGAGATCAGGCAGGGAACGGTCAGTGCCGGTCTTTCCGACAAACCTTTCGATCTGGCTGTGGCGAATCTGAATAGTCGGGAGATTTTCGAATCCTTTGATTTGATCCAGATGGCGGTAAAAAATAAGGGGACCTTGATTTTTTCCGGAATACCGCAAGAAGAGGAAAACGAAGTTAAAAAATTCTTGGAAAATAAATACATAGAGATAGTTGAAATAAGCCGACAGGAAGAATGGATTGGTATAGTTGGTAAGAAACAATGATTACCTCTCCCCCTTTGTTCCCCCTCTCCACAATGTGGAGAGGGGGATACAGGGGGTGAGGTTTGCTGAGCCTCAAACCATGATAACTACCTTTTACACCAAACCGGAAAATATCCGGCAGGATATTTTGACCATGGATGGAGATGAGGCCAAGCACGCCCTCAAAATTCTGCGCTGTAAGATCGGAGACCAAATCTTCGTGGTGGATGGCTGCGGAACCAAATATAATGTTTTGATCGAAAAAGCATCCCGAAGCACTCTGGAAGGAAAAATCCTTTCCCGTATCCGAAAGGAGAATGAGCCGGCTTATCACCTCACCTTGGCCCAAGCCGTCTGCCGCCAGGAGAGGATGGATTTCTTGATCGAGAAAACCACGGAGATCGGCGTATCCTCCATCATTCCGATCTTGACTGCGAAAGGACTGGTCAAAGTGAGCGGCATCTCGAAGGGGAAAGCCAAAATCGACCGATGGAGAAGAATAGCCATAGCCGGCATGAAGCAGTCTTTAAGAACGGTCCTGCCGGAAATCGAGAGTATTACTGCATTCGAATGCCTGCTTCCCCGGATCGGAAGCTACGATCTCTGTCTGATCGCCAGTCTGGAAAAGGATTCAAAGAGCTTGAAAGAATGTGCTGAATTAAAGAGAAATGTGCGGAAAATTCTTCTTATCGTTGGTCCCGAATCCGGGTTCTCGGAAGAGGAGCTCACCCAAACCAAACTCCACGGAGCCATCCCCATCACCCTGGGAAGCAGAAGGCTCCGCACCGAAACCGCAGGTATAATCTTTCCGGCTTTGGTCCTGTATCAATTAGGAAATTTGAGTTAAAAACACGGGATCAGCCTGGTGAAGTCCCCCTGACAACTTCCTCCTGAAAGTCAATATAAACCTCCACCCAGCCGATAATAAATTAGACTCACCTTCTGGTGAGAAAAGGGTAAATTGCGCCTTTGGGGGAGATAACCGGATGAACAAAATCATCACCTTCGGAAAAGAACATCTGATATTCGTGCTGGAGATTCTCTTCTTCTTCGTGTTCTTAGGCATGCTTCTGTCAGGTGATATCAGCCGTGATCATAAATTTGTATCTTCCCTGTTCATTGTGTTTCTTTTGCTGGGTTGTTCCTTTTTATTCCTTTCGGAACAACGGAAAAAGTTTGCCTTAGCGGAGGATCAAAAGCGCCAAAACGAAAGGTTTCAGAAGCTGTCCGAGTTGACCCTGGAGTTCTCCCGGATTCCGTTTGTCCCGGAGAGACTTCCGGAGATCACCCCCAAGCTTACCTCTTTTTTCACCGAGCTTCTTCAAACCAACAGGTTTCTGCTTTATACCAAGAAGGGAAGAGCCTATCAACCATTAATCAGCGGTTTCTTGCCGGTGACGGAGCTCGGAAAAACCAGTTTTAGGTTTGGAAACGAATTTATCTGCCTTTTGAAATCGAAAGAAGGGATTTGCGATCTTTCCGATCAGGAATTCATTCAATCGATTAAGATGCCCCCATTCTTGCGAACCCTGTACCAGGAACATCAATTTGACTCGCTTATTCCACTGGTGGCTGAATCGGAGCTGTGGGGAATAGTTTTATACCAGGCCAAGGAAAAACCCAAAGGTACCGGGGGAGAGACGGTACTGGAACTTAAACTCACCTCTCTTCTGCTTCACCAGATAACCTCGAATTTGGAAAGACAAAACCTGTCCAATAAACTGAATGAATTCGAAAAGAAAATTGATGCCAGCGCCAATCAATATACCGCCGATCTAACGGTCTTGAACCGGGATATCAAAAGAAAGATATTCGACTTGAACACGATGGTGGAATTGGTAAAAACCCTTTACTCCGGTCTGGAGGAGGAAGGGCTTTTCAGCTCCTTATCCCGCATGATTCAGGAACATCTGGGAGCCAAGTCCACTTTGATGATGCTTCCTCAAAAGGAAAACGGTGATTTGTTGGGCAAACATTTTTACGGCATCCAGGTCTTCGATTTGATCGGTAAGGAAAGCATTTCCGAATTGTGCATACCAAAAAGCACTCCTCTTTATAATTGGATTAAAAACGAAAAGCATATCTGGCAGCTGTTCAACCTGCAAAAACTTGCCGGTGAAGAAAAGCTCCTAAAGTCTATGCTGGCTTCCGGTTTTCAGGTGGGGGCAAAACTTTCGTTTACCCGCGACAGCTTCGGGGTGATCTTTTTAGGAGAAAAGAGCGATGGGGTCAAATACCGCCAGATGGATTTGGACATCCTGTCTATTCTGATCAACACCACCGTGATGGCTTACAAGAATATCATCCATTATAAGAGCCTCGAGGAGTTATCCTATATCGACGGCATGACCGAGCTATATAATTATCGTTACTTTTACAAACGATTGACCGAAGAGGTGCACCGGGCAAAAAGATTCGACCGGAAGCTGGCTTTGGTCATTTTGGACATAGACGATTTCAAGACGTACAATGATAACTTCGGGCACCAGGCTGGAGATCAATTGCTCCGGCAACTGGGACATCTCCTCTCCCGGACGGTCAGGTCGATCGACGTGGTCTCGCGTTACGGTGGAGAAGAATTTTGCGTGATCATGCCCGAGTCCAGTACCGAGGAGTGTTTGAAGTTCATGGAGCGCTTACGCAAGAGCATCATGAACTTCCCGTTCAAGTCCGAAGTCGAGTCGGGGGGAGAGGAATTCCAGAAGCACGAGCACAACATCACCGTGAGCTTAGGCGGAGCGATATATCCGCAGGACGCTCACACCGTGGACCGTTTGATTTACTGTGCGGATATGGGGCTATTGAAAGCCAAAAGCCAGGCCAAAAACCGCTCAGTGATGTACGAGGAACAATTATCGGTGGTGAGCAGATAGAACCTTGAATAATCACGTAGCGGAGCCTTAACTTGTCCTGAGAGAAATCAAAGGATGGCTCCGCTGAAAGAAGTGCTATAAATTCATAGGGGCGGGAATTTATCCCGCCCCGAGTCTTATATAATTGCGTGGCCAAGCCTTTACGGCTTGGCACTTGGCGCCGAGGTGTGAAACCTCGGCTTAGACTTCATAATAGTACCTTTAGAGGTCTAACGGTCAGAATAAGCAGCGGCGCGCGGCGCCGTCCGCTTCATTCTGTTGTTGGGCTGTTGCGAATCAGCGATGTCGCCCTACGTATACAAGAACATTGTAGAATAGATGCACTTCATCTGAGCTCGATCCAGGAAAGTATCCTGCGAAAACCGCGCGATAGGTCGCCGCTTCATAGCAAGAGATCGGAGACCCTTCCCGTCTTTGCGTGGTCTCGAATGTACGATAGTTCCAGATGTGAGCGGGTATTTGCACGTGCGGGTCGCGTGTCTGCACCTGCCAGTCATCGGGATATCCCCACGTCCAGTCGTTGTCCCAATCATAGCCCGAATACAAGGTATGGCTTGTTGTTGGTATCAGGAGAGATGTGAGACCTTCGAACAACTCGGCATCAAGGTCAAGGACCTGGAGCGTATCGTCGTGCGATAGGCCATAGTAGACCAAGCCGCAGACCGCATCGGAGTAACCGAGCAACTCTGCGAGGGGACAATGCTCGAAGGGGCGCAGAGTCCCTCCAGTTACAAGTAGACCATGGCCCTCTACAACGTATCTGCGAATCGCAGCAATCTCGTCCGCGCTAAAGACTTGATGTTCGAGAGGATTACGTGCGTCATCGATGACTAGTACATCGGCGTCCGAAGCAGAGATCTCGTCGTAGGTGATGCCTGGTCTGTAGAAGGATGTATAGTCAACCTGCACCGGCACTGTTCCATACGATGACCATTCAGCGTCTATGCTGGACCAGAGACTTGGATATTGACCGCCGTGGGATCTCAGGACGATTGCGTTCACCCTCTCTGGTAGAGGGGCAACGGTTATCTCAAGGGTGGATGATGTGGTTGCGCCTTCCGGATCACTGACTGACACTCGGATGAAATGGCCTCCCTCGACAGCAGGTGCAGTTAGCTGAAGGGTCGATTGATCCCCGCCGACTGGCTCATCATTGAGGTACCAAGAGTAGGTGATATGCGCCCCTTCGTTGTCAATGGCTTCACATCGAACCATGCACTCGCCGCCAGGCGCTACGAAACGCGGTTGTGCAACGAGTAGGGTCACAACTGGGGCTTGATTCCCATCACTACTCGGACCCTGTGGATGGTCACTGCAGCCCAGGAGCCCGAGGCCGCAGAGTACAACTGCCGCTACAGAAATCGGAATTCGTGTCATGGCGGAGGCCTCCTTTGAGTTTGAGGAATTGATCATCAGCCCAACTATTAACTACATGGTTTCCGTATAAAAATATTTGTTTGCCTTAGCGCCAGCCAAGGAAACCCGATCGTATAGCCTACACTATTCATTCCCTAATCGGTGCTTTGACTAAACATATTAGCCATAGCACCAACTTCCGTAGAAACTCCTTCTACCCATAGAAAATATAATAACCATTTATGTAACCTTGTCAAGATTTTTCTTTATCTGGCCCTTCCAGACGAGCGGACGCTCCCACCTGGTGGTTTGTCCGATTAACAAAGAAGTGACGACAAGCCTACTCATATATTCATCACATATCTTAATAGATGTTTGTTATATCAGCGCTACGTCTAAGTCTTCAGGCTTAAAATAATTGTTCCCGTATATGTGTCATGAATTGAGCTTATTGATGCTTACTAACTCTGAAGCTTAATCAGAAAGTTTTGGAATTTCAAAATTATATGGCTTAACTGATATTTGCTTAATCCGAGAGGGGGGGCTGGGGTCGGTGGTATATCAAAATGCGTTTATAAACACACCACCCTAAAATAGATTTTAGTCTTAGGTGTAAAAATAATTGACGATGTAAACGTTCTTTAAGATAGTTACATAACCACTTTATTGCTCCAGCTAAATTTCTCATCTTGGTGTTCTCTCCCCAAATGCCATCTAAGATGTCCACCTCCTCCACGACTTGCCAGCTTTCTTTTTTGTTTTGTCCAGTGACAGAAACCTATGTCCACAAAAACCGCTGTCAAGCCCTGCCACCATTTTGTTGCATCAGCAAAAGCCCTTTGTTGTCTTGCGTTGCGCTGCTATCCGCCCTCAGTCCCGGCATCTCCCACCCCCACCAGAAAATCTTTTTAACTGTAACCTGGCATTCTTCAGCATACCGATTTGTCTGATAATCTTGCGTGGAAAGTTACCAGGCGACTGATGATAGATCCTCAGCCGAGCCTTTACGGCTCGGCACCGAGGTATAAAACCTTGGCTATGCGTTTTAACACAATCGTATTAAAATATATGAGTTATAATATAGTTTTTGGTTGTAATTTTTGATTTTTTGCTTAAATTCTAAATGACCAAACTTTGATGCCCAGTTATTTCGTAAAGGACTGAGAATGAGCATGCGATCGATTCTTATAACACTGCGTCCCCAGCAATGGGTAAAAAACTTCGTTCTGTTTGCCGGTTTGATCTTCTCGCAGAACTTGAGCAACTCCGATATGGTCCTAAAAACCATAATCGGCTTCGTACTTTTCTGCCTTCTCTCCTCCTGCGTTTACGTTCTTAACGACGTGCTGGATGTGGAAAGTGACAGGAAACATCCCCTGAAATCAAACCGCCCCATCGCCCGGGGGGACATTAAGATCTCCACCGCCATCGTCCTTTTTATAATTCTCGCTATAGTATCCTTGGGACTTTCGTACTGGCTTTCCCCCTCTTTTGCCCTTATCGCTTTGGGTTACTTCGTTCTGAACCTGCTTTACTCTCTATATCTCAAGCAGGTGGTGATAATCGACGTGATGTGCCTCGCCCTGGGTTTCGTTCTAAGGGCGGTGGCGGGGGCTGTGGTCATCGGAGTAGAGATATCCGCATGGTTGATCGTCTGCACCACACTTTTGGCTCTCTTCTTGGGCTTCGGGAAAAGACGGCACGAGCTGATGTTATTGGAAAACCAAGCTACCGAACATCGAAAGATTCTTTCCGAGTACAGTCTCTATTTTCTGGACCAGATGATCTCAGTTGTAACTGCTTCCACTGTAATAGCTTATGCCTTCTACACCCTTTCTCCCGAGGTGGAATCGAAATTGGGCACCACTCACATGGATTTAACCATTCCTTTCGTATTATATGGAGTGTTCCGTTATCTTTATTTGATTCACCGGAAGGAAGGAGGCGGAAGCCCCACCCAGATGCTTTTAAACGACAAACCGATACTGGCAAATATAATCCTATGGTTGATCTCAGTGGTTTTGCTTGTTTATGTGTTTTAGGTATTATGAAAAAAACGTCCGCCGTCGGCAGTCCTTCGCTTCGCTCAGGATAAATCCGCTGTCCGCCGCAAAAACTGTAAATGAAATGTGAGCAAAAAATAATTCGTCATTCGCCATTCGTCATTTGTCTTTCGTCATCATTCATTCGTCATCCTTCATTGATTTAACAAGGAGTCCCTGTGGCAAAATCGAAAGTGGCAATTATCAAAACGAATCCGGAATCTGTGCTGGATGATTACAGTAAACTCTTAAAGTTAGCCGAAGTGGAGAAATTTCTTCCCAAGGATAAAGTTACTATCCTAAAGGACAACATCTCCTGGCATTATCCCTTTCCCGGAGCCAACACCACCCCTTGGCAGCTGGAGGGTACCATTCAGGGTCTAAAGAAGCTCGGATACGACCAGGTGATGGCGGTGGAGAACGAAACCGTGGTCACCAATGCCCCCAAGGGAGAAAGATTAAATAAATATGACGTTATCTTCAAGAAATACGGAATCGAGGTGAAATTCAATTTCTCGGATGAATTCAAATGGGTCAAATACGAGCCCAAAGGCGATCTTTTGGCATTGCCCAAAATATACAAGCATGGTATTTTTCTTCCGGAATTCTTCTTCGATAAGAACATCCTTCACCTCCCCACTGCCAAATGCCATATCTACACCACCACCACCGGAGCCATGAAAAATGCCTTTGGCGGGCTTTTAACCACCAAAAGACACTACACCCACACCTGGATTCACGAGACTTTAGTCGATCTTTTGACCGTGCAAAAGGAGATTCACTCCGGCATATTTGCAGTGATGGACGGAACTACCATGGGCAACGGACCCGGACCCCGCACCATGAAACCCGAGATCAAGGATTATATTCTGGCTTCGGGTGACTGCGTGGCTATAGATGCGGTGGCGGCAAAGATGATGGGTTTCGACCCGATGAGTATCAAGTATATCCGGTTAGCGCATGAGAAAGGTCTGGGAGCAGGAAGGATGGAGGATATCGAGGTGGTGGGAGAGGATATCTCCGGGATTAATTTCCACTTCACGGTAGGGGATAACTTTGCCAGCCGGGTGGGGGATCTTTTGTGGTTCTCTCCCTTAAGAGTATTTCAAAAGCTGTTTTTCCGCACTCCTTTGGTAAATATCTTTGTTTTCGGCTCCGCCTTTTATCACGACCGCTTCTGGTGGCCCCTGAAAGGAAAAAGAATATTTAAAAAATGGTCAGAGACTAAGTGGGGGAAGCTGTTTCAAAAATACTAAGAGAATTCGACTGGAAAATTCTGAATCTGGAGCAAACGAGGGAAATTTCGTAGGCTGGGCACCCTGCCCAGCCATATTTATTTAATAGTAATTATTGCCGAAGGTTTTATTGGTTTCAGATAAATAAACTAGCGCAGGGCTAAAATGCCCTGCGCTATGTGCGATAAATTATTATAACTTATAGAGGCGGGAATTCCCTACGAGCAACGCTCCCGTCTGGGGGTCTCCGTCATTCCACCTCATACCGCACCTTTTTCAATATTTCTTTAACCTTCTAAATTTTTCTATCTTTTACATTTCAACAACCCCCGTAATATCTCCTTTGTCTCCGTCACATAAGCAAATCCAAATGCCAGATTCGAAAGTGTCGCCAGATGCAGTTCCTCGTTGATCGTTCCGGTGGCATCCAAGAGGAAGAACACCCGCAGGTCCCGGAAGTAAGCATCCCGGACGGTCGACTCACAGCACAGGTTGGTCATCA
Organism: uncultured candidate division Zixibacteria bacterium; assembly: GCA_903908285.1. GTDB lineage: Bacteria > Zixibacteria > MSB-5A5 > MSB-5A5 > SM1-73 > CAIVRH01. The sequence goes on from CAIVRH010000046.1 coordinate 41,633, forward strand.
CCCCGGAAATGATCAGGTCGGTAATGCCCAAGCACCGTAGGACGATTTCCAAATCGGTATTATAGAAGGCGCTGTAGCGGTGTTTATTAACGATTTTCTCCGCAGGCAGGGGAGCTAAGTCCGGATGAATCTCCGCATCTTTGGTATTCTCCATGACCATCCCCTCCCACCACCAACCCATAATCCCTCCGTCCAACTCGTTGCTTTTGTGCACGTGAACGGTGTAGATCACCGGAAGATTTCTCCTCCGAAAAGCTTTGATTAACCCGGCAATATTGGGCAATATCGCCAACCCGCCCGGGGTAAAGGTCGGGCTTCTGGGATCAAGAAAAAAATTCTGCATATCGATTACCAGAAGACCGGCTTTTTTGAAATTTGGTGTCATCCGATGAACATTGTAAGATGCGATCTTTCTCTTCCATTCCTTCGCTTTCGCCTCAAGATTTGAAGAAGTGACATAATATTCGGTGTCTTCCCTGATTTGTTTAGACATCCTTTTTATCCATTAAAATTGAACCATTGAACTCTTGAACTTTTGAACCTTAAACCTTGAACCTTGAACGCCTATAATCTTCGTAACCCTTGCTTTTCTTCGCTTTGTACTGAGCCATCCTTCGATTGCACTCAGGACAGAATGTAAAAGCTCGGCTACGCGTTTAATTGAACCCTTGAACTTTAAACTTTGAAACTTGAACGCTTTTCTTTCCCTTGACCCCTTGAACCCTCGAATCCTCGAACCCTACTTTAAAGTCTTCCGCTTGGTGAACAATCCGGCTACTTGTTTCCGGGCAAAAAGTACCCACAGAAGAAAAGGCATGGTTTCACTGAAAAGATAAAGTGGAACACTAAACTTTACATAAATGGGTGATTCTACTCCCATAATATACACTATTTCGGTCAAGATCATATGCCAGCCGATTAGAATCAAAAGCCCCTCTGCCAGCCAGAGTAATCTTTTTTTGTAAAGGATACCTCGGGTGATGACCATCAATGAGACAAACGGGATTAAGTTATTGAAGATATCTTTGGGGGCGGGAAAATACTCAAGATTAAGACCGGCGATTTTGATTAATAAAAATGTGAGGACGTGATCCAACAAGACCAGATAATAATCCTCTCCTCTCCAGTACCATAAGACAAACAAGGGAAAGGAGATTAAAACGAATTTAATTATGAAGATCCACAGTTTTTCTTTCATAATGCACTACTTTCTCGATCCACAGCACCCAAACCGACAGGATGATTAAAATCATCGCCACCTGCCAGAAATACATATGTACAAAATTGAAGGCTTGGGGGGACCAGTTGCCGACGACGGTGATGAAAACCATGCGGATAATGTTGATCCCGTACAGGAAGGGGATTCCCAAACCCGCTCCGATTGATTTCTTTTTCCAGCCGGAGGGATAAGCTATTATGGCGGCAAGAAAGATGAGCATTTCGTAAAGCCCGGTACATTCCCCCACTACCTCGACCGAGAAGTTGGGAAGGTTTACTACCCGCCCGCTGATTTGTACCGAGAACCCCAACACCTTAATGCAAAAGCCGGTAATCTCCGCCGTCACCGCCATTAACCAGGTTAGCTGGGGATTGAAAATATCGCTTAAAAAGGGAAAGGCGGTGGTGAGTACGATCAGAAGAGCAAAGAAAATCAGGCAGAATCTGATAATGGGCTTATACGATTTCGTTTTCACCGGGGAAGTTGAAACTCTTTCTTTGGGCTCCTTGCTTTTTTTCATATGTGCTGCTGATTAGGTTTGATTTGAGAGAAAAGATATTTACAGGTCCGTCCTGCGAATCATTTTTTTAAATCTCCTTTAAATCGATGTTTCTACTACCGGACAGAGTTATATATCATTATATAACTAATCCTGCGCTCTTGGCAAGCTTAATTATTAATTAGGTTAGTAAAATCTTGTCGTTCACGGTGGAATTCATATCGTTTGCCCGCTCTGAAAGTTTACAAAATAATTATTAAATAATCCAATTTTCCCAAAACTTTGCCCCATCTATCAAATGCCGTTTTAAAACCTATAAACGGCGATTAAATGTAGACTTGCTTTTTTAAAGAATCAAAAAACAAAAACGAATCCATCCGAAAAAAGGTTACCCGTTAGATATATAACTCCGGCATACGGTGGATTTCACCTGTATGCCATACAAAATATCCGATACCCGCTTGATCTTATGGGGGCAGCATAAATAATGAAAAATTTCTCTTGACATAAAGCTTTTAAACGCTATTTTATCATCGAGGGTGCGGGAGAAGGAGAATGCATCGGAAGAATTTTTATAATCTCCTTTTTTTGATATGTTTTGATAGCGCAAAAATGCTAAAGGGAGCTGTTTTGCGGACCATAAAGGTTGGAAAAAAAGGATTTTGCACCTTAATTCTTATTATTATGGTGAGTGCTCACCGCCTATTCAATCAATTAAAAGATTTCCCGTCCCCCGTTATAATAGTCGAAAAATATATATAAAGATTTCCTGCAGTAAAGGAGGTAAGTCTATGAATGTCAAAACCGTAATGGTGGGGTTTGGCATGCTGGTGTTCATTTTCTGCTCAATCAAACCGGGCCAAGCTGAGCTGGATCCTAAATACTATGATCATTTCCTATGTACACCCGGCGAACATCCTTGGCAAGATTCGGGAGCACCCCAAGGCGGACTTATTACCCAGAAGGATATCGTTTCACCCATCTTTTTTACGATCACCCCTCTGAAAGTGATCAGCATTAATCCTTCATGGGCTAAACTCTCATCCGGAAAGACTAAGATAACGGCAGAAGCTCGGTCAAAGTGAAGAACACTGAAGAATGAATAATATGCCCAAAGATCTGGAAAGTTATATCCAGAGTTTGAATATCAAGCTAAACCGGGTAGAATCCTTGCTCCAAGATGGGGATTTCAAGCAGGCTTTGGCAGAGATAAGGGATTTGGAAAATCAGAAACTGGCGGTTGATTTCTCTGCCGAGGAAGGCGAGCTTTCCTATTTTGGCGCTTTCGCTTTGGACAAGCTGGGAAAGCTGAACGAAGCTTTGAACAAAGCCAAGAAAGCCTACGACATTTTAAGGAATACCGAAAAGCATCAGCGATTGGCTCAGGTTCAGCATATCATGGGGATAATCTATGCCCACTTGGGAAATTTGAAAGAGGCGGAAATACAGTTTACCGACACCGCCTCCACTTACCGGCGGATAAAAGACCAGAAAGGGATAGCGGACATGTACAACGAGCTGGCCCGAATCTGTTTTATCCGTTCCAGGTTCGATCAAGCGGTGGAATATATTCAGGATGCGTTGGACTATTACCAGAGGGTCAACGATCAAAAAATGATTGCCCGGCTCCACGGCAATCTGGGCACCATCCAAATGCTGAAAGACCAGTGGCGGGAAGCGGGAAAAAACCTAAACCAGAGCCTCGAGGCTAACGAAAGGCTGAATGATCATCACAACGTATGTAAATCCCTTTTGTCATTGGGAAATCTATCCTGTCTGCTGAGGAAATTCAAGCAGGCGGAGGATTACCTTCAAAGGGCATTCCGGTTGATTACTGAGAATAATTACATCCACGAGCTGGCGATCTATCATGAATACCAGGGGAATTTGGAATTCGGTTTGGGAAATCACTCCGAAGCGCAAAATCATTTCCAGGAGGCGATCAGAATCGGCGAACAAATCGCTCCTCAGAGCGCTATCATCAGTCAGGCTTATCGGCTTTTGGCAGAGCTCCAGGCGGAAAGGGGAGAGATAGAGGATGCTTTTTCCTCCTGCGAGAAATCCCTCCGGACTTCCAGGGTGATTGGGGAGAGATTGGAAGAGGCTTTAACTTACCGCATATTGGGCCAATTGTACAACCACAACGGACACCCCTCCTTAGTAAAGGAGAACTTCACTTCTGCCGTGCAGATGCTGGAAGATATGGGGATTAAATCCGAATTGGCCAAAACCTGCCTGGAAATGGGCAAAAGCCAAAACTTGAGCTTTTGGGAAAGAATGAAATCCTTAGGTAGAGCGGAAGACTTGGCTTCCCAGCTTGACTCCCCCTATTGTCTGGCATGTGTTGATACCGCTTTTGCCGAGTTGTTCTTGCAGAACCACGAGCTGGATGAAGCCTCCAGCAATTTGAACCGGGCCAAATCGATATTCGAACAGTTAGACGAGAAGACGAGTTTGAGTAAGATATCCGATTTGGAAAAAAGGATACAGGATCAAAAGCAGCTGGAACGACCGGTAAGCCTAAGTCCCTCCTCCCGCGCAAAAGATTCAAATTCGGATCTCTCCTTTGCCGATTTCGTAACCCAAGACAAAACCACCCTCGATATATTGGAAAACATAAAACAGATAAGGGATATCGATATCACTATTCTGATGGAGGGAGAAACCGGAACCGGAAAAGATCTTTTGGCCAAGGTGATTCACTATACCAGCAACCGTAAAGACAATAAATTCGTGGTGGTAAATTGTTCCGCTCTTCCCGAAGCTCTCTTCGAAAGCGAGCTTTTCGGTCATAAAAAGGGCGCCTTCACCGGAGCCGTTGCCGACAAAAGCGGACTTTTGGATGAAGCTGTTGACGGAACCCTGTATTTGGATGAAATCGGGGAGGTGCCTTTGCCCATTCAGGTCAAGCTTTTGAGAGCCATTGAGGAAAAAGAGCTGGTCCGCATTGGCGAAGTCAAACCGCGAAAAGTTGATTTTCGGGTAATCGCCGCCACCAACAAAAATTTGGACGAATTGGTCAAAGAGGGAAAGTTCCGCAGTGATTTGTTCTATCGTTTGAACGCCATCCGCATCCAGTTGCCTCCTTTGCGGGAAAAAAAGGAAGATATCCCTCTATTAGCCGAACACCTTCTAAAAAAATATTTCCTCTCCGGGATAAACCAGGTTCCGGGAGGAAATCATAACCATTCATCCTCTGTTCCCCGGATAGACCCCAAGATAATGGACCTCTTTTCGAATTACGATTGGCCCGGCAATGTAAGAGAGCTGGAAAATGAGGTCAAGAGGCTATTGATTTCTTCCAACGGTTTCGGAGAAATCTCATATGCTCTTTTAGCCCGGAGTTTAGAGAAGTTTACCAACGGAAAACTTTGCCAGCCCACTTCGCTTTTAAGCCAAACCGACCAGTTCCAGAAGGAACAGATAGAAAAAGCGTTAGCCAAAAGCAATGGAGTCAAAACCAAAGCTGCCCGGTTTTTGAATATAGACGAAGCGTTGCTGCGGTACAAGATAAAGAAGTATAATATATCCTGCTCCCCTAATCCGCTCCCGTAAGATCGATTCCCCGGATATTATTAAACAGCGCAGACCTCACTGATATTCACATTTCTATAATTATCCAAATCCACCCTTTATGGATTTCCTTCTCATATTTAAGGACAAGGTTCCTTTCTTCCTTTGTTTTAACCCCCTTTTTCAATTTCCACCCTTACTGCGGATCTTCGCCCCTGCGGGTCTCCGATATCAGGGGGGAAACGATCTTGTCCCCCTGACAAGGGGTTCACCCTGAAGAGGGATTTCCCTCGATCCTGAGATCCTCGGGATCGAAGGACACCCTGCCCTTCGGTCCTGCTTCGCACTGAGTGCGCTCAGCCCGTAGGGAGACTCAGTGTCGAAGGAAAGGGGACTACAGGGGGTTAGGATTTTCATCCATCATTCGTCATCCGTTACTATTCTTATCTTCCTTTTTCCTTTTTCCATCTTCCTTTGTTTTGCATCGGACTTGTCCTGAGCGAATTCGAAGGACGGCGGACAACGGACTGCGGACATGTTTTCATTAATCATCCGTCATTGATTTGGTTCATCTCCGTTTCATCCGTCCAGACGGACGCCCGTCTGGGCGTTTAATCCGTTGACCATCTTATCTGGACATAAATTAAAAGCCCCCGCCTAAAAGACGAGGGCTTTCAATTTTTTTCCTAGTGTTTTCTCCCGTTTTTGCGGGAGGACTTGTTTAGAACTCCGCTGACAGTGAAATCCTATGGTTCTCGTTTAGGAATTCAACCTTTTCGTTCACATAGGCGTAATCCAGTCTGATCTTGGATATCTTCAGGCCTACGCCGACGGAAAAGTTGCCATCGTTCAAACCCGCCATCAGACCCGCGGAGTAGTTGGTGGCAAACTCCCACATATACTCTGCGCCGAAATGGAAGACCTCATCCTTACGGTTGACGGTCTTTTCGTAGTCGATGGGGATGGAGAACGAATGATCCTCACCCAGAGGATAGATCGCCATTCCCACTGCTATACTGGTAGGAACAGACACATTATCCACCTTGGTGCCTATATCCCGAACTATCAAGCCCAACGCGATCCTCGGATCCACTACAAACTTGATTCCCGCGTCGCCGCCGAAACCGGTTTTGCTGTAGTCGTCGATCTTCTGCTGAGCTATCTTCAGGCTCAATCCAAAAGCGAAGGTTTTCGCTTTGAACTCGTTTTTGAACGCCCAGGAGACGATGAACACGTTGTTCATGTCATCAAAGGTACCCAATGCCGTATTTGCATCGTCATACTTGTTGATTTCTTTTATTCCCGAATTCAACCAGGATATGCCGAAGGTTCCGTAATTGGTTACCTGTGATGGTGTCCATCCCACTGCGAAGTAGTTTAAGGACCTGTCTTGAGCCATTCCTGCCGCATACATGGAAGTGAAGCTGACGCATTTGACATCCGCCAGTCCTGCCGGATTCCAATAGCCGGCCGAAGCATCATGCGTTTCAGCCGTGTAGGCTCCTCCCATCGCCAGCGCTCTGGCGCCCACACCCATTCTTAACATGGGCAGCAGATGATTGTCATCCGCACGGACACCGGAGAGGCACACTACTGACAGCAGGCAAAAGACCACTAGGAATTTGGCTGTTTTGCTTACCATTTAAATCTTCTCCTTTCCTTTATGAGAATTAACAAAGTTTCCCTGCCTTTGGGAGGGCGGGCTCCCTTTTGGGAACCCACCCTCTCGAAACTTTATTTATCCTGCTTAAGCACAGTAATCTTTATCACTGCTGTCTTTGTACGACCAGATTCGTCTCTGGCATGGATGTAGCAAAGATAGGTTCCATTGCCAACCGTAGTACCTCCATCCGTTTTACCGTTCCAGACTTTATAACTACCGGTATTTATCCATTCGTCTGTGCAAATTGTCCTAACGAACTCGCCGGCGAAGTCATAGATCTTAATGGTTACATAGGCGCTCTTGGACAACTCTGGATAAATCCAGGTCTCTTCTGAGTTCGGATCAAACGGGTTAGGTGAGTTGTGTGGATTACCGAAAGTTAAGATATCCTCTTCGGTAGTAAAGGATTTAGTTGCCACGTTGCAGCCGGCTTTATCCGTTACCGTAATGGTTACATCCTTTCCGAATGTTGCCGGAGTATACGTGATTGTACCATTGATGGTATCGAATACCACCGCATCGCTCGTGCAATCGAAACCCTCGCACAACAGAACACCATCCTCATAGAACTTGACGGATGACCAATCCACACCCGACTTGGTGTCAGTGATGGTGATCAAAATGGGTCTATCATTAGTACTGCCCACGCTGATCAAAGGTGGATTTGCATCCACTACGAAGGTGCACTGGCGGTAAGTTCCGCAGTTCCCGTCTAGATCGCAGGGTCCCGGAACACTTGAGCCTGGACTGTAATTATCAGGCGACAAGTTACCCGAGTAGACGTAGACCGTGACGTCTTGATTGTCGGTGCAATCAAGATGACAGCCAGCTATGGTAACCAGACCAGTGGTTTTGTCTATGTTTGAAGTTAAATCCGCTGCATAGTAGTAGCACTTCTCACTGCATCCGGTCACTAACACGTTCACCTTGCTCCAATCCACTCCGTTCGGATCGGTGACCCAGAACCTGATGGTCGGGTTTATGCACACGTAATTGCCGTCGAATACCACTTTCGGCTCTTGGCAATCTGCTTTCAAATTGAAGCTGCGGTACGTCTTGTTGCCCAGTTTATCGGTGGCTTCGATGGTAACCTTCTCTGCACCTTCAGACGGGGTATACAACCAGTATCTTGGATCGTTTACATCTTGTACGATCAGATTCATCAAAGTGCCATCTTCAGACACTGTAACCGAAAGCACACCCGCCATATCGTCGGTGATCTTGAACTTGAGCGGACTTGCACAGATAGAGGTGTAAGCCGAATCGATGGTCGGACCGTAAGCATCCACGGTGTAATACTGCCAGAAGGGTCCTAACCGGTTGCCTACGCAGTCGGCCACTCCACCCAGATACCCATAATACTGGGTATTGGGACAGCTCTCGTAGCACTTCCACTGCGGTCCGCCATACACGTAAGCGTGCAGATATCCGCCGACATTATTCTCAAACGTGAAGTTGAAGCAGACGGTGGTATCGTTCACCCACTTAAGCTGATCCGGATGGATGGTGGCGATGTATGAGTGATTGTTCGGATCGGGATCATTGGTGTCGTCGCCAAAGAGATCGATCCAGATGGATCCTTTGTCCACTCCCGACTTTGCATCGTTGAAGTACATGCAGATGTAAGGATTCTTGCCCACGTATGCGCCGATGCTGTCGGCAAACGCCATCCACGGCTTGGTTGCATCCACCATGATGTTTGCGGTGTCGATGCAGGTCTGGATGTAGTCATTTGTCATGGCAGACACTACGGCGATATGATTCCCTTCAGCCAGCGGATACATCGGCTTGCACCAGGTGAGATAGTCGCTTCCGAAATAGTCTTGGTAACATAGGTCGCAAGACGCCCACTCATCATTGTCACCTTGGGAATGCATATAGGTGGAATCGTTCCACCCGGCTCTGAAGATTCCGGAGACCTTGTCGTATCCGGCGCCTTTGAACGAGCCAAATCCGGTGGCCCACTTGTGGCAGTCTTCGTAATGAGCGCCGTCGTAGATCCGGAAAAGCTCTCCCTGAGTGAACAGGTCGGTCATGAACTGAATGGAGTGCCTGTCGATGCCGGATGGTCCTTGGTCGGTAATGATCGCCTTGAACTGCGGCGTGGCGTTGGTGTATCCCTTGCAGAGAGGCTCCACATCCAGCATGTTCACCACGATGCTTCCAGTGCAATGATGCTCGACCAGCTCTACTACCGCGAACGGACCGTTCAGGCAGGTGGTGGCGAACTCAACCGTATGGTTCTCGGTGTTGAATCCTTCCACCGTGGTAGGATAGGAGCTGTTGTCTAACAACACGTACTCGCCGCTTTCGCAATCCCACCAAGCCACTGCCAGATGCGCTAAATCGGTGGTAACCGACTCATTGTAGCACATCTTGATCTTGGCATACCGGCCTTCATTCAGGCAGCAATAACCCGACTCTACGCCGGGGGCTGCCAGCGGGGTTCCCGTTCCCTGATTCCAGCCAAAGTTCTTTTGGAACCAGCTGGTGGCTAGACCGCCACTTCCGCAGCAATAATAGCAATCGGTGAACGAAACGTAGGTGGCGTTGCCGTTATTGTCCCCAATCGGATTGATCTCCGGCTGAGTAAGCGGCGCCCACGCCAGCTCGGTAGGAGCAACCCAGATGTATTCATTGCTGGATACCGCTCCACCTTGTATGGTTACTTCCACACAACCGTCCTGGTAGATTCCGTGAGTCCCCAGATCACTCGTCACTTCAGCCACGTCGAAGTTACCCTGGCTTAAGTAAGTAATCATCGCCGGGTCACCTGTCGCAGGCGGAATTGAATATTTAACCGTTATTGAGCTGAAGAACTTGGCGGGTCCGCCGTGCTCGATATCCTCGGCATAGAACGAACCGGCATAATCCGAGGTATTCTGCAGATGATATTGCATGTCGATGCATTCAAACTCTTTCTTATCGTATTTGGCGAAAACCACCGGAGTTCCGCTGGCGCAGGTTAGCCGGACGATTCCGTGCATGCCTCCCACGCACCAGTTCTTCTCGAAGGTCATCTCACCCAAGGCAGCTTCCGGATTGTACGGGGTGATCACGCCGTTCGCCACGGTGATCTGGGCGATCGGGGCTAAGCTGTCGTCCTGGTTGGAGCAAGTATCGTGAGATATCACCCTCAACCAGTATTCACCATCCGCTAAGGAGGTGGGATCCCAGGTGGTCTTATACAGGTATTCCGGACGACAATTCTCATCGATGTCGGAAGACCATCCAATCGGTATCCAGGGGCTATCGCCGCCTTTAGGCGTATACTCGAACAATAGGGAAGCGACTCTCTCGTTGCTGTAACCGTAAATGTAGTTTTCGTCGAATCCGCCGACGGTGGTCACCGGAGCGGTAACGTCGGAAACATATACGGTTATCCTTTCGGAGATGGTTTCGTTGCCCAAACAATCATAAGCCTTAACATATAAATAGTAGCAGCCAGAGCATCCGCGGAATTCCAGCCCGGAGGTGTTCCACAAAACGTGCTGGATGCCATCCTCCACCGGGGTCACCTCAAAGCACTTGGTGATCTCCTCTCCCTTTTTGCAGTTTTCCATGCAAACCGAGATGGCAGTCAGACCGGAGTTATAGCATCTGGTCCAACCGTCATAAGAGGTGGAATCGATAGCCACCAACTCGATGTCAATCACCTTACCTTTGGTGATATCCATTTGATTATTATAAATTGGCAAACTATCGATAGAGATGATCTGGGCGTACGGGCCGTGGTTGTCCACGCTCACGGTAATCGGCTCGGAGTCGTTGTATCTGCCCTCATCACCATTGCTGATGTTGCTGGCATCAAACACTCTGGCCATCACCTGGTATCTGCCGTCGTCGATGCATTCGGTGCACCACTTAATCGAATACTTTCCGGCTGTCGGGAAGTAATCGGTTCCGATCCAGGTCCACTGGTTGGGATACTCATAGATTCCCTTGTAGTAGAACTGAACCTTGTATATCGGTGCAGAGACCGAAGCAGCTGTGGCAGAAAGTTCCACCGTGCCGCCCACATAACCCAGGGTATCCTCCGGATTATCCGGACAGGTCCTGGAGCAGATGCGCGGGTCGTCCAAAACTGCGGTCGGCTGTGCATTCGCTACATGTACGCAGATGGTGTGCGGATCCTGGTCCACATTATTGGAACAATCCGTGGCTACTGCCCTCAGGCAATATTTGCCGTCTGGCAGGCCCAGGGTGTTCCAAGTTACTCCCCATCCTTGGGGATCATGGCTGATTCCATTTAGGACTCTCTCTCCCGGCCATTCTCCGCCTTCGGGTTTGTACCAATATTCCACCTGGCAGATCTCATAGCCATTCAAAGCCGCCGAATGCAGATCCACGTTGCCAAAAACGTAATCATCGTTCAAAGGCTCGGTGATGAGCGCCTGAGTCGGATCCACGTCCAAAATGTAAAGCTGGATCTGATCTTCGCTCGAATTACCCATGCTGTCGTACAGCACTGCCTTCACGAATGCTCTCAGATAGCCGTCTTCCATCATATAATGAGGAACGAATTCGGGCCAATCCCAGGGATTTCCGCTGATGGCGAAATTATTGGGTTTGGTTCCGATCGTTGCCATATACCATGAGGTATCGACATTCCATGATTCAGTGAAGAAGGTATCGATGTAGCAGTAGCAATCGATGTCCCACTCATCACAATAGGTGGTGCAGGCGGGATAACCATGGCAGGTGTCGTGCAAACAGGTGCTGTCGCAGCGAGCGATCGTATCGATGTAAGAGAAGTTGTGGGTCGAATCAAGGTATCCAATCCAGTATTCCACCTTGTAAACTTCGCAGGTGTCCTCGGAAGGCTCGGGTACGATCCAAATGGTGATCGGATCATGCGCTCTTACGTAGGCTTTCCCACTGCCGCCTAAGATCGTGCTGGGGTTGACATTATATATCGGTTGTGGAACCGAATCCGCTACCATGGCAATGGCCACCTGTGGCGCTTCGCCGTCGACAAATAAGGTCAATCCGGCGCCTAAAGCGCATGCCATATTGAAGGTGGAGTCATCGAAGTGCCCGATCCCGTCGTAATCCAAGTAAACGTTGCCCGCCTGATCCTCGGCTCCGATACGGAAGTCGTACGCTATACCCCATTGCAGTCCAAACTTTTGCACAAAAGGCTTGCCTTGCTCTGAATCCGGTAGACATGGTTGATCCCAGACATAGCTCCAGAGATTAGCATTGAAAGGTTCATAGCAGTGGCCAACCTTGTGCCAGTAAGCGTAAATATCCGGATCGGAGTGCTTCTTGGCATAGAAGGAGACTTGGGTATAGTCGATGACCGTATCCAATACTATCGCCTTAAAGGTTAACGGCTCGCAAGATATCTTGGGAGTCGAATCCTGGCAGGTGTAGTATAAAGGCTCCATGAAGAGTTGAATGTTGGGCGTGGTGCAGTCCAGGACTACTCGAACCATGTGCGAGGTATCCGCCACGTGGTATTGGTCATAAGCGATGGCAATAAAGTAGACCTGATCGCCGTCATGGAGTTGTCCTTGATCGATCAAATCCTTGTTGTTCCAGCAGATATGCCAGCTGGTCTGAAGAGGCGGAGGAGTGCCTTTGGGTGCTGATTGGCCGTCGATAACGGTAATATCCTCTCCGATATAAGTCCAGGGGGGCTCTCCGTTGGGTGACCAGCGGAACTCCACCTGGCTCACGGTATCGTTGCATCCTGGGGTAGTTTCAGCCGTTATGCAGATGTTGGTCTTGTCGGTCTTGGAGCAGGGTACTCTCTGCCACTCCACCGGGTCGGTGATCTTAATGCACGGGCCTTTTTGCGGAGGCACGCACAGGTGTATGACCAGCGGATCGGGCACGCAATCCCATCCGTTGCTCTCTTTTTCTGCATATACATATAAATGCTGTGTTCCCTGATCCCAGTTCTGCACCGAAACCATTATGGTGCAGGGCATAGCCACGTGATTGCGGTAATCGATCCGGTGATTGGCGTTATCCACAATCGCTCGTACGTCGATGGTGTACAGATCTCCCGGATCGGCTCCCGAAACGTTGATGATCACCTGGTTCATGGTTTCTGCCGAGACATTGAATCCGCATATAGTCTGCGGTGAAATGGTGTCGTTGACGCTGATCACCTGAGCCACGCAACGGGTGGTATCCCAGTAAGCCAGGAAGTGACCCGGAACCAAATCTCCGGCGTCGTTATCCAAACAGGCTTCGTCGTAAGCCCGGATCGTATCCTGGCAGTTGCCGATCACGTCGCAAGATAACGGCAGAACCTCGATCCAGCCCTGGTAGCCGTGAATGTGGAAATCGCCTTCTATGAAGACAAATCCCTGATCCAGCCGGGGCATGTTTCCGCCGAATTGTTCCCACTGGCCTCTGCCATCCTCCGAAGGATAGTTGGGCCATAATCGGAACCACAAAGCCGCGCTTTGAATATCTTGATCTTCGGTCCGGGCTTTGATCACGAACGGGAACCCGAAGGTTTCGCCGGAATCCGGGTATACGATGCAGGCATTTGGCGGCGTGGAATCTGCCAGCGCAGCCACTGCACAGCTGAATGGTCCCATATTCCCGCAGTCATCCTCGGTTTTGATCTTGAATTGATAATAACCGGCTTCCATCATCTCGGATTTCCAGAAATTGAAGGTGCCATTCCCGAATTCATCATCGTAAGTTGAGCCGATGGAATCCCAGGTGGCGCCGCCGTTCGTGCTTGCATATACATAATAATAGAAAGCATCCGCTTCGTCGCAGTCTCTATCCCAGTAAAGCTGGATGATACCGTGCGGCAAAGACTGGGCATGAATAGCGCATGGTACGCTGTCCGGACAGTTGAAGCCGATAGGCCGGGGCCGCCGCGTATCCAAAGTACGGTTCAACACCTCGCTTACCAGGGTGCTGCAGTTGTCTGCATCGTCGCACACCGTTACCCGAATGGTATAAGTACTGTCGTGGAGGGGAGGTATCGAGTTGTTGGCATCTTTGCCGAAGTCGATCGGCGGTTCGGTCACCGTCCAGATGGTGTCATATACGCCGCCACCTGTACTGTGAAGCGGCAGGGCCGTTCGAACCAGGGCATCAATCCCCGCATCCTTCATGTCGCCGGTAACCGCCTCAATGTCGGATCCGGTGACGATGGCTTGAATATGTACCTTATCGCCAATTCCGATGCAGGCAAAGGTGGTGTCGTAATCTCTATTATACTCGTAAACAATCGGAGCCATGCCCGGTTTCCACAAATCGACCGGTCCGCAATATCCCTTGGGAAGGGTGTCGTAATTGCAGGCATTATCCCACGCCCAAACCGTGATTTTGTTCAGATCGCAGCTGGCCGTATCGATGCATACATCCACGCTCAGTTTGAGCCTCTTGCGGAATACCCGGTTGTTGTTAATCACGTCGTCTAATTTTTTCCAGCCCAACCCGAAACGGCGGACGTCGGCAATCATGCTGTCCACTTCCAGTTCCGGCTGCCACGGGTTGGAAAGACCCCACCCGATGATCTGGATGCTGTCGCCCAATGCCGCTATGCCGTCGCTGTTGGCATCGTAAATCAAAAGGACCTGCACCGAATCGATGATCGGTTTACGGGTGTCGATCCTCCAGGTCAAATCCGGGGCATGCATGATGCAGATGGTGTCGGTGTTGCCAGCGTTGTCTGTGGCATAAGCGCATATTTCCCACTGTCCGGTATCCGCATCGATCCCCGGATAGGTGCCGTTATTCTTCAGGTCCGGGATGATGAACACCGTGTTGTAGCTGGTGTCGCAAGGACTGCCGGCTTTATCGCCTCCCCAGCATCCTAAGGAATCACCAAAATCGTTGCTGTCGTTCCTCTTCAGCTGAATCAAATCCAGAAGGAACTTCTTCTTGGAATCGATAATGGTGATCGGGCCGCTGATGTCCGAAGACACGTCGGTGGCGCAGAGCGTGATGGTATCCTGTTGGCTGATAGTGTTATCGCCGTAACACCATGCCTTTTCCAGAACGCAGATATTCAGGTCAAACTGCGGTCCCTGGGTGTCAAAGCAAAGCTTATATCTGCAGCCCGGAAGCCCGGGATTGAAGCTGGTTAAACAAGTACCGGCTGGCGTGAGTCCGGTATAACGGTTATAAAGCGAGTCCGGATTGTCATCGTTAGTCAAATGCAGCCGTCCCGGCAGAATTAGCATTTCCAAGCACTGGCCGTTATAACCGGCAGGATATGCCGCCACGCTGTCATGATGTGCTGTGATAGCTACATAGAACCGGTTGGTGTCGGCAACACCACATAATAGATTACAGTCATGAATGCCCGCTAACTTCAAGGTGTCGTTGCTGTCGAACTGCAACATTCTGGTGTCGTAGCTGGCGACCAATTGATCGTAGCCGGTTCCTGTTCCGGTTTGAAGTCCCTTGGTGCCGTTGGACTCCCGATAAAGTAGTACCGATGCCACCGAGAACGCTTTGGTGTTGAAACTTTTAAGGGTTAACTCGTCCAAACAATTGCCGGGGCATCCGGTCACACCGGTGATCTGAATTCCCAAAAGAGCTTTGGGGGTGGTGGTATTTCTGCTGATCTTGGCAAACGGGACCCAGGTGCTGTCCAGAACACTGTAAGTTACCGCTGCTATAGCTTCGCTAACTAACAGAGGCAAGACCAAGAATGCCACCAAAAACATTGTGGTTCTTAGAGGTTTCATTTTACAAACTCCTTTGTAAAATGGATTGATTGAATTTCTCAAAAAGTTTCTTGATTTTTCTTTTATCATCTTTTTTCTATCCCCTCCTTCCTTATTATTCCGTTTTATTCTTTAGGGCTAATTCTTATATTTTTCGTCACCCTAAATTCATTGCTTTCTTTTCCATGGTCTGATTTAAAATCCCCTTTGGCTCACCTCCTTCATTTACAAAAGATTTTTGCTTTCTACTTTTCAGAGTTTCATTCTTCTCTTGAGAAAAACTCTTCTTCCTTCCTAAATTATTTTACGTCTACCCTGCCACATCACCCCTTTCAACTCCATATATGAAAAACATACACTTCACCCTTTATGGTATGCTTGGTTCGCCGCTTGGAAATCTTGTAAGAATGATTTGCTTTAAATACGGCTAAAAGTTAAAATTCTCCCCTCCCGAAATTCTTAACTTTCCATGCGGGTGCTTCTCTCCTCCGGTAGCTGGTGCATGTTTTGCGGCTCGATATCAAAGGAAAGCTTCACCCTGAAAGGTGAAATCCAATTTTACCAACCCTAGTGAAAGCCAAACTCCTATGTTAAAAAACCCAATGTAAAACCATCCAAGTTGTTAAATTGGTGTCCAATATAAAGACCCCCCAAATCTTTGTCAAGAAAAAACTTCAAGATTTTGAAAAATTTAAACTTACGCTTCTTTTCAATTCCCAAGTTTCGTTTAGGGTTTTTAAAAAAATGCCATCTTTTTTTCATGTTCGACAATACCGATTGAATTCAGTTTTGTTTTTATCTTCGGCAGGGAATCCTCGATCAAATACTAAAACATCGCTTTAGGAACATTCTGTGTAGTCCCATAAAATACCTTAAGTGATGGGCATCCGAGGAGGGAACGTGATTTTCGCTCATTCCGATGAATTCTTAATTTCTCCATAATTTTAGAATACCGGCAGATATTGATTATCCTCCCAACTGCCTATTCCAAACGCACATCGGAATTATCGGCAAAGTGCGTTAATTACTTTAGCCCTCCATTGGCTCAAAATGGATAACCGAAAACTCAAAAAAGTTTCATGACGCAGTCACACCCCGTCAAAAAAAGCTCTCCGGAGTTTATAATTCAAAAAGAAAGATGTCCTCGCCTATCCCGCACTCAGCGGAAGCCAACGTAATAAATTACAGAAAATCTAAATAAATGACCGGTAAACAGAAAAAGGATTTTTGGGATTTCGAATTGTATCTATAAATTCTTACTTTTTTGATTTCAAACTATTGCCTCTTCTCCCCCTCCCGTTTTTTAGCTAAAAAATGGAGAGGGTATCCGGAATCAAAAGATCATTGGTCCGACGGGGCGCAGGGAGCAGGTCCGCTGCGGAAAAGATAATTAATCAGGTAAACCACGTCTGCCACATCAATCTTCCCGTCGCAGTTAGTATCGCCCGAGTCGAAAATCGCAGGCGCAGGTCCGTTCCTGAAAAGAAAATTGATTAAGATTACCACATCTCCAATGTCGATGCTGCGATCGTTGTTGGCATCTCCGCGCTTTGCCGCCACTGTAACCCATAGGGTATCCTGATCCGTATAAAAAGGATTGGCCAAGGATACGGCTTTGAAGATGATCCGATCGACATCATTGACATTGGCAGTATATGGAACCGTCACCTCAACCACGGAAGTGTCGCTCTGCCCCCCGCTCAATTCCACCCGGGACGAATCCGGGTTCAAATCCCATGCCAGCTGCCCCGTCACCGTTACCTCGAATGTATCCGTCACCTCCCCGGAGTTCTGCAAAAAGAACTCCGCCTGTACCTGGATGGCATTTACCGTGTAGATATTCGGTCCGGCATTGACCACTACCCCGTGCAGGGTATCGGCGGAAACCAGCTGGCAGGAGAACATGGATCTGCCGTGGGTGCCGGCTACCAGCTTGCGGGAAGTCTGATGCAGAACCAGGTCCTGAACCGAGGTGATGGGTAAATTCGTACCCAAGGGGGTCCAGCTTCCTCCCAGGTTGTCGCTTTTATATACTCCCACATCCGATCCCACGTACAAAACCGAAGGATTTGTCGAATCCACCACCACGTCATTGATCGGCGCCTCGGGGAGATTAGAGGATATCGATTGCCAGGTGTTGCCGTGGTTGGTGGAGCGATAGATATGGGGAAGAGGGGAGCTATCTTTGTATCCGGAAAGGGTTACGTAAACGATGGCATCGCTGAACGGGTCCGCCGCTACCCGGGTAATCCAGCGGTTGGGCAGCCCGGTGATTATTTTGGTCCAGCTCAGGCCGTAATTGGTGGTGACCCACACGTTGGCATCATCCGTTCCCGCGTATATCACATTATGGTTCGAGGGAGCCACATCCATGGTGGTTATGGTTCCATAAGTTAAGTTACCGCTCCCCGGCCCGTTGGTCAGATCGCCGCTTATCGGGCTCCAGAGCGTCCCTCCATTAGTGGTCCGGTAAAGCCGGTTAGAGCCGTAATATAGGATATTGTGGTTGGTTGGGTCCATCACCACCGGAGTGCACCAGTTATGCCGGTCTGTGGAGTAATTGATCCCGTCCATCACATAGTCCCAGGAGTAACCCAGATCGGTCGATTTCAACAGCTCCCCCCACTGGTATTCCGCATAGATAATGTTGGAATTGGTAAAGTCCACACAGCAGTAAAAACCGTCCCCGCCGAAGATCTGTTCCCAATCGTTTTGCGCTCCGGTTAAAGTGCGCAATGTGCCATTATCCTGAGTCCCCCCGTAGAGTCTCTGCGGGTGCAGCTGATCTAAGGTTATGGCATAAAACTGGGTGGAGGGCTGACCGGTGCAAAGATTCCACCCGGTCCCGCCATTGGAGGAAAGATACACCCCACCGTCGCATCCTAAATATACCCGGTTGTGGTCCAGCGGAGAGATGAACATGGTGTGATGATCCACATGCACCGCGGAGCCCACATTGGACCAGGAGCTGCCTCCGTTGGTGCTCCGGTATAGATCCAGTCCCAGGACGAATACCCGGTTGGCATCGGTGGGATCCACCCGTATATTCCCGAAATACCATCCATATCCTCCCAGGAAACTTCCCAGGGCGGAATCATTTACTCGATTCCAGTTGGCACCGTGATTGGTTGATTTATAGACCCCCATGAGATCCCCAGGATCATTCGAATACATAGCATAGACGATGTTGGGGGAAGAGGCAGCAACCGAAAGCCCGATCCGTCCCACGTTGCTGGCGGATGCGGGCAGACCGGTGGTAAGATGTGACCAGGTGCCCCCGCCATCGGTGGATTGCCAGATACCGCTGGTTAATCCCCCGACTTTTCGTCGTTGGGCCAGCCGTATCCGCTCCCACATGGCGGCATAAACGGTATCGGGACTGCTGGGATTTAAAACCACATCGATACAAGAGGTGGAATCGCTGACATAAAGCTTCCTCTCCCAGGTGAGGCCGCCGTCGGTGCTTTTGTAAACCCCCCGGTCCGGGTTCTTTCCGAATAGTTTGCCGCACACTGCTGTATAGATGATATCCGTATTGCGCGGATTGATGGCGATCCGGCCTATGTGGTAGCTGCTGTCTAAACCCATGTGGCTCCAGGTAGAGCCGCCATCCGTGGATTTGTACATGCCGGTCCCGGGGTAGGAATCTCCGCTGCTGTTAGCTTCACCGGTTCCCACGTAGATAATCTGTGGATCGGTCGGGTGAATGGCTAAAGCACCGATGGAGGGGGTCCCGGTTATGTCGAAAATCGGCGTCCAGGACACCCCATTGTTTGTAGATTTGAACACCCCGCCGGCTGCAGCCCCCGCATAAATGGTATTGGGATTACTGGGGTGGACCGCCAGGTCGGTTATCCGGCCCGGGATATTGGTCGGTCCCGCTTCCGACCAAACCACCGTGCTTTTATTGCCCATTTTTTCGAGCATGGCTTGAGCCTGCTCCAATGATGCTAAACGCTGGTCGATCGGTATATTCCCGATGGGATATGCCCTCTGTATGAAAAACCAGTCGTTGGGTTTCTCGCCTGCTTCCCTATTCTCCTCCTTCTCTTCCCCCCTTTCCATAGGAGGTTTTCGTCCCTTGGAATGAAATGGCGAGTTGGTGGAAAAAACCCAAACCATGGCGAAAGTGAAGCATAGGGATAGAGCCAAAATTCCGAATTTTTCTTTTCTGCTTAGCATGACAGTTATCCTTTCATCTTGAACCTCTTTATTCCCAGAAAGATCATGGAAGTATTTCTCTACTGTTAATTTAATGCACAACCGGAATTTGGCAAGATATTTCTGCGGAACTCAACTGCGAAGAGCAATGTGAAGTGTCGAAAATGGGAGAATATCAAGTATAGGATAGTAATGCCACATCGGATTACCGGTCCGATTATTGGAATGCGGAATCTCATATCCGCGGTAAAGAGAATTCAAGAAATAAATCCGGTCATCTTGTCGGTGTGTTCGGCTTTGTTCTTGTGTTCGGCTTTGTTCTTCAGTATATGCCGGTGAGTTAGAAAATATCTTGACTTTAGGATGAAATCATGATAACAATATAAGATGTAAAGAGATTAAATAAATAGACCAATAAGAAAATACCCGCTGGAGATATTCTCCGGTGATTTTATAACCTTTCGTGCTAGCAAAATGTTTAAATCGAAATTCTTCAAAAGAAAATGGATATTAATCGGGGGACTTATCTTTGGTTGCGGGTTGATCTTGTTGATTTGGCTCCACCGTTCGTCTGCCACGCTCCCGGAAGATAAATTTGTGGATGTCTATGTAAAACTCTCGCTGGCAAAGGAACTATTTGCCTCGGACAGCTTGAAATTAAAAGAGGAAAAAAAGAAGATTTTCCAGCAGGCCCAGGTCACGCCGGAGGAGATGGATCGGTTTGTGAGCCGGTATAATCTTAAGCCGGAGCTATGGGTCAGTATATGGAAGAAAATACTGGAAAAGCTGGAGCAAAACAGGCAGGAGCTTAAGACACCATGAATGCGTTTCTTATGTGATTAATACTTTCCTTCCCCTTCTCGTAACTTATGGCTAATACATCAAATCGAAAATCACAGCCGGTGACATCGCTTTTTTGAATATAATCCAGCGCCACGGCTATCAAATTCTTCTGTTTTCTTATGCTCACCCGTTCTTCCGGTGTCCCGAATTTCTTTGACCGACCGGTTTTAACCTCCACGAAAACAATGGTATTCCCGTCCTTGCCGATTAAATCAATTTCTTTGTGCCCGTATCGGTAATTCCTCCCCAGAATCAGAAAACCTTCTCTTTTCAAATACTTCTCGGCTTTATCCTCGCCCCTTTTACCTAATTCCTGTTTATACTTTTGCATGAATTAAATCCTGCTGCAGGTTTCCAAACCCAGCTCCGAAACCTGGATTTATTTCATTTCCAGATCCGTCTGGTTGCTCCGGCACAGCCGGACGATTTTAAACGAATGCCGGTGAATCTCACAAGGACCCATGGCTTTCAATGCCTCAATGTGAGTTCTGGTGCCATAACCTTTATTCTCCGCAAAACAGAACTCCGGATATTTTTCATGGTATTGAAGCATGATCCGGTCCCGGGTAACTTTGGCTATAATGGAAGCTGCCGCTATGGTAAGGCTTAAGGAATCCCCTTTGACTACCGCCATTTGAGGCAAAGGTAAATTCGGGATTTTCTGGTTGCCATCTACCAGGATGAAATCCGGCGGATCTTTAAGTTTACTGACTGCCTTCCACATAGCAGTAAGGGAGGCGTTCAGTATGTTGATTCTATCGATATCCTTCTCCCCCACTATCCCGATTCCCACCTCCAGGGCATTTTCTCTGATCAGCTCGAACATTTCTTCCCTTTTGGCGGGAGTCAGTTTTTTCGAGTCATCGACTCCGGACAAGCGTTCGGCTTCAAACCGGGTACCGTTTATCGATGAGGGAAAGACCACGCAGGCTGCCACCACCGGTCCGGCTAAAGGACCTCTTCCTACCTCATCCGTTCCTGCCACCATTTTAAAACCCCGCTCCCAGAGTTTACGTTCCAGCTCCAGCCCGCAGGTTTTGTGTTTACCGCTGATATCGCTGGCTCCCGACAAAAGGTCCATCTTCTCTCTTCCCGTAGATTTCATGCAGCCGTTCCCTCTATCCTTAAGACTCTATACCCGCTCCTTAGTCTCCATCCCCTTTTTCACCTGCTCCAATCCCTCTTCCACATTTAACAGCTTGGTCCGGAGAATTTTTCGCACCTTATCTGTTTTCAGACCGCCCCAATGGGGTCTGGCGGCTTTCTGTTCCAAGAATTCCGTCTGGATTGGGGAAATCAACGAAGGGTCGAAGTTGAATTTATCCGCCACTTTGATAGCAAAATCGTATCGGGAAAGGTATTCGGCACCGCCGATGTGATAAATTCCGGATAGATTTTTCTCCGCCATTTCCAATAGGCATAAGGAGAGATTATCCGCTAAAGTGGGGTTATTAAACTGGTCGTTTACGATTTTGATATTCTTGCCGCTGGAAAAATTCTCCAAAAGCCAAAGCAGGAAATTTTTCTTGACATTCTTGCCGGTTCCATAAAGCACATTCGTCCGCACGATGAGATAATCTATGCCGCTTTGTTTTATCGTCTCTTCGCTCTCCAGCTTGGTCTCCCCGTAAAAACTTACCGGACCGGGAGGATCATCCTCTGAATAAGGACCGTTCTCCCCGTCGAAGATATAATCCGTGGAGAGCTGGATTAATTTGATTTTCTTCTCCCGGCAGATTCTTACCAGATTTTCCACCGCCCCGACATTTACCACCCAGGCTTCTTTTTTGTGGGTCTCACAACCATCCACATCGGTATATGCTGCCGCATTGATTATGACCTGGGGGTTGTTGTTCTGGACACTCAAGCGGGTCTCCGGCTGATTGGTTACATCCAAAAACCGGTAAATCACACCGGAAAGGGGAGTAAAGCTCTGAGGATGAAGATCGCAAGCTATGACTTCATGGGAAGTTGAGAAATCCCGACAGAGCTTTTGACCCAAAAGACCGTTTGCCCCGGTGATTAAAATCATTCTAGTGGTAGCTGACACTCTTTCTTCCCCTCATCCATCATCGCTTTTGCAGCGACCTGTCAACCGTTGACGCCTTCCATCCGTTGCATCCGTCTAATCCGCTTACAGTTTTTTGCGGCGGATTGCCAACGGAGGTCATTTCCCCTTTATACTGATCCAACATTCAGTTCCAGTATTCTGATGTTAGATTTGCATTTTTCATTCTTCATTCTGCACTTTGCAATCGGATTTTCTCCGTAATCCGTCATTCGTCATCCGTCATTGCTTATTTCCCTTCTTATCAGGGAGGAAACAAAATCAAGTCCCCCTGAAAAAAGGGATTTAGGGGGTTGGATTTTGCCTTTTCCGTGGCCTGTCAACCGTTGACGCCTTCCATCCGTTGCATCCGTTTAATCCGTTGACAGTTTTTTGCGGCGGACTGCCAACGGCGGTCGGCGGACGCTCTACCATCCGTCATTTGTCATCGCCCTCATTCTTCGCCATACTTTCAGAAAGATCACCTGTACAGATAATGCTTTTCGTAGTATTCCAGATACTCCCCGCTCTTCACCTTCTGCCACCAGCTCTGGTGAGAAGCATACCACTCCACGGTTCGGGCGATTCCCTCTTCGAATGCCGTTTCCGGCTTCCAGCCCAACTCGGCTCCAATCTTGGAACAATCCAAAGAATAGCGCCGGTCGTGAGCTGGCCGGTCCTTGACATGCTTCACTAAAGATTCGGGTTTGTTTAGTTTTGAAAGAATCAAACGGGTGATTTCCAGATTGGTTTTCTCGTTTCCCCCGCCAATGTTGTAAATTTCTCCTGCCTTTCCCCGGTGTAATATCTTATCCAGTGCCCGGCAGTGATCCTCCACGTAAATCCAGTCCCTCACGTAAAGCCCGTCTCCATAGATAGGTAAGCTCAGGTTCGTGAGAGCATTGGTAATGAAAAGGGATATCAGTTTCTCCGGAAACTGGTAGGGGCCGTAGTTATTGGTGCATCGGGTGATTATGGCCGGCAACCCAAAGGTGACATGATAAGAGCGAACCAAAAGATCGGCCGAGGCTTTGCTGGCGGAATAGGGGCTGTTAGGTAATAGAGGTGAGCTTTCGGTTGAAGAACCCTCGTGGCTCAAACTCCCGTATACCTCATCCGTGGAAACCTGAATGAAACTACCGATCTTGTACTTGAGCGCGGATTCAAGCAGGACCTGAGTTCCCAGGACGTTGGTCTTAACAAAGATACCGGGATCGTAAAGGGACCGGTCCACGTGGCTTTCGGCAGCAAAATGAATGATGGCATCCGCTCCCTCCTCCAAAATCCGGTCGACCAGATCCGAATCAGTGATGTCCCCTTTAACGAATTGATAATGGGGATTATCTTCAATATCCGAGAGGTTATCCAAATTCCCGGCATAAGTGAGCTTGTCTAAATTAACAATATGATATTCTGGATACTTCTGAAGAATCAACCGTATGAAATTAGACCCGATGAAACCCGCGCCGCCGGTAACCAGTACCTTCACTTATCCGTCCTTCCTTCCCCAGTCATAGGGAATGTCGTTTCTGTGGGGATCGACCCGGAATTCGTCGGGCTGGCTGTAATTATAAAGCTCGGTAGGGACGTTTATGCAGATAGCTTCTTTGGGGCTGATACATTTGAAACCGTGCATGACCAAAGGAGGAATCTTCACCAGTAAGGGATTATGCTCGCCTAAAAAGATTTCGTTTATCTCACCCTGGGTGGATGAATCCTCTCTGCTGTCGTATAGCACCAGTTTGATCATCCCACAGACCACGGAGAAGTGATCGGCCTGCTTTTTATGGTAATGCCACCCCTTCACCACACCGGGATAAGCAGTGGTCATGTAAACCTGTCCGAATTTGGTGAAAAGCTCATCGTCCGACCGGAGGATCTCCATCAAGCGGCCCCGCTCATCCGGGATCACCTTCAGCTTTTTTATCACCACTCCTTGTATCATTTCTTAAAGTCTCCTGATTCAGTTAATTACACATATGATATGTATCGGAACGATTATGTCAAGGGGAAACGAAAAAAAGAAGCAGGGGAAAATGTAGGGGAGGAGCTTAAGCTCCTCCCCAGTATTGATCATCTATTGTTAATTTTCAAAAACCGTTTAGCCGAGGCTTTACCTTACGTCCTGAGTTTTGTGCATCAACTTCGCTTAGCATCCTGAGTTTATCGAAGGGCTAAAGGTTTCCTCGGTAGGCAAGTTATCTTTATAAATCTTTCTTATTCGCTCCCCCCTGTGCTACCAGGTTTGACACCCGATGGAGTGATTCGAATGTTCCGGCATCCGACCACCATCCCTCCAGGAAATGGTGGGTCATGGTGCCTTCCCGGATATAGGCATTGCTCACGTCGGTGATCTCCAGTTCCCCTCTTCCCGAGGGTTTCAGAGTTCTGATTATGTCGAAGACTCTGCTGTCATACATGTAGATTCCAATCACCGCGTATTTTGATTTGGGCGCTTCCGGTTTTTCTTCGATTCCCATCACCCGACCGTCCACAATTTCCGCAACTCCGAACCTCTGGGGATCGGGCACCTCCTTCAGTATCACTTTTGCTCCCTCCTTCTGTTTCTTAAAATCCTTCACCGCACAGATCACACTCCCCTCGATGATATTATCCCCCAGGATGACCACGATCTTCTCGTAATCGGAGAAATGCTCTGCTAATGCCAGAGCCTGGGCAATCCCCCCTTCCCCTTCCTGATAGGTATAGTTGAGATGTTTTAAACCGAATTCTTTTCCGTTTCCCAAAAGCCTCAAGAAATCGCCGGCATGATTCCCGCCGGTGACGATCAGGATATCGTCAATCCCCGCATTGATCAAGGTCTGCAGGGGATAGTAGATCATGGGTTTGTCGTAGATGGGAAGAAGATGTTTGTTGGTGATCTTGGTCAGGGGAGAAAGCCTTGTGCCCAAACCACCTGCCAGTATTATACCCTTCATAATCCGAGGTACCAGTCCCCTTTCTCGTATAATATGGGTATGGATACGATCTTGGTAAGATCATACTTGGTGCTGCTGATGTTCAACCCCACTATCGCCCGGTTTTTCTTCTCTTTGGGGAGGTTGGGGGGGACAAAAACCTCAACGATCTCTATCACCACGCTGGCAGAATCCTTCAACCGGTAGTCGTCGAAACTCTGCATGAAGAACTCCTTGTTCCCACTGTCGAGCAAAGAGCTGGAAAGCATCTTTTCCGCCTCCCCCAACTGGTCCTTAACCATATACATTACAAATTGGTTCACCCTTTCTTTGGCTCGCTCTTCGGTCTTATTCTTCTTGCTGTAACAACTTGACAACAGAAGTAAAAAAACCAGAAAAAACACCCATTTATTTTTCATATATCTTGCCTTCAAATATTTTAAATTCAGGATATACCGGTTGCCCCTTGATGTCCCAACGCATCCGGGAGTATAGACTCATAGGTTTAGCCCAGGCCAAGATAAGCAGACTGAAGATCAGCTCATCTCCGAATCCCGCCGATTTACTATTTCCCTTCTTTCTTTCTCTCCTCTTTCCCCCCCTCGGGCGGTTTCTTCTCTGCTTTGGCTCCTTCGGCTGGCTTCTTCTCGCCTTTGGCTCCCTCCGCTGGCTTCTTCTCGCCTTTGGCTTCCTTCCCCTTCTCCTCCTCTTCCCCCTCTGCTTTCTCCTCCTTCTTCTCGGTTATCACTTCCGGCTCGGCTTCAGCCGCGGCAGGGGCAACTTCAGCCTCCTTGAATATGGTGGGAGGTACCACGCTGGCGATAGAGCTTTGCAGATCGGAAAGTACCGTTACGTTTTCTACCTTGATATCCGCTACATGGATGGAATCGCCGATCTTTAAATGGCTTACGTCTACCTCGAACTTATCCGGAATGGCAGCAGGTAAACATTCTACCTTAATTTCTCTTAAGGCATGCTGGAGAATGCCGCCCTCTTTCACCCCTTCCGGTATTCCGGTCAAAAGAATGGGCACCTCGATGGTGATCTTCTGGGTGAGCGATATCTGGTGAAAATCAACATGTACGATATCTCCCCGCACCGGATCGCGCTGCACCTCTCGGATCAGCACCTGTTTCTTCCCGTCCTTCTTATCATCCAATACCAGGGTTAAAATGACGTTTTCACCCAGCCCCCCCCGCACTAATGCGTTGAACGATTTGGATTCTATCTCTAAGGGAAGGGATTTCGTTTCCAATCCATAAACCACCGCCGGAATAATTCCATTTTTTCTCAGCTTTTTTGCCTGTTCTTTTCCCAGCTTCTGTCTGGGTTTAACATTAAGTATTACCTCTTTCATGTGATTTCACTCCTTCATCGTCAATATTCAAAAAGGGAGCTTACCGATTCCCCGTCATGGATCCGCTTAATCGCTTCTCCAAATATCTTTCCTACAGATACGATCTCGAATTTGTTTGAAAGGTTCTTTGGTTCCACTTCGATTGTGTCCGAAATGATCACCTTCTTTAAGGGGGATTTTTCAACCAGCTCCAGGGATTTTCCCGACAGGACCGCATGGGTACAGCAGGCATAGATCTCACAGGCACCCTGCTTGATCAAGAATTCCGCCGCCTGGGTTAAGGTCCCGGCGGTATCCACGATATCGTCCCGGATCACGATATTTTTCCCCTCTACCTCCCCGATCACGTTCAATATCTCCACTTGATTAGCCACATGCCGCTTTTTGTCCAGGACCGCAAAAGGCATGGAGAGCCTTTTGGCGAAGTTTCTCACCATTTTGATAGAGCCCAAATCGGCCACCACCACCCAATCGGATGATTTGAAGGTGGCAAAGTAATCATAAAAGACCGGGTTGGAAAAAAGGTGATCCGAGGGGATGTCGAAGAAACCCTGAATCTGAGCCGAATGCAGGTCCATGGTCAACACCCGGCCGGCTCCCGCCACGGTGATTAGGTTTGCCAACAGCTTGGAGGTAATGGGGACCCGCGGCTGATCCTTTCTATCCTGCCGGGCGTAGCCATAATAGGGGATCACCGCGGTGATCCTTTCGGCCGAAGCCCTTTTGGCCGCATCCAAAATAATCAATAACTCCAGCAGATTATCGGCGGGGGGATTGGTGGATTGGATAATGAAAACGTCCTTTCCCCGGATGTTCTCGTTGATTTTGACCGAGACCTCCCCGTCCGAGAATTTCTTGATCTCGGCATCGCACAGCCCGATTCCAAGATAATCACATATCTTGTGGGTCAAAGGAAGATTGGAATTCCCGCTGATGATTTTAACATTCTCATTCATGATGATTCTGCCATATGTTCTTATAAGTTACTTTATAACCCAACCCCGCGGGATATAGTTTACATTACCCGAAGGCGAGGTGGAGTCCACGAAACACAAAGGAGAACCCACTTTCTGGGGTGGGGTGGTTTGGTCTATGAACGGTGAACTATGAACCGCTTTAAACCTGGGGCGCCAGGATTCGAACCTGGGAATGCAAGATCCAAAGTCTTGTGTCTTACCGCTTGACGACGCCCCAAAAGGTTAAACTCTCCTTTATCTTCTAAATCTTCTAAAGCATGCAGAATGATATACTTCTTTGGCCAACGTCGGATGGTACATGTCTCTGGCATGAATCGAATGGTACCTGCCTCCGGTATGAACCGCCCGATTAAAACCTTTCCTCTGAATAGAACAGTTCATAGTGTTGGCAAAAACCTTTTGGTTCAAACCCAAGGCGAGATCAAACGGACTAATACGGATTTGATTTTCCAGTACGAACCGCCCGGTTTATACCGGTGAAAAGAATTTAAGGATTACTGTCATAATCCTCTTTTTCGCCACTCTCGTCACCCTCGCTACCCTCGCTTCTCTCGCTTCCTTCGCTTCCTTCGCTTCCTTCGCCCTTGATTTTCAACTCGTTTTCGTAGGCGGCCAGCACCTTATCCTCGATCATCCGGCGCATCTCGTTATTGATGGGGTGCGCGATATCCTGGTGGGTGCCGTTGTTTCTTTTCCGGCTGGGCATGGATACAAAATACCCTTTGGTGCCGTTGATCACCTTCAACCCTCTGATCACAAAGGCATTATCGAAAGTGACGTTGACAAAAGCTTTCAGTTTCGGCTCATCCCTTAATGAGACCCTGACCTCGGTGATTTCCACTTTATTTTCCTCCTGGTTGAAATAATTGTGGATAAAAGTAATTCAAAATTCAAAGAGTAAAGTTGAAAAATATGTTTACCATTTTGAATTCTAAACTTTGAATTTTGAATTTCCTTAGGGATGCATCCGCTCCGTTAAAGGCGGGATATTTGATCTCATCGCCTGTGGAGAGAATCATCCTAATGGATCAACTTCGTTCACCATCCTCGAAGGACCTAAACATAAACAGGGATTGGTTGTGTCAGAAAAACTTCCCAATCGCCCCGCCTGATTTTTCGTGCCACCTCCTCTGCTTTAGGTTTTTGTTCGAAAACACTATAAACGGTCGGTCCACTTCCCGACATGGATGATTTTACCGCACCTGAACTTGTCAAAATATCCTCAATCTGTCCAATAACCGGATATCGCTCCTTTACTACCTCTTCCAAATCGTTGTCAAAACCAGGGAGCGCCTTAAAAAAATCATCTCGGTTCTCCAAAATATTTAAATTAAACTCTTTTTTAATCTTTGTCAAGGAAATTTTGAACGTCTCATAAGCCCACCTGGTAGAAACTCCAAAGCCCGGATATACCAGCACCAGCCAATAATCGTCAAAGATGGTGACCGGTTCAAGCTTTTCTCCTCTTCCCTTTGCCAACGCCTGCCCGGAGCCGAGAAAAAAGGGGACATCCGATCCCAGCCCAGTGGCTAAATGATGCAGTTTCGTAGCCGGGACCTCCGGGGCAAAAAGCCGACTCATTCCTTTAAGGGTGGCAGCGGCATCGGAGCTTCCCCCGCCTAACCCGGCAGCGATGGGAATTTTTTTCCGGATATTTATATTTACCCCTTCTTTTATATTAAATTCCTCCAAAAACAGCCGGGCCGCCCTGAAAGCCAGATTGTTCTCATCCGCAGGACAATCCGGGTGATCGGTGCTTATCGTTACCCCCCGGTCCCTTTTTTCTAAAATTATCTCATCCTGCAGATCGATAGCCTGCATTAAGGAGACGATCTCGTGATAACCATCCTCTCTTTTTCCCAATATTTTAAGCAATAGATTGATCTTGGCGGGCGATTTAAGAATTAGTCTATCCAAGTTATGCATTCTCCAGAATCAACTCCCCTCTCCGTTAAGAGAATGTGTCATAATTTTGTTATAAGGAATAGTCGCACATCATTATTGTAGCGGTCGGATTTATCCGACCATATTTGTTGGGTGCGATGAGCAATGCTCCTGTCTGGGAATCGCACCGCCCGTACAGGCGGGTGTCCGCCCGCTGCATTGCGACACATCCCTTAAAACGGTGATGGGGGCTAAGGGGTGAGGTTTAGAATTTCCTCTCTTTCCAAAGACTCAAGCTTAATTGAGTCCAGAAAACCAGGGTGTTGTCTTTTTTGCCGCTTTGGTTATTTAAGTTTCTTATCCGGTCATACTCACCGGTAATATCCAGTTTGAGTCTGGCGCTGGGTTGATAGGTAACGGTGAATTTGAGCCGATTGGCATATTCTACGACTCCGGAGGGAAATTTCTTCAAATCGGGGACTGCTCCGGTCTGAGGAGCATCTATGCGTCCCTCCCCCTTTCTTCGGTACTCCTCCGAAATGCATAAGTCGATATCTTTGGTCCAGTGATAAGTAAGCCCCAAAGACCATTGGTCCGCATCCGGACCCAGGGTGCTTCCTATTCCTCTTCCGTCAAAGGCGTAAACATTCCAGGGTTTGTTCTGTCCATATACCCAGTTGTTGATCTTGGTATATTCTATATTAAAATAGCTTCGTTTGAAACCGAAGGGATCGGTATGGTTCAGACCGATTTGATAACCGGTTTGTTGCGGCTCGGATTTAAAGTCATACTGAAAATCGTCCACCAACAGCTCCAAATATATTTCTTTATTCCTAAACCAGGTCACTGAAAGGTCTAAGCTCCACAAGATATTGTCGTCTATATCCCGGTTATATTGTTCCCCGTAATAGGGAAGAATGGGAATTAAGTAATATGGCTCGAAATTCCGGTTTTCTCCCCCGTACAACACCATCTCGGACAATCCCATCTCTATGCCGGCTTTGATCTTAAAATTCAACCGGTGACCGGAAAGGTATCTTTTCGCCCAGAAACCCTCCTCGTTATTCAAATCCTGCCAAAACGGATGGATATATATCTGATCCAAAGCCGTGGCAAACCAAACCAGCTTGAAGGAACCGATCTTTCCTTCTGCTTTTATCATGTCGAAAGGTGGTATTTGATCGGATAGCAAAAGCACATCCCGGCTGGAGGGACCCCAGCGGAGACGATCCCGTCCCAAAAGCAAAGTGAAATATCCCGCATCCACATTGGCATAAGCTATATCGAAAGTTCCGGCTAAATCCTTTTTCCACTCTCGGGCTTGATAACTTCTTTCCTTCTCTGCCTGATTATCTATTACCACCCGGTCCTTCAGAACGAACCTCCGGTTGAATTGAATCCCCAGGTCGAATTTCGCCTGCAAGCGTCCGTAAGAGCTGTCCTTTTCGGATAAATTAAAATAAGCCACCGGACTGGTTCCATATCTTAAAACATCAGGTTTGTTTTCATCTGTTTGATCGGTATAATACAGTTCTTCCAACTCATATCTGAACTCCTGGTTTAACTTGGAAACCATCCAGAGCTGGGAGTCGGTAAGCTTCAACCCCCCGTCTCTTTGCTTTAAATTTATATCCAGAACTAAAGCCGCAATCTCCTCCCGGGTGTATGGCTTCACATCCTTATGCAGGGAGGGAAATAATCCTTGACTGTAAAGCTCATCCAATACAGGGTAAACCCAGTTATCCAGTGGAATATTCTCTAAGAGAGTTGCGTAAGAAAACGAAAGGAATACCGGAGAGAACAAAAAAGCTAATAGAATGATGCCCAGAGTGCTTTTATTCAAATTCTTTCAGTCCTGCTTAAATCAATTCCTACCCCGAAGGGGTATAACGTTTATAGCACATATGACGCCTAATGATTTACGATTCCGAAGGAATCGAAGAAAAAGGATAAAATGTCTATTGCTATAAACGTTTGATGCCTTCGGCATCCGATATCGTCTCAAATCCCTTCATCGACATTTCTGAATTTATCCGTTATCCGTCATTCGTCATTCGTCATTCGTCATTGCTTTTATAGCTTTACTATCTTCTCCCGGTTTTTCTTCACGTTCTTGGTGGCATTCCGGGTATCCATGATCAAATGAGCGTTCTGGGCTACCATATTGTAATCGAAGGAGGTGTGGTCGGTAATGATCACCACGCAATCGGATGACTTCAGAATCTCTGCGGTTAATTTCACCGACTTCATCACCGAATCATCCATACGAATGGAGGGGACATACGGATCGGTATACTGCACTTCTGCCCCGGCATTTTGCAACAGTTTGATCACATCCAAAGCCGGGGATTCCCTCACATCTCTGATATCCCTTTTATAAGCCACTCCCAGGATCAGGATTTTTGATCCCTTGATGCTTTTTTCCCGCTCATTCAAAGCCCGGCCGATCCTTTCCACCACATACTCCGGCATATGGGAATTTATGTCTCCCGCTAATTCAATGAACCGGGCATAATAATTCAGTGATTTCAGTTTCCAGGAGAGATAGTGCGGATCGATGGGTATGCAGTGTCCCCCCAATCCCGGTCCGGGATAGAACGGCATGAATCCGAAAGGTTTGGTGTTGGCCGCGTCGATGATCTCCCACACGTCGATTTTCAGCCGGTCGCACATCAAAGCCACCTCGTTCACCAGTCCGATGTTGACCGAGCGGAAGGTGTTTTCCAATAGTTTTACCATCTCCGCGCTCTTGGTGGAGGAGACCGCTACCGCCTTGGTTATAGTCTGCTCGTAAAAAAGCTTGGTAATTTGAGTACACCAGGGTGTAACACCTCCTACCACCCGGGGGGTATTTTTGGTGCCATATTTGGGATTTCCCGGGTCTACCCTCTCTGGGGAGAAGGACAAAAAGAAATCCTTGCCCACCTTGAGTCCGGTCTCTTCCAGCATGGGGAGAATCAGCTCTTCGGTGGTGCCGGGATAAGTGGTGCTTTCCAATATCACCAATTGCCCGGGATGAAGATATTTCTTCACCTCTTCCACCGCCGACAGGATATAGGAGACATCAGGGTCTTTGGTCTTGCTCAAGGGGGTGGGAACGCAGATGGGAACGCAGTCCGCCTTTTTCAGAACGGAGAAGTCGGTGGTGACTTTGAGTTTTCCCGCCTTCACCAGCGGTTTTAAGTCGTCATCCGAGATATCGTCGATGTCCGATTTGCCGGCATTGATCAGCTTGCTCTTGTTGGGGTTTATGTCTATTCCGATGATGGTGAACCCCTCCCGCCCCAATTCCACCGCCAGGGGAAGTCCCACATATCCCATGCCGATAATCCCTACCACCGCCTTCTTTTCTTTGATCTTCTTTTCCAGGGTCTTATACAATTTCGTTCCTCCTTTTAAAACGATGACTGATGACGGATGAAGAATGACGGATAAATTCCCGCTTCCAATAGATAAAGTCAATATATTCGGATTTTATAAGCTCGACAAACTCATTCAACATCATAGGTTTATTCGGCATCCGTAATTTGTTATTATCCTTATGTTTTATTCCTTATTCGTCATTCGTTATTCATTATCCGTCATTGTTTTTATATTCATTTTTTCTTCTTCTTTTGATTTTAGCGGCGGTCGGTTTTTCATTCGTCATCTGTTATCCGTCATTCGTCATTCGTCATTAGTTTCTTTCTCCAGTAATCCAGCGTATCCTCCAGCGTTTTTTCTATCGGTATCTTCGGTTTCCAGCCGGTGGCTTTTTTTAGCTTGGAATTGTTACCGGAAAGAATCGGTATCTCCGCCGGCCGGTTTCTCTTTTCGTCAATTTGTATACTAATCCTCTTTTTCGACAAAGAGCAAAGAATATTGAGCATATGTTCTATGCTATACGCTTTTTGCATGCATATATTGTAAGCTTCGCCTGCTTTTCCTTTTGCCATCAGAGCGGTATAAGCCCGGACAACGTCTCTTACGTCGGAGAGATCCCTTTGGCTGGAGAGATTGCCCACTTTCAAAACCGGGGACAGGTGACTTTTCTCGATTCTGGCAATCTGGGAAGCCAAGTCCGGTATGACGAATCCGGTTCTTTGTCCGGGTCCGGTATGGTTGAACGCCCTTGCCCGGATGACGTTTACTCCATAAGACTTGAAATATTGGTAAGCCAAAAGATCACCGGCTGCTTTGCTTACTCCATATGGGCTGACCGGAAGAAGAGATCTTTCTTCTTTAATGGGTGTTTCTTCCGGCTTTACTATCCCATACATATCGCATGATCCGGCTATCAGTATCCGGGTTGGCCATTTGAGTTTTCGGATGATTTCCAAAAGATTCAATGTCCCGCGGAAGTTGTTTTCAATCATCTCCACCGGCTTGGAGAACGATTCCCCCACCGAGCTTAAAGCGGCTAAATGATATATCTGATCCGGATTGATCTTCTTAACCCGGCGGGATATCTGATCCAGATCGGTTATGTCTTCGTGGAGTATGCGGATTTGCTTCTTGATTTTCGCCACATTTTCCAAACTCTCGCAGGCCAGACAGATTCCGAAAACCTCATCCCCTTTTTTCAAAACCTCTTCTGCCAGATACGATCCGGCAAACCCGGCAATGCCGGTGATTAATACTTTCATACAGTACCCATTTTCTCTTCTGTTTTTTCTTTTGCTGGTTGGTTATGGAATGAACAAGTTCAAAATTAAAAAAGCAAAATGAAAAATTACAATTTGAAATTCAAAATTGGATGAACACACCTATACTTCAGACAATTTTTAATTTTGCTCTGCAATTTTAAATTTTTATCTTTGAATTTTTAATTCTTTTCAGGTCCGCCTCCACCATCATCTCGATCAGTTGCTCGAACGAGACTTCCGGTTTCCAGCCCAAAATCTTACGGGCTTTGACGGGATTACCCAAAAGGTGCTCCACCTCCGCCGGCCGGATCAACCGGGGATCGATCTTCACGTATTTTTTGTAGTCCAAACCCAGGTGTTCGAAGGCGATTTTTACTAATTGCTTCACCGAGTGGTTCCTGCCGGTAGCGATGATAAAATCCTCCGGCTTTTTGTTCTGCAGCATCAGCCACATGGCTTTCACATAGTCGCCCGCATATCCCCAATCCCTTTTCGCGTCCAAATTACCCAGGTAAAGTTTTTTTGACAAGCCCAGTTTGATCCGGGCAGCTCCATCCGTGATCTTCCGGGAGACGAACTCCAGACCCCGTCTGGGGGATTCGTGGTTGAACAGAATCCCACTCACCGCGAATATGTCGTAGCTTTCCCGGTAGTTGACCGTGATCCAGTGGGCATATACTTTCGCCACCCCGTACGGACTGCGGGGATAGAACGGCGTCTTCTCGGTCTGCGGCACTTCATGCACCTTGCCGAACATCTCGGAGGAGGAAGCTTGATAGAACTTGATCTTGGTGTTTAAATGCCGTATCGCCTCCAGCATTCTGGTAACCCCCAGGGCATTGAACTCCCCGGTCAAAAGCGGCTGCTGCCACGAGGTGGGAACGAAAGATTGCGCTGCTAAATTATATATCTCGTCCGGTTGACATTCGTCAATCAGCCGGATAATGGAGAGCTGGTCCAAAAGATCCGCCTGCCTGAGTTGGATTCTGTCACGGAAATGGTTTATCCGGTCGAAGTTTTCCGTGGATGACCGCCTGACCATCCCGTAAACCTGATAACCTTTTTCCAAAAGCAGTTCTGCCAAATAAGAACCGTCCTGTCCGGTAATTCCGGTGATTAGTGCTTTCATATCCTTCAGTTCCCTCCGGTTATTTAATTTGTCTGAATATAATAACTTGTTTTTAATAAGTCAATTAAAGTTAGCTATTGAGAAATGAGAAGTGCGTCTTGAGTTAAAACCGATTTTCATTTTTCAACTCATAGGGATCATGGAACCTGTGAACTGAAGTCTGTTATTTCATAAGACCGCTGAGCATTTTTGCAATTTCCTCACAAGTTTCTTATATTCGTGTATATTCTGTGATATTTATATATCCTTTATTCTTAATAACTTCCACTAAACTGACTGTCTCATAAACAGAACCCTTAGCAACATTATAGAAATATGCCGCCTCTTTCTTGGATCTTCTTCCTGAACCTTCCGCAATATTACACGAAATAGATAAACCAGCTCGCCTTAATTGTTCCCCTGAAGAATATTGCTCTTTTCTGGGTAAATCATTCAACAAAAAGTCTAACTCCGCGATCAAGCTCACACTCTTTTGCCATACTCTCAAGTTTTGGAAATTAAACATTATTACCACTCCATGCCAAGCCTACTATAGTATCGAGACACGAGATTTGAGTCTTGAGTTTTGAGTCTTGAGTTTTGAGTTTTTGACTACGTTCTCGCTTCTCATTTCTCGTTTCTCACTTCTCTTTTCTCGCTTCTCGTTTCTCATTTCTCGTTTCTCATTTCTCAGACACCAATTTAGAGTCTCATTGTTTGTTCGTCAACTAAATTTCTCTTGACAAACGCACTCTCTGGGTGTATAAATAATCCATTATTTTTCGTGAACTCAAAGCAGGAGGTAAAAGATGACCAAGTTCTATTACGATATCAGAGACGTTTTCCGGGCTCCCCGTCTGGCGCTCTCCGGCAAAAAGATTCTGCTCCAGTTC
This sequence comes from uncultured candidate division Zixibacteria bacterium, assembly GCA_903908285.1. Lineage (GTDB taxonomy): Bacteria > Zixibacteria > MSB-5A5 > MSB-5A5 > SM1-73 > CAIVRH01. The sequence continues at coordinate 77,991 of CAIVRH010000046.1, forward strand.
TTCGGGGTCGCCATCGGTTACTTGGGATATTTGATTTTAACCTATATCGCCTTTCTCGCCAGCGGAGTCAGCATTTCCGATATCTGGAAGTACCAGGGGTTGTTTCCCCTGCAAAATTTCCCTTTTGTCAAATGGTATCAGTGGGCAATCTTCGCGGTCGGCTGCCTTTGGGCACTGGTTTGCTGGCTTTTGGCCAGTACTATGGTGGGGAAAGTCACCTTTGAACAACTTAAGGGGGACGATTTCTATTCCTCCAAAGAATCTTTTAGATTTCTGAAGAAAAATTGGGCACCGGTTCTTTTAACCCCCCTCTCCATGTTGGCTTTCATAGCCTTTTTGTTTATCTGCGGCATGATCGTGGGACTCTGGGGGAAGATTCCTTTTGCCGGTGAGCTGGGCATCGGCATCTTCTATTTGGTTCCGATATTTGTCACCGCACTTTTCTTAGCTTACATCGTTTTCGTTTTCGTCATCTCCCTGCTTTTATCCCCCGCCATCGTGGCAACGCTCAAAGAGGATACGTTCGAAACCATCGTGCAGGTCTTCACCACCGTCTGGAACCAAGCCTGGCGCTATTTCGTTTACGGCGGGCTGATCGGCGTGATGTCCAAGGTGGGAATGTTCATCTTCGGTTACTTCTCGTTGCGGGCGGGTCAGTTCATTCATCTATCCGCCAAGGTTTTTATGGGAGATAAACTCTCGGACATCATGGAAGAGGCCGTTTCATATATCACCATTCCCCAACACCTTTTAAATTATTTTTCCAATATCTTTTACGGGATTAAGTTTCACTACAGTCTTCCGGAGATCGGTCCGGGAATTTACTTAAACTGGTCCGGCGAAATCTCCGCCTTTCTGATCGGCATCTCCCTTATAGCTGTAATCTTCGTGGTTCTTTCTTACGGTCTCGCGATAATCAGCACCGGGCAGACCATTACCTATATCATCCTGCGCAAGAAGAAAGACGACGACGATCTTCTGAAGAGGAAGACCGAGACCGAGGAGGAGGAAGAGAGACGGGAGATGGAAGAGAAAGCGAAAGAGGAGGGGGAATCCACGGAATCTGGTTCCAAAGCCAAATCCTGTACTTATCCCCCCACCGAAGAAGGAAAAAAGGAATGTAATTAATAGTGCGGAATGTAGGGGTCGCACGGACGTGCCCGTCTGGGCATTCATGCGACCTTCCGGTTCCGATCAAACAGAGAATAACAAAAGCGGAGAGATTATGTTCTCTCCGCTTTTCGTTTAGGTTATTATTCACAGCTGATGAAGCAGTATGCACACCAAATCAACATCCAGTTCCCAGCCACTTTAGTGGCGTAAGCATCCAAAAATAAATCCGCTTAATCAGCTGTGAAATATTATCAACAACAAGGCTCCGGTCCATTCTTGAATAGATAGTTGATCAGGTATTTCCCAGCCACTTTAGTGGCGTAAGCATCCAAAAATAAATCCGCTTAATCAGCTATGAAACATTATCAGCAACAAGGCTCCGGTCCATTCTTGAATAGATAGTTGATCAGGTAAACTACATCCCCAACATCGACGATGCCATCACAATTGGCATCTCCAATTAGAACTGGATTAGGGGCAGGTCCATTTTTGTATAAATAGTTTATCAGGTAGACTACATCTCCCACATCTATGACTCCGTCTCCATTAGCGTCACCACATTTTGCAGTTAATGCACCCACCACACAACTGTAGCTTCCCATATTCCCGCAGTCATCCTCGGTTTTGATCTTGAATTGATAATACCCGGCAGCAAGCATCTCGGAGTACCAGAAATTGTAGTCGGGATTCCCGTATTCATTATCGTAGGTCGAGCCGATGGAATCCCAGGTGGCGCCGCCATCCGAGCTTATATATACATAATAATAGAAAGCATCCGCTTCGTCGCAGGCTCTGTTCCAGTAAAGCTGGATTATACCGTGCGGTAAAGACTGGGCATGAATGGCGCATGGTACGCTGTCCGGACAGTTAAAGCCGATAGGTCGGGGCCGCCGCGTATCCAAGGTACGGTTCAACACCTCGCTCACCCGGGTGTTGCAGTTATCCGCATCGTCGCACACCGTTATCCGAATGGTATAATTACCGTCGGTGGAGGGAGGTGTCGAGTTGTTGGCATCTTTACCGTCATCAATCGGCGGCTCGGTCACCGTCCAAATGGTATCATACACTCCTCCACCCCTGTAGGGAAGCGGTAAAGCTACATGATTCGAATCATCTATCCCTGCATCCTTTAAATCCGCAGTAACGGTTACAATGTCGATCCCCTGTACGGAAGCTTTTATCCTAACCTGATCCCCGATACCGATACAAGCAAAGGTGGTGTCGAAATCTTGGTAATACTCATAAATTACATAATCTAAAATCGGTATATCCAAATCAACAGGACCACAATACCCTTCTCTTGCTGTATCGTAATTGCAGGCGTTATCCCATGCCCAAACCGTAACTGCGTTCGTATTGCAGTCTGCGGTATCGACGTAGCACGGGACGTCTAGCCTGATCCTCTTACGGAAGAGCCGGTTATTGTTCAACACGTCATCCAGCTTCACCCATCCCTTTCCGAAACGACGTAAATCCGCTACCATGCTATCCAGTTCAAAAACTGGCTGCCACGGGTTGGAAAGACCCCACCCGATTATCTGAATGCTGTCGCTTATTGCCGCAATGCCGTCTCCGTTGGCGTCATAGATCAGAGCAATGGTTACCGAATCGATAATCGGCTTGCGGGTATCGATTCTCCAGGTAAGATCGGGGGCATGTTGAATGCAGATGGTATCTACGTTACCGATACTGTCTGAGGCATAAGCACACAGCTTCCATTCTCCGGTATCCGCATCGATGCCGGGATAGGTGCCGTCGTTCTTCTTGTCCGGTATGATGAACACCGTGTTGTAGCTGGTGTCACATGGAGTGGCTTTGTCGCCGCCCCAGCATCCTAAGGAATCACCATTTGGGGGACCGTTGCTGTCGTTCTTCTTTAGTTGAATCAAATCCAAAAGGAATGTCTTTTTGGAGTCGATGATAGTGATCGGACCGCTGATGTCCGAAGAAACGTTGGTAGCACATAGCGTGACGGTATCTTGTTGGCTGATGGTGTTATCGCCATAACAATCTGACTTTTCGAGATTGCAGATATGCAGGTCAAACTGTGGTCCCTGGGTTTGGAAACAGAGTCGGTATCGGCAGCCTGTAAGTCCTGGATTGAAACCGGTGGAGCAAACACCCGCCTCAGTTAATCCACCGCCGCGGTTATATAGCGTGTCTGGATTTACCTGGTTGGTCAACACCAATCTACCCGGCATAATGATCGCTTCCAAACATTTACCATCATAACCTGCAGGAAATGCTATAATACTGTCGTGATGAGCAACGATAGCAACGTAGAATCGGTTGGTATCCGCCACCAATCCACAATCATGGATGCCAGTCAATCTCAAGGTATCATTGCAGTCAAAATAATAATTTCTGGTATCGTAGCTGGCGATCAGTTGATCGTATCCAGATCCAGCTCCCACTTGAAGTCCCTTGATGTTATTGCTCTCCCTGTAGATTAGCACTGCTGCTACCGAGAAAGCTTTTTCGATAAAACTCTTAAGGGTTACTGATTCCAGGCAATTTGTAGGAAGTCCAGTCACATCTGTGATCTGAAATCCTAACAGAGCTTTGGGGGTGGTGGTATTCTTGCTGATCTTCGCCCAGGGCACCCAGGTGGTGTCCAAAACGCTGAAGTTTGCTGCCAAAAGCTGACCAGCAAACAAAAACAAGAACAGAAATACTACTAAAAACATTGTGGCTTGTAAAGGTTTCATTTTACAAACTCCTTTATAAATAATATAAATGACCTTTTAGTATCTTATTGCCATATTATTAGAAATTAGGAACTTTAACCTATTTATGATTCCTATTTTACTAAAATAATATGGAAATAATGAAAAATGTCAATAAAAATATTTAGTAAGATGACGAATATAGAGGTTATTCATTCGCCTACTGCTTCGGGACGATAATATCTCGTATAGAACAGACATAAAATTTGTCTGGTATCCATTTGAAGCCCGACCTGCTGCTGATATCTGCTTATCCATTATCTGCTTAATAGATTCGCTACGCTTACTACAAATCCGCCCAATCTGTTTCTATATAATTTCAGTCATCACTTATTAGTCATCCGTCATTTGTTTTTATCTTCCCTCTTCCATCTTCCTTTGCCTTGATTCGTCATCCGTCATAGTTTTTTCGTTTTGTCTTCGATCACCTCCCATCTTTTATTTTTGTACTTTTTCATGGTTATACCCCGAAGGGGTATGACGTTTATAGCCAATGCGCTTGCTTAATAATGTACGATTCCGAAGGAATCGAAGAGATAAGATGTTCTTTTCTATAAACGTTTAATGCCTTCGGCATTTCATCATGTTATATCTTCCTTATTCCATTTTCCCTTATTTTAACCCCCCTTTTTAATTTCCCCCCCTTCCTACGAATCTTCGATATCAGGGGGGAAAGGATTTTGTCCCCCTGACAAGGGGGATACAGGGGGTTAGGTTTTTCCTCCGTCATCCGTCATTTGTTATCCGTCATCATAAAATATCTTCATCTTCCCCCAAGCCCTGTCGATATAAAGAAAGGGAATAGTTTCCCGCTTAATCCAAAAGGGGGAAGTATGTCTTTGGATATTATCAAATTATTGCGTAAAACATCCATCTTTTCCACACTCGATTCCACCAGCTTAAAGAAGATCTCCGCTCATTTCAAGGAAAGGTCCTATTCCTGTGGTGACGTTTTGTTCAAAGAAGGGACTTTGGGAGATACGCTATATGTAATAAAGGAGGGGGCAATCAAGGTCGGCAAAGAAGCCCGGGAGGGTGAAGAGGATACCGGCCAGGTTTTAAGGCGGGAGGGGGATGTTTTCGGCGAAGCCGGTTTTTTAGATGAAACCCCTCGTCCGGTCACTGCTTTTGCCGCCAAAGACACCAAAGTGCTCCAATTATCCCGATCGGATTTTCTCTCCATCTTAAACGTCCATCCTTTGATCGCCTATCAAATAGTCAAGGTCCTAAGCGCACGCTTAAAACAATCCGATCTGCGGGTCATCGATGAATTGAAGGAGAAAAATGAACAGCTGCAAAAAGCATACCATTGTCTTTTGGAGATGGTCAAGGATTCCGATGGCAAAAGATGGGCCGATGCGAAGACCAATCCTCCGGAGGAATCCTCCGCCGGAACCGGTGAAAGGGAAAGCTCCTCCGAGCGGCTGCTTTCAGCTATACCCTGTGCGTTGATCTGCACGGATGAGAACGATTCTATTATTTATTTCAATAAGCCGGCAGAAGATGAATTCGGATATAAAAACAAAGATATTATAGGAAAACCGTTGAGCCTGCTTTGGAGTGAAAGCTCCCTGGAATGTATATCCTCCGGCATTCAACCGAAGTCAAAAGAAAATGGCTACTGGGAGATGGAGATTATCGCCCGGAAGCAAAACGGGGAAAATTTCCTATGTTTTACCACCATTTCCAGGATTTTTGAAGAGCCGGGGAAAAACCATGGTAGGCTTTACCTGTGCCAAAACGTGACTCAAAAAAGAAGCGAAGGCCGGGAAGAGTGGATAAAAGAAATACTGTCCGAAAGACAGCATATCGCTACGGAGATCACCAGCCTGTTCGGAAAAGAAGTTAAAGCTCTGGGGGACGCCTATGAAGCTCACCCCTTTGAGCTGGACGAAGAGAATTTGAACAAATCCATGCCAACGCTTACCGCTATGCGAAATTCTTTGAACAATATCCAGGGGATCATTTCGAGTTTGACTTTTGTCTCTTCTCTATACACCCAAAAGGAGCCGCTCGATCTGGTAAACCTCTTCGAGGAGGAATTGCTATTACTGAAATCACGGGACCAGTTCCAGGACATAACCTTCACCACCCACTATGAAGAGGGGATGCCCCAAATAGAGGGAGACAAATCCCAGTTGCGAAAGCTGCTTTACGCCATTCTGGACAACTCTGCTTTTGCCTTACAGTCGATTTCCCATCGTAAAAAAGCCATCACCATAGAGATGGGGAGCATAAACAAAAGACAAGAGGTGCAGATACAAATTTTGGATAACGGAACCGGGATAAGTTCCGCTGATTTTCCCAAAGTTTTTAAAGAACATTTCACCACCAGGAAGGATGGACTGGGTTTAGGATTACTTTCCGTTGCTCGGATAGTGGAAAATCATGGCGGCGCCATCGATGTGGAAAGCGACGAGGGAACCTATACTTTGTTCGTCATAAAACTTCCCGCCTACCAAAAGAATCCGGCAATCGCCTCAGAATTTGAACCCGCTTCAACCATCCCCGGGTAAATAATGACCATTTAATAATTTATCCGCAGGATTAAATACCCTTCAGGGTGAATCCTGCTCTATGTTTTGTCGATATCCATATCTTCTGTCTATATCTCATAGAGGCGGGAATTCCCTACGAGCAACGCTCCCGTCTGGGGGTCTCCGTCATCCCGCCTCACTCTTTGTAGTGTTCCTTTTAAAACCTCGAAGATGGGACTTAATCGGACCAATCGCCCCTACCGAATTTTCACTCTCAAGGACAAAAGTGCGTCGAGGAATACGATAGCCGCCCCGAAAAGAAAGGTGATTTGAAAGCCCAGTGTTTGCCAGATCACCCCGCCCAAAATCGGTATGATCACCGCCGAGACATGATTGGCGGTCTGGCTGAAAGAGAGGCAGTTGGTCAAATCCTCCTGGCTGGATATCTTTCTCATGTACGAGTCGAGGGCAATGGAGGAGCCAAAGAGAACGTTATCCATTATATAGAAAACGATCAACAGGGGTAGCCAGTGGATAAATGCATAGCCGGAAAAAATGAATATCAGAATGAACGAGCTCACCGCCAGCACCGCCCGTTCCCCCCGCTTCTCCACCACATGCCCCATCATCCTGTAGGTATAGGTGGTGACCAGACTGGAGACGAAAAAAAGAATGGCGACAAAGGAGATATGGATATGGTAATTTGCGACCAGTAGGAAAATGGCAAAGGTGCTGAAGAAATGTCGCCGGCATCCCCTTAGGAAACTCAAGAGGTAATAAAGAGTGTATTTCTTTTTGTAACAGACCTTCCTTTCTTCTTCCTCTCCCCGGTTGGATTTAAGGGTAAAAGCCAGATAGATTCCAGCAAGAGCCACTATCGCCCCGAATATGGTCCACACCTGCCGGTAACCCAGCCACAAAGTGGCGACAAAGACACAGGCGGTGGAGATAACCGCGGATGCGGATTCTGTGCTTCTGATCTTGCCCTGAGCCTTGGCTGATTCTCTGGTTTTGATATGGTGGAGTAAAAGCGCATCGTTGGCCGACAGGAAGTTGTGAAATCCCAGGCTCATCACGAAAGTTCCCACCCCCAGCATCCAAATGGAATCCGCATGACCCAATAGCATCAATCCCAATCCCGATATCACGATGCTCCAGGTGGCGATTTTGACCTCGGCTACATAAAGAGCCAAAGTCCCCACCATGAAACCCAAAAGACCGGGAAGCTCCCGCACCGACTGAATGATCCCCAGCTGGGTGGGACTGATGTCGAAAACCTCCTTGGCGAAGTTGTTGAACATCACGCTCCACACCGTAAAGCCAAAGTACAGGGAAAAGGTACTCAAGGCGATGGTCTGAAGATTGACTTCTCTTTTCTGAAAAAGATTCATAATTATTAAGTTAATCCAATCCAAACTCCCTTACTTTAGTAATATAATATTCTTCTGGGGGGAGTAAACCTAATTTTCAATCAGAGCCGGAAGTTAGAAGTATAAATCCGATGGATCCTGATCGCGCAGTCAAGTTTTTACGGGACTGTTGAAAAAGTATCTTATTGTGCCTTTTATAAATAACGAATAGTCGTAGGGACAGCCCTTGCTTCGCACTGAGTGCGCTCAGCACGAAGTGTGGCTGTCCTCTTTAAAGCACGTAGCCAAGGGCTTTATGCCTTGGCGGTTTTCACTTGTGGAAGCGCGTAGCCATGGCTCCACAATGTCCTGATCTTTATGCTTCGACTTCGCTCAGCATCCTGAGTTTATCGAAGGATCGAAGGATGCCTTGGTGTTATATCTCTTGTGAATCCGTTTTATCCGTTAAATCCGTTGACCTGTTTTTGCTGTGGACTGTGGATTGTGGACTATGGACGCTTTACTGAAGCGGAATCCATGCCCTTATCTATGCGGTAATTGAAAAGAAAAAAGCGCCGTCAACTTAAAACAGCGCTTTTTCTTAGAATTCTCTAAGTCGTAGGGACAGCCCCTGTGGCTGTCCTCTTTAAAGTTAGGACAGGGACAAGCCCTGTCCCTACGAAACACATCCCCTTGTAATGGGGTTTTCAATACCCCCTTTATACCTTGGCGGAATCTATGTTATTTTATATGCGATAGTTGAAAAGAAAAAAGCGCCGCAAACTTAAGACGGCGCTTTTTCATAAAAATTCTTCAAGGAAAGCTCACCGCTCTCCTCTATCATTATCCGTTCTATCCGCTTAATAGATTCGCTGCGCTCACTACAAGTCCGTTGGCCAGTTTTTACTGTGGTCGGCCGACAGCGGACGTTTTTGTTTTTGCTGCGGACGGCGGACGTTCGACTGCGGACGGTTTTTGTAGTAGCGGTGGTCGGCGGATTTATCCTGAGCGAAGCGAAGGACTGCCGACGGCGGACGCTTTACTTAAACACCACCCGGTCGAAATCCTCCCAATCCAGGTTAGTTTCGTCTCCATCGGCAGTAGTTATGAATATTCCTCTGTTTTCATCGTTCACGTCATTGGAGCCGGAGAGCCGGAAGCTGTTTCCGTTCTTCAAAGTAACCTTAGCCGAGCGGGAAGCCACTTTTTCGATTTGGGCGATTTGCGAGAATTCAACGTGGAAGCTTAAATCCCTGTATTCTCCGTCCAGCATTTCCCAGTTTTCGGTTTCGTCGTCGTCCCACCGGATTTTCCCCTCGTATTTCCTGCCCTCCTCATCGTAGACCACCCCGGATAAGGGCTTGACTTCCTTGTAATCATCGTATTTGGGCAGGTATTTATCCCCCTCATCCAAAATCTCCAGCCTCTCGAATTCATCCCACTCAACCGTCACCCATCCGAAATTGAGATCATGTACCACAATCCCCCGGTTTTCCGAATCGACGTCATTGCTTTCGGACAATTTCATCTTGTCGCCGTTTCTCAAAGTAACCCAGGCAGAGTTGGATGATCGCCGTTCGATGGATTTTATCTTACCAAAGGGAATCTTCCGCGAGTGATCTTTCTCCTCTCCATCCAGCACATCGGAGTAAAGCAGCTCATCCACATCCCAGGTGATGAACCCCTTGTATATGTCCCCTCTTTGGGTTTCCACCGTTCCATATAGCCGGGTTTCATCCTTGGATACCTTTTCCGGTCCGCATTCTTTGAACTCCACCATATCCAAATCTTCCCAATCCAAAGAAACCTCCCCTTCCACCGGATCATTCACTACAATCTCTCTGATGCTGGAGCCGATATCCGTGCTGCCGCCGGTGTAAGTGATTTTCTCCCCGTTCTTCAGTTCCAACACCGCCCGGTCATGCGACCGTCTTTCCAATGATTTCAGATACCCGAATTCGATTCCGGAGCTGGCACCATAATCATCCCCGTTCTCGTTCCAGCGGATATCCAATCCCAAGATGGATATGCGTCTTTCCCGGGTTTCACTTCTCCGGTGCGATCCCTCCCTGTTTTTGACTCCGTCCAAAAGATCATCCCAGCACGCTTCGTTTTTATCCCAGCGGATGGGACCCTCGAATGTCTCTCCGCCCCGGGTGTGAACCACCCCGCAGATCCTTCCGGATTGAGCGTATAATGAGTGAATAAAAAGGAAGAGGCAAAGAAGGAAACCGGGGATCAAAAAACGATAAAAGGTTTTCATACTACTCCTCCTGTGAAAAATTTTGATTTCATTTCATCATAAACCTCTCCCCCTTCTGTCCCCCCTACGGGCGTCTGCCTCTCCGTTTCACGGAGAGGGGGATATAGGGGGTGAGGTAAAACCGCAGATTTTCAAATTCAGCTCTTACAAAATTCTTTACGTGCCGGCAGGTGAAAAGTTTCTCATTTAATATTTGATCGTTTGATGTTGGGTAAGCTAGCCAAAATCACGCCGGAATAAAAAAATCTTGCATTTGGCAAAACTTTTAGTATACTAAAAATGGTTAAGAGATGTTGAACAGGTAAATACCACAAAAAAGAAGGAAAGAAAAAATGCCAGCCCAAAAAATTCAGGAAAAAAAGATCAAGGATTTTGTGAAGGACCGGTATGGCCAGATCGCCAAGAAGAGGGCAGCCAGTTGTTGTTGTAATGGAGTCTCGGCTTTAAAGCAGGCTCAAGCCATTGGCTATTCGCTGGAGGAGCTGAAAAACATTCCCGATTCCGCCATTCTCGGATTGGGATGCGGAAACCCGATAGGCCTGACCACTCTCAAAAAAGGCGAGACGGTTCTCGACTTGGGTTCCGGTGCGGGTATCGACGTATTCCTGGCGGCTAACCGGGTGGGGGATGGGGGATGGGTCATCGGGGTGGACATGACCCCGGAGATGATCCGCAAGGCGCGGTTGAATGCCAAGAAGGGTGGATACCGGAACGTGGAATTCCGTTTGGGGGAGATCGAGAATCTTCCCTTGCACGATGAATCGGTGGATGTGATCATCAGCAACTGCGTGATCAATCTATCCCCGGACAAGGACCAAGTCTTCCGGGAGGCGTATCGGGTGCTCAAGCCCAAGGGTCGGATGGTGATCTCCGACATCGTCACCGACAAGGAACTACCCGAAGATATCAGGAAGTCGTTCCCTGCTTGGGCTGAATGTATCGGCGGTGCTCTTTTGAGAAAAGATTATTTGGACAAGATAAAGAAAGCCGGATTCAGCCCGGTGAAGATCTTGGACGAGACCATATATTTGGAAGAAGGGATGAGCGAAAAGATCAAGGGCCGGATCATCAGCATAAAGTTGCAGGCGACCAAAGCACGCAAACCCAAGCAGAAATTAGGCGATAGGTTTTAGTTTTAACCGTGGACAGTTTTTAGTGGAGAGGTGGCCGAGAGGCTGAAGGCAGCTGCCTGCTAAGCAGTTGTAGGGCTTAAAACCTTACCCCGGGTTCGAATCCCGGCCTCTCCGCTTAATTAGAATAGAATATGTATTGTGTTTATGTTCTAAGGTTAAGAAAAACAGGAAAGCATTATATAGGACAAACACAAAATCTAGCCAAACGTTTACAGAAACATTCTCAGGGTAAGACTAAATCAGTAAAGAATCGTGGGGAATTTGATATAGTTTATGTGGAAAATCTTTCTTCTCGGGCGGATGCGATGAAACGAGAGAAGGAGATAAAAAGCTATAAAGGCGGCGAAGCGTTCAAGCGGTTATTGGCATGTTTCGCAGAGAAAAAGGAATCAATAACAGAGTTGGCTGAAGTCCCGCCCTGGCGGGATAAGCAGTTGTAGGGCTTAAAACCTTACCCCGGGTTCGAATCCCGGCCTCTCCGCCATTGTCCAAAGGACAATGGCCCTGAGCGAAGTCGAAGGGCTACAGGAAGCTTGAGGTTCAACGAGCGCACTATCCTAAGTTTATCGAATAGCCGAAGAGCTGAGGGGCTAGGAATGAATGAAAAGATTCAACCATGGTTTGTTTACATGTTGCAGTGCAAAGATAATTCATATTATGTCGGCGTTGCTACCGATGTGGAAGACCGTGTCAGTGAACATAATGCTGGGCAAGGGTCTGTTTTTACAAAGAAACGCAGACCAGTTAAATTAGTTTATACCGAAGAACATGAAAACTACACAAGTGCACGGAAAAGAGAAGCTCAGTTAAAAGGGTGGCGAAGGGAAAAGAAGGAGTGGTTAATAAACGGGTTCCCTTCGACTCGTCCTTCGGACTCGCTCCCTTCGGTCTGAGCTCAGGGTCGAAGACAGGGTCTAACGACGAATCCCGGCCTCTCCGCTTAATTCATAGTGAATATGTTTTATGTTTATGTGCTTAAAATAAAGAATACCGGACGCTACTACATCGGACAGACCCAGGACTTAACTAAACGCTTGGAAAAACACCAGAGGGGTGAAACTAAATCGATGAAAAATCGAAAGGAAGAGTTAATTATATAATTTTATGTGAGAGGAAAATGAACAATAAAGGGGAACTCATTAAAGCAGATTTATATTCAAGACAAAATGCATTGAACGGAAAATACAGAGCTTGCCAACTTGGATTAGATGATTTAGCATCGATTGATGATAGTGATATATTTTTCTTAGAAACACTGAAAATGAAAGCTGATTTAGCTGACAAGATCATTGCGGAAGCTGAATCGCAAGGTAAAGATACGACTGATGCAAATGTATTGAAAGAATTGGGCGAAAAAATAAGGATCAGTGGTACACCAGTTCATAGAAATGAATCTATAATGACTGCAGTTTTTGTTTCATTGCAGTTAATGGCATATTATGGAATAGCCATAGGCATTTGGGGGTTTGTTTTTAAAAAAAGCTTTTTAGTATTTGGTCTTTGCGGTGTTATTGTTGGACTAATAATTAGTTTAGTATCGGTTGCCCCTGTAATAGCTTTTCAAAGGACAAAAGAGCGTATTGGAGATATGTCATTTGCTGTTGGTGCGTTATGGGGGAACGTGGGGATTATAATTGGTATATTTGGAATAGTTGCATGGATTATTAGGGCGATATTTTTTTAATGAGTTGATAGTATCAATAAAATCATTGTGCAGAAGCTACTACATCGGGCAAACCTAAGATTTAACCAAGTGATTTGAAAAACACCGCAGGGGTGAAACTAAATCGATGAAAAATCTAGATGTTAGTGAGTTGGTTATTTAAGGGATTATTGTTTGCTGATTTCTAAATGCACTTATATTGTAGTGATATTTTGATATGAAAATTGAAAAGATAATAGTAGATAAGTTCAGACATATGAATGGGATAGAGGTTTTATTTGGCAAAAATCTTACCGTGATCTCCGGGCAAAATGGCACAGGAAAATCGACTATTCTTGGGATGGTCGGTCATATTTTTGATTACAAAGATCAAGAAAGGACAAAGAATAATCAAAAATTCAAAGCTAAGTATGGAGATATATTTAGGTTCTGCCCGTTTCATGATAAAAAAGGTATACACGAATATAAGGCCATTCTGAAAGATGATAATGGCGATGAGATTACTCAAGAGGCAAAATCAAGATTTGTGGAGGGAGAAGGGAAAAGTGGTAGATTCAGAATAGACATAGGAGACAGGCAAGTCGTAGGTTCAGGCGCAATAGACTTTCCTGTAATATATTTGGGATTAAAAAGGTTATATCCTCTATCCCAAGAGAAAGAGGATAGTATTAAAGTTAAGCCGCCTACTTTAGACCCATCTGAAGTAAGGTTTTACGAAAAATATGCTAAAGAGATATCAATTCTGTTAGATGAAACACTAAAACCTCAAGATATTAAATCTCCTAATAAGGAATTTCTTGCGATGGAGACTCCCGTTTACAGTTACATGGGTAATTCAGCAGGACAAGATAGTCTGGGTCAAATTCTTACTGCAATCCTTTCTTTTAGAGAACTAAAAGAAAAGAAAGGTTTGAGTTACAATGGGGGCATTTTATTGATTGACGAGGTTGACGCTACTTTTTATGCAGGCTCGCAAATAAATCTTATTAAGAATTTATATCAGTTTTCAAGAGACTTTGATTTGCAGATAATATTTACAACCCATTCATTAGAAATATTGGAACTGCTGAAAGAAAAAACGGAATGGCAAACCGAGATAAACTTTTTTGAGCTTAAAAACAGATGTGTCAAGAATCTTTCTAATCCACCTCTTAAATATATACGAAATAACATACTTGTTCAAACCGACCAAGAAGATAAGATTAGAAAGATAAATGTTCTATGTGAAGATGGAGTAACGGAAGCCTGGTGCAAAAATCTACTTGGTAGGACAAAACTCAGGAAAAGAATTGAGATAAAAAGCGTACCTATAAGTGCTGGCATTCTGATTGAGTTAGCAAAGAAGAAACACCCTGCTTTCAGACAAATGCTCTTTGTTGTGGATGGCGACCAAAAAAAGGGAAAGTCTGGCCCGGATAGGGTTATTTATCTCCCGGGTGACAAATGCCCTGAAGGAACATTATATGATTTCTTTCGGAATGAGGTGGATGACGAAGATGGATTTTGGAATCCTGATATAGGTTTTATAAGACAAGTATGTTTTAAAGACTTTGTGGATTCCCACGATTATAAAACATGGCTTTTTCAGAACAAGAGCTTTTTCGGTAGGTCATATTGTAAAGCCTTTAGTCGATGGAAAAAGGCAAATCCCCACGAGGTCGAAACTTTTGTTGATAACTTTAAGAATATCCTAGATAAGATATACTAATAGCTCTACACTTCTGAAGCCAAAGGTTCTTTATCGCCAACAACGTTAAGATACACTGATTGAGTCCGGCTGATCTAATTGGAGTAGAGTTCTAAAGCTGTCCCAGACCCCCCGCCATTTCCGAAGGAAATGGCCCTGAGTTTGTCGAAGGACTATAGTAAATTCGGGGACTCAACAAGCCTACTATCCTAGATTTATCGTAATATCGAAGGGCGATGAATGGATGAAAAGGTTCAACAATATTTTATCTATATATTCCTGTGTAAGGATAATTCACATTATGTTGATCGCAGGAGTGGTCTATTTGATTGTTGAACTCTTAAATAGGAGAACAACATGAAAAAGATTTTGATGGTTTTAGTGATATTGGTAATACCATTGTCCTTGAAGGCGCAGGAGAAAGATTATTACAGCAAAGAGATATTAGGGGATACCGCAAAGGCTGTTATTTTAGAGGATTCTACGGGGATAGTGGATACAGTAGTAGGGCAGGAGCCCCAGGCTCCTGCCACCAAGCCATGAATTTATCAAGCCCTTAATTTGTAGGGAATATCCCTTATGGAAAATACAAAAATAGCTTTGTTTAAAGGCAAAAGAATCAGAAGAATCATCTATCAAAATGAATGGTGGTTTTCGGTGGTGGATGTGTGTGAAGCTTTAACCGATAGCGTTGATGCCGGAGCGTATTGGCGAAAGTTGAAGCAAAGACTATCCGAAGAAGGAAGTCAAGTCGTGACATTTTGTCACGGGTTGAAATTGAAAGTTTATAGGTCAGAAGTCCCTAGACTCCTGTCAATATATATCTCCAAGCCCTAACTCCTTGTCTCTCCTCCTACCCCAATCAAATTCACTCCAACTTCTATATTGCAAACCGTTACAAAATGTAACGCTTTCAAAATGCATGCGAAATGCGTAGCGCCCGACCAAAGTTTACCCTGAGCGTAGTCGAAGGATGTCGGGCGTTTTTTCTAATCCGTTCCATCCATTGACCGTATTACCCCCCTCTCCGTTACACGTTGAAAATCCCGTCAAAGGCGGGAGAGAGGGGGACACAGGGGGAGAGGTCGTAGCTACAATTTCACTACCACTTCGGTGGTGAAAATGCTATCTCCCCAATATATGAAAGGCAGTGTATTATTCATGCACTCTTACCAAATTAATAGGATGCGAAATTTAAACTCTTAACTCTTAACCTTTTCGTCATGGGCTTCCAAAAAAGAAAACATCAAACGGCTCTTCTGCCATTCTCTTGGATGACAAACCTTTATCTCAAAAACCACATTCAAATGATGAAAAAATTAAAAAACAAAGCCCAGTAAGGTCAGAAAGGTCAGAAACACCGGTATGATAAATCCGCTATTCCCTTTGTTATGAACAACATAGCTCATACCGCAGGATAGCTGAGAAAAATTTAAAACAATCACCTGAAAGGTCAGAAAGGTCAGAAACACCTGTCAAACATCCCCGCTTGTCAGTTGTAGGTCCGAAATGTCCTTTAGGACTTTCGGACAAAAATCTTAATGAATCCGATGCAGAAAGTGTTCACGTGTTTCTCCCTTGTATTTCACTTGACCCCTTGAATCCTTGAACCCTTTGCCTTTATTGAACCTTTGAACTTTTGAACTTTTATTCCTTAACCAGCAGCACGTTCACCGCTTTTACTATCGCCCTGACCTTGTCGCCCTTCTTGATCCCCAAATCCTTAAGCGAGTCCACCGTCATCACCGAGCTGACCGACGAATCCGCCTCTATCTGCAGCCGGACCTGACACATAATACTGCCTTTCTTGATTTCGACCACCTTCCCCACCAGCTGATTTCTGGCTCCGTACTTCATGGCATCTTCTCCTTTCACGGATAAAATTGGTTAAAGGTTATTAGCTTCAAACTAATATTTTCAGATCTTCACCCCTGTCCGGATTCAATATCAGTCATAGAATAAATTGAGGTTCTATGTATGTCAAGATTAAACATATTTGAAGATATTCTTATTCTGTAACAGGACCATTCCTGGAAACCTTTTGCGGGTCGATTTTATTCTATCGACTCAACTGCTGAAATTTATCTTGACATCAAGACTATTTTGAACTTCTTCTTTAGGCATGGATGCTTTTTTCTGTCACCATGGATCTTCTATTTAAAGAGCGAGGGGATCAAGGGGGTGAGTTCAAAACTATGCACATAACCTATCATACCATTGATCTGAAATTAAAGCACCCTTTCCGAATCTCCCGTTCGGTATCGGAGACGAGAAAGAATGTGATTGTCGAGATCGACGGGGGGATCGGCGAAGCGGCACCCTCACCGTATTATGGAGATAATGCCGAGACGGTTATCGAGTGCTTAGAAAAGGTCAAAGACCAAATTGGAGATGATCCGTTTCAAATCGAAACTGTTCTTTCTAACTTAAATGACAAAATCTCCGGTAATTACCCCGCTAAAGCGGCAATCGACATGGCGCTTTATGATCTGATAGGGAAAAGATTAAATATTCCTGTTCATAAACTTTTTGGATTGGATGGAAAAAAACAGTTGGTCACTTCTTTTACTATCGGAATCGACACCCCGGATAAGATGAAGGAAAAAACCAGAGAGGCGAAAGACTTTCTGGTTTACAAGGTCAAAGTCGGAGTGGAGAATGACATCGAGATGGTCAAGGCAGTAAGAGAAGTCACCGATGCCAAAATCCGGGTGGATGCCAATGCCGGGTGGAAAGATGCGGAAGAAGCTTTAACCAAAATCGATCAGCTCAAGAAATACAAAATCGAATTTGTAGAACAACCCATCGATCCAAATGATAAAGAGGGTTTACTTAAGATAAAGCGGGAATCGGAGATCCCCATTTTCATCGATGAACACCTGATGACCTCGAAAGATATTCCCGGTTTCGTCGGGCTATGTGATGGGATCAACATAAAATTAGCCAAATGCGGAGGCATCCGCGAGGCTCTGCGGATGATTCATGTGGCGCGGGCACATGGTTTGCAAGTTATGATCGGCTGTATGATCGAAAGCTCGGTGGGGATTGCAGCCGCCGCGCAACTCGGCTCATTAGCGGATTATCTGGATTTGGATTCGAATCTTTTGATCAGCAACGATCCGTATGAGGGAATGACGGTCAAAGGCGGGATGATCTATCTGTCGGATAAGCCCGGACTGGGGATTATCCCTAAAAACATGTAATCGATTGCTGTCAATTTCATTTCTCCTTTTGGGAGAATCAACGTAGCCGAGGCTCCCAGCCTCGGCGGAATATGGGGCTGGGCAAGGTGCCCAGCCTACGAAATTATTAGAGTCGATAGGTGGTCTAATCTAATTTATGTCGAATAGATATTCGATCTACCACTTTTTGGGAGAATCAACGTAGCCGAGGCTCCCAGCCTCGGCGGAATATGGGGCTGGGCAAGGTGCCCAGCCTACGAAATCATTAAAGTCGATGGATTGTTTAATATAATTAATGTCGAATAGGTCTTTGACCCATGGCTGGCAGGCATATTCGACCTACTATTGAAAAGAGGAATCTGTGAAAATTCTAAAATGTCGGCTTCCATTATGTATTCTTTTCCTATATTGGTGTTGCACTGCACTCGCAGCTAACCCAAAAGAGAATCCGGTTCCCCAAATCTCGGTGGTTTATCCGTTGGAGGATGCAAAGATCAAGGCCTCGGATTCGACCTTTATCTTCGGGTCGGTTACGCCATCCTCCAAAGGCGGATCCGCCTCTGGCGGAAAATCGGATTTGAAGATCAATGGACATCCAGTGCCGGTTCATCCCAACGGGGCATTTTTGGCTTTCCTTCCGATCAGACCGGGGGATTTTACCTTCGAGCTGGTCGCAAAAAATAAAGCCGGTTCATCCACCAAAAAGTTGAAGGTAAAAGTTCCCCGGCCTATAGCTTCTATCCCCGCGGATAGCTTGGATATCGTCAAAGGTAGCATCTTGCCCAAGCAGGATATGGTTCTCACCGCCGGGGACGTTCTGGAGACCAAGTTTCGGGGAACGCCCAATTGTCAGGCGAGCTTTTCCATTCAGGGATTGGTGCAGGATGTGCCCATGACCGAATCGGTATATTCCGGAATGGATGTGGATGAGGAGGATGATGAGTCGGTACCCGCTTCACAAAAAGGGACATATACCGGTGCATACATTATAAGAAACGGGGATAAAGTTGAGCAAAAGAAAATCACGTTCAAATTATCCCGGAAGACCGGAAAAAACAGTTTGCCGACAATTGAAGCATCCACCGGCAGAATAACCGTAACCGATGAGCAAACTCCGCAGGTGGTGGAATTTGTAGGTTCGTCGGTGACCGCCCGGTGTGGTCCCCAAATGGGATACACCCTGCTATATCAGCCTCCGGGAGTCCGCGCTATTGCCACCGGCAGGATGGGGGAGTGGGTGCGTTTGAAATTGGCTTATGGCGAGAATGCCTGGGTTCAGCAGGACAGTATAAAGTATCTCCCTCTGGGCACTCCCATCCCTAAAAGCAGCGTCAATACCATTCAGACCAAGATGTTGGGGGGAAAAACCAAAGTTGAGTTTCTGCTTTACTCCAGCACGGGAAAATTACCCTTTAAGGTGGAACAGCAAACCGATCCGTCTGCTTTGTTTTTGACGGTTTATGGATTAACCTCAAACACCGACCGGATAAGATACGATTCGCAGGACAGCTTGATCAAAGAGATCAAATGGGATCAGCCCAAAGATGGTGTATTTCTGCTCAAGATATTCTTAAACCAGAAACAGCAGTGGGGATACGACGTTTTCTATGAGGGGGACAATCTGGTGGTGGAGATCAAGCACACTCCCGATCTTGCCAAAAAACTGGAAGCTTTGAAAATATGTTTGGACCCGGGGCATTATCCCGAAACCGGGGCGGTTGGTCCGACCGGTTTACGGGAGGATGAGGTCAATATGAAGATCGCCCTGGAGCTTAAGAAACTTTTGGAAAAAAGCGGGGCCAGAGTGGTGATGACCCATACGGGTACGGAGATCGTCGGCCTATATGACCGCCCCAAAATTGCGGTAAGAGATAGCTGTGATATTTTGATTGCCATCCACAATAATGCTCTTCCTGATGGGATAAATCCTTTTTATAACAATGGCACATCCATTTATTATTATCATCCCCAGTCTTTGGCTTTAGCCCGGTCAATTCAATCCGAGCTTCTGAAAACTCTCAAGCTGCCCGACTACGGCACCTATTATGGAAATCTCGCCCTCACCCGGCCATATCAGTTGTTGGCGGTATTGGTGGAATGTGCCTTCATGATGATACCGGAGCAGGAGGAGCTTTTGGGAACGGAGAAATTCCAGAACCAATGCGCGGAAGCGATCTATCAGGGATTGGTTAATTTCTTGGAGAATGTGAAGGAATGATAATTAATTCTTGACTTCTGACTACAAAATGTATACATTTGACTACAAAATGTATACATGAAGGAGCCATCCGATGATAGGCAAACTCATCTCTTCGAAAGCCCGGGTTGAAATTCTAAAATTGTTTTTATTCAACCCCGAGAATAGTTTCTACCAAAGGCAAATATCCGCCCTCACTCACCAACCTATTCAAGGTGTGCAAAGGGAGATGTTGAAGCTGGTAAGTATAGGTTTGATCGAAAAAACGATCCAAGGCAGTCGGATTTATTATAAAGTGAACAAGAACTGCCCCATATTCGAGGATTTAAAACGGATTCTATTCAAGAGCGTGGGGATTGCCGAAGTCCTGAGGGAGAATTTCAAAAAGAAGGGGGATATAATCTTTGCTTTCATTTATGGCTCGTATGCCAAAGGAAAGGAGATAATGTCAAGCGATATTGATTTATTGATTGTCGGCTCCATTACTTCGCGAGAACTTTCCACCCTTCTTTCCAAACCCAAAAGAGAATTAAGCCGGGAAATAAACTATGCTGTTTTCCCCATTAAGGAATTCAAAGAGAAAATAAGACAAAAAGACCATTTTTTGAATGCAGTTTTGAAGGACAAAAAAATATTTATCATTGGCAATGAGGATGAGTTTAAAAGAGCTGTTAAATCAAGATAAATTGAAACCGCATAGAACGTCAAGGGAAGAGATCGCAAATCTACTCAAGCTGGTAAAGCGGGACATAAAAGACGCCAAAGTAAGCGGTCTTTCCTCCGACAGAAAATTTGCCACTGCCTACAATGCGGTTCTTCAATCCGCTACTATCTTTCTATACTGCGAAGGATATAGAACTTCCGGCATGGGGCGTCACTTTATTGTGTTTGAGGCAATGAAAAAGATTTTGGGCAAGGAATATTTTGAATTGGCGGATTATTTTGATTCTTGCAGATCCCAAAGAAACGTAACCGATTATAGTTATCCGGGTGAAATCTCCGAAGCAGAAGCAATTGAATTAATTCAAGAAACGGAAAATTTTCTAAAGGTAGTTCTGCATTGGCTCAAAACAAATCATCCTAATCTATTGGCGAGTGATTATACCAACAAATGACATGCGAGATAGTCGCAACCCATGCGCGGAAGCGATCTATCAGGGGTTGGTTAATTTCTTGGAAAATGTTAAGGAATAATCCAATTTATAATATTATACAAGTTAGATTTTCGGACTTGTTCCAAAATCATACCTACATTAAGTTATTCATCTTGAAACTAAGAATTTCACGAAATTCTATTTGACAAAAGGCCTAAAATCATTTATTATACCATAGGATTATAGATCATTGCTTGGTTTAAAATATCGAAGGTTACCTTGAAAGTGCTTATAGTTTTTTGGGTTAATGGTAAAAACGTGTTGGTTTTTTGTGGTTGATAATAATTGAGACATACCATACGAGATAAGCTTCTCTTCTCAATTTAGATAAACC
>CAIVRH010000047.1 GCA_903908285.1 uncultured candidate division Zixibacteria bacterium
AAGACAAATTCTTTTTTAAGAGACATGACGTTTACCTCTTTCCATGGCATAATATCCTCCTTTCACAGTTGGATATTATACCTCAAAGTGTAACCTATGTCTCCGAACATGTGTAACCTATGTCCCCGGTCTGTACACCCCGAGGGGGAGAGGGAACTACTAGTTGTTTTACGTAGTTAGCATAAGATTCAAAAGCCATGCCGGTATTTGTTTTTCCTGCCAATCGCTTTTAGGAAACCCTTGCGCTTTATAATTCGTAGTATAAATTGAAAGTAACTCTTTTTCAATATAACCAAATGACCTGTTCTGGCAAAAGAGGAAATGAAAAATAAATTGATTCAAATCCCATGGGAAGCGTTAGTCTGGACTATCGGTCTGGTTTATCTTGGCAGCATTGATCCCCAAACCTCCCATCACCTGATCCTGTGTCCTTTCAAACTCCTTGGTTTTGATCATTGTCCGGGGTGCGGCCTGGGATTATCCATATCTTATCTGTTGCACGGTGACCTATCCGAATCATGGAGCTCGCACCCACTCGGTTTTTTTGCTCTTCCGATTTTAGTCTGGAGAATAATCAGTTTAATCAAACAGAGTTATATTGTCCCACTAACACTCAAAGGAAAGAAGGCGCTCAATGACCAACATAATGCAGATCCTTCCCGAGCTTGAAGGGGATGAAATGGTTTTCGTCTCCAATCTGGTAAAAGATATGCCGGATCAGCAGGTTCAGCAGTTTGCCGTAATGTATCGCACCCGCAGGAAAGACCCCCAGACCATTCTTATTCTCAGTCTTTTGGGTTTTATCGGAATTGCCGGGATACATAGATTTATCTTAGATCAGGTGGGAATGGGATTGCTCTACCTGTTTACCGGAGGCATCTGCCTGATCGGCACCATCATCGATGTGGTAAACTACAGGAGACTTGCCTTTGAATACAACCACAAACAGGCCATGCAGATGAGTTTGCTAGTAAAGAATATGGGGTAGGGGATTCTGGAGTTCAAAAGTTCAAGGGTTCAAAGGTTCAATTAAGCGCGTAGCCGAGCCTTTACTTGTCCTGAGCGAAGTCGAAGGACGGCTCGGTGGAAGTCTAGTCTAAAGGATTCAAGGGTTCGAGGGGTCGAGGGTTCAAGTGTAAAAGCAAATTAGGTTCAAAAGGTTCAAAAGTTCAAGGATTCAATTAAAACAAAGGCGTTCAGAGTTCAAAGTTTAGAGTTAAAGGGTTCAATAAATCAAACGCGTAGCTGAACCTTTTAAAGGGTTCAAGGGTAAAAAGGTTCAAGGGTTCAAAAGTTCAAGGGTTCAATTAAGACAAAAGCGTTCAGAGTTCAAAGTTTAAAGGTCAAGGTTGAAGTCTGCAAGTTTAAGGGTGAAAAGCGAATCAGGTTCCGAGATATATAATTCTATCCGGAAATTATGTTAAAATCTTTTCCAGCTCTCCTTCTGCTTTGATAAATTTACCCTCTCCCTCCGCTACTATCTCGCCATTCTGATTGACGATTTTCCCTTCGGCTAAAAATAACCTCCCCTTTTCCCCGATCATTCTCCCCTCTATGTAAAGTTTATCCCCGATCCGGACCATTTTCTTGAACCGCACCTTTATTTCGGTGGTCAGACAGGTTATTCCTTTAGCCAAGACCGCCCGGATCATCACTTCATCCAAAAGAGCGGATAGAATTCCTCCGTGCAGAATATTTTTATATCCCTGGAAATTAGAACCGGTGGTGTATTCCGCCACCACCTTATCATCCTCAAGATAGAAGGAGACATTCAAGCCGATAGGGTTTTGGTCGCCGCAGACGAAGCACTGGGGGTATCGTTTTAATGGTTTCATTTCTTTCCGGGAGTTAAATGGATAGTTTAATGTTTGTCGATTTGAGTGTCGGGCAAGTATCGGTTTCGGATATCGGCTCGGTTTAGGCAGCAGGCGGCAAGCAAAAATCGTTTGCGGTAAATTATACGTAACCGCTCAAATGTGCGGATGTCTGCCCGAAGACCTCAACCTTTTATTTATAACCATAGATATAATCGATTAACGGATTAATACAAAACAAAAAGGTGGTGAGCCAAAAGCCCACCACCTATTCGATAATTCTTTGGAATGATTGATCATTACATAATCTGAACTATTTCTGCTCGGGCAACTCCAGCATCTTCGGAGTTTCGGTTATGGCTGATACCGCATTGGTTCCATAACCAACCAGCTCAAAAGAGGCATCCTCAGTCGAGGTTTTTACCATGCCAAATAGCGGGACTTTGGCATTGCTCCATACATCAGCCATGGTCTTTTCTTTGTTGAAGTAACGCATATGAGCACAATCCATAACCTGATCTTTGATCTTCATCTTCTCCATGCCCATATTTTTCATCTTAGGCTGGTTAGCTGTGTCCTTTGGGGCGGGGCTGGCATTGATCAATGAGATCATCGACTGGGGGATCTCTATAGCCTGCTCTTTGCCCTGTTTTATGATCATCCGGTACATGGTCCCAATCTCCTGGGGATTACCGGAGATGAGCAACTTGGAGATAACCGCCTCTCCGGTTTTGGGATCGATGTCTTGGATTTCGTACCAGTAAACATCCGTTTCCTTATCCGATTTTTCTTTACCCACGATGGACAGCTTGGTGATCTTATCCACATTGTTTACTTTGAAGCTGGCTTTGTAAGTTACATAAGAACCCACCGCCGGCATTTTAAACTCTCCGTACATCTTGGGCATGTTGGGCATACCCGGCATCTGGGCGGAAGATAGCTGGGTTCCCACCAAAAAAGAAACCACCGCTACCGTCAGTACCAGACACCAAAGAGACTTCTGAGAGCGCATAACTCTCCTCCTTTCTATATTGTTATGATTTTAGGTTGACTTTGTTTTTTACAACTTCAAACCCGATAAGCCGGTTATTAAAAAATCCGGGGATAAATAAAAGCTCTAACACCTCCGTGTGCATTGATACTTCATACTTTTTCTATATCGACTAATTTAGCCACTATTTTACTGTAAAGTCAAGTCTTTTTTTGATCCTTAGTTTTTGAGGAGCTTTTAGTTTCGGGTTATAAAGAAACCGATCCGGTGTATTCTTGTGCTCGTATTCCTATTACCGCTATCGAGTTAGAAGTTTCGGTCCGGGCTGTTTTATGGTCTGAGTAAAACGATGGTCTTTATTACTTAAGGTACCAACCGAAACCATGATATGAAACGATACGTAATCGAAACCCAAACCGATGGATGGGAAATAATGGCATGTGAGGAGGCAATCTATTAATTTGTCTTTTTGACCTTCGTATTTCCGAAGCTATCATATAATTAGTTGACTTCTCTAATGTAACAACATAAATTTTATCCGAGGGAAATTTTCAAACCGGAGGTAAACCATGTCAGAAGAAATGAAAGAAAGGCCGGAGGGGAACACCGAGCCAGAGGGTAAGGAATCGGGTGATCAGGTGGAACGCCAGGGTAAACTGAAGCACGAGCGTCTTAAACAGGAGCGGGCGCAGGAGGCGGAGCACAAAGAAAAACAAAAGGATTTTAAGAAAACCCTCACCCAAAAGGGAAAGCATCTGTTTGACCGGATGAGAAAAAGCAAGTTCATCGGTGGGACCAAGGGGCGGCGGGGTGCCTAAGCAATTCAAAATTCAAAGATAAAAATTAAAATCTTTAAACCTGATTGCAGATTACAGGGTGCAAAATGCAAATTGCAAATTGAGAATTCCAGTCAAGAATTGAATTTTAGATTTCAAACCTTAAACCTTGCACCTTACACCTAAAACCTATCACCTGAATTTATGTCTCCTCCGGACAAAAAGACCATCGATAGAGTAAACAGTCTGCGTGAGCAGATCAATCACCACAACTATCTCTATTACATTCTGGATAACCCGGAGGTTTCCGATGCCGAATATGACCGGCTTTTTGACGAGCTGACCGAGTTGGAGAAGAAATATCCGGAGCTGGTGTCGCCCGATTCTCCCACCCAAAGGGTCGGGGCAGCGCCTCTGGAAGAGTTCAAGACCGTCCGGCATTCTCTTTCCATGCTCAGTTTGAACAAGGCGACATCGGAGGTCGAATTTTTGGATTTCAATCGAAGGGTGTTGGAGCTTTCCGGCGTGGGAGATGAGAAGATCAAATATGCAGTTGAGCCGAAATTCGACGGTTTAGCAGTGGAGATAGTCTACCGCAGGGGAGTATTTGCAGTCGGGTCGACCCGGGGGGATGGGGTGGTGGGGGAAGACGTTACCCAGAATCTGAAAACCGTAAAGACCATTCCGCTGAAGCTTTTGGGAAAATCACCGCCGGATTTATTGGAGGTGAGAGGTGAGGTTATAATCAACAAGGAGGATTTCGCAAAACTCAACCGGCAAAGGGAGAAAGAAGGGGAGGAGCTTTTTGCCAATCCCCGCAATGCCGCAGCCGGCTCGGTCCGACAGCTGGATTCGAAGATCACCAAGTCACGACCTTTGAGCATGTTCGTTTACGGGATCGGAAGGGTGGAGGGGGTGAAGCTTTCCAATCACCGGGAGAGCATGCAATATCTAAAAGAGATGGGGTTTAAGCTGAGTCAGTATGTGGAACTGTGCGATACGGCCGAGCAGGTGAAGGATTTCTATGACAAACTCCTCATAGCCAGGGATAAGCTTCCTTACGAGATCGATGGAATGGTGGTCAAAGTCAATGAATTTGCGCTCCAGGAAAAATTAGGCGAGCTTTCCCGCAGCCCCCGCTGGGCAGTGGCTTGGAAATTCCCCCCGCAGCAGGAAACCACCAAAGTGAAAGATATCATCGTCAGCGTGGGAAGGACCGGGGCGTTGACTCCGGTGGCGCTTCTTGAGCCGGTCCGGGTTGGTGGTGTGGAGGTAAGCCGGGCTACTTTGCACAATGAGGATGAGGTGAAGAAAAAGGACGTGCGGGTGGGGGATACGGTCATTATCCAAAGGGCAGGGGATGTGATTCCCGAAGTGGTGAAAGTTATCGAATCCAAGCGAACCGGAAAGGAAAAGAAATTCGTGATGCCGGATAAGTGTCCGGTATGCGGCTCCAAGGTGGAAAGGCCGGAAGGTGAAGCTATTCATCGCTGTACCGGCATTGCCTGTCCCGCTCAGATCAAAGAGAACATGGCGCATTTCGTGTCAAAAGGGGCGATGGATATGGATGGTTTGGGATACAGATTCTTAGAGCAGATGATCGACAAAAAGATCATCTCCGACCAGGCGGATTTGTATTTTTTAAAAAAAGACGACATCATGCAGATGGACCGGATGGGGGACAAGCTGGCTCTGAATCTTTTGGATGCCATCGATAAAAGCAGAAATCCCACTCTCACCAATTTGATCTTTGCTTTGGGAATAAGAAACGTGGGCTATCACATCGCCGGCGTCTTGGCTAAGAATTTTCACTCACTGGACAATTTGGCCAGGCAGTCGAAAGAGGAGTTGACCCAAGTATATGAGATCGGTCCGATATTGGCCGAGAGCATCTATAATTTCTTTCACAATCCGAAGAATTTGAAAATTTTGGAGAAGATGAAAAAAGGGGGAGTGAAATTTCCCACAGAAAAAGCCCCGGCCAAAGCAACCCCCATAAGCGGAAAGACCTTTGTTCTGACCGGAGGATTGGATTCCTTCACCCGGGATGAAGCCACCAAGATCATAGAAGATATGGGAGGGCGGGTTTCCTCCTCGGTAAGCAAGAAAACCGACTTTGTATTGGTGGGTAAAGACCCGGGATCGAAATATGATAATGCGCTGAAATTAGGGGTGAAGACGATAAATGAGGAGGAGTTTAGGAAGCTGATAAGGAAGTGATGAACTTTGGATTAAAGTTATTCTGCGATATAAAATCAGAATACATATTCCAATGTTGATGTTTGAATAGAAAGCTAGTCATTAATAACAAGAGGTAGTATTTTGGTTAAATCTTCAAATATAATATCGAAGATAAAAGCAAGATCCAAAACAATACTTGCGGGAATCAAGACCATAACGAAAAATTTAAAGGACTTTTTAAACAATAACAGTTCGTCTGTGGCAGCTCTTGCTACATTGGTAATAGCTATTTATGCGGTTTTCACATACGGTGTTCAAAAGGAATTAAAGCAGCTTCAACGTGATGTCGTTACCATGCAAACTGAGCCAAGACTCTCAGGAGCCACGGCACTTAATGACTTTGAGTATGAACCAAAACAAGAATTTCATTATCGTTTGACTAATATTGGAAGTGATACCGCTTGGTCTGTTTTTCCAAAGGGACAGCCTTTGATATTGTGTGATTCTATGATTATCTACCCTAAAGGATATCTTTTTGGTCCGATTTATAGTGCTGGAATTTTTCGAGGGAATTTTTCGCGCTCTTACCCGATTGCACCTGCAGAAACTAAAATATGGGGATTCGATCGAGTGCTAGATAAATTTTTAAAATTGTCCAATCTAGTAGGTGGTATCATTTTACTACAGGTAGATTTAGTCTACTGGAGCGATTCACCAGTAAACAGATATGAATATGAGGAATATTTCGTGTACAATAAGCTAGAAGCTTCAGACCCAATGTATCACCCGTATTTTGAAAAATTAACACGCCCCCAAGACCGAATTCTTCTTCAATTGAATAATCTAAAGGATGAGAGAAAAATCGCTGAACTTACATTCATTCAGTTGATAGGCGGACCTAAGTCCATGGTTATACTAAAAAATCCTGTTCAGACGATTGATCCTGAAGGTTTTTCATGGACTTTTCATGATACCCTCATTATTGTTGATTCGACGATTCAAGATTTGCGTGAGTATAGACGAAAGCGTCTTGAATCTCGTTTCTTCGAAAAACAATAAAATTCAAGCTAGCTTAGTGTACTAATTTAGCTCATATGTTTGTTGTCATTGAACGGGGGAATAAAAGGTAGATAACATCTGCCATGGAGCAAGAAGATGGTGAATCTATAAAGAAGAAGCCCTATTCTATAGTGGTTCTAGAAATATTTTAAAAGGGATTCGAAATCTTCACCTGTCTAAAGGTATAAACATAAAATATTCGGTTGCTTTTAATAGGCTAAACTCAAATACAGTGAAGAGGAGGTAAAATGGCAAACTTGTTCTGGAAAATAAAAGATGCAACTAAAAGTCTGTTGTCAATACCATTTAATAATGAAGAAGAGTTTGAAAAGATTATTTTTGAGACTCCAGAGATATTGGAAGACATCTTCCTAATAAAAAGACAAATAAGGGGAGGCAGGAAATTGGGCATACCGGACATCATAGGGGTAGATAATGATGGCAACATCTGTATTGTGGAGATGAAAAATGTAGCAGTTGATGCTTCAATAATCCCTCAACTTCTTGAGTATGCTTTTTGGGCTGAAACAAATCCTGATTCTATCAAGTCTCTCTGGTTGGAATGCGAAAACAAACCAGACGATTTATCGGTAAGTTGGGACAGTTGTCAGGTAAGGATTATTGTTATGGCTCCGACTATATTAAAATCAACATTGGATATTGTAAATAGGATAAATTATCCTGTAGATTTGATTGAAGTAAAAAGATGGGTTGAAGGAAAAAACCAACTTTTGCTAGTGAATAAATTAGAGGAAGAGAAAAGAGTAAAACTAAAACCAGTTAGGGGACTGCAGAAGTATAATGAAGAATTTTACGAGAAGGAACGAAACAAGAATAGTGTAAAAGGATTCATTAAATATATAAAGGAAGTTGATTCCATAATCAAAGAAAAAAACTGGTCTCTAGAAACCAAATTAAATAAAACCTATTGTGGTTTCAAAGCCGGTTTTTTCAATGCTTTTGGAATAAAATGGATAGGATCAAAAACCTTTGCTTTCTTTTTTAAGCTTGACCAGAAAGAAGCAGAGGATATCCCAATCAAAATGACAAGGTACGATAACCAATGGAAAGAAGCTGTTTATTATATTGAACCAGGGAAGACCAAAACAAAAAAGTTTTTGCCTTTATTTAAGGCTGCATATAGAAAATTGACGGGTGAATAGATTGTTATTTTCTCTGCTCCCTGTTGATGTTCCTCATAAACAGGAAAACAATAGCAGGTGAAGAACACCCACCTTTAGTTGGAGGAATCAAAGCAACTGCAATGAATAAAATCAAGGCAACTGGAGTAGATAAAATCAAAGGAATCAATTGCAGTTCACTTTAGTGAACTGATAGAAGATAATATAGAGATTTAAGTAGCGGAAACCTTCAGGTTTCCAACAATGGAAGGCTAAAGCCTTCCGCTACAAAAACACATTAGCATATTATATGTATGAGAAGAATACGCCACTAAGGCGGCTGGGAAGAAGATGATATTAAACCTCACCCCCTCATCTCCCAGTGATTTTACTGTGCAACTTGAAGATGTTCGGTTCCGTAAGAATTCATGGAACCTATAAAAAGAGGAGGTAGTTTATGTATTTAAAAAAAGTTTTGATGTTAGCTTTGGTGGTGCTGGTCCCGGCATTCGGCTTGGAGAACTTGAATGCTCAAACCCTCCAGGAGATTCTAAGCAAGCATATGCAAGCCTTGGGGGGTGAGGAAGCACTCAAAGCCCAGAAGAATTCCATAACGGATGCTAACGTCTTCGTTCCCGGAGGGCTCTCCGGAAAAGTCAAAATCTTTTTCAAATATCCGGACAAGCTTAGAAGCGAAACGGATTTGAAAATCATGAAAGAGTTGTCGGTTTACGACGGAGACAAAGGCTGGGTTCAGGACGCCAACGGACAGGTTCGGCAGTTGGCCGGCATGGAGTTGGAAGAGACCAAAAGCCAAATCTACTTCAATCTTTATGCTTACCTCTTTCCGGAAAGAGCCAAAGGAAAGGTGGAATATCTGGGCCGGGAAAAAACCGGTGACATCGACTATTATGTGCTTCAAGTTACCCCCGAAGCCTGTGATCCGGTGAAATTTTTCATCAATCCCGAAACATATTTGATAGATAAAACCATCAGCAAATCCGACGTGGTTGTAATAACCAATTACCTTTCGGATTATAAGGACTTTGGCGGAATCAAGGTAGCAACCTCGATGCGCATAAATATGGGAGATTCGACCTATGACATAAGATCCACCCTGACCGGGATCGAATCCAATCCCCAATTGTCGGATGAGCTTTTCCAAATGCCTTCTGCTCTGGCCAAAACCTACCATTTCCCGCCCGGGCAAAACTCCGTCGAGATTCCCTTTGTGCTGAATAGCAACCACATTTATATACCGGTCAGTATCGGCGACTCCAAACCAATGAGCTTCATCCTGGATACCGGTGCAGGCAGCCCGGTTTTGGAAACCGAGGTTGCCAAAGAGCTGGGTTTGAAGACGGTCGGTAAAATCGAGGGCCGGGGTGTAGGTGAAGGAACTCAAGAAATCAATCTCTTATCGCTGCCCAGCATCCGGCTGGGTGATTTGGTTATAGATAGCACCTCGGCAATGACCATAAGTTTGCAAGCGCTCAGCAAGTATGAAGGAATGCCGGATGACGGTATTTTAGGATACGACATCTTCAGCAAGTTTGTGGTCAAAGTCGATTATGAAAATCAAAAATTGACTCTGTATGATCCGTCGAGTTTCCAATATACCGGTAAGGGCCAGATTCTTCCGATTACCCTCGAAGAGAATAGCCCCCATGTCAAGGCAAAGATTGACGGTGAATACGAGGGTAATTTCGTAGTCGACACGGGCGCCAGAACCAGCCTGGTTCTTCACACACCGTTCGTACAAAAAAGCGGCCTTTTGGCCAAAACCGGCAAGAAACTCGAGGTCTTCTCTGGCATCGGTATAGGAGGAAAAGCTCCGGGTAAAGTTACCAGGGTCAAGAGTATTGAGATCGGCAATTTCAACATTCCTGCTCCCGTGACTACGCTCTCTTCATCCGAAAAGGGTGCCTTTGCATCCCAGAAGCTCGACGGGAATATCGGCGGAGGAATTCTGAAAAAGTTTACGGTGATCTTTGATTATCCGGGCCAGCGCATGATCCTGGAACCCAATGCGAATTTCTCTTCCGAAGATGATTATGACATGTCGGGCCTATGGCTCACCAAGGAAGGCGATACCACCAGAGTCGATTTCGTGATTAAGGATTCTCCGGCTGATAAGAAGGGAATAAAAGAGGGGGATGTAATTCTCAAAATAAACGGGCAGGCGACCAAGGACCTGCTTCTGCGCGACATCCGAAACCAATTGAGAGAAGAACCAGGCAAAAAGGTCAGCCTGACCATCAACCGGGAAGGCAAAGAGAAAAACATCGAGCTGGAGTTGATGAAGTTGATCTGAAATGGCAGGCAGATAGCCAGACATTCCTGACGGATTTGGAAGGGGCATTTATTCTGTTGCTTTAAAGCAACGGCAATGGATGAAACCAGAGATTGATGTGCCACTGAAGTGGTTGGGAGATTATGAACATGGAAAGCTGAAGCTTTCCGCTACAAAATATTCATACAACAACAATGGAAGGCTAAAGCCTTCCGCTACAAAAAACACTTTCATCTAATAGGGCTGAGAACTAAAAATAATATGGAAATCAATTTATGAAAACCTATAATGGACACGAAACTCAACGTATGCACGAACTCGATGGTGCCGAGCTGGCATCCTTCTTAAGACGGGCACTGGCTTTTACTATCGACTTGGCGATCATTGTCGGTCTGTTTTGGATATTTGCTACACCCTTAGAACCTTTGCTTCGGAGATATGGAGTTCTGGGGGAAGGGGAAGAACTGATATTTACCCTGAACTTAAACTGGTATAGCATCGCATTGGTAGTGTTGTACTTTGGGTTAGCGACGTACCTGGGTAACGGAAAAACACCTGGCAAATGGATTCTGGGCATACGCACTGCCTCTTTAATTCATGCCAAGATGACGCTCTGGCATTCCGTCGAGCGGGCGCTGGGTTACGGGGCTTCACTTTTGGAGGGCGGTTTTGGATTTATCCAATTTTTCATCCATCCCAACCGGCGCACTCTGCATGACCGGATAGGAGAAACCATCGTTATCCGAGATATTAGACAAAAAGAAGAAGAGGCATAATTCCAACTGACTTTAGTCAGGTTATGATTCACGCCACTAAAGTGGCTGAGAAGATATTGATCTCATTCAGGTTTCTAAGCCTACGCCACTAAAGTGGCTATGAAGATAGTGAATTCTACAAGGTATAAACTCAAAACTCGATACTCAATACTCATTACTCATAACTTGTCAAATGACTAATCAGGAAATCGCCGAAATACTCGTTCATATCTCGCAGATCTTAGACATCCAGGGAGAAAACCCTTTCAAGATCAGAGCATATATCAAGGCGGCTGAAACCATCGAAGCGCTCACCTATCAGCTTTCATCTCTGGAGGATAAAGACAAAATCCAGGAGCTTCCGGGAATCGGTGAAGCCATTACCAAGAAGATCAAGGAACTCTTGGATACGGGAAAACTGGAATACTACGAGGATTTGAAAAAGTCCGAATATGCTCCCTTGATCGAATTATTGAGAATTCCTGGAGTAGGCCCCAAACATGCCAAATTAGTGCATGATAAACTGGGAGTGAAATCTATAGAGGAGTTAAGAAAAGCAGCGGAGCAAAGAAAGTTAAGGGAGCTTCCCGGCCTGGGGGAGAAGGTGGAGCAGAACATTCTGCAAGGAATCCAGCAGGTGAAAAAATTCATGGAGCGGTTTTCTTTGGCTTACATCTATCCTCGGGCGCAGAATATTGTAGAAGAACTAAGAGAGCTCAAAGAAGTGAAACAAATAACCCTCGGGGGGTCGTTAAGGCGTATGAAGGAGACTATCGGGGACGTCGATATTCTAGTCGCTTCCATTAAACCCAATCCGGTGATGGATGCTTTTATTCATCTTCCCCAGGTCGTCAAGGTAGCATCGGAGGGGAGCACCAAAGCCAGCATCATCACCAAGGATGGTTTTCAGGTGGATCTGCGGGTGGTCAAACCGGAAAGCTTCGGAGCGGCCCAGCATTATTTCACCGGCTCCAAGGCCCACAACATCCGGATAAGATCGCTGGGAATTGACCGAGGACTCAAAGTAAACGAATATGGAGTTTTTAAGGGGAATAAGAGCATTGGCGGGAAGACAGAAGAGGAGGTTTTCAAATCGGTGGGACTTCCTTACATACCTCCGGAGCTGCGGGAGGATCAAGGGGAGATAGAAGCAGCCCAAAAGAATCAGCTTCCCCATTTGATCGAATTGAAAGACATAAAAGGGGATCTGCATGTCCATTCCGAGTGGACTGACGGAAGCAACACTATCGAGGAGATGGCAAAGGCGGCGCAGAAGAGGGGATATCAATATATCGCCATCTGCGATCACTCCCCCACCGTCGGAATCACCAACGGACTTACCCCGCAAAGGCTAAAGAAACATAATGAGGAAATTGATAAACTGAATGAAAAGATGTCTCGTGCCAAAGGTAAGGTGAATTTTAGAATATTGAAAGGGATCGAGGTAGACATCCGGTCCAACGGACAGTTGGATTTTGATGACGAAATCCTAAAAGGGTTAGATATAGTAGTGGTAGCGGTTCACACCAAATTCACCCAGAGCCAGGAGGAGATGACCAAAAGGATCATCCAAGCCATGGAGAATCCGCATGTGGATATATTTGCCCATCCCACCGGAAGACTAATCGGAAGAAGGGAAGCATATCAGGTGGATATGGACAAGCTGATGGATGCCTGTAAAGCTAACGGAAAGGCATTGGAACTTAATGCCTATCCGGAAAGACTGGATTTATCCGATTTGAATTGCCGGAAAGCAAAAGAAAAGGGAATCAAAATTGCCATTTCCACAGATGCTCATCAGGACGGGCATTATGACTGGATCAGGTTTGGCGTGGCCACCGCCAGGCGAGGATGGATAGAACCGGAGGATGTGATCAACACCATGCCTTTGGTGAAACTTTCAAAATGGCTGAAACATTGAAAGCTTTTACCGAGCCATCCTTCGATCCTTCGATAAACTCAGGATGCTGAGCGAAGTCGAAGCACTTCGCTCAGGACAAGTGAAGGCTCGGCTACGCGCTTTTTTTCCCAAATGGGAGAGGGGAAAGATTTATAATGTTGTATTTTGAATCTCGAATGATTAACTTAAAACCGTGAACCTTACACTTTAAACCTCAAACTTTAAGTGATTTTATGTCTGATCTAAAGCAATATTTCCCTCTGCAGAATGTTCTCTTCCCCTTTGTGGCAATGGCGGTAGTAACCGCTTTTCTATATTTTGCCGCCCCTATCATCATCCCGATCATCATTGCTATCTCGCTGGCTTATCTTCTAAGTCCGGTGGTCTCTCTTTTAAAGAAGCTTAAGATTCCTCATCCGGTTGCGGTAATCTTGGTTTTGATAATCAGCGCTATCATCTTTGCAGTGATCGGATATTTCCTGGTGGTCCAAGCCAGCAGCCTTTTACAAGAGCTTCCTTCTTATTGGAATACGGTGGTAGAATATTCAGTTAAATTTTTGGGCGTGTACAAAAAGCTTTTTCCGCAGGCAAAGGATTTGGATCTAAATAGCTTCCAGCTGAAGGATTTTTCCGGCATTACCAAATACCTGTTCCGGGGAATAAGCTCGTCGGTCTCTTTTATATCCAGCCTGGTTATAATTTTATTTCTTACTTTCTTTATTTTGAACGACCAGGAGATGCTTAAGAAGAAATTAATCCGGGCATTTGGTAAATCGGAATCCGACGGGCAAACCGTATCCAAAATCTTATTAGAGATCAATCAGCAGATCAAGAGTTTCATTTTAGTTAAATTTGGGACTTCCCTGGCTTTGGCGATCATCTTTACCATCGGACTTTCGATCATCGGCGTCAACTACGCATATATCTGGGGGCCTTTAGCCGGGGTATTGAATTTGATCCCCTATGTGGGATCGGTCATCGGCGCCATACCCCCGATGATCCTGGCTGGAATCCAGTTTGGAGCCGTGATGCCCGTGATTTGGGTTTTGCTCCTTTTTGTGGTTTTTCAAAACCTGGAGGGAAATGTTGTCTCCCCCAAACTGATCGGGGATAAATTGAATTTGAATCCTCTGGCGGTTATGGCTTCGGTCATGTACTGGACCTGGCTGTGGGGGGCGGTGGGAATTATTCTAGCTATCCCCATCACCGCTGCAGTTAAAGTGATCTGCGATCATGTGGAATCCCTGGAGCCGATCGGGATCCTGCTCGGAGGGAAAAGGGATAGAGAAGAATAAGGTTTGTTCCTCTGTAGGGGTGAATCTTCAGATTCGCCCGTAATCAAAAGCGCTGTGGGTGATGCTCTATGGGTGAAGCTTCACCCCTACATGTTCACCCCTACAACGAATACGATTGGTCCAAAAATCTAAATTGTCGAAATCAACCCGCAGGATATAGAGTTTACATGTCTCCTCTCACTCTATTAGCCAAATTTTCGTCTTCCACGTCGTACTCCATCCTAAAGCGAAAAGTGATTTTCTTTTTCTCCTGGATGAAGGAGACTTTTCTTCATACTTTTTATAAGGATAATTGCGCTCTGATGGCGGCAGCGATCTCCTTTTATGCCATTCTTTCGGTGATACCGCTGTTTCTGGTGTTCATGTCGATTTCCGGATACATTCTGCACTCTTCCAAGCGCGCTTTGGAGTCGGTGATAATGCTTTTGTGGAGAACCTCCCCGGTGGCTTTAGCGGACGGTTTTAAGATTCTGTCCGATCTGATTCAGCAGAAGACGGTCTTTGGAATTATCGGTATTCTGGGTCTCACCTGGGCGGCTTCGCGGATATTCTCGGCGGTGGAAAATTCCATGAACATCGTCTGGAAAGTCGAAAAGGGAAGAGCCTACTGGCACAGCAAATTCATCACTCTGGTTTTGGTCCCGGTTACGGTCCTGTTTATGCTATCATCCCTGGCTTTTACTGCTCTGTATGCCATGGCCAAAAACATAGAGATACCGTTGATCGGATTGAAGCTAAGCCAAGCCCACTGGATCAGCCAAATGCTGGTTATTATTCTTCCCCTGGTCCTGGGCGTGATCATGTTCTATCTGACTTACCGGATCATTCCCAACCGTAAAGTTAGCGATAAAGCAGCTTTGATCGGGGCGTTCTGTGCCAGCGGGATGTGGGAGGCAGCGAAGTTTTTATTCGATGTCTACATCAAACACTACGGAAACTTTCAGAAGATGTACGGATCGTTCGCCACCATCGTGGTGGTGCTGATCTGGATTTACTATTCTTCATTCATACTGCTGATCGGAGCGGAGATCGGAGCTAATTATGAGGAGACAAGAAGAAGACAGTCATTGGTCTGAGCCGAAGATTACCTGAAAACGGATTAAGATAACAAAAAGAAAACCACTCCACCTATCCCCCTCTCCTTATTTGAGGGCGTGTTATAATTGGGATTTGATTTTGTAGCCGCAATCTTTAGATTGCGTAAGTCGTTAGAATCCAAATATCCTTTTTCGCCCATACGGGCGGCTACAAAAAACTGAATTATGACACAGCCTCTTTTATGGAGAGCGGGAATAAAAAGGGGAGAGGCAATAAGAAGGTTGGGCTAACGAAAGTTTGACCGATAAAAATTCCATGAAACACATCCATAATTGCTTTTGGTCATTGGAATTGGATTTTGCTGCGAAGGTAAGATACCGGATGAGATATGACAGAAATCCTCTGTATATTACTCTTACGGACAAATATAAAGTAAGGGAATATGCCGGATCAAAAGCGGTAAAGACTGCAAATCTACTCTTTGAAACAGACCACACCGAAGCCATCCCTTTTGCGGATCTTCCTTCAAACTATTTCATTAAGATGAATCATGGTTCCGGATGGAACATACTGGGCTATAACTCCGGGCTGTACCTGTTTCGCGACGGTTCGGAGCTGGTCAATCCGGATGGCTCTTACCTGAACATGAAATCTGCAAATAAATACAAGTTGACCAAAGATCAGGCAAAAAAACTATGTTACAGGTGGCTGGACCGCAGGTATTCCAAAAAAGAGTGGGCTTATCAGCACATCCGTCCGAGAATAATCGTCGAAGAGCTCCTCTCTTCCAACCATCCTAAAGATTTAAAGGACTATCGCCTGTATACTTTTAATGGCGAGGTAAAAGCGATTCTGGTTGATTCTCCACTTTACAGAAGAAATCGGGAAAACGTTTTCTTCGATCCCGACTGGAATGAATTCAAATTGACCAAGTACGACGAGAAACCTCCCCATCCCTTACCGGAAAAGCCGGGTAGTTTCGATGAAATGATCGAAGTGGCGCAAAGGCTGGGAAAAGATATCGATTTTGCGCGAATCGATCTGTATGACACCACTCAAGGTGTAGTCCTGGGAGAGATGACGGTTTATCCGGATGGAGGGTTTGCCAATACCCCCACTTCTTGTCCGGTCTTTAATAGATGGCTGGGGGATCAATGGAAGCTAAGATTAGACCGATTCGATGCCGTGAATACCTTTCTCTGGCACAGTATGTCTGCGATGGTGGAGGCGATATAGGAAAGAAGCAGGTTTATGTATCCGTTTGCTCAAGCAAACGGGAATTATATTAGACGATCCATTGCAGTCAACTTTGACTGACCAGATGGAATTCTACGTTCGAGCTTTAGCATGCAAAAAGACGCATCTTTAAAACATCATCTCCGGGTATTGGAGGAGCAGCTGCTTCAAGCCGGCTTTCGCAAAATACCGGAGCGCGTGGCGGAACTGCTGGCAGACGAATTTGTGGAATTCGGCAGCTCCGGGCACAGGTTTAACAAAGCGCAAATCATCAAGAGCCTCCAGGCTGAGTCGTCCGAGCGGTGGTCGCTTTCGGAGTTCTGTGTGTCGCTTTTGGCGCCGGACGTGGCATTGGCAACCTATCAAGCTATTCGGTACACCGAGCCGCCGGTTCACTCACTGCGCAGCTCGATTTGGAAGCTTCGCGATGGTCGCTGGCAGCTGGTGTTCCACCAGGGCACGTTGACTTAAAGGGCGTAATAGGTATCAGTTTTAACTATGCCATGCACACGGACGATGATTCCGCTCCATAGCCACAGGTGAGCTTCATAGTTAAGTCCACAACTTAAATCAGTCCAACGTTCTATTTGAGACAGATACGCATAGACGGATGAGCGGACGCTCACCTCTTGCTGGCAGGATGAATCCATAGGATCAGCGACAAAAAAACTTGACATAGAAAAGTGTTAACGATATATTCATTTCTTGATTTGTATCGTTAAGACACTAAAAATCATCAATTGAAAGGAGAACCTATTATCGGAAAACAATTGAGAGCGGATTTTATTCGTCATGGTTTTGACGATAAAATTGTCTAAATTTGTTAGACGACATACAACTAACGTGGAGTATTATTAAGGAGGTTACTAATGTTTGAGTTACTTCATAGGATTGAAACAACAACCATAACCATCGGCGTCATTTGCAGTATTTACATGGTTTTTGCCTGTAGTAACAACCCAACTCAGCCAGCCAATGATTCACCAGTAATAACAAGCCTAATCGCCAATCCTGTTGCAGTTGCAGTGACCGGCCAGTCTGCGATTGTATGCAAAGCAAACGATCCAAATGGAGATGCATTAACTTATGCATGGACTGTCTCTAGCGGTTCAACTGCGGGTTCTGGTGATAGTGTGACCTGGAATGCTCCAAGTTCAATAGGGGTTTTTTGGGTGAAATGTACGGTCAGCGATAACAAAGGTGCCCTGGACAAGGATAGTGTAGGTATTGAAGTGACTGTACCCATCCCGACCAGCGAACTGGTGGCATACTATCCATTTAATGGCA
The DNA here is from genome assembly GCA_903908285.1 of uncultured candidate division Zixibacteria bacterium. Classification (GTDB taxonomy): domain Bacteria; phylum Zixibacteria; class MSB-5A5; order MSB-5A5; family SM1-73; genus CAIVRH01. Next base: position 17,747 of record CAIVRH010000047.1, read on the forward strand.
ACGCAAATGATGAAAGTGGAAATGGCAATGATGGGTTAGTGTATGGCGCGGCTCTGATAGCTGATCGATTTGGCATAGCTCAGAAAGCGTACGTATTTGATGGTACCCAGAGCAAAATCAACCTTGGGAACGATAGTTTACTCAATCCTACCTCGGAGATAACAATATCACTTTGGGTTAATCACGCGGGCGGAGGTACCACAAATCAGCAGGTTATTTTATCTAAGCATGGACAATATGATACTGGTACACAATCCTATGACTTAGCTTGGCATGATAGTGGAGATCCGCGAATTGACTTCTACGTGAGCGAGGACGGAAACCATATGTTTGGAAGATCGAGTGCCTTGACATTGCCACGACAACCCGGGTGGCATCATATTGTAGCAGTTTTCAAAAGCAATCTTAATCTTGATATCTGCATTGATGGTCAGTTATCCAACGGGTCACTTTTTTATGCCACTGGTGATACAGATGTTCAACCTACTCAGACGATCCCTGCGCATATCGCGGTAACTACAACTCCCGCCATCATAGGTTCATGGACTGTTAACAACGCAAACAATTTTAAAGGTATAGTTGATGATGTTCGAATATATCAAAGGGCACTAACAATAGATGAGGTCCGCTCTCTTTATCTTGAAGCTGGATGGACAACAGAATAATAACTACTTCTCATTAGTGGCAATCTGTCGGTAGGCGCTTTATTCTGTGGTTATTGGTAAATGATTGGTAACCAAAACCAAACCGTTAGCCGAAACCGTGAACCTGGAACAAAATGTAAGATGCATCGGTATTGAGAAATGCCGATGCATCATATAATGGTGATCACAGAAATTGACCATGTTCTCTGTGCCCTCCCGGATGGGTGGCTTTCTGGGCGGATGAACTCACACGTCGACGGACTCGCCCGACCAGCTTGACACCAAGATAAGTCAGGAGCAAAAGAATAGATGCCGATAGGCATCTTATGTTTATAGAATTCAATACGTTCATTTAACCTACGACCCCTTTGGGGTCGCACAAGGCATAGAGACATGAATTGCTATAAACGTTCAATCCCTAACGGGATTTCTTCGAACCGATGCCGTTAGACATATCACATTCATAGGAATAAACAAGATTTACAGATTCTGCTGATACCAAGATAAGTCGGGAGCACGGACGGGCCGCTTGTATGGGCTGTCCGTGCGCATGCCAGTCCCCACTATAAAGTTTCCCCTTACGAAAAAAAGCGAGCGAAACTTCTTGACTTGCCAGAGGGCATTGTATAAAATGATATAAAGGAAAATCATTATGTCGAATGCCGGCTCTAAGAAATCACTTTGTAAGTTCGAAAACTGCTCGTCAGTCGAATACGCGCGATGCGCGCTGGACCGATTGGGCTGGATAGCGGTTAAATCAAAACCCCCAATGGGAGGTGTCATGAGAATCAGATTGACTCAAGTAACGATTTTGTTGTTCTTGTCGGTTTTTTTCTGGTCAAACGCGGGCTGGTGCCAGCAAGATTGGCCCATGGTCAATGCCTGCCGGGAGCGTTCGTCCTGGGCGTCACAGGAAAATGTGCTCCATCCGCCACTGCAGCAGAGTACGTGGACTCTGAATGATGTGTCCGGCTCCTTGGATAATCTAAGCTGGTACGATCACCTGCTCATCATCCCCAAGCAGATTACGCCGAATACTTTCTTCGCCATCGACGATTCAACCGGCGATTCGCTGTGGACCTTCAGTATTCCTTCGTCGGGAGGATCAGTCGGCTTTGTGGCTGCACAGAATGATTCGATGGTATTCTTAGGCGGGCAGAACGGATCGGGACTTTATGCGGTGTACCGGTCTACGGGAGAGGAGAAATGGTTCCGGTCTTTTGGAAATCTCTACGGTCGAAATCCCATCCTGGACGGCGACAGACTGTACCTACTTCACGATAGTTTGTACTGTCTGAATATTGGAGACGGTTCGTCCGTCTGGAGTTACCCCTTTTCAGGTCAGGCCTCACCGGCAGTGGATGATGACATGTGCTACGTGTGCAGCAATCAGAAAGCTCTGGCGATAGACAAATTGACCGGTGTAAAAGAGTGGGAACAGTACAATTCCCAGAGCAGCAATACCGCTCTGGTCGTCGATGAGCTGTGGGTGTATACAGAGACAAATGACTCGCTGGTGGCTCGTTCCAAGACGACGGGAGAAATCCAATGGGCGTACCGGGTGGACGGTGTGGTTTTGGTAAGCTTTAGCTATAACGCCATAGCCGTTTGTGACAGTTTCGTTTGTTTTACGATTTGGCAGAATGCGAGTGGGAAAGGCCAAATCTACACGTTGAAGAAAACCGATGGCACCTATTGCTGGGACTATGAATTTGCCGGACTTGGCGCTTACCCACCCACCATTGCCAACCGGGTGGTATACGTCGTGTCATATAGCGACTATGACCTTTATGGCTTCGACGTGAGTACGGGAGCGGTTCTGCTTACCGATAACTCCAAAAATTACAAATATCAGCCCGTTGTGGCAAACCACAAGCTTTATGTAACCACCACCTCGTCGGTGGTTGCACTTGAGAATTTTGTTTCAGCGGTGGAGGAAGATGACACTCCCCAGGAGAATTCGTATCTGCTTTTGGAAAACTATCCGAATCCGTTCAATCCTTCGACTACTATTAAATTCAGCCTGCCTCAACGCGCAAATGTCAGTCTGAAAATCTACAACTTGTTAGGACAGGAAGTGGTGCAGTTGACAGACGGGATTTACGGTGCAGGAACACACAGTATCGAGTGGTACTCCGGGAATCTTTCCAGCGGCGTCTATTTCTGTCGTCTGGAAACGCGTGAGTTGACCGGTGAGTTCCGATATGTTCAAAGGACGCTAAAGCTCGTTTTAGAGAGATGAAGCATTGACTTCATCAACGTTGGACCCTTAACGATTCCGGAGCTTGGTTTCAACATAGTAGGTCGGGTTGCCCGAAGGGTTACCCGACAATATTCTACACGATCGAATTTTGAATTTTGAACAGAAACTTTGCACTCTGTAACCTGCACTGAAGGTTTTAAAGATTCCCATGTATCCGTTTGCTAAAGCAAACGGAAATTCTATTATTGGAAGATCCATTGCAGTCAGCTTTGACTGAACGGAGAATATTAAAAATTTGACTTTAGTTATATAAACCGGATAAATCCGGGCTTCTAACCTACATGATCGAATTTTGAATTTTGAATAAAAACTTTACACTTTGCATTCTGCACTCTGTAATCTGCACTGAAGGTTTTAAAGATTCCGCATCGGGTGCATTTGACTCTTAGCCATTTCTTCTACATTATCGAGGCACTACTCTTATCCCTTCTTGTTTGAATAAAGCGGTGGTTACCCCGTCGCCTTTTACCCTTCTGCCATTTCTTTTGATCCATCCGCATCCGCAGGAAGGACTGTTATTTTTCATCCGGGCATTTTTAATCTTAAACTTTTTAGCCATGGCAAGTGAAGCGAGGGACCCTTGTATAAAGAATGGGGTAAAGTCTTCTCCCTTTCGAGAAATGACTGAGGCAGATCCATCCATTACATCTTTTCCCTCGCCTTGAGTGATCTCTGCTTTATCCCGGGGTATGGATAATCCTCCCAGGACTTCGGGGCAAAACGGAATAGCTTTCCCCGATCGCACCAATTTCTCCACCCGTTTATCTTTAGCACTTTTCCCATCATAACGACAGGGAATACCGCAGAGACAAGCAGAGATCAAATACTTCGTATGACTTATTTTTACCGGCCGAATCATATTGATCCTTTTCGCCCCAAGCCCTACCCTCCCCAATCCAGGAAGAGGGTTATGTTTTGCCAATTATAGAAACAAAAAAACCTCGATTCTATATCGAGGTTTTCTACTTTCTGGGATATTTGGTTTTCTCTTGATTCTAATTCTCAGTTTGTTTGAAACTCACTGTTAAGAATATATAATAGAGGATTCTGAGCCTGTCCCTGGAAATAAACTTCGTAATGCAGATGCGGCCCAGTAGTCAAACCGGTGTTTCCCACTGTGCCGATAAGGTCGCCTCTTTTTATCTTTTGACCTAAGGTCACCCCGATTTGAGAGAGGTGCCCGTAGACGGTGACATATCCGTAACGGTGATCGATTTTGATAACCCTTCCCAAGCCGACGTCTCTCTCTACCGAGCAAACCACGCCTTCGGCGGTGGCATAAACCGGAGTGCCGATATCCGCCGCCAAGTCTACTCCCGAATGCAGTTGTCGTATGCCGGTGAAGGGATCAACTCTATAGCCAAAGTTGCAGCTTAAACAACCGTTGGTAGGCATAATCGAAGGAGTGTGATCTAAAAACTCTTTTCTTTGGGTGAGACTGGAGTAAATACCTTCGAAATTATCTTTTTCGAATCGGGCTTGCCGCAAAAGTTTCTCCAGATCAAATTCCGCCAGATCCATCCGGTTTGCCTCCGGGCTGGCATCCACCGATTGGCGGGATGTCGGTCCCCCGATTCCCAATTCTCTTATCTGAGCATCTATTTCGGGCAAACCGAATACCATCCTGACATTTTTCTCTTTCTGGATCAAATCCACCATCTGTTCCTTTAATCCGGATATGGCGGAATTCAAATCCCCCAGTTTTGCCTCCAAATAATTATTTTCCTTCTCCAGGCGGGAGAGCTTCAGTTTTTCCAAAGCATGGCTGGCGACATCCCAGGAGAGAAATAGGTTGAAGCCAAACAGAATCACCAAACCGATTAAAAGAGAAGCTATAAAGGGAATGGAAACCTTGGTCTCTTTTATTTTACCTCTTTGGTGGGGAATAAACAAAATCGTAAATTTCTTTTTGAAAGCCATCTCTCATTCCTATTTTGAGTGGTGAGTCAGATCAACCCGATCTGACCGGTTTTTTCAATATTAAACCTTTTCTCTTATCTTGTCAAGTATTTTTTTGTTACCGGTGGAAATTTTTTGAAGTGAAAAAGAAACTGGCGAGGATATATCATCATTTGATAAGGATATATTCCTTCTTGAGGATTTTGTTCACCACTTTGATGAATTTCTCTGAATGCAAGGTTTGTAAGCTGTATACGTGCCAATAGTGTTTCTCCGGCATCTTATAATCTGATTTTCGTCTTTTAGGCATCTTTGGTAATCCCCCCCACTTTTCCTCTAAAGGCAGCGTGGGCAGATCAAAGGCGCCTACACTGACCTTATCGGCAATTGATTCGATTTCTAAAGTCAACTTTTTCAGCATATGACCTTGCAACTGTTGTGCCCAAAAGAAACGCTGAGCAGATATTTAGAGTCAGTACATAACCACCAGGATTCATAGTGACTTAACGGGAGTGAATAAAATCCCGCATTCTTCGACCGCAATCAAAACCCCGGAAATCTATAGGAGACAGACCAGAAAGTATTGCCTTATTTCCACACTTCCGGTTCATTTGATCTTCCTCCTTTGATGGAGTTTTGTAACCCCATCCAAAGATCACCGAAGGATTCTCACTATAATAATTTTGTTTTTTTAGGTGTGGGAAAAAAGCGGGGAATCCGTAGATACCAAAACTACGACAGAAGTTTAAAAAGGAAACCGCCCCTCAGCGGATTTGCAGTAAGGACAGGTCGTAGAACTAAGATTCCTGGATTGGGATATTTGCATTTCTTTCCTTTCTCCCACCTTCCATTTAAGATTACGGAATGGCAAAAAAATTGTCAAGTATTTTATTGCAATAAAGCATTCCAAACTCCTTTCCGGGGATAATAATGACACAATTCGTCACTTTCCTGTTGCAATCTATAACCTATGCAATGGGTTATAGGTGGTTAGGTATATTCATGTAATTTTATTATATACATCCCTTACCCGGATGGGACTGGTAAAAAATCAGGGTTTCGGTATTGTCTCCGCTGGTGGTCAAAGAAGTATAATTTCGGGTTGGAGTTTTAGGTATGAGCAATTAACTCCCGGACTTAAATATTCGATGGAAGAATGAGTCGCTTAAGAGTCGGTTTCATCCGATATACCTGCATAGGTGAACCATGCGGCTATACCGATGCCAATCTCTTGGTAAGTTTTTGTTTGTATTTTTGCAACCGATTAGGTATTTTTGCAGGGTGAACGAAACTTATCCGGTAGATTAACGTATGAAAAACTGAAAGGATTCCTGTTGGTGAAAGAGGACGATCAGATCCTGATAAAGAAAGCGCTGGCTGGCAACGAAAGCGCTTATAAGAGTCTTTTAGAAAGGCATAAAGATTCAGTCTTTCGCATGATTGTGAAGATCGTCAGAAGCTCGGAGGAGGCCCGGGACCTGGTGCAAGAGACGTTCATGAAGGCTTTTAGCTCTCTGCCCAGTTATAATTTTCAATATCGATTCACCACCTGGCTGTACAAGATTGCAGCCAACAACTGTATCGATTTTCTGAGGAAAAAAAGAATAGATTCTTTGTCGCTGGATCAGCCGGTGGTGACCAAAGATGGAGAGGTGAACTTTGAGCTTCCAGACTGGACCTATAGCCCGGAAGCGGATTTAGCCTCTAAGCAAAAATCTCTCTCCATCGACAGTGCCATAGATTCGCTTCCCCCCAAATACCGGGAGGTGATAGTGTTCCGGCACAAGCAAGACAAATCCTACGAGGAGATCTCCCAAATCCTGGGTATCCCGGTGGGAACGGTTAAAGCCCGGATTTTTAGAGCCAGAGAGCTGTTGAAGAAGAAACTGAAATCACTCAGGTAAGCGGGTCTCAGGTCCAAACCGGATGATAAAATTGATTGCGGATGAACTGCAACCTAGCAGTTAGGTGATATCCGGATTTTCCCAGTGAGAGATTTATGAAACCTTTAAAGTTTAAAATACTCATAGTCTTTCTGGTAATATTCTTCTCTTCGGCATTAATACTTTTAGCTCAGGCCGAGATCAGAAAATCGAAAAGCAAAATCGTCAAATCGGACACATCCGCAGTAAAAAAGATAGATTTACCGGATAAAGCCGAAGAGATCGAGATCGGTGAGAACGGAATCACCATTCGAACCAAAGAGGGAAAAAGAATCGTGGTGGGAAAAGGACAATCCGATGAGGACATCAGCCTGGATGAAAACAAAATCAAGATCGGTGAAACCGAGATCGATTTGCAAAACCTTAAGGATTCGCTGAAAAAAGAGATTCCCAGGATTGAAATTTCCATCCCCAAAATCCCGGAGGAGCCTTCAACCTCGGACATTGTCAAATTTGGAAGAGATATAGTGGTGGAAGAGGATGAGACCGTGGACGGAAGCGTGGTTGCAATCTTGGGGAATATTGAGATCAAGGGAACGGTAAACCGGGATGTGGTGGCGGTGTTTGGTAACATCACGGTGGTTCCCACCGGAGTTATTGAAGGGGATGTGGTAAGCGTAGGGGGGGAGGTACAAAAGGAGACCGGAGCAACCGTCAGGGGTAAGAAAACCACGGTGAGTTTCGGTCCCAAAGGTGTATTGAGATTTCCTTCCTTTATAGGAGGTTTCTCCGGGCTGGCCTTTTTTGCCAGGATCATCAAGATCATTTTCTTTTTGTTTTTGGGAATAGTGGTGATCTCCATCGCCCCCAGGCAGGTAACAAAAATCAAAGACAAGATAGGTCAGGATTTCTTCAAATGCGCCCTGATCGGTTTCGTTGCGGAAATCATGATTCTGCCCATCTTCCTTCTTTTGCTCATCACCATCATCGGTATACCTCTAGCCATTTTAGTAGAGCCGCTATTGATCGTGGTTTCTTTTATCCTGGGATACACCGGAATATCCTACTTCATTGGGGAAAAACTGAAAGGCAAAACCAGCTTGAAGCCGGAATCACCCATAATGACTATGATCCTCGGAATCTTGGCAGTGGAAGCCGTTCTATTTTTTGCTCGATTGGTGGGGGTTTTAGGACATTCCTTTTTCCCCATAAGTTTGATATTAACTCTCTTCGGCTGGGCGATCTGGTATGTGGTGATAACGGTTGGCTTTGGCGCTTCTATTCTGACCCGTTTGGGAACCCGACCCAAAGATATAATTATCCCTTCCCCGGTTGCCATTAACCCGGATAAAAACAGTACCGGCGAAATTCCCTTAAGCTAGGGGAGGAGAATTCAATCCATGAGAAAAACGCTGATCCTGGCAGGTGGGGGGATATTACTTCTGGGTTTAATTTTCCCCCAGGTATATGGTCGGGAACACTCCCAAAAAACAGAAGTAAAAAGAATCGAATTTTCCGGGGAGAAAGAGGTGAGGGTAAAAATAGAGATAGGAGTTGCCAATATCGATCTTAAGAAAAATATTTCGGGGAATATACTGGATGCAGAAATGGAATATGATCCTGACCGGATGACGGTCAGGGCAGATTACATAAGGTCGGAAAACAGAGGCAAACTTTACTTGGAGAGCGATTCAAAAGAAAAGGGGCTGGATTTGAGCCAGGATGAAAACTATTGGAAACTGGAATTTGGTGACCGGATGCCTTTAAGTTTTGATATGGATATCGGAGCCTGTGAAGCCGATTTCGATTTTACCGGACTTTTGATAGACGAGTTGGATATGGATCTAGGCGCCTCCTCGGTGGAGGTGGAGTTCCGTCGACCCAATTTAAAGCGATTATCCGAGATCAATATAGACGTGGGGGCAAGTAAACTGAAGATGTACGGGCTGGGTAACGCCAATTTCGAGGAAATGGTTTTTGATGGCGGTGCCGGAGATTTCACTTTGGACTTCACCGGCGATTTCGACCATACCGCCAATGTCAGTATCGATATGGGGATGGGAAGTTTGAACATCCTGGTTCCTAAAGATGCGGGGGTTCAAATCCGGAAAGAATCCTCATTTCTGGCATCCTTCTCCATAGATGAAGATGAATTCGAGGAAGTGGAAGACGATCTATATGAGAATGGTAATTTCGGGAAGACGATAAAGCAACTGGTCTTCGTTATAGAAGCGGGTCTGGGTTCGGTTCAAGTCGAATATGCGGATGGCTCGCTTTAGGAATTCTCTCGGGTAAGAGGTAAAGATTTGTAGTTTCGCTCAACGGGGATGTAATCATCCCCTTTATCTTTTTTGCGGGAGGATTACATCCAGCGGGGAGTATTCTTAAGGATCCAAATGGATAGGCCGGGTGGGAGTACGGAAGGATCGGGGGTGAGGGAATCCCCAACCAATATAACGAATTATAAGCTCCTGAACCTTCGAATCCTGGACCTCTCGAATTCTTGAATTATTTAACTATCCCCCTGGTGCTGTTGGCGATAAAATCGAGGATATACTTCACTTCCGGTATCGGTTCCACCTCGGTTTTGATCTTTTCCACAGCTTGGGTGGTGTTTAAGTTCGATTTGAACAGCAGCCTAAACGTTTTCTCCAGAATCTGCAAGGTACTTTCAGTAAATCCTCTCCGTTTCAAGCCAATCCGATTCAATCCCAGGGTTCTCAAAGGGTATCCACCCATCAAAGCGTACGGGCATATGTCCATTTGAACCCTGAATCCGCCTCCGATGAAGGAGTGTGCTCCGATCTTGACGAACTGGTGCACCGGCACCACTCCCCCGATGCTGACGAAATCGCCGATCTCCACATGCCCGGCTAAATTAGCCGAATTGGCCAAGATTACATTATCGCCGATCAGACAATCGTGAGCCACATGCGCATAGATCATGATAAAGCAGTTTTTGCCCACCACAGTTTTCCCCCGCCAGTGGGTGCCCCGGTTTAAGGTGGCATATTCCCTAACAACCGTACCGTCTCCAATGGAAAGATAAGTCTTTTCTCCCTCGAACTTCAGATCCTGAGGAAGAGTTCCCAGCACCGCCCCATGGTGAATTTTGCAGTTTTCTCCGATAATCGTCCCGGCATCTATCAAGACGTGGGAAGCAATTTGGGTTCCCGCACCGATTTCGGCCTCCTCATGGATGATGCTGAAAGGTCCCACCGCTACATCATCGGCAAGTTTTGCATTTCGGTGGATAATAGCAGAAGGATGAATATCCATGATTTCCCTGTTTAGAGAAGACTTTAAATGAGGTTTTAAATATTCAAAAGATACTATAATGCTTATGGTCTATTAAACTAATAAACAGCACAATAAATCATAATAATATATAATCAAGCTGAAGCTTGACCCTCCAAACATTCCCGTTTTATTTATCTACAATGGTTGCCATCAGGGTGGCCTCGGTGACCAGATCCCCTTCCACAAAGGCTTTTCCCTGCATCTTGCAAGTCCCGCGGCGGAAATGAACCATTTCCAGCTCAAAACGGATCTGGTCTCCGGGGAGTACCGGTTTTCGGAAACGGACCCCGTCGATACCCAGAAAATATACCAGCTTGTTTTCGGGATCATCTACCGTGTTCAAGAGCAGAATTCCTCCGGCTTGAGCCATCGCTTCCACGATCAACACCCCGGGCATGATAGGATGACCGGGGAAATGACCGGAGAAAAATGGCTCGTTTATGGTCACGTTTTTGATCGCCACCACCTTTTTCCGGGGCTGGATATCGATCACCCGGTCCACCAGTAGAAAGGGGTATCGATGCGGCATGATCTTTAGGATGGCGTTTATATCCAAAAGGAATTCACCGGCGGATTTCTTCTGGTACCGGCTAGTTATCAGTTTTTTCTCATATTGTTCCCGGAGCATCTTCACCAATGCCACATTGGCGGCATGTCCGGATCGGGCCGCCAGAATATGCCCTTTTAACGGAACCCCCAAAAGGTATAAGTCGCCTAAAAGATCCAAAGCCTTGTGCCGGCACGGCTCATTCGGAAACCGCAACGGTATATCATTTAAAATGCCGGATTGGCCCACGAAGACTTCTTCCTTTATTCCATACATAGCTTTGAGCTTCCCTATTTTTGCGTCACAGTCATCCTCATCGCAGATAACCAATGCATTATGGAGGTTCCCCCCTTTAGCCAAACCCGCTTTCTTTAGTTCCTCCAGCTCGTGGAAAAAGCAAAAGGTCCGGGCCGGAGCGAATTCTTCGACGAATTCCTCTTCCAGCGACACCAGTGAGGTGTACTGCGTTCCCAAAGCGGGGTTGCGATAGTCCACCATAAAGGTGATCCTCAGATCATCGGAGGGAACCGCGACTATATCGATCCCCTTTTCTTTTTCAGAATAGAAAATCGGAGTGTCTATCTCCAGGGGATTTTTGGGCGACTCCTGATTCTCTATCCCCGCTTCCTGCAAGACCTGAACAAACGGTAAGGCGCTTCCGTCTCCCACCGGGGGTTCGTTGGAATCCAACTCCACTTTGAGATTATCCAGCTCCAATCCAGCCAATGCGGCGAGAACATGTTCCACCGTAGATACCCGGGCTTCTCCTTTTCCCAGAGTAGTTCCCCGGGTTACATCTACCACATGATCTATGTCTGCCGGTATTTGAGGGGAACCGGGAAGGTCGGTTCTTACAAAAACGATGCCATGATCAACCGGAGCGGGTACAAAAGTGATAGTGGTCTGATTCCCGGTATGCAGTCCTATCCCCGAATAGGAAACGGGCTTTTTGATGGTGCGCTGCAGTTTAATCATAATCGCGTTAGAAATTCAGTCCTCTCGTAACTTTCGCTGGGAATAAACCTTTTCGGGCAGAAAAAGTCAAGAGGAAAATAGGGATCAAAAAACACATTAAAACAGATGCAACTTCTCCCTGGGAATTCCAAGCGCTCATGACCGCAATACTGCGCGGTTATAACCGTGCGCCCTCTCATTTCGATTCAGAAGGATTCAGGATAAATCAGCTCTGGTCTGCCAGTCTACTCAAGGAAATAACCGGCAGTTCAAATTCAGCGGAGAGAAAGCTTGACCATCCGGAAAACCTGGGGTGGGGGTGGAGCATTTACCTTGGATAAAGAGCGTCTGAGGGGAGAAAACGGGACATGATATTTTTGACCCAATCCGCAAAAAGGCATGGTTAAGCCATATTTTTGCAGAAAAATGCAAAAAAGTTAAAAAAGTTCTTGACAAACCCTTGAAAATATTGTATGATCGGGCTGTTAAGAAAAACAGAAGAGTCGTTGAACCCTTTAAAGTCTTGAAGGGGGTGAGTAGATGACCAAAGAGGAATTGGTAGACAAAATTGCCAAGGAGGCGATAGTTACCAAAGTGCAAGCCAACAAGGCGATCGCCGCTTTTTTCAACGGAGTTACCACCACTCTGAAGAAGGGCCAGAAGGTTAGCTTCGTCGGATTCGGCACCTTCTCCGTGGCTAAGAGGAAAGCCCGTATGGGAAGAAATCCCCAGACTGGTGCTCCGATTAAAATCGCCGCCTCCAAAGTACCAAAATTCAAAGCCGGCAAACAGCTGAAGGATGCAGTAAAGTCAGCCAAGTAAAGCAGCGCGGTTAGAAGTTACCATTTGAAGGCAGGGTTTATCAACATGTATATCGTAAATACGCGAACATGGATGAAACCCTGCCTTTCTGTTTTACCAAAAGTGGTTTAATATCTTCTCTTTGTATATCTGATTTATTAATCAGACATCGCTTGCGGGATATTTTTATTGACATTGGTGATTATAGTTTTAAATTACATTTTCAGGACATTGACGTTTCCAGTTCAAGACAGGCCGGTTTCTAAAAGGACTTTGAGCTTTTATGAGCATTTTTGATCGCATTTCAAATGAGAGAAAGCAAGAGATCATTGGCGTGCTTTTGATCGCGTTAGCCCTATTCAGCTTGATCTCCCTTTTTACCTATGATCAGGACAAAGACACCCAGCTTATCACCAAGGATCCCACCATCGGGGGATTTTATCAACTCTTTTCCCAAAAATTCCACAACCAGGGTGGTGCGGTAGGGGCGGTAGTTTCCTACGGAATAGTTTATTTTACCGGCTATTCCGGTTTTTGCTTTCCTCTTTTTCTGATGCTTTTCGGGATAGGCCGGTTTCCCCAGGTGAAGGTGGCTTTCGTCTTCAGAAAGATATTATACACATTCATTTTTGCACTGATCTTGGGGATTATTTTTGACCTTCCCGGTATCGGTTCCGGCGAGATGATTGATTTCTCCGGTTTTACCATGGGAGGGAAATTTTCCGAAGTTCTGGGAGGGTTGTGCTATAATATTCTGGGCAACTATGGCTCATATATACTGCTGATCTCCCTCTTGATCATTCTGGCGGCTTTAATCACCCCATTTAAACCGAGCGATTCCTTCTTCGTTTCCAAACGCATCGCCGGCGGGATTTTAACCCGGGGGAAAAAGTGGCGGGAGCTGAGAAGAATTGCCCAACAGAGGAAAAGCCGGGTGAAGGAGGCGAAAAGGGAAAACGGATTTGACCCGAAGGTTCCGGAAACCAGGATCACGGTTCCTCCGGTGATGGGAGAAAAAATCGCCATCCCGGCTTCACCGGCGGGTTCCAAAAAGACCTTCCGGCTCATACGACGGGAGGAAGAAGCTGCGGAGGGGACATACAAGTTCCCGCCCCTGGATCTTTTAGACGATCCCCCCCAGGTCAAACCAGCGGTAACCGAGCAAGAGCTTAACGAGACCGCCAGAATCTTAAAAGAGACATTGTCCACTTTCGGTGTGGAGATCGAGGGGGAGAGAATCGAGATTTATCCCGGACCGGTGATAACCCGATACGAGTTCAAACCGGCGGCGGGTATAAAAGTCAATCAGGTGGTGAATCTGGCGGACGATCTGGCATTGGCCATGCGGGCCAGAAAGGTGAGGATAGTGGCGCCGGTTCCCGGAAAAGCGGCTATCGGCGTAGAAATCCCCAACCGGAGTTCCCAGACGGTTTACTTAAAAGAGATACTCACTTCCCCGGTATTTCAAAATACCGAAGCCAAGCTGGTTTTAGCTTTGGGCAAGACCTCCTCCGGCGAACCATTCGCCACCGATTTGGGTAAGATGCCCCACCTGCTTATCGCCGGAGCTACCGGGTCGGGGAAGTCCGTCTGTATAAATGCCGTCACCACCAGCCTGCTCTACCGGCTTTCCCCGGAGGAGGTCCGGTTTGTGATGATCGATCCGAAGATGCTGGAGCTTTCGGCCTACGAAGGCATTCCCCATCTGGAAAGATCGGTGATCACCAATCCGAAGCTGGCGGAACATGTGCTCTCCGAGATTGTATTAGAAATGGAGGGACGGTACCGCCGGTTAGCGAAATTCGGGGTAAGGAACATCGAAAGCTACAACCGGAAACAGAAAAAAGAGAATATCCTGCCCTACATCGTCATCATCGTGGATGAACTGGCGGACCTGATGATGTCCTCGTCCAACCGGGTGGAGGGTTTGATCACCCGATTGGCGCAGATGGCGCGGGCGGTGGGGATTCACCTGATCTTAGCCACCCAAAGACCTTCGGTGGACGTGATCACCGGGTTGATCAAAGCCAATTTCTCCGCCCGGATCGCCTTTCAGGTCGCCTCCAAAATAGATTCCCGCACCATACTGGATGCCAACGGTGCGGAAAAACTACTGGGTCTGGGAGATATGCTCTTCATCGAAACCGGTCACCCGGAGTCGCGGAGAATTCATGGCGCTTTTATCTCCAGCGAGGAAACCTCCCGGATCGTTGATTTCATCAAAACCCAGAACTATTCGGTTAAGCCGATCGAAAGTTTATCCGCCCCGCCGGAAGAGGTAGCTATGCCGGAAGAGGAGATGGAAAATGATGAAGATCTTTTCCGCAAAGCGGTGGAGCTGGTGATTCGGCATAAGCAGGGTTCGGTATCGTTATTGCAGAGAAGATTGGCGGTGGGGTATCAACGAGCTGCCCGCCTGATAGATCAACTGGAGGAGGAGGGGATCGTCGGACCTTATAACGGAAGCAGAGTCAGGGAAGTAATGGTAAATGCCACCTATCTGGAAAGCGAGGAATGGAAACAGAAGAGAATCCGAGAAAAACAGTAATACATTAATGTCCTCCCCCGGAGAAAGATCAAAGGTGATGCGGAAATTTTTGTAATTTGAAATAAAAAAAGCAAAATTCAACCAGACGGTTGCTCGTCTGAGCAACCAGACGCTTGCCCCTAGACGGGATCCCGTACGGGGGCACCGTCCGCTCGTCCGGGCAAGCAGACGCTTGCTGGTCTGAGCAAAATTGCAATTTAAAACGGGTCAGGTTTCATCGATTTTTAGAAAATTTGAGTCATCTGATAAAATGGCGTCACTCAAATAAGAAGAAAACAAGTATCCTTTGGCGGATGGATATATGAGCAGGTCTCGATTCAATTTATTTTACACCCTTCTGTTGGTTGTTCTCACCTTAAACCGGAGCGCGGCAGGAATTACTGCGGATGAGCTGGCTTTGCAGGTGGAGAAGGAATACCGGTCATTATCCGATCTCTCCATGGACTTCACCAAAGTTACCCGCTCGGAGATATTCGAAACCCCCGACAAAGTTCAGGGGAAGATGATTTTGAAAAACCCGGACAAATTCAAAATCGAAACCAAAGAGGAAACCATCGTCTGCGATGGAAAATTCGTCTGGACTTATTCGGTAGAGAATCAGCAGGTGGTAAAAAATTCGGTGGCTAAATCCGAGGGCATGTTCAAACCCAACCAGTATCTATCCAATTTTCACACCGATTATACCGCTGCTTTAGAGGGGGAGGAGAAGGTGGACCAGACTCAGTGCTTCAAGCTTTTGCTCTCCTCCAAAAAAGAGGATGCGTTCATAAAAAAGATGATTTTGTGGGTGGATCAGAAAAGCCTTCTGGCAAAGAAACTGGAATACAAGGATGCCGAGGAGAATAACATTGTTTTGGAATTCCAGCATGTAAAAACGAACCGTAAAATCAAGGACCCAGAATTTGTCTTCCAAACCCCACCCGGGGTGGAGGAACTGGATCTGAGCGAATAAGGTTTTAGGTGATAGGTGTTAGGTATTAGGTTAGCAGGCGCATGGGGATATCATAGATTTTGTTCCCCCACAGGGTGGGGATATACTCCATTTTAGTCTTTCAACTGTTTCTTCAGTATGGACTCTCTCCCAAGATGATAAGCGGTCTGGTTTTGGTTTAATTCTAGGGAATTACGATATGAGCAACACGGTTTGGATCGAAACCTTGGGCTGTCCCAAAAATGAGGTAGATGGCGAAAGGATAGCCAGCCTTCTTTTGAACAAAGGTTATCGGATTACGGAAGATCAAAACCAAGCAGATATTCTTATTCTTAATACCTGCGCTTTTATCCAGTCGGCGAAGGAAGAATCGATAGAGGAAATTTTCAATCTGCTTGCTTTTAGAAATCAAAACAGGAAACGGAAAATAATCGTTTGCGGTTGTTTAGCCCAGCGATATCCCAAAGAATTATGGAGTAAATTGCCCGAAATCGATGCTCTTTTTGGCGTAGGAGAGATCGACTTGGTGGGTGCGGTTTGTGCTTCGGTCTTAAATGGAAAAAGAGTTTGTCGAGTGAGCCGATCGGTAAAAGACAAAGATCCGGGTATGACGGTTCGATCCGATCAAAAACATCCCTACGCTTACATAAAAATCGCAGATGGCTGTGATAACCGATGCAGCTATTGCGCCATTCCAACCATCAGAGGAAAATTCAGGAGCAAAAGAATTGAGGATATTCTAAAGGAAGCATCCCAGTTGGCGGAAAGAGGAGTAAAGGAGATCAACCTGGTGGCTCAGGATACCACCCGGTATGGCATCGATCTCTATGGAAAGAAGAAACTCCCGCAGCTTTTGTTCTCTTTAGTTTCCATCCACCAGCTAAAATGGATTCGGCTGCTCTACACTCATCCCGCTCACTTTACCGATGAGCTGATGGACCTGATCGCATCCCATCCGAAGATCTGCAAATATGTGGACCTTCCGCTCCAGCATATTTCGGATGAGATATTAATCCGGATGAGGAGAAAAGTAAAAAGAAAAGACATAGAGCAATTGATTTACGCATTGAGAGAGAGAATTCCGCAGCTTACCTTGAGAACGTCATTTATCGTCGGTTTTCCCGGGGAGAAGAAAAAACACTTTGAGGAATTGCTCGATTTTGTGGAGGAAATAAAGTTCGACAAACTGGGGGCTTTCACTTATTCGAAAGAGGAAGGAACCAAAGCCTACGGCTTCAAAGCGCAGGTTCCCGCCAAAGTTAAACAGGAGAGACTGGATCGGCTGATGCTCACCCAACAGAGAATCGCGCTGGAGAAAAACCAAGCAAAGATCGGGAAAACATTCGCCGTCTTAATTGATAACAAATCCGAAGAGGGGAAGGGAGAATTTACGGGAAGAAGCCAAGCCGAGGCACCGGAGGTGGATGGGGTGATCCGGGTGATGGGAGATCATATCAAGATAGGGGATCTGTTTAGAGTCAAAATCGAAGATTATTGTGACTATGATTTGATGGGGAGGAGGATATAGGTATTGGTCGGGCAGCTCGCCATCAGATCAACTCGACCCAGCGGAGCGTTAGGCCCGATCTGACCCAACCACTCTACTTTCCCAGAGGAAGGCGAAAGGATAGTGAAGTAAATTGAAAATAAATGAGGTAACCTGTAAAAATGCTTTGGTGAAATCGGGAATCGAGGGGATGGATTATGCCTTAAATCCCTATACCGGCTGCCAGCATGCCTGCGTATACTGTTATGCCGAGTTTATGAAGAAGTACACCCATCATCCCGAACCGTGGGGAGAATTCGTGGACGTTAAAATCAATGTGGCAGACCGTCTCCGGCAACAGGTAAAAAGAACCAAACCCGGCCCGGTGATGATCGGGACAGTGACGGATGCATATCAGCCCATAGAAGGAAAATACAGTCTCACCCGGCAGTGCTTGGAGGTTTTATCGGAAACCGATTTCCCGGTTTTCATCCAGTCCAAATCGGATCTGATTTTGCGGGATATCGAGCTTTTGAAAAAGATCAAAACAGCGGAGGTGGGTTTGACCATCACCTGCCCGGATTCCCGGGTGGAGAGGATGTTTGAACCAGGCGCTGCGGATTTGGAAAGAAGATTCGAAGCGCTATCCCGGCTAAAAGAAAAAGGTATTTCCACTTTTGTATTTTTTGGACCGATTTTGCCTTTCTTTTCGGATACCGAAAAACCTCTTAATCTGCTTCTTTCCAGATTGCAAAAAATAGGAATAGAGAAAATATTCTTTGATAAGATGAACTACTTAAAAGGCAAATTGAAAAATTTTCGCCCGCTTTTGGCAAAGGAGTTCCCGCAGGTTATACGTTTCTATGAAGAGGCGGCGGATGATGAACAGGGGTATGCGGATTGGTTGAGAACCAACCTGAGGTCCCGACTTAATGGATTTTCGTTCGAAGCAGAGGTTTTGTTTTAGTTACCCGGAAGCAAAGGAGGCAGCATGACACTCGGAGTCAGATTTATCAGAAGAAGCGGGGTGCTGATTTCGAAATTCATCAGCACGATTCTGATTCTCCTTTACATCACTCAGACCGCAGTCATCGTGTATCTGGTTCGCGACAGGAATAATCTTCTTAGAATCCAGCTGGAGCAGGGGGCGCAGATAAAAGAGCAACAGCTCAAGATAGGCGAGCTGGAGGAGAAGCTGAAGATATTGAAGATAATCGAGGATTTTCAGGTGGGATTCAAGGATCAGGAGATAAAGGAACTGACTTCCGTGATCTACGACGAGAGCAAGAAATATGGATATGATCCTCTTCTTATCCTGTCTTTGATCCTTACCGAGAGCCAGTTCAAGAGCGGACAGATTTCGGAGATGGGAGCTTTAGGATTGATGCAGGTGAAACCTTCGATCGGACGGGATCTATGTCAAAAAAGAGGTTTAAACTGGAGGGGGGAGCTTTCTCTTTTCGAACCAGCATTTAACATCCAGTTGGGAAGCCTTTACCTGTTCGAATTAATTCTGAAATTCAAAGATGTGAAAAAAGCGATCATCGCCTACAATGTGGGAGAAAACGCCTTAAAACTGCGGTTGAAGGCGGGAGAGAAACCTCCCACATATTTTCTTTCTCAGGTGGTAAAAAAATATAAGGAATTGAAGGCGAAGTATGATCTTCCCAAAAGTTAAATTTATTCCCTTAAACAGATACAAAATCTTTATGGTATGGTTTATGTTTCTGACCGTGGGGTGGGTTACTCCTTTGGCTTTGGCGGAAAACCAAGCTTCTCCCCGGGAAAGCCCGCCTACCAACGAGGAATTCCTGCGGGGAACATTAAGAGCTCTTTTGGAAAAAACTTTTGCCGAGTTCCCGAAGAATACCTCGGATTTAATCACTTTGAAGGCGGAGGAGGATCGCCCCGAAAATTGGCTGGTGGAGGATGAGCTGGTTAACTTCCTTTTATCTTTAAACTGCCAAGTAAGTTTGAGTCCGGTCGATTCGAATCGAAATTTAGCGGAATCTAAATGGCTTTATTATCGTATCATAGATTTGAAGCTGGATTATCCCAAAACCACAAGAAAGGGTTTTTGGGGAGAGAAGTCGGTGACCAGAAAAGCATGGTTAAATTTGTCTTTTCGGGAAGAGGATAAAACTACGGGAAAAGTTCTTTGGTCCCAAAGGGGGCAAACGGAGAAATCGGATGCCGTCAAGAATAACCTGATCAAATCCTTAAACAATTCCTCTTATCCTTTCTTGTGCCCCTCTCCTTCGCGCGATCCATTGAGCCGGTTTGTGGAACCGGCTGTAGTGACCACGGTGGTGGGAGGGTTGGTTTACCTTTTCTTTGCCAACCGATGAAACTAAAAACTTTCGAGAAGGAAACATGAAGACCAAAACGCTCATCCTGATTTTTACCGGTATATTGATTTTGATCCTTTTTATTACGATGGGGTGTGGACCCAAACCGCCCCAACTGGTTTTAGGGGCGGAGGATCAATATGCTTTAGCCAAAAGGGAATTTAATGATAAACATTGGGACAAAGCGGTTTTGGAACTGCAGAAGCTTATCCTAAACTATCCCGGGGTGAGCTTTATCGACTCGGCTCAATTTCTTTTGGGAATGACTTATTTCAATCAGAAGGAATACCCGTTAGCCATCGGAGAATTCAACCGGCTGGTCTCTTCATTTTCCACCAGTTCACTGACCGATGATGCCGCCTTCAAATTGGCGGAATGTGATTTCGAGCTGTCTCCGAGAGCGGAACTGGATCAGAGCCATACCCAAGAGGCATTGGATGCGCTGAATAACTTTTTGGAGGATTACCCGGGAAGTGATAAAAGAGAGCAGGCTTTGAATCTGGTAAATAAATGCAAGTCCAAGCTGGCTAAGAAGATTTACAGAAACGGATATCTCTACTTCAAGATGAGACATTATGCCCCGGCCGCATTGTATTTTCAGCAAGTCTTGGACGATTACCCCGACACCGAATGGTCAAAGCCCGCCCGGTTCTATTTAGCAGAGACTAGGTATAAAGATAATAAATACGAACAAGCCAAAACGGAGTACCAGAATTACCTCGAGAATTATCCCCATGACGAACTCACCCAGAAAATAACCAAAAGGCTGGAAAAGATAGTGAGAATCCTCGCTTCCGGCGGGGGAGAAAAAAAGGATACGGATAAAAGATAATTACTCAGATTCAAAATCCAGAAGTCAAAATTCAAAGTTGGAAATCTCGCCCTTTAGTTTCCCTTCTCCCCATAGTGGAGTAGGGGATATAAAAAGAGAGGTTTGAATTTTAAGATGGCTCAAAAAGTAAAGATCGGTATCCTGGGTGGCACGTTTGATCCCATTCATCTGGGACATCTGGTATTAGCGGAACAGGTAAGAGAAAAGCTGAAGCTTGACCGGGTGATCTTCATTCCTTCCGCCAGCCCCCCTCATAAAACCAATCGGAAACTTTCTTCGGCCAAAGATAGATTTCGGATGACGGTTCTGGCATTGGAGGGCAATCCGAAATTCTCCATTTCGGATATGGAGCTGAAAAGGGAGGGATTATCGTACACGGTCGATACTTTGAGGACTCTGAAGAAAACTTACCGGAACTCGGAGATATTTTTCCTGACCGGATCGGATGTGCTGGATGAGATCGACACCTGGAAAGATCCGGAGCAGATATATAAATTAGTGAAAGTGGTTATAGCCATTCGCCCCGGTTTTGATGATTTTGATCCGAAAGAATATTATGCGCGGAAAGGCATAATTATCCCCATAACCGGCGTGGACATATCTTCTACCAAAATCAGGAATATGGTAAAAAGTAGAAAATCCATCAGATATCTGGTGCCAGCTAAGGTGGAAGAATATATCAAGAAAAAGAAGCTCTATCGAAATCATCCGTCCAAACAAGCAGGATAAGACATATTCATCTTATTAATCCCCCTTAACCTTACCTCTCCCCCCGGGGAGAGGGATTTTTAATATATCCTCGCACTTCTTTGAAATCTGTTGACGAGAAAGAAAAACGATGGTATTTTCGTTGGTGTTTAATTGAAGCTGGGAAGACTTTGTCGGGAGAGATGATTCATGCCACGAAAAAAACGTCTGTTTTTGATAGACGGATCAGCTTTAGCTTACCGCTCATATTTTGCTTTCATCCGGAATCCCCTGATCAACTCGAAAGGAGAAAACACATCTGCGGTTTTCGGTTTTACCAATTCCATGCTGAAGATATTGAAAGAGGAAAATCCGGATTTTGTAGCAGTGGTATTCGATACCAAAGCCCCTACCTTCCGTCACAAAATATACGAAGAGTATAAATCCACCCGAGCCAAGATGCCACCGGAGATGTCGGAGCAGCTGCCCCGGATTCGAGAGGTGGCTTGGGGGATGAATCTGCCCATATTGGAGATTGAAGGCTTTGAGGCGGACGATTTGATGGGAACCTTGGCCAAAGAAGCCAAGGGAAAAGGGCTGGAGGTGATTTTAGTTACCGGGGATAAAGATTTCCTGCAACTGGTGGATGATGATATCAAGGTGCTGAATCCAAAAAGAAGTGGGGAGGAGCCGGAGCTTTTAGATAGAAAGGGGGTGGAGGAAAAATTCGGGGTGCCCCCGGAAAAGGTGATCGAAGTCCTGTCGCTGATGGGGGATGCTTCGGATAACGTCCCCGGTGTTCCGGGAGTGGGGGAGAAGACCGCTTTGGAGCTGATCAAAGAGTTTGGAGATTTGGAGAGTGTTTTGAAGAATACGGACAAGGTGAAAAGGAAAAATGTGCAGAAGAGTCTGCAGGAACATGCGGACCTAGCCCGTCTCTCCAGAAGATTAGTTACCATCGATACTCACGTCCCTTTCGAGTTGGATCTTCCGGGACTCAAAAGAAGAGATTTCGACTCAAACCGGTTAAAAGAACTTTTCAAGGAGCTGGAATTCACCAAACTCCTGCAGGAGATAACTTCTCAAGAGAAAGGGGAAGAGGTAAGCTACCGGATGGTCAACACCCCGGAAGGACTCCGGGCATTGATTTCCTCTTTGAAGCAAGCCGGTGAATTCGCACTGGACACCGAAACCACCAGCCTTGATCCCATTGATGCGGAACTGGTGGGAGTATCTTTTTGTTATAAGGAGAAAGAGGCTTACTATGTTCCGGTGGGTCATACCGAAAAAGGGGGCAATTTGGACCTTACCCTGGCGATCAAAGATCTCAAGGAGATACTGGAAGATGAAAAGCTAAAGAAGGTGGGGCAAAATCTGAAATATGATCTGGAAGTCCTCCGGCGTTACGGAATCGAGCTTAAAGGGATCTTTTTCGATACTATGGTGGCGTCTTACCTTTTAAATCCATCATTCCGGCAGCACAATTTGAACTATATGGCATTGGAATATCTGGATCATAAGATGATCCCGATTTCCGATTTGATCGGAAGCGGTTCTGCCAAATCCCATACTGCTCCATTGGAGATATTCGATGTGGCACTCCCATCCCCAAAGAAGCGTCCCAAGCCGAAAAGTTTTGCCGAAGTTTCGATTGCCGATGCCTGCATCTATTCCGGTGAGGATGCCGATTACACCCTGCGTTTGAAGGAGTTCTTCAGCCCCAAGCTGAGTCTTTTCTCTTTGGAAAAGCTGTTTTTTGAAGTAGAGCTGCCCTTAATCGAGGTGCTGGCAGAGATGGAGATGATCGGGGTATCTATTGATGAGAATCACCTTAAAAATTTATCAAAACAGACCGGAAGCCAACTGGATATATTAACTCTAAAGATATATGATTTAGCCGGCAAGAAATTCAACATCAACTCCACCCAGCAGTTAAGCCAGGTGCTGTTCGAGCACTTGAAGCTTCAATCGGTGCGTAAAACCGCCAAAAAGACCGGACTTTCCACCGATATCGGGGTATTGGAGATTTTAGCCAAGGAACATCCGTTGCCGGCTGTGATGCTGGAGTATCGTCAGCTTTCCAAATTGAAGTCCACCTACATCGATGCTTTGCCGGTTTTGGTGAACAAAAGAACCGGAAGGATTCATACTTCGTTCAACCAGGCCGTAACCGCCACCGGAAGGCTCTCCTCCTCCGATCCCAATCTGCAGAACATTCCTATCCGTGCCGATTTGGGAAAGCAAATTCGGAAGGCTTTCATACCCCGGGATGAAAATTATCTGATTATGTCTGCGGATTACTCCCAAGTGGAACTTAGAATCCTGGCGCATTTTTCCCAGGATCATACACTCTTGGAATCTTTTCAAAGAGGAGAAGACATTCACAAGCGAACAGCCAGCGAAGTTTTTGGTGTGAGTATCGATCAGGTTACCAAAGAACAAAGGGACCTGGCTAAAACCACCAATTTCTCCATCATCTACGGAGTCTCTGCTTTTGGGTTGTCTCAATCCACCAATATGAGCACGCAGGATGCAGCCATGTTCATCGACATATATTTTAAAAGGTATCCCCGGGTCAAATCATACATCGATGAGATGATCGAGCTGGCCCGAAAGCAGGAATTTGTAACCACCCTCTTGGGGAGAAGAAGGTATATACCGGAGATCCACAGCACCAATAGGCAGAAAAGAGAGTTTGCCGAGCGCACTGCCATGAATACTCCCATTCAGGGTTCGGCTGCAGATTTAATTAAAGTGGTAATGATCGAAATCGCCGAAAAATTAAAAAACAAAAAATCCAAAATGATTATGCAGGTGCATGACGAACTGGTTTTTGAGGTGCATAAAGAAGAGTTGGTTTCTATCAAGGAAATGGTCAAAGACCGAATGGAGAACACCGTTCACTTAGAAGTGCCGATCAAAGTGGATATAAACGTGGGCCAGAACTGGCTGGAAGCGAAGTAGTCAACTAACCTCTCTCCCTTAGTCCCCCTCTCCACAAATGTGGAGAGGGGGAAACAGGGGGTGAGGTTTGAGGAGTAGGTCGGGTTGCGAAGCTACCCGACAGAAAAGTCTATGATTCTGATTGGAATAACCGGTGGAATCGCTTGCGGAAAGACCGAAGTTTCCCAGGTCTTTCATAAGAATGGGGCAATTATCCTCTCCGGTGATCAGGTGGGTAAAGAGGTGGTGGAAAAAAACCGGCTAGTTCTAAAGGAATTAGTCCGGACTTTTGGCAAAGAAATCCTGAATAATAAGGGTAGTCTTAATCGTCGAAATCTGGGAGAGATCGCATTTGCATCAAAAAAGTCAAAAGAGAAATTAAACCAGATCATCCATCCATACTTGCTAAAAGAATTGGAAAAGGGAACTGAAAGTTTAAGAAGGAAGAAATATAAGGGAATAGTGGTAATAGATGCAGCCTTAATTGTGGAATGGGGACTTCAGAGGGAATTGGACTATCTTATCTATGTCCAATCAAAAAGAGAAGATAGAATCAACAGATTGCAGGAGCAAAAAGGCTATTCACGCAGAGAGGCGCTGGATCGAATCAAATCCCAGCTGCCGGAGAATGTTAAGAAGAAACTGGCTGATTTTGTGATAAAAAATGACCAGGGACTGACTGAATTGAGGGAAAAGGCAAATCGGGTATGGAAGGAGATCATTTGCAGGTAAAGGTGTAGGGGTAGAGCTTTAGCTCTACCCAAGCAATATTAGCAAAACAAAAAATCCTTGCTTTCATCTCTAAAATCCGTATAATGCTTTTGTTTTTGGTTCATTATTAACTGCGAACCAGAAACCACGAACCGAATTTACCGGGGCAGTAGCTCAGTTGGGCAGACGCCCGTAGGGAGAGCGCCCGTACGGGAGGTCAGCGAGCGGACATCTAGTCTGGGTTTAATCCAGGTAGATTTCGATGGAACGAAATAAGTATTTTGTTTATGTATTGCGCAGTC
>CAIVRH010000048.1 GCA_903908285.1 uncultured candidate division Zixibacteria bacterium
GGCGGGGCTTCTGCATCTGGTAGCTTGTTGGAGCGAAGCGGAAATCCCGCCGAAGGCGGGGCTTCTGCATCTGGTAGCTTGTTGGAGCGAAGCGAAAATCCCGCCGAAGGCAGGGCTTCTGCATCAGACAACGGTATGAACCGCATGGTTTATACCGACGGCGAAGCTTCTACTGATAATGAGATTTCCCAAGACGCTTCTGATTCTTGTCAAACGGATTCCACTGAAGGTGATGCTGCCATCAGCAGCAACTCATCGGTTTCAAACGTATGCAATTCTTTACCCGATAATGACTTGAGGGAAAAGTGAGAAAAAAATTAAAAATGAACCTCAGATGTTTCAGAAGCTTCAGATGCTTCGGAAAAGATTTGTAGATCGGGATGTCGATAGCTCAATAGCAACCTGTAAAAAATTCCCTCTTCCCTTAGAGGGTGTGTTATAATTGGATTTTGACTTTGTAGCCGCAATCTTTAGATTGCGTAAGTCATTGGAATACAACAAGCCGTTTTCGCAGACTAAAGTCTGCGGCTACAAAAAACTGAATTATGACACAGCCTCTTATGGGAGAGGGGATCAGCAGTTCGTAATCGGTACTCCCAGCCTTGCAAGAAAATCTATTGCCGTCAGTTTTAACTGACGGATTGAAAATAATATATATGACTTCGGCTTTAGCCGCATTGATAACGTAACTATTTGAGGAATTTTCGTAGTGGTTACAGAATTATACTCTTCCGAACCGTCTTTCTCTATTCTGGTAGTCCCAGATAGCTTCGTAAAAATCCTTGGCGGTGAAATTTGGCCAGAGAACGTCGGTTATGTATAACTCGGTATAAGAAGTCTGCCATAAAAGGAAGTTGGAGATTCGCTTCTCTCCGGAGGTGCGGATCAAAAGATCGGGGTCGGGGAGACCGTTGGTATAAAGATATTTAGCAAAATTTTCTTCGTTGAGGTCGTCGATGTCCAGCTTGCCTTGCTTTACTTCCCGGGCGATGAGCTTAACCGCATCCAGAATTTCCGTTCTGCCGCCGTAATTCAAGGCAAGATTCAAGATCAAGCCGGTGTTATCTTTTGTCTGTTCCCTGGCTTTTTCCAGAATGTCCCGCCTTTGCGGAGAAAGCTCCTCGATCCTTCCGGTGGTGATCAGCTTTACGTTGTTCTTATCCAGCTCGTTGATTTCCCTCTTGGTGGTCTCGTACAAGAGCTTCATAATGGCAGAAACTTCTTGCTTGGGCCTTTTCCAGTTTTCGTGGGAAAAAGTAAAGAGAGTCAATATGGAGATGCCTAATTCACCTGCGGCTTCCACCACCCTTTTCACCGCTTTGACACCGGCTTTATGGCCGGCAATCCGGGGAAGCCCTCTTCTTTTAGCCCATCTTCCGTTGCCGTCCATAATTATAGCTACATGGGTCGGAAGATTCCCTTTTTTTAAGATAGCATCTTTAAGTTTGTCTATTTCGTTGGACAATTAATACCACCTACCCTTTTCGGATGGGCACGTACTAAATTGGACTATCCTCAGGGATTATTAAAAACTCTATCCGCAGGGATAGATTCCCTCCGTTATGAAAAGGGATGAATTCCCTTTTCTATGAAATCTATTTCCTGCTTCCATGCAGGAATCAAATCTCCATGATCTCCTGTTCTTTCTTAACCAGCAACTCTTCTATCTTTGCAATGTAGTCTTCAGTGATCTTTTGCACTTGTTCGAGACCTTTGCGGGAATCGTCCTCCGAGATGGTTTTGCTCTTCTCTGCTTTTTTCAAAGCTTCGTTGGAATCACGCCGAATATTTCTTAAAGCCACTTTTCCATCTTCAGTTATCTTCTTTACCAGTTTTACCAAATCCTTTCGCCTATCCTCGGTCAGGGTAGGGACGGGAAGCCGGATCACGTTGGCATCGCTCTGCGGATTGAGTCCCAAATCCGATTTTTGTATGGCTTTGACTATTTCCGGGATCATTTTCTTCTCCCAGGGTTGGATCACCAAAAGCCGTGCGTCGGGAGCAGCGATGTTAGCCACCTGCGACAAGGGTGTAAGGGTGCCATAATAATCTACTTTGATTCCATCCAAAAGGGCGGTGGTGGCTTTCCCTGTACGAATGGAGGCAAACTCTTTTCGGATGGCTTCAATCGCCTTTTTCATTCTCTCTTCTGTTTCGGTATAGATTTTTTTTAGTTCCATATTCTCCTACCTTTTTAGTTAGTAGAATTGAGAGTGTCTTCACATCGAGTTAACCGGTAATTTTGCTTTATGATTTCGAATTTAAGGGAAAACCTTGCCTTTACCCGGTGACCTTGGTTCCTATTCTTTCACCCAGAAGGATGTTTCTAAAATTATCTTCCTTTTGCATATTAAATACAATTATGGGGAGATTGTTTTCCATACAAAGAGAAATAGCGGTTAGATCCATCACCTTCAACCTTCGATTCAACACCTCCAGGTAAGTCAGCTGCTCGAACATCCGGGCTGCGGGATTTTTTACCGGGTCGGAATCATAAATTCCGTCCACTTTGGTTCCTTTCATCACCACCTCCGCCTCGATCTCGGTGGCTCTGAGCGCAGCGGTGGTATCGGTGGTGAAATAGGGATTGCCGGTTCCTCCGGCGAGTATCACCACTTTTCCCGACTCCAGATGCCGGACCGCCTCCCTTTTGGCGTAAGGTTCGGTCAAGGTGATAACGTTTATGGCGCTCATCACCGGAGCTGACATACCCAAATTTTCCAAACTGTCCTGAAGGGCTAAAGCATTGATAATAGTGGCAAGCATTCCCATGTGATCGGCCGACACCCGGTCAATCGTCCCCAATTTAGTCAGCTGTCCCCGGATGATGTTGCCCCCGCCCACGACGACGGCTAATTCCACCCCCAGCTTTTTTGCCGATTGGATCTGTTTGGTAATAAAGGAGATTGCTTTTGGGTCAATAATCCCCTCATGTTGATTTCCGGAAAACGCCTCTCCGGAAAGCTTGAGAAGAATTCTTTTATAGGATGGCTTTTCCACTATGATCCAACCGGGTGATTGGTATGTTTTTCAAGTTATTTACTACGGAGAAATATGGGGCGATTCCCCGCCTCCGGCAGGATGCATTATTCGAATCGTCCCGAATGTCATGGATTAACCGGAGAGAATACGATTTTAACTGGTTTCGTCACCCAGGCGGAATCGAAAGAACTCTCCCACGGTTATCTCTTCACCCAACTTTTTTTCCGTTTCGGCTATTCTGTCTTTTACCGAATGATCCTGATCTTTTACAAAGGGCTGTTCTAAAAGGCAAACTTCCTGGAAATATTTCTCCAGTTTGCCCTGTACGATTTTATCCAAAATTTTCTCTGGTTTTCCCTCGTTTATAGCCTGAGTGCGATAGATATCCTTTTCTTTGTTGAGCATTTCGGAATCAAGCTTATCCCGGGAAACTACCAGAGGATTGGTGGCGGCAACCTGCATGGAGAGGTCCTTGGCCAGTAGCCTAAACTCCGGATTTTGAGCGCAATTATCCGTTTGGCACCTAAGCTCCACCAAAACTCCCAGCTTATCACCGGGATGAATGTAACTTTGGATTAATCCGAAGGATTTATCCGGGAGTTTAAGCAGGGCAAATCTTTTGGCGCTGATATTCTCACCCAGCTTGGCTATGGTTTGATCCAGCTTTCCTTTTTGAGAATCGATTATCTGGTTGATATCTTTGGGCTGGTGGTTTATGATCCAGTCGGTGATCTCTTTGACCAGTTGTTTGAAATCTTCCGTGCGCGCCACAAAATCGGTTTCGCAGTTGAGCTCCACCATTACCCCGGACCGGTCTTTCGAATAAATACTGGAATATATCAAACCGTCTTTCGCTACGCGGGAAGCTTTTTGGGTGGCTTTGGCGATCCCCTGTTCCCTAAGATAGTTTGCGGCTCTTTCCATGTCACCTTCGGATTTCTCCAAAGCTTTTTTACAATCCATCATCCCTACCCCGGTTTGCTCTCTTAATTGTTTAACCTGTTCGGCTGTGATGTTCATGAATTCAATCCTCCCCAACACTATATTCTATATTAAAGTTTCCAGTTAAGATATAAACTAAAAAATGCCTATACTTTTTCCTGAATTTCCTTTTTCTCTTCCTTCAATTTTTGAACTTCCAACACCGCTTCTGCAATCTGCCGGGTGATCACCCGGATGGATTTGATGGCATCGTCATTGGCGGCAATGGGAAAAGTGATCGGATCGGGATCGGAATTGGTATCCAGTATGGAAATTATGGGGATGCCCAGCTTTTTGGCTTCAGCCACTGCAATTTTCTCTTTTTTGGCGTCCACCGCATACAAAAGTCCGGGAAGACGGTTCATATCTTTGATCCCTCCCAGGAATTTCTCCAGTTTACCCATCTCCTTTTCTAATCCCAACACCTCTTTTTTGGTCAGCTTGGTAAAAGTCCCGTCATCCCGCATGCTCTCCAGTTCTCTAAGCCTTTTGATGTTCAGTCTTATGGTCTGGAAGTTAGTCATCATCCCCCCCAGCCATCTTTCGGTCACATAGAAGGCACCACATTTTATGGCTTCCTCTTTGACCACCTCTTGGGCTTGCTTTTTTGTTCCGACGAATAAGATACTTTTACCCTCGCTTACCACCTCTTTTACCTTCTGGCAGGCCATCTCCAGACAGGTGAGGGTCTTCTGCAGATCGATAATATAGATACCGTTCCGGGAAGTGAAAATAAACTTTTTCATTTTGGGATTCCACCGTTTGGTCTGGTGCCCAAAATGCACCCCCGCTTCCAGCAAATCTTTGATGGTGATATTCATGGATCTCCTTTTGGTTTTTAACTTCCACCAGCGTCAACTCCCCAGGCGCCGCATAAACCATATTAGCGGACCCGCCTTCAGGATCGGCTGATGTGTGAATTTGACGGTTACTATTATCTCTTCGAATACTGGTATCTCTTTCGCGCCTTCACCTGTCCGTATTTCTTTCTTTCTACCATCCGGGGGTCTCTGGAAAGGAGTCCGGCCTTCTTCAAAGATTTTCTGAGCTCCTCGTTCATCTTCACCAAAGCCCGGGCGATGGCTAAACGAATTGATCCGGCTTGACCGGTGAGACCGCCGCCTCTGGCAGAACCTATGACATCCACTTTTCCCACCATGCCGGTTACTTCCAAAGGTTTTAACACCAAAACCATCAGATCGTCCTTGGTCAGATACTGCTGCATCGGTTTCCCGTTAATCAGCATCTTACCTGTGCCTTGCATCAACCTGACCATGGCTGTGGATGTCTTTCTTCTTCCGGTAGCTTGATATGCAACAGTTGCCAAATTATCCTCCTCGAAAATGATTTTGCTTTTATGTTCTGATCCTCTCCTTTTTCTGGCTGAGGATGTGAAAAAATCTGCTTTTATACCTTAATAGGCTCCGGTTTTTGAGCCTGATGCGGGTGCGTATCTCCCCGGTATACGAAAAGCTTGGAAAACATCTTCCGTCCCAACCGGTTTTTGGGAAGCATACCCCATACCGCATCCCGGAAAAGCTCTTCCGGTTTTTCCTTCAGGTATTTGGAAAATACGGTCGACTTCAATCCCCCCGGGTAACCGCTATACTGGTAATACGTTTTAGTATTCTCCTTCTTGCCGGAAAGTATCACCTTGTCTGCATTTACCACCACCACAAAATCTCCCACGTCCAAATGTTGGGTTACCATGGGCTTGCCTTTCCCCATAAGTAAAGTGGCTGCTTTGGTAGCGGCCCTGCCTAATATTTTGTCCTGGGCATCGATAACGAACCATTTTCTTTCGATTTCAGTAATACTGGGTATATAGGTTTTCATTTACCTCTCCTTTCTACAAATTCATCAATATACTACAATAAACTATTCTGTCAAGCAAAAATCCTTAAGTTTGTACGTTTTTATATCGAATTAAAACCTGGGGTGGAAGTTTTAACTTGTTACTTTATCTCCGGTTCGAAGCAGGTTCTAAGGTTTTCCAAGTTTGTCGATAAACAATTGATTCCATATTTCGAAAGTCAAAAGATCTCCCAGTCCCGACGAATAATCCTGCTTTCCGGATAGATGCTGTTCCACTATTTATTTTACATAAACGGGATTAAAATATCCCCGGCTTAAAAATCTATCGCTTGAAAGAATCGAAACCAGAAAACCCTTAAGTTAGGTACGCATCCACTGGCCATAATCTACATATCTACGTTTATCCTCTCCGGTTGTGAAAACTTTTTTCTTTAATTTCTCGGCTACTTTCGTTAATATGATTCGAATGATCCCGGTAATCATACACTTCTCCGTACATTACCAAACATAAGGACTTGTCGGGATTGAAGACAGCTGAGGACTAGAGTCTATTATTCCGGCTAATGCTTTACCCAAAGCTATGGATTTTTGGTGCAGTCGAGACAGCTTATACCAGCTCTCATGCTGCATCAAGGACAACATGCTGCCGAGCCTTGCTTCCAAATCCAATCTCCCGTCAAGTTCGACTATTCCAGCTATCCCGGGCATTATGGTTACCTCTTATCAAAGGAAATCTTCGATTCACCTGCTGGATCATATCATAAAAACACCAGCGCTTGACTTAAGGTAAACGCTGGTATTTACATGTTTGCAATATGGCTTGTCTCAAACTTCAACTTTCAAAAGACTCTTTCAAATCTCAATCGGTCGAAGATAAACTATCGTCGGGAATAGTGGGGAGACTGTCATTTTCCATGGTTTTAAGCATATACTTGGCATCATCGGTCAAATCACAGTTAGGATACTTAACCAGCAGAATTTGATAATTTTCCTTTGCCTTTTCTTTGTCTTTTAAGTTTTCCGAGTAAACGAAGGCGATCAAAAATTGGGCTTTATAAGACCGGGAGCTTTGCGGATATAGTTTCAAAATCTCTTGATAGGCTTTAATGGCCGATTGAAAATCACCTTTTTCCGAAAAATCCTGCGCCTGGGTATAAAGCTCCTGCTCGGTTTTCCGGTTATTAGAACCGGATGAACAGGAGAAGATCAAAACTCCGATGATCAAAGTCGTCAGGAAGTATGGGACGTTCTTCAATTTATTGAACCTCCTTCTTAGAGATATCTAAGCATGTGACTATTCTTTATACGAGTCCGGCAACATCTAATTGTAATAGAAAAAAGCTAATTCCAAAAAACCGGCATTATAGATATTAAGGTTATTTCATTCAAACACAATTATTACATCCTTAATATAATCAGGGTTCATCCCTAAAAAGTGAATTCCATTTATCTTTTGTGTCATCTTTGGGTGGTGTTTTTTCTTCCTTTTTGAAAAAAGCCTGTTTGGGTAGGAAGTAATCGCAGAAATTGCCCTTCTCCTTGTATCGTACCCATTCCGTCTCCGGTTCCTTGCATTGGTGATATGCTACTTTGTCATAAAATTTGCAATTAAAACAGCAGCGCAAATCGGAATCGCATTGTGGACAGACATCTTTCCTTAGTATTTTCTCTGTCACCTCCACGGTTTGACCGCATTTCCAGCAAAGCATAGATTTCGTCTCCCTACTTCTGAATTTTGAGAAGCTCCTTTTCTCCGATCATATACTCAAACCCACCTTTCAAAGTTGACCAACCTATTAGCTCCACATCTCTTTCTTCCTTGAATTTCAATTGGTCTTTTATCGTGTAACTTGAATCTCCGAGAAATTCCAAAATAATTAATTCTTGAGAGTTATCGGGATACTTTTTGATAAAGCCGAGTAAGTTTTCGTCGTCCGACCAACTGAAATTGTATTTATACTCTCCTGTTGTCGCCGAATCTGAAAGCTGGAAGAGATTTGTTCTATGATTCAACACACCAATCCAGCTTTTGGAATCTGTATTAAGACAATAGATAGTCCAGTTATTATGATTTGAAGGAAAACATATTCCTAATCCCTTAGAATTCTGCGGAGAGTAGTCTTGAATATTATCCCAATAGTAATCCGGATTGAGAAAAGGTTCCTTTCTGATAGAAAGGTATAGAAAATTTGGGTAGACCCAACCTTCATAGCTTTCGATATTGTACTTGCCTGGATTACTTTGAGCAAGAATCGAATCCATACATAGCATTGAATCCGTCTTAATAGTTCCTTGTTCGTCCTTTAAGCGAAAACAATCAGAATATTCTATCTCCTCGAATCCCTCCCCTTTCATTTTCAATAACATCTTTCGTTCATCGAAATCAAAAAGGTCTATTGTAGTTTTATCATATCCTGCCTTTATCTCAAGAAATATGAGGTAATTATGTCCATTCTTTATAACCCAATGGACATTTTGTACATATCCAGAAAGTCGGTGGAGAAATATCCTTTCAGTGCTCTTAGGTTTATAATAAAACAGATCCTTTCCAGACGATTCGAAACCTGTCTCATTACCATCGGTATAAAACACATACTTATCATCAGGGGAAAGTACCGCTGCATTATCAGCACCACCGCCATGTTCTCCAACTATATAAGATTTATTACTATCTGGAAACATGATATAGAACGCTCGGTTTTCGTGGACGATCTTCAGGTCTCCAGACTTTGCGACTGAGAGGCTTAATGAAGTTAAAATTATTAAAACCGTTATGGACAAAATTGCTCTATTCATAGCATTATGTTTCGATTTACTTCTCTTCCGGTTTTTGGCTTAAATAGGCTTCGATAAACCGGTCGATAGCGCCATCCATCACTGCCTGCACATCTCCGGTTTCCGCATTGGTTCGATGATCTTTGACCATGGTGTAGGGGTGAAATACGTAGGACCGGATCTGGCTTCCCCATTCTATCTTTTTTTTCTGGCTTTCAAGTTTCTCTAATTTCTTATCCTCTTCGTCTTTGTAGAGTTGATATAATCTGGATTTTAAAACCTTCAGGGCATTTTCTTTGTTCCTCAACTGCGAACGCTCGGATTGGCATTGAACCACAATCCCAGTTGGTATATGGGTGATCCGAACTGCGGAGGAGACCTTGTTCACATGTTGCCCCCCGGCACCGGAAGCACGAAAGGCTTCGAACTTTATATCATCATCTTTTATTTCGACCGTGATATTATCTTCAATTTCCGGATAGACGAATACCGAGGCAAAAGAAGTATGTCTCCTCTGGTTGGCATCGAAAGGGGAGATGCGCACCAGCCGGTGAACCCCGCTTTCGGCTTTCAGATATCCGTAGGCATATTCCCCGGTTATCTCCAGAGTAACGCTTTTGATCCCGGCTTCCTCTCCGGCAAGAAAATCAATTGTCTCATATTTGAATCCCTTTCTTTCCACCCATCGGGTATACATGCGCAAAAGCATCTGCGCCCAATCCTGGGACTCTGTTCCCCCCGCTCCAGAATGAATAGCCAGGAGGGCATTTTTTGAATCATCTTCCCCGGAAAGAACCGTCAGAAATTCAAACGCATCCAGCTCTTTCTTCAATTCTACCAGATCGGCGTTTACTTCCGCTTCCGCTTGAGCATCCTTTTCTTCCTCCGCCATGATCTGGAGCAAAGAAACCTCTTCTGCCTCTTGGTAGAGCTTTTGCCACCTCTCGGACCATTTCTTAAGTTCGCTGATCTCTTTTAAAACCACCTGGGCTTTCTGGGAATCATTCCAGAAGTTAGGCTCGGAAGACAACTTTTCCAGTTCCTTAATCTTTTTCTCTTTTCCCTCCAGATCAAAGATACTCCTTGAGCTTACCCAATTTTTCCTTGATATTTTCGATAGTTATGATGGTTTCGGTTGCCATTATTTCCTCCTTATTATTCCCATAAAAGATAAATTAACCTATTCGAAATAGATTTTTAATATAAACCTATAAATCATATTGTCAACTGCTTTGTGAGGAGATTTTATTCTTTTGAAGCTCACCTCATGGATGCTATAATGAACTACGGATGTCTGTGAACAAAACTATATCCGATATCCGTGAAATCCCCGGATAATTTGATTTTCGGTTTCTGGTTTGATGCAACCTGACGTTGATAGTTTCGTTTAATAGATATCGACCTTTTTTGATTGACAACCATCCGGGTATATAATATTATGCGGGAACTTAATAAAGGAGGTTAACATGTCGGAATTCTCTAAATATCACAGGAGCAGCAAATTATTCTGGGGGTTGATATTGATAGTGCTCGGCGGATTGATATTGCTGCGTAATTTCGGATATCTCGAATATGACATCGTCCGTTTTTGGCCGGTGCTCTTAATCATCTGGGGAATTAAGAAGTTATTTGATTAACGCCGATCATCTAATATGGGGGTAGCCGGACGAAGGGGGTCTTAATCCAAAAGTTCAATTTCTCCGAAGGTTGGGAGATATTAATCTCATTTAGCCATGAATATTGATGTTCAAACAGAAGCCCTTAAAATGTTCGTTTTCTTTTCGGATATTTTGAACCGAAGGGTGATCGATTCCGAAGGAAAGATCATCGGTAAAGTAGTCGATTTGAGGGTAAAGCTGGGTGAGATATTTCCTGCGGTGGTTTCGGTTCGTGTCCGGCAAAAACGAGGGGAGAAGGTTGTCTTTTTTCCCTGGCAGGCGGTAGAAAGCATCAATGGCCGGGTAATCAGCTTAAAACCGGGCGCGGAAAACCAGACAATGGGAAAGACACCGGATTCAACCGATCCTTCGAAAACCAAAGGAGAGGAGATACTGCTCAAGGATGAGATTCTGGATAAACAGGTGGTCGACACTTATGGCGCTAAAATCGAGCGGGTGAATGATCTCCATCTTTTGTTAGCCGAGGGGCAGCTGAGAGTAGTGCACGTGGATTTCGGTATCAGAGGCATCTTTCGTCGTATGGGTTGGGTCCATTACGTTGATGTCTTAACTAACTGGCTTTTCGCCTATCAGGTTCCCAACAAGCTTCTATCTTGGAAGTTCATCCAACCTTTGTCACATGATCCTTATAAACAGGCTTTAAAGCTGAATGTGACCCATCGCACCCTGTCCGATATTCACCCTTCCGATCTGGCAGATATCCTGGAGGAGTTGGATCGGCATCGGAGATCATATGTGTTCGGGGCCCTGGATGTGGAGGCACAAGCGAATACTTTGGAAGAGGTGGATGATCAAACCAGGGTCTCGTTGATTGAGAGTCTATCTAAAGAAAGAGCTTCCGATGTCATCGAAGAGATGGAGCCGGATGAGGCCGCAGATCTTCTTTCCGATCTCTCCGAAGAGAAAAAGAGGGGTTTGATCGAAGGTCTGGAAGAGGAAAAGAGAGAAGAGCTGGAGGAGCTTTTAACTTTCGAAGAGGGGACCACGGGCAGCATCATGACTCCCAACTACATCTCTTGTCTTTTGACCGATAATGTGGATAAGGCTATGGAAACTTTCAAGCATTCGGACAAACCGCTGGACAGCATTGCCTATGTTTATATAGTAGACGATAAAGAGAAACTGGTGGGAGTGGTGACCTTGCGTGATCTGATCTTGCATTCGCCCGATACGCAAATAAGCAGTTTTATGAACAAAAACATCATCCAGTTGAAGGTGGATGAATCGGTGAAGGAAGCTGCCGAGATTTTCAAGAAATATAAGTTCCTGGCGATCCCGATTGTTGATGAAAAAGAACGGATGAAGGGAATAATAACATTAAGCGACGGTGTGGAATCGATCTTCCCTGAATTCGGCGAATAAATCTGAAACTTCACCTCCTTTGTCCCCTCGCCATCTAACGCAGACGAGGGTAAAAAGGGGAGAGGATCAATCCTTCAGATTATCCAAAAATGAATAAAGGTCTATCTTTAAAAGCTCGCTGGAAAACCTGGCTGATCTTCATGGCAGTTATCGGTCCGGGGATAATCACGTCCAATGTTGATAATGACGCCGGTGGAATAACCACCTATTCCATAGCCGGGGCGCATTTCGGTTATTCAATGATCTGGTCGCTTATTCCGATCACCCTGGCGCTGATCATCATCCAGGAGATGTGTGCCCGCATGGGGGTGGTTACGGGCAAGGGTCTATCTGATTTGATCCGAGAACGTTTTGGGGTAAAAGTGACCTTTTACCTTTTGTTGGCAATAATAATCACCAATTTCGGTAATGTCATCGCCGAATTCGCCGGCATAGCCGCAAGCATGGAGATATTCAACGTTTCCAAATACATCTCCGTTCCTCTGGGAGCGATATTCGTTTGGTTACTGGTACTGAAGGGAAATTACAAATCGGTGGAAAAAGTATTTCTGGTAGCTTGTGTTTTTTATGTCAGTTATATCATATCGGGGATTTTAGCCAAACCGGATTGGGCCATAGTCAAAACCAGCATACTGAATCCTGAGCTGAAATTCTCTACCGAGAGTTACGGCGTACTGATTGGAGTAATCGGCACCACCATCGCTCCCTGGATGCAGTTTTATCTTCAGTCCGCGGTGGTGGAAAAAGAAATCAAGCTAGAGAATTACAAATACTCCAAAGCGGATGTCATATCCGGGAGTTTTATCGTCAATATCGTGGCTCTGTTCATCGTCGTTGCTTGTGCTTCTACCCTTTTTAAGGCCGGGATCCGGATCGAGACCGCTAAAGATGCGGCTTTGGCACTGGCGCCATTGGCCGGCAAGTATTGTTCCTATCTTTTTGCCTTCGGTCTTCTTAATGCGTCGCTCTTTGCCGCATCTATTCTGCCACTTTCCACCACCTATATGGTCTGCGAAGGAATGGGATGGGAAGAAGGGGTAAACAAGAAATTCTCCGAGGCTCCCCAGTATTACGGGCTTTATTCCATTTTGATCTTTTTGGGAGCAGGACTGGTACTCTGGCCCAATTTCCCACTAATATCCATCATGTTTGTCTCTCAAGTTTTGAACGGTATTGTCCTTCCCCTGGTCTTGGTTTTTATGTTGATACTCGTCAATAATAAAAAGATCATGGGTACGTATTGTAATGGTATAGTCCTTAATATATTAACCTGGATAACCGTAGTGGTTTTGACAGCTCTGAGCATTACCCTGCTGCTTATGATGCTGAAGATAGTTTAATCATTCTTCGATCTGATCTGGTTTGAAGGGTTATCACTTAAAATCATAAACACTCATCTTAATCCGAAAAACCCGGGCTTTGTCACAGCATAAGTCTCAAAATAAACCGATTTACCTTGACTATAGCTAATACATTATGCCTTTCCCTCATACCACCAGATTTCTAGCAAACATAAGAATCAGATACGTGATCATCATTACCCTTCTTTTGGGTCTGATCCTTTTTTTGACCGCGTTTTTTGGCATCCGGAAGAACAAATCCAATATGCTTCAGGTGATGGAAACGGAAGGCAATGCTCTTATGGAGAGCTTGATTTTATCCAGCCAAAATACGGTCCGGGCAAATGCTTTATTGGAAGAGTTGGTAGGGAGAAGGCTTAAAGACATTGCCAACTTGGTAAGCCGGATAGAAAAGGATGGCGGAGTGACCAATGTCAAACTGGAGAATATCGCTGAAGAAAATGATCTCTTGAGGGTTGATATATTGGATCGGAATGCCAGATTGGTGTATAGCAGCCACCCCTTAGATGAAACCTTTTATCAAGATTCCACTGATTCAGTGAATCACTCCCTAAAGGAGATCTTGGATGGCAGTGAAAATTCGGTGGTCTTTGGGATCGAAGCCAAAACCCTTCTGGCGGAGAATAGCTATGCAGCTGCAGTGAAAAGAGCAAAAGGTAAAGGTGCTGTGGTGGTGATAGCAGCGCCCGCTTATATGGAAAACTTTAAAAGGGAAATCGGCATCGGGTATCTCATCCAGAAAATAAGCCAGGAAAGTGGCGTGGAGTATATCGTTCTGCAATCGATGGATGGGATTGTGCTGGCATCCAAAAAAGTGGAAAAGATGCTGAAAATCGAACAGGATCCGTTCTTACAAGAGGCGCTATCTACCGGGGTAGCGAAAAACAGAATTACGTCGTTTGACGGAAAAGATGTACTGGAGGTAGTTCAAGCCTTCAAATCCGAGGATATACCTTCCGGACTTTTCCGGATCGGTTTTTCAATGGACGGATACATAAGGGTGTCTTCCAGTTATCAAAAACAGATGATACTTTTTTCGGTGGTTCTGTTTTTTCTCGG
The DNA here is from genome assembly GCA_903908285.1 of uncultured candidate division Zixibacteria bacterium. GTDB lineage: Bacteria > Zixibacteria > MSB-5A5 > MSB-5A5 > SM1-73 > CAIVRH01. The sequence goes on from CAIVRH010000048.1 coordinate 14,015, forward strand.
ATTTTTGATCATTGGTTTAGTGATTATCAACCAGAATTATTTTGTTTTGGATCGATCGTATAAAGAAATTAAAACTTTAACCGGAAATGTGCTCGAAGCCATGCATAGTGCAGTGATGGCAGTGGATGAGAGGGGGAAGATTATCATGTTGAACCGTCTGGTTGAAGACTTGTTTGGAGTAACCAAGAGTCATGCCATTAACCAGGATTATAACACCATATTCCCGGATGATCCCTGCTTACTGAAACAGACTCAAGAAAAAAAGCGAGCCAGTCGAGATGTTGAAATATCCATTAAGACTGCTTCGGGCGAATATAGGAATTTGATAATTGGGAGTTCGTGTTTATTTGATGAGGAAAATAGATTCAGGGGAGCGGTTGCGGTAATTCACGATATCACCGAACTTAAAAGATATGAGGAAGAAGCAAAAAGAGCTGAAAGACTATCGGCCTTAGGAAATTTAGCCGCCGGCGTAGCCCACGAGATAAGGAACCCTCTGAATGCAATATCGATAACGGTACAAAGACTAAGGTCCGAATTTGTACCCCAGAAGGATCAGGAAGAATATATATCTTTTATCAAAACGGTTTTAGACGAAATAAAAAGACTGGATAATATCGTAAATCAATTCTTGAGTCTAGCCAAAGCCCAGAAACTAAGTTTGGTCAAAACCGAAATGAATAAGTTCTTAAATGAAGTGATAAGCTTGGCGGAATTAGAAGCCGGTGAGAAGAATATCCGGGTGATAAGGATAGTGGATAAACTTCCCGAAGTAAGAATTGATCCGGATGAAATGAAAAAGGCTCTTTTAAACATAATGCTGAATGGTATACAAGCTATGCAGCAGGGCGGAGAATTAAAAATCCAGGTTAATCAGGATAATGCACAAAAGGACTTAATAATCCAGATTGCAGATTCAGGTTCGGGGATCAGCCGGGAGAATATTTCGAAGATTTTTCAGCCATACTTCTCCACAAAAGAGAAAGGGACCGGACTGGGTTTGGCTATTGCCTATCGAATAATCACGGATCACCAAGGTACAATCGAAGTGGAAAGCGAAATTGGAAAAGGAACTACTTTTACCATTGAATTACCGATATCGTAGATAATAATGATTATCATTACCCTTTCTTTCTAACATCTTGATTTGCTTCAAGAAAAGAAGAGCAAAAGTTGAGAAGGAGAACGACGCTAAACTATGGCACTATATAGAATTTTAGTGGTGGACGATGAGGAAGCACAGAGACAGATGTTAGCTGGTTTTCTGGAAAAACAAGACTTCAGTGTGAAGACTGCTGAATCGGGCAAAGAAGCGATAATTCTATGCCAGAACAACAATTTCGAAATAGCACTTCTTGATTTAAAGATGCCCGGTATGGACGGAATCGAACTTCTTAAGAAACTCAAGGAAATGAATACCGAAATCCAAGTTATCATGATGACTGCTTATGGGACAGTTGAGACAGCCGTGGACGCCATGAGATTGGGGGCATATCATTATGTCAACAAACCCATTAACCTGGATGAATTAAAGTTAAATATTAGCAAAGCTTTGGAGAAATACTATCTACTTCAGGAAAACAAGTACTTAAAAGAAGAATTAGAGGGTAAGTTCAAGGATTTGCAGATAATCGGTAGCAGTCAGGTTATAAATGAAGTGCTGAGCACGGTTTCCCGGGTGGCGAAGACCAAGTCGACCGTCTTGATAAGAGGGGAAAGCGGTACCGGGAAGGAGATAGTGGCAAGAGCAATTCACGCCTTAAGCGACAGGACAGACAAAAGATTCGTGGCAGTTTCATGTGCTGCACTGCCGGAGACTCTTTTTGAGGCAGAGCTATTCGGACATGAAAAGGGTGCTTTCACCGGAGCAATAAGAAGGAAAGAGGGGAGATTCGAGCTGGCAGACGGGGGAACACTCTTCTTGGATGAGGTCGGAGATATCCCACTGGAGACGCAGGTTAAGCTTTTAAGAGTTTTGGAATCACAGGAATTCGAAAGATTGGGAGGCAAAGAGACATTGAAGGTAGATGTGCGGATAATCTCCGCAACCAATCAGGATCTGGAAGAGAAGATCAAAGGAAAAAGGTTCAGAGAAGATATGTATTATCGTTTGAACGTGATATCTATATTAATCCCTCCTTTGAGGGAAAGGAAAGAAGACATTCTGGTACTGGCAGACCACTTTATCCGGAAGGCTAATCTGAAATGCGGAAAAAAGGTCAACGGAATCACCCCGGAGGTTAAGGATATAATCCTAAATTACGATTGGCCAGGAAACGTGCGGGAATTGGAGAATGTGATCGAAAGGGGAGTGGTTCTCTCCCGGACCGATGTCATAGATAAAAATGATCTGCCATATTTAGGATTAACCAAATCAAGAGAAATATCCTCATCCATAAATTTATCTCTAAGAGAAATGGAAAAAAATCATATATTGAATATCTTGATCGCAAGCGACTGGAATCTAAACAAAAGTGCGGAGATTTTAGGAATACATAGAAACACACTACGGCTGAAGATGAAAGAGTATGGGATTGAGAAGTCACGGATGTAACCTGTCAACGGATTAAACGGATTGAACGGATAAAACGAACACAAACAACGGATACCTTGTACTCTCTCCCCTTGAGGGGAAAGGGTTAGGGTGAAGGGAATTTAAGTTAAAACCAATAATTAAAGGAGAACCAATGGAAAAGATGATATCCATTTGCGGGCTGACCTGTTCCGAATGTCCGGCGTTAATCGCCACACAGAAAAACGATGACGAGGAAAGAAGAAAAGTTGCAGAAACCTGGTCCAAGGAATTCAAAGCCGATCTAAAGCCAGAAGATATCAACTGTATGGGCTGTATTGTAGATTCGGATAAACTTTTCAATTACTGCAAAATCTGCGAGATCAGGAAATGCGGAAAAGGAAAAAAGGTAAAGAATTGCGCATATTGCGAGGAATATGCCTGTGACAAGCTCTCGGAATTTTTCAAGATGGCGCCGATAGCGAAAACCAATTTAGATGAAATCAGAAAGAATCGTTGATTCAATATTATAGACAGGATATGATTTCCCCCTGTAAACTATGATATTCCTTATATAGATTACAGGTCAGACAGGAATGAACCGGAAATACAAACACAAAATCTGCCACATCGATTTCGTTAAAGAGTTCATTATCAACCGAGACTATACCATGCTCCTGTGTTAAGGAAACCACAGGAGCATTTTTATTGATAGGGCCAAATGTACCATTTTGAAAACTGGTCAAGTATCCGAATATCTGCTTTCTATTTCTATCAAGCATGTTTGCATTCGAAAGATGAACTGCTCCCCCATATATGACTATTTGATTTCTATCCTTATATTTCCCAACCACGGGACAGGCAACTGCAACCGCAATCTCATTTTCGGCACATGAACCGAGCTTTTCCTGCATCAGGTCATAGAAAACGAAGTTGCCCGGCCTGATTTCATCCACACCAGTAAAATCATCTGCAAGACTGCAGGTTGGTGTATCACCTACAGAAATTTCGCAGGACTCAATTCCGATATCCTCTATATAATCTTTGGCTGACAACATTCTAGATACTGTCTCTTCATGTATCTTGCGGATCCCATCCAATGATTTTGCTCTGTAACTATGTCCGGCATGGGTAAGCAATCCATGGAAATCAAGCAGGGGAGAGGTCCTTATCTTTTCACCAAGTGACTGTAGAGTATCAAAATCTTCCCACGATACACCTGTTCTGTGATATCCGGTATCGATTTTTATCCACATTCCCACCTGATACTTTAGTTGCTGATTCAATATGGAGAGGATCTGTTCCGAATCAACCAGCAGATTGAGCTTGATCCTACCTGCCAGTTCGTTGATATTATTTATCTCCAGTAAATTTGTGATGAAGGCAACGGTAATATCCGACCAACCGTGTTTGGCAAAATACATTGCCATATCAAGGGAAGAGACTGTGATTGCTGTCACACCAAAGTCTCTGAACCAATTGCCGATTTCCACAGACTGGTGGGTCTTGAAATGGGGCCGGAATCTAACACCAGCGGTCTTAGCCTTATTGGCCATTTTGTCTATGTTGCTAAGCACCCTATTTTTGTCAAGTAATAAGGATGGTTTAGAAATTCCAAATGACTTGAGAAGTTCATTTATTTCGTGCATCAGTTATCTACTTCTGAATCGAATGATCCTAACCGCTTTGCTTGTCCATGACCTTTTTCACATAAACAGACTCAAACTCCTCTGCCAGAATATCCATCAAAATGATATCATATTTCTTATCGCCTATGATTCTGGCTTGTCTTCTTCGTCCGATCTCCTTAAAGCCGACTTTCTTATAACAGTTCACTCCCCGCTGGTTATATGAGAACACCCCGAGCATGATGCTATTAAGGTTAAGTAGATTGAATCCGTAATCGAGTATCAGCTTGGTTGCTTCCTGGCCATATCCCTTATTCCAATAGCTTTTATCTCCGATGGAAATCCCGAACATGGCTTTTCTATCGACCCGGTCTACTACAAAAAGCGCACAATGCCCGATCATGGTATCCGTTTGAAGATCGATTATAACGAAAACATGATCTTGCTTCTTTATGACATCCGCTATGATCTCTTTCTCCTTGTCTAAAGAATAAAGCATATATGCTTCATCTCCCAACGGAAGTGCCACTTCCATATCGTTGTCCCATTCTGTCCATTTCTCCGCATCCTCAATACTGCAAGGGGAGAGGTAACATTTCTTTCCGATTAGTTTTTTATAATGTGCCATAATTCACTCCATTTTCTGTTGTTCTTAAAACAACTATAATCTCTTGTAGGGCAGGCACCCTGCGTACCCGGATATTGTATCTCTTTGGGGTTTAATTTATCAAGACCGTAAACGAGGTGTGAGCGATAATTGTCCTTTAGCTACTTCTTAGTGATTGCAAGATATGCCCCAAATATTCGTTTCGAAACATCAAATTGGTTCCCGAACCAAGCAATCAAGTTCATTTCCTCGTCTATCCATTTTAATCGTTTCTCTTCTTCCATGTTCCCCGCTTCAGTCAAACTCGTATGTCGCATTAAATCGACACCCTTGTTATAAAGCTCTTCCAAATGCTCTTTTACATCATTTCCAAAAAGAAACTCTTTGTCCTTGCAATTCCTAAGGAATTTAACTAACTCTTCCCTCGAAACGTTTGCGTTTTGCATTATCAAAGACAAGAACTCCATAGATGCTAAATAGACTGGATATCTTCTATCATACAAATCCAATCGCCAACGTCTTTTTGCTAACAAATACTGGAAAACAAGAATTGAAGCTGTTATTACAGCTATTGCAGGTGTTAGTAAACCTGAAAGGGTTTGAATCATTTTTATAAACCTCCTTAGAACAAATCTGTAGAACCTGACACAACATGAACATTTCAATATCAGGACTCCAGCATTTGCTCCCTGACCATTTGAACCGGTATGGTACCATAACTTAAGAGCTGATTGTGAAATTTCTTTAAGTTAAAAGCCTTGCCTTTCAGTTTTCTGTAATCGCTCCGTAATTTTAAAATCTCAATTTTACCCATAATATAGGTCATCGGTTGGGTGGGAGTGTAGGTGTATCTCTTCACTTCGGCAATGGCGTTGGTCTTTTCCAATTTTGCCACCTTTACCAGCTTATCCACTGCTTGGTTGAAACTCATCTTGTGAGTATGTATACTGACATCAATCACCACCCGGCAGGCTCGCCACAACTGATCTTTCAACTGGAGCAATCGGGTTTCCGGTTTGGTATAAAAACCTTGCTCATACATCAGTTCTTCACAATAGAGCGCCCAGCCTTCGGCAAAAAGCGAGGTACCGTATTGTCTCCTCACCTTTGATTTGACCCGGTTGGAATACACCAATTGAAGATGATGCCCGGGATAAGCCTCGTGCAAGGCGGTCAATACGATCCCATAAGTATCATGTCCTTGTAGTTGTTCCTCTTGTTGTTTGAGGGGTAGTTTTTCGTTTACCGGAGTCACCTAGAAAAATCCCTCCTGCTTTTTCTCAAACGGTGCCGGTGCCATGTAAGCGGCGTAAGGAATGATATTCCTTTTGAAAATTGGGGTTTCTATCATAGCCAGAGTCTCTCCTTTGGGAATGGTCACCAAGTCCTTTTTCTTGACAAAATCACGGGCTCTGGTCATCTCCTTCTCATAAAACCCCACTAGATTAGTTTTGGAGGGATGCTTCTTTTTCAAATCATCCACTATATCAACCCAGATCTTCCGGGGATTTATTTTTCTCGCTACTTCCTTCATTTCTGCCTGAGTCTGCTGGACGATCCGGCTACCGATAGATAATAAGTCATCGGTGGTGTAGGGGAGCTGATGATGAACCGACAAGAGAAATTCAAAATGCTCCATGCCTATTCCGAATTGTCCTTTGGCACGGGGAAGGATTTGGTTTTTGAGGAATTTCTCATAACCATCAAAAGCGATGAGGGCTTTTTGATTAGCCGTAAGAATTTCCTTTTTGAGACGAGGTACTTTTTCGGCAAAACGGGGTATCATCTGCTTGAAAAATTCCTTGCCACTGAGTGTGATTTCCAGTGCAATTTGAACCCAGATTCTGGGGATATTTCTTCCCTTAGTCAAGTTCTTTTTACCCTCATTGATAAAACGGGGAACCTGTTTCAATCTTCCCAGTACGCATTTCATCCTTCGCTCCAAGGGAGCAAAATCCCGCAGGAGCATGATGTAGCAGCCAAGCAAAGCCCCTTCCGGATATGTTTGGGGAAGCCTTTCGTACCAGTGTATCTTATTCTCTTCGGTAATCTCCACCTTCAGAGCATTCTGCAGCATTTTCCAATCCATCTGTTCATCCTGGGAGAGCTTTGATTTTCCCGAGGAGAATTTATCAATTTTGCTTAAATATTCTTTTAACTTCTTGAAGTATTGTCGCCGTGAACCAGGATCGGTCCTATCCAACTGGTCATCGTATTGGTGAATCCCTAGATAAGTTGCTTCTATCGGGTTGTTTTTCCAATGGAATTCCAGGATTTCATCTACCAGCCGGTTAAATTCTTGGTTCATTTGATACCCTCCCACAATTTGATTTTATTCACCTAATTCAATTTGATCTTCAATAATATAGATAAACTATTTAATATTCCATAGATTTGCATCCTGGATTATCTTAGAGTCAGCTTCTATAATTATCTATCATAAGGATAGTAATAACTTCGTTATTCTTTGTCAAGTATGTTTCTCTTTGATTTAGTGAATCCCTATAATGAACTCTTGACAAGAAGAAACGTATTAATAAATTGTTGCTCGGTAACTGTTTGTTATAATAATGCAAAGCAGGTTGCACCGTCATTAGAGGAGGTATAAGATGAAAAGATATATTGTGGTATTGGGAATTGGTATATTGGGGCTTTTAATTTGGATAAATTATAGCTTTGGTTCGAACTTAGACGAGATTTTGAAGAAACATACGGAAGCCTTGGGCGGTAAAGAAAATCTTATGAAGGTTAAGACACAATACGGAGAAGCAAAGTTGAAAGTGGGTGGGTTAGAAGGAAAGTCTAGGATATGGTGGAAAGAATCGGTCGGGATGAGGCAAGAAGCGGATTTCTCCATCTTTAAGCAGCTTATGGTGTGTGATGCCCAAAATTGCTGGATGAAAGACCAGAATGAAAAAGTCAGAGAACTGGTAGGATACGAGAAAGAAAAAATGTATCAGGAGCTTTACTTCGAAACCTATACTTATCTATTCCCGGAAAGGGGTAAAGGAGTCATAAAGCTTAACGGCGAAGCCGAAAACGGTAAATACTATGTCGTGGAAATTACCCCGGAAGACGGGGAACCCAGGAAACTTTTCATCAACCGCTCAACTTATTTAATCGACAAGTACGAAGAACCAATGGACGAGGAGACAGTCACGGTATTTTTAAGCGATTATCGTGCCATCGACGGTATCATGATCCCTTTCCAGGCACGCCAAACCACCGGCAAACCACAATATGATATCTTTATTGAGACCGAGCAGGTGTTGATAAATCCCCCGTTGAGTGATACGCTCTTTTCCAAGCCGAGTGAGGGTGGAAAGGATTACAGATTTAATGCTAATGCTGCATATACCAAAATTCCATTTGAGCTAATCAGTAATCATATATACCTGAGAGTGAAAGTCAACGACTCCCCCTCTTTGAGTTTTATTCTTGATACCGGGGCCGGTGCCAACTGCCTGGATTTGGATTTAGCCCAAAAACTGGGAATCCAGACCACCGGGAAAGTGGAAGCTAAAGGAGTGGGAGGCTCGGCGGATGCCTCATTCCTACAGGTGGACTCAATCCAGGTAGGCGATTTGACCCTCCTGGATCAAAAGATGGCATCAATTCAATTAAGCTCGCTAGGCAAATTTGACGGAATGGAGATTGATGGGATATTAGGCTATGATTTCCTCAACCGATTCGTAGTCGGGATCGATTACGAAAAACATGTGCTTACCATATGGGAGCCGGATAGTTTTACCTACGCCGGTACTGGCGAAAGGATACCGATTACCATAGAGGGGAACACACCCCAATTGACCGCCAAGATTGATGGAGAATATGAAGCTGCTTTCCGGATTGATACCGGCAGCAGAAGCAGTCTGGATTTACATGCTCCCTTTGTCCGGGAACATGATATATTAAAAACATATCCGAAATACATAGAAGCCCCCGGAGGTTTTGGAGTAGGTGGATCAAGTAAAGTTGCGATAGGAAGAATTAAAAGTTTACAGATCGGCAAATCAGTCATCTCCTCACCCGTTTGTGGTTTTTCCCTGGCGGATGAAGGGGCATTTGCCACCACTAAAAGTGCCGGAAACATAGGTGGCGGAATCCTTAAAAGATTTGTGGTTATTTTCGATTATTCCCATAACCAGATGATCCTGGAGAAAAATTCGAGCTTTGTTTTGCCAGACATATATAATCTCAGCGGTCTGGTATTAACGGAAGAGGAGGGGATGATTAAGGTATATGAGGTGGTTAAGAATTCCCCGGCGGAAAAAGCAAAGATAAAAGCCGGAGACCAGATTCTTTCAATTAATGACATTCCTGCCTCTAATTATTCATTACAGCAGGTCAGAGACACCTTAAACCAGAAAAGCGGTACCAAGATAACCTTGGTGATAAAAAGCATGGGAAAGACTAAAAGAGCTAAAATGATCCTTAAGGAATTGATCTAATGCTAGTTGCTGACGGATAACTTAACAGCCTTATAACTGGTAAGTTACGTTATTCCCTGTTTATTTTCTCCTCTATGTTACATGCTGTCAGAGCAAACGGATACTACCAGATAAAGAGGGATTATATCTTTCAGGGGTGCAAATCCTTTCGCAGTTTTTTGCGTAAATCACGTTTTCAGGCATCTGACCGGATAGCCAACTTTTCTCCGGATACCCTTACCCCCTTTAAAAAACGGAAAATGGAAAAAGGATTGCATAAAAAAAGAAATAATTTATTGCAAAATCTGCTTGACAAGCAGTTGGGGAACGAATATAATTCATACTCGATTTTGAGTTTAAACCTCGAACGAGGTGAGTTTCGTTAAAATGGAAATCTAACATCAATCAAGGAGTAAGATAAAATGAGGTCAAAGCTTTTAGTTCTAGCATCATTGTTTTTATTGTTTTTCTCCGTCTATGCCTGGGGTGAACAGAATTTCGGTCCAGACGTGGAGACGGATACGACCAACTATTTCACCATACAGAATTTCTTTCTTTCTCCATTACAGCTAACCGATTACAATTTTTTGGGTGGAGGAGCGCGAGCCCGGGCGATGGGAGGAGCTTATCTGGGTATTTCCAATGATCCTAGTGCTGCTTCTTGGAATCCAGCCGGACTTTCGCAGATAGAAAAATCTCAAATGTTACTTAATTTCAGTTCATATATGTACCGAAGTGATATTGCCTCGTCTGCAAACGGTTTAAACTTTAATTACAGTGACAAGCTGAAACAGGACAAAAACTCCATTTCTTTTGCCAGTATTGCCATCCCCTTTAAGATCCGGGAAAAGGAGTTGGTGGGGAGTGTGCTTTTCCAGAAATTGGCAGACATCTATAAAGAAAACAGGTACTATTTTATCGCCGATATGGCCTTTATCTTGAACCCTGAGGAAACCGGATATGATATCCTTTACAATTATCCGATGGGTCCTATAATCGAAAAAACTACGGGGAGCTTAAACAGCGTAAACATCTCCTTTGCCGGAAAAGCTTATAAAACTCTCTCTTTAGGTTTGGGAGTGAATATTTATGGCGGAAACTTCACTAGCGATGCAAGTTACTTTCGGCCAATGGTTTCCATCTTTTCCATTTCCGGGAATGCGATCCTAATGAATGACACTACCGGCCTTAACGGTTACGGTTATAGATTCCGTCCCCATATCAAAAGCGATTATTCCGGCGCCAACTTAACTTTTGGGACTATGTATAAGTTAAACCGTTTTAGTTTGGGAGCAGTAATAAAAACCCCCTTTACCTTAAAAGAGAAAATAGATGCAAAGCTATATACAGATGTAATCGAAGATGGGGTGCTTCTCGAAACCGCATCAATTCTGGCATCTCCATTCTTTTACACGGACCGCAAGTGGAAAATGCCTCTCATGATCGGAGTGGGGGGAGCATATCAACTGAGCGCATTAACCTTGTCTGCCGACTTGGAATATAGAGGTTACTCCAAAACCGAGGTTACCTACCGGAGAAATATCGCCGATCCTTCAGATGTACAAATCACCAGCGGCGGATATGTTACCAACAAATGGTGGGGCAAGGAAGGCAACACACCACCCGCCGTTGCCAGTTTGAGCTGGCGAAATGTAACCCAATTCCGTATCGGTGGCGAATACATGGTTAACACTAGATACGGGAAAATACCTTTAAGAGCTGGTTTCAGAAACGATCCCCAGCCCTATACCGCTCAGGTAGATCCAAGTGATATCTATTTAAGAATGGATATGTACGTTAGCGGTAGCGACACGGGATATTCGCCCGCTTTTATTCAATCCAACAACGGGACGAAACAGGGATCGTGGATAAACGGGAATATTATATCCTTGGGAACTGGTGTGGCCTGGACCCAGATAAAACTGGACATTACTTTTGAATATGCTAGCTATCCCGATGTAAAAAAAGCAACCTCAACGGATTGGATTACTTTTGACCGGGGTAATAGAGTACTCCAAGAATCTTTCTTGAAACATACTTTTTCAACTGAAGAAACCAAAAATCATTATTCTCGCATCATGGTTAGTTTTACCGGCTCTTTCTAAAAACGAAGGGAAATATGGAAAGCGAAGTCCCCGCTCGAGGACGGGATGAGGACTTCGCTTTTTTTATGGTAAACACCAGGATCGTTCACCCATCATTGAGTGAGGATTACCTTAAATCTTTTATGAATCTTCTTGCTTTAAAGTTATTTTATTTTTAACTTCTTAAAGTCAGATTGAAGGATGAAAGAAACACTTGATCATATTCTTCAGAATATAATTATCTAAGTTTCAACCAAAAAGGAGAGTACCAATGAGCCCGCATAGAATAACCAAAAAGGAAATCAAGGAAGATAAATTCGTTACCTTTACTTTGAAGTTAAATGAATTGATTCGAGAACACTTAAATCTGGTGTTGATGGTGGCAGGAGGAGTGATTTTGGTAGGGGTAATAATATTCTTTGTTTTTTCCTCTAAAAGTAAGAGAGAAAGAAATGCTGCAGAACTACTGGGTAAAGCGGGAATGGAACTCCAAACCGGAGATCTGGGAAATGCTACCGGTAATCTGCAAACAGTGATCAACCAATACCAGGGCACGGAAAGTGCCGAGCGAGCCATATTTCTATTAGCTTCGGCCTATTATTATGCCAGAGATTATAACCAGGCTCAATCCTATTTTGAAAAATATTTAAGTGCTTCCAAAAAAGATCCGATCGCAGCAGCCGCCGCTCAAGCAGGAATTGCAGACTGCCATATGCAAAGAGTAAATTTCCTCCTAGCGGGAGAAAATTATCTCCAGGCGGTTTCATTGAATCCTGGCGGCTTCTTGTCTCCGCAATACCTAAAAGAAGCAGCTGATGCTTATCTTAAAGCGGATCAAAAGGATAAAGCCCGAGAGATTTTAAATAGAATAATCAAGGATTATCCCAGTTCCCAGGAGGTTTACCAGGCGAAGATGCGACTATCGGAAGACCTCTGATTGGTATGAGCGCATATATTAAAGAAAGATTATGACTATAAAAGGGGAAATTTCTTCCAAAGCATCGCCCCTTTCCAAAGCTGCCCGCGGGGTGCCTTTATCCATTGCCTTTCTTTGGCATATGCACCAACCGTATTACAAAGACGCCAAGACCGGTCAATATCAGATGCCATGGGTGAGATTGCATGGATTGAAAGATTATTACGACATGGTGGCGGTGTTGGACGAATTTCCCCGGATTCACCAAACCTTCAATTTAGTCCCCTCGCTGGTGGAACAGATTGAAGATTATGCGGAAAATTTAGTTTACGATGAGCATCTTTTCTTAACCCAAAGACCTGCTTCCGATCTGACGGATGTGGAGAAGGAAAAAATACTCACCGGCTTCTTTAACTGTAATCCCTCAACTATGATTAATCCTTATCCTCGATTCCATCAATTGTTGGGGAAGAGAGGAAATGATCTCTCCGGCATCAAATCCAAAATTCACGATTTCAAAACCCAGGATTATTTGGATCTGCAGATCTGGTCCAACCTGGTATGGATAGACCCCATCTTCCGATCGGATGCGTTGATCTCCCATTTAATCAAAAAGGGTGAAAACTTTAACGAAGAGGAAAAGGGGCAATTGGTACTCAAGCAAAAGGAGATCATGGGAAAGATCCTTCCCAAATACAGGCAGATGCAAGACCAGGGACAGATTGAAATCAGCCTTTCTCCTTATTTCCATCCTATCATGCCTTTGCTTTACGATACTAACCAAGCCCGATTTGCCCTGCCCGATATCACCCTGCCGCATCTGAGATTTTCCCATCCGGAGGATGTGGAAACTCAAATAGATATGGGAATTCGTTTGTACGAGAAAACCTTCGGCAAGAAACCCAAGGGAATGTGGCCTTCGGAGGGAAGCGTAAGCGAAACCATCCTCCCCCTGCTGATCCAAGCGGGGATCGACTGGATCGCCACCGATGAGGAGATACTGTACTTGAGTCTCTTGATGAAAAAGGAAGGGGAAGCCAGAAGCACAACCCGCGGAGCCGGAACCCTTTATAAACCTTACCAGATAGTGGCGGTAGATGAAAAGATTTCCATATTGTTTCGCGACCACACCCTTTCCGACTTGATTGGTTTTGTGTACTCCAATTGGGATGCCGACCAGGCAGCAGATGATTTTTTGCAGCGGTTGCACCAGATAAGAAATAGTATCCCGGAAAAGGAATTGTCCTCTTCGGTGGTAGCTGTCATTCTGGACGGGGAAAACTGCTGGGAATACTATAAAAACGACGGGCACGATTTTTTATCAGCACTTTACACCAAACTATCGGAAGACCGTTTGCTTCACACCACCACCATAAGTGAATTCTTAGAGTCACAGGTAAAACTCCAAAAACTCTCTGGCCTTTTTGCCGGTTCGTGGATCAATCATAACTTCAGAATCTGGATCGGTCACCCGGAAGACAATCTGGCCTGGGACCTGTTGACTAAAACCCGGGAAGCTTTAGTTGACTTTGACAAACGGAAAGGGCAATATCCGGAAAATGAAAAGATTCTTCAATCTGCCTGGAGAGAGATATACATAGCCGAGGGGAGTGATTGGAACTGGTGGTACGGGGATGAACATCAAACTGAGGGGATAGAGGAGTTCGACCGGATGTTCAGGTCCCACCTGCTTTATGTATATGAGTTGATCGGCTCGGACCCTCCGGAGGAACTGTACCAGCCTATAAAATCAATGTTTGTAAACACCTATTTCCTTCCCCCCACCGGTTACGTCAAACCGGTAATAGACGGAGAGAGGACTCATTATTATGAATGGCAGCAGGCCGGATTTTTCGCCCCGCTGAAGGTGGGAGGTTCCATGCACCAGGCTTTTTCCCTGGTGGTGGGAATATATTTCGGAACCGACGATAACCAACTTTATTTTAGGATAGACCCTTCCATTTCCAAAGAGGAATTCGAAAAAGGGAAATATGAACTGATCTTAGAATTCGTGGAACCGTCTCGATATAAAATCATCCTGGGTGGAGGGAAAGCTTCGCTTTTCAAGCGGGTTAGCGAAAACAAGTGGAGAGCGGTTTCTCCTGGATTGGAATTTGCTTTTAAGAAGATAATAGAACTGGCAGTGCCTGTAAATCTTCTTGAATTCGGGCAAAAACGCGCGGTCCGGTTTCTATTGATAGGGGAGAGGGAAGGAAAGGAAATAGACAGATGGCCCAAAGTGGATACGATACAGTTCGATCTCCCCAGTCAAAAAAAGGACTTAATATTCTGGGAAGTCTGATAGGGAATAGGGGGATTATAAATTACCATATCCAAAGGACCCGCAAGCGGGTCAGGAGGTAGGATGTCTGAGCAAACTCTCGGACCCGGTGAAGGGGAGAGTAAGACCAAAGAAACCATTCCACCGGCAATGGATGAAGAGACGCGAAGAAATATGATCGAGGAGGGGAAGGCAGCTGCCATCTTAGGTTATATCCCCTTCATGTGTTTTGTTCCCCTGGTTAAAATGAGAGAGAATCCTTTTGCCGTAAAACACGGGAAACAGGGTTTGATCCTCTTCGTACTCGAAATCATAGCGGCTATTTTTCTTCTCCCTCAAATTAACTTCATTTTTTGGGGATTGGTGATAATACTCTGCCTGGCTGCTGCTGCTGCTGGTATTTTCTTTACCCTCCAGGGACAGGATTGGAAGATCCCATTCATTGGCGATTTAGCCGACAAGATAAAAATCTGACGATACCTCAGAACATTATAAACTTTTCTGTCTTGAGGAGATTCAAGAACAGATAAGTTACGGAAGCTTTTGCATCCACTGCAGGGTTTAAACGAAAAAGCCGATCTAACGATAGGGAAGAGGCTGGATGAAGATTAATATGACTATAAGAGGGCGAATCGGTTGAAGAACTCAAAGGAAATCGAAAAGCAAATCTTCACTATCATCGGATGAAGGGAGATAAATGATCTATATCATTTTTATAATCTCGGTTTTTTCGTTGATTTTTGCAGTAGGATTAGCCCGGCGGGTTTTGCGCTCCGATACCGGCACTCCCAAGATGATAGATATCTCCAATGCGATAAAGGAAGGCGCGGAAGCTTTTTTAAAAAGGCAATATCGTACTATCGTAGTGTTGGCTCTGGTTTTGGCCGTGATCATCCTCCTTTTCTATAAGTTCAGCAGCAGCCCCAACATCCGCAGTTTAGGTCCGGATATTTACTGGAAAGTGACATTAGCTTTCCTGGTGGGAGCTGCCTGTTCGCTAGTGGCCGGATACATCGGTATGTTTGTTTCCATTCGGGCAAATGTTCGGACAGCTTCTGCTGTGCAAACCAGTTTGAACCGCGCTTTAAGGATTGCTCTTCATGGAGGTGCCGTCTCCGGGTTGTTTGTTGTCGGAATGAGCCTGTTGGGAGTAGGAGGTTTGTTTTACCTCTATGGAGGAATGCAAAACCCCACCCAGGTGCCGCTCGAAATCGTAGGATTCGGTTTTGGGGCAAGCTTTGTGGCTTTATTTGCCCAATTGGGCGGGGGAATCTACACCAAGGCAGCCGATGTGGGAGCGGATCTGGTAGGCAAAGTTGAAGTGGGAATACCCGAGGATGATTCCAGAAACCCGGCGGTGATAGCAGACCTGGTGGGCGATAATGTCGGTGACTGCGCCGGACGAGGTGCGGACCTGTTTGAATCCACGGCAGCGGAAAACATCGGGGCCATGATCTTGGGGGTAGCTCTATATCCCAAATTCGGTTTAGGCGGAATTTTGTTTCCCTTATTTGCGCGCGCCTGCGGACTTATCGCCACCATGGTGGGACTCTTGGTGGTAAAAGTCAAAGAAGGAGAAGATCCCATGAAAGCCCTGAATCGCGGGTATTACGTGACCACGGTTCTGGCTATGGCCGGATTCTACTTTGCCGTTTGGAAATTATTAGGTAACAATTTATGGTTTTTCTTAGCCGGGGTAATCGGCATTATGACGGCACTGGCTTTCGTCTTCATCACTCAATATTATACCGAATATCGTTTCCGTCCGGTTAGATCCATAGCTAAAGCATCCAAGACCGGCGCAGCCACTAATATCATAACCGGGTTTTCGGTGGCTTTGGAGAGCACCGGTATGCCGGTTATCGTGATTTCTGCCGCTTTACTCGGGTCCTATTACTGCGGGCGGGCAGCGCTCCCCGACATAAGCGGTGCGGGTCTATATGGAACAGCTATTGCCACCATGGGGATGTTAGCACCATGTGCTTATATCCTGGCCATGGATACTTTTGGACCAATCACCGACAATGCTGCCGGTATCATTGAGATGTCACAATCCCCGGAGGAGATTCGCAGGAAAACGGATAGACTGGACGCGGTAGGGAACACTACCAAAGCTTTGACCAAGGGATATGCCATAGGTAGTGCGGCATTAGCCGCTTTTCTGCTCTTCAGCGCTTATCTCGATGAAGTACAGAAGGTTACAGGGATGCCAGTTCAAGTTGACCTGACCCGTGTCCCGGTATTTGTGGGAGGTTTGATAGGTGCCGCACTTGTTTTTGTTTTCAGTTCTTTTGCCATAAGGGCAGTTGGACGAGCTGCTTATTATGTAATAAAGGAAGTCCGGCGACAATTCGCAGCTGATCCTGGGATAATGGCTGGTACCTCCAAACCGGATTATGGTCGTTGTGTGGATATCGTCACTAAAGGTGCTTTGAAGGAGATGATTGTTCCGGGTATGTTACCAATACTTGTTCCTGTAGCTGTGGGTGTGTCGTTTAAGTATCTGCCTGTTTCTGTGGGAAGACCTGGAGCTGAAGCAGTTGCAGCTCTTTTAATGGTTGGAACCATAGCGGGTATACTTTTGGCAAATATGATGAATAATGGCGGGGGAGCATGGGACAATGCCAAGAAATTCATTGAAAGCGGTATGTTTGGCGGAAAGGGTTCGGATACTCACAAAGCGGCAGTAGTGGGTGATACTGTCGGTGATCCCTTCAAGGATACAGCTGGACCATCCATACATGTTTTAATAAAGCTCTTAAGCACTATCACCTTGGTTCTCGCTCCATTGTTTTTGTAAATTAATTTAAGCATACGTATAGTCACAAAGAATGGCTCATCATATTATTTTCTATAGGTTCATCTAATAATTGTTTTTCTTTAATCCTTAAACTTTGAACATTGAACTGTGAACGAATTCACAACTCAAACCTTTGAGTCTTTGAACTCACCAATATCTTATCCATTAAACGTCCAATAAGATATATTATGTAAACTTACTCATACGATTTATTTTCTACTTCGGCATTTCCCTCTCCTTTCCATCACTTCACAACTATATTGATTAGCTTATTATTTACAAATATGGTCTTCGTAATTGTCTTGTTTTCAATGAACTTTTTTACCCTATCATCGCTCAAAGCTGCCTTCTTTGCATCTAATTCTGGTGTGTCCACCGGGAGAGTGATGGTTGCTCTCAATTTTCCATTGATTTGGACCACAAAGGTTACATTTTCCTCTTTCAGGGCGGCTTTATCGTAACCAGGCCACTGGGACGTGAATATGCTCTCCTTGTGTCCTAGAAGCGCCCAGATCTCCTCAGAAAGATGTGGTACAAATGGAGCTGTCATCTGAGCCAACCTTTCCACGCAGAACCGAAAGATCGTTGAGCTTGAAGCATCCAGATCGTCCATTACGTTTAAAAGCTCCATCATTGAAGCTATGGCAGTATTAAACTGAAGAGTTAAAATATCTTCTTCAACCTTCTTTATAGTCTGGTTTAGTTTCTTGTAAGCTCTTAGATCAGTGTCACTTAAGTCTTTGATATTAATGCTGCTTTTGACCTGACCTTTTCGTGCTAATTGAGCGAAATTATATATACGGTTCAAAAATCGCACAGATCCTGAAATCCCCTCTTCATTCCAAAGGATTTCTCTCTCCGAAGGAGCGGCAAAATACATGGCTATTCTGGAAACATCGGTTCCATACTTATCTATCATATCGATGGGTGAAACTACATTCCCTAGAGATTTGGACATCACCTTACCTTCTTTGTCCATCACCATTCCGTGATTGAATAGCTCGATTGCAGGTTCATCCACCGAAAGCCATTCGATATCATGTAAAAACTTGGTGAAGAATCTAAAATAGAGTAAATGCCCACAGGCATGCTCTATTCCTCCTATATACTTATCCACGGGCAACCATTCCTTGGCTTTCTCTTTGGAAAACGGTTCGCTCGAGTTATGAGGATCGGTATATCTTAAGAAATACCAGGATGAACATACAAAAGTGTCCATAGTATCCGAGTCTCTCTTAGCTTTTCCACCACATTTAGGACACTTTACGTCCAAGAACTCTTTGGAGTCAGCCAGGGGAGACCGTCCCTTGGGCGCATAATCGATTTTCCCTTCAGGCAGCAATACCGGAAGATCTGACTCTTTAACGGGCACCATTCCGCACTTCTCACAGTGGATCATCGGAATGGGTGCTCCCCAGTATCTCTGGCGGGAAATAAGCCAATCTCTTAGCTTATAGTTAGTTTTAAGCCTTCCCAGACCCTTCTTGACCACATATTCGTTGACTTTTTCGATTCCCTTAGTCGAAAAAATACCATTGAATACATCTGAGTTAACCATAACCCCAGGATCGGCATATGCTTCTTGCATGTTTTCTGTTAACAGTTTACGATCTGTTGGTTGAATTACTACTTTAAGTGGGATACCGTATTTCCTGGAGAACTCGAAATCTCTCTGGTCATGCCCTGGTACTCCCATTACAATACCTGTACCGTAGGTAGCCAATACATAATCTGCCACCCAAAGCTGGATTTTTTCTCCTGATAGTGGATTGATGGCATATACACCGGTAAAAACTCCGTCCTTCTCCCCTGCTGCCGAGCGGTCGATCTCCGATCTGGTGCTTACCATCTTCACGTAATCATCGACAGCACTTCTATGAGTCGGATCCATGTTTAAACTTTTCAGAAGCTTACTCTCCGGAGCGATCGCCATGAAAGTCACACCATAGATGGTATCCGGTCTGGTGGTAAAGACGGATATTTTTTGATCAGTTCCTTCTATGGCAAAATCGATCTCCACTCCTTGACTTTTCCCGATCCAATTTCTTTGTAAAGTTTTTGTATTCTCTGGCCAGTCTTCAAGTTTATCCAAACCCTCAAGAAGTTTTTCTGCATAAGCGGTAATCCGGAAGAACCATTGTTCTAACTCCTTTTCCTCGACCACCGACTCGCATTTCCAGCATCTCCCCTGTTCCACCTGTTCGTTGGCTAAAACGGTCATGCAACCGGGGCACCAGTTGACAAAAGCTGTATCCCGGTACGCCAGATTATGTTCATAGAGCTTAAGGAACATCCACTGGGTCCATTTGTAGTACTCTGGTAAACAGGTGATGACTTCGCGGCTCCAGTCAAAACTGATCCCGCATCTTTTCAGGGTAGCATCCGATACTGTGATGTTCTGCAGGGTCCAATCCTTGGGGTGTATTTTCCTTTTAATCGCTGCGATTTCAGCAGGCAATCCAAATGCATCCCAACCAAATGGATGCAGCACCTGATATCCATTCATCATTTTATATCGGGCTATGGTATCCCCGATGATGAAATTGCGAAAATGCCCCATGTGAATGTCACCGGAAGGATAAGCAAACATCACCAATAGATAGTATTTCTTGTCCGGATGATCCGGAGCCTGGTAGATTTTGTTCTCTTCCCAGATTCTCTGCCATTTGGATTCGATCTCTTTGAACGGATAGGATTTCAATTGAGCACCCTTAGATTTTTTATTATTGCCTCTTCCCTACTATCCACATTACCATAAAACTAATGGAAGATAATAGGGAATGTGGTTCTATGGATATAATCGATAAATGGTTCTTGGGAACGGGATGGCTTCTCTTATATGAGATAAACCGCAGATCCAGGTCACGGTTCTTTCCACACCCAGGCCGAAACCGGAATGAGGAACCGAGCCGTATTTTCTAAGCTCTAAATACCATTTGTAAGCGTCTAAAGGAAGATTCTCCTCCTTTATCCTCAGGACCAGACTGTCGTAATCATCATTCCTTTCGGACCCTCCGATGATCTCCCCGTAACCTTCCGGAGCGAGGAGATCGGCGCACAACACCAGCTCTTTTCTATCAGGATGCGGCTTCATATAAAACGCTTTACAGGCTTTGGGATAGTTATAGACGAAAACCGGCTTTTCAAACATCTTGGTAAGAATGGTTTCATCCGTTCCCCCTAGATCTGATCCCCACTGGATTTCGCTCCCGGCTTTTTGTAACCTCTCCACTGCCTCATCATATGAAATTCTGGGGAACGGCTTTTTGATCTTCTCCAGAGCCGAGATATCCCTTTCCAATTCCTTAAACTCGTTCTGACATTTTTCCAAAACCCAATTCACTATATAAATTAGAAAATCCTCCTGTAAATCCATATTATCTTCGTTGTTGTAGAAAGCTTCTTCCGCTTCGATCATCCAGAATTCGGTCAGATGCCTGCGGGTTTTGGATTTCTCCGCCCGGAAAGTGGGGCCGAAACAGTATACCTTACCGAATGAGGCTATAGCCGCTTCCAGGTATAACTGCCCGGTCTGAGCCAGGTAAGCCTTTCCCTCATCCAGATATTGAGTTTCGAATAAGGTGCTGGCAGTCTCTCCTACCGCTCCGGTTAAAATGGGACTGTCGATCAAAACAAAATGATTTTGGTAGAAATAACTACGGATCGCCCAGATGATCTCGTTTCGTACCTTCAATATGGCATGCGGCCGCTTCGATCTTAAATAAAGATGGCGATGATCGAACAGGAAAGTGGAGCCGTGAGGTTTGGGGGTTATGGGATAATCCTGCGCGATTTGTATAATCTTCATGTCGGATAAAGTCAGCTCATACCCGCCCGGTGCTCTTTGGTCTTTTCTGACCGTCCCGGTTACCTCGATGGACGATTCCTGGGTAAGCTGATCATATAGTCCGAAAACTAAATCATCCACTTCCCCCTTAACCATCACACCCTGGATGATTCCGGTGCCATCGCGTACCCACAAGAAATGAATCTTTCCCTTGGAGCTTTGGTTGTAAAGCCATCCTCGGATGGTTATTTTCTGTCCTTCGAATTTCGAAACATCCTCAATGTAATTGAATTTCATATAGGATTCGCTGTTTGTTGTTTATGATTAAAGTTAGAAGTTTATGATTCGATCTAAAATACGAAGACTTCAAATCTGTTTATTAACGTAATGAATGGATACATTTGATTCTTTATGAATGATAAAATTTATCATAGCACTTACCAGGCTAATCAAAAGAGCCGCCCAAAACGCTTTCCAGAAACCGGTGATTTCAAAACCCGGTACTATTCCGGATGCGGCATAGAGCATGAAAGCATTGATGATCAAGGTAAAAAGACCCAGGCTGAGTATGTTTATGGGTAAAGTTAAAAATATCAGCACCGGCCTCAAGAAAACATTCAATATGCCCAATACCAGTGCAGCCAAAACCAAAATCTGCAAATCCGAGAAATGAATCAAATGGAACAGATTGGCCACAATGAAGATCGACACGGTGGTGACAAACCATTTCAAGAGAAATTTCCGCATGTTTTACCCTCGTACACTTGAAGGAATTCTTAATCCTTTCTTCCCGGAACCGGTTTCATTTTGTCATAGTCCGGTGAACCTTTCAACATTATAGTCCAACCCGGAAAACGGTTGATGA
The DNA here is from genome assembly GCA_903908285.1 of uncultured candidate division Zixibacteria bacterium. Taxonomy (GTDB): domain Bacteria; phylum Zixibacteria; class MSB-5A5; order MSB-5A5; family SM1-73; genus CAIVRH01. The sequence continues at coordinate 35,925 of CAIVRH010000048.1, forward strand.
TCCACCCTTTCATTTCTTCTACCCAGGACAACCGCCCCCGGTTCAATTTCATATCCAAAGTCAAAGGTGAATCCAAAAGATAAACCCCTTTTCTCGGGATCGAAAATGAATCGAATTTCTTCTCCTTTAAATTCAGACTCAAGGCAAAAGCTCCCCGGTACCCTGATCTTTCTGCCTCGGCTTGAACATACCGGTTGTATCTGCCGAAAGGATAAGATAAGAAATCCACCCTCCGGTCTAATCTGTTCTCCAGTATTTCCTTTGACGCTTGTAATTCATAGTTTATATGCTTGACGGAAACTTCAGTCAAATCGGGATGATTCACCGTATGGGAGCCGATTTCAAAACCGGCTTGGGAGATCTCCATAATCTGTTGCCAGTTCAGATGCCTCTTTTTGTATTTACCCCAGTTGTAATCCCAATCGCTTTTCTCTCCGATATATCCGGTAATTATAAAGACGCAAGCGGTAAAATCATATTGTTTAAGAATGGGAAAAGCATCCCGGTAAAAGTCTTCATAACCATCATCAAAGGTTAGGATAACCTTTTTATCGTCTTTTCCATGATTTGAGTTTGTGATCTCGGAAATCGAAGCGGATTTATATCCCACCTCCCGGAGATATCGAACGCCCCTTTCAAACTGGCTCACCCTTTGTCGAGTGATGCTCCAACTGAAGCTGTCACTCACCTGGTGGTAAGCCAGCACGGGAATTTTCCCTTTCCCCCGTTTTTTAAATTTCACCCTCCACTGGATATAAAAAAATATCCACAACCCTATTATCAGTATAAGTATCCCGATTACAAAAGACATGAATTATCTTACTCTTCCAACCTTCCTCTGCCCTATTTATAGTAAGCTCCAGTCGACCCGCTGGAGCGTATCCTTTCCAACCGGCCCCAAAATCACCGTGGATAATTTATCCGGAACCAGGAAATCCTCTGCCATGCCGATGATGTCTTTCTCCTGGATACGGTTGATGGAATTTATGGTCAGATCCAGACTCATGTAATCGTTCAAAAACAGCTCGTTCCTGGCTAATCGGTTCATACGGCTGGAGGTGCTTTCCATCCCCAATATCAGATTGCCCTTTAACTGGTATTTGGCATTGGATAGCTCCTTGGCGGAGAGATGATTTCTTTTCAAATGGCTGATCTCCTTTAAAACCAGCTCGATCACCCGAACCGCATTCTTCTTATGCGACCCCAGATAGATCCCGAAAACTCCGGTGTCCTCAAAGAAATCCATGAAAGAGTAGATGCTGTATGCCAGACCCAGCTTCTCCCTTACCGTCTGAAAAAGTCGGGAGCTCATCCCTCCTCCAAGGATATTACTCAAAACTAGAGCAGAATACCTTCTTTGATCGCGATAGGGGAAAATGGGTATCCCCAGACTAACGTGGGTCTGGGCAGTTTTTCGTTGAGCCACTGTTCGACCTGTTTCCACCTGGGAGGGTATGGAGACGGATTTTGACTGACCAGTGTTGACGCTGAATTCAAATTTCCGCCTGACCTTACTCACCAGTTCATTATGTTTAAGATTACCCGATGCGGCAATCACCACCCGGGAACAGGTATAGTTTTTCTTTATGTAGTTTATCAACTTCCACCGGGGCATTTTAAGCACGCTTTCTGCACTGCCGATTATCGAGCGACCCAAGGGATTCTCTTTCCACATGGTGCTCATCAGAATGTCATGGATCAAATCCGAGGGTGAATCCTCCAATTCCTTAATCTCGGAGACGATAACCTCTTTTTCCTTTTCAAAGTGGGAGGGGTTCAACAATGAATTCTTAAGGATATCGGAAAGAACGTCTAAAGCGATGTCTAAGTGTTCATCCAGCACCCGGGCATAGTAACAGGTATGTTCCCTGCCGGTGAATGCATTCAAACCTCCGCCTACCGACTCTAAAGAAACTGCTATTCCCTTGGCGGTTCTGTTTTTGGTGCCTTTAAACAACATATGCTCGATGAAATGGGAAACCCCCATCTCGTCGTTTTCTTCATCTCTGGATCCCACATCTATCCATACGCCGATGCTGATGGAGCGGACCGACTCGATCCTCTCTGAGACCACTCTGATACCGTTATCCAAGATTGTCTTCTTATAGATCTCTTTCAATTTGATCCCGCCTATTTTGGACCAGCTTAAACTTAAAAACGACTGGCTCTGGTTTCAGGTACGAATATGTACAAGTGGTAGCCTGCAACTTGAGCCTGCTACCACTTTTTATAAATGAACCATATATTGCGGAAACGGGTGAACGGAAAGGGATATTTTATCAATTGGATTTCGTAGCTAAACAGGCTTTTCGGGAAAGTCTTATTTTCCCTTCCGAATCGATTCCAATTATCTTAACCTTCACCTCATCCCCCACGTTCAAAACGTCCTCTACTTGTTTAATCCTCCGGGTATCGATCTCTGAGATATGGAGAAGTCCATCCTGCCCCGGAATAATCTCAACGAAAGCTCCAAAGGTGGTGATTCTTTTAACCTTACCCAGGTACTCCTTACCGATCTCCGGTTCCTCGATCAGCTGCATGATGATTTTCTGGGCTAATTCACCGGCCTTTTGATCCGTCGAGGCGATGAATACCGAGCCATCATCCTCGATGTCGATCTTAGCTCCAGACTGTTCGATGATACTGCGAATCATCTTGCCACCCGGTCCGATGATCACGCCGATTTTGTCCGGTTTCACCTTGATGATGATAATCCGGGGAGCATAAGCGGAAAGCTCCGCTCTGGGTTGAGCAATGGTTTTTTCCATGATACCCAAAATGTGTAATCTGGCTTCCTTGGCTCTGGACAGAGCTTCTCCTAAAAGATTTAAGTCCACGCCGGAAATTTTGACGTCCATTTGAAAAGCGGTGATACCATCACGGGTTCCGGTTACTTTGAAATCCATATCTCCCAGGTGATCCTCCACCCCCAGAATATCCGTCAGGATAGCATAGCGTTCTTCTTCTTTGATCAGTCCCATGGCAATCCCTGCCACCGGGGCTTTGATCGGCACCCCGGCATCCATCAGCGAAAGAGTCCCCCCGCAGACAGTTGCCATGGAAGAGGAACCATTGGATTCCAATATATCGGAAACGATCCGGACAGTATAAGGAAATGCATCCTCTTTGGGTAACACCGGTTGAATGGCTCTCTCTGCCAGTGCTCCGTGCCCGATCTCCCTTCGTCCCGGTCCTCTGACCGGTTTCACCTCTCCCACGCTGAAAGGGGGAAAATTATAATGCAGCATATAGCTTTTGGTAGACTCGCCTTCGAGATCATCGATCCTCTGTTCGTCTATCTTTGTTCCGAGAGTGGTAACTGCCAAACACTGGGTTTGTCCCCGGGTAAATAGGGCTGATCCGTGAGTGCGGGGGAGATAACCCACCTCACAAGTTATCGGGCGGACTTGATCTATGGTTCGTCCATCCGCTCTTCTCCCCTCGCTTAAGATCATTTGGCGCATATCCTTTTTTTCTAAATCTTGCACCAGGGATTTAATCTTCAACTCGCTCTCCGGAAACTTCTCGGCAAGCTCGGCGGTAATCGAATCTATAAGGTTCTCTATCTTTTCCTCCCGGTCTTTCTTGTCTTCGGCATGATTAGCTTCTTTGATTTTCTCCACCGCTAAGGAGGTGACCGTTTTAACCAATTCGGGTTCCATCACCGGTACTTCCACCTGGGGTTTAGTTTTCCCTGTTTTTGCGCAGAGCTCTTCCTGTAAATCAATCAGCATTTGAATTTGTTTGTGTCCGAATTCCAAAGCAGAAAGTAACTCCGATTCGGAAACCTCGTGGCATTCCCCTTCCACCATGTTGACAAAATCACGGGTACCGGCCACTACCATATCGATATCGCAAGTTTCCAATTCAGAAAAAGTGGGATTTACAATGAATTCCCCGTTCAATCTCCCCACTCTGACCGCACCGACTGGTTGGTAGAATGGAATCCCGGACATGCTCAAGGCGGCTGAAGCGCCGATCAATCCCAATATATCGGCATCATTTTCCTGATCGGAGGACAGAACCATCACCATGATCTGCACCTCGTTGAAATAACCTTCGGGGAACAGGGGACGCAGTGCCCGGTCAATCAATCTGGCGCTTACCGTCTCCTTTTCGCTGGGGCGTCCTTCTCTTTTGAAAAATCCTCCGGGGATTTTTCCTGCGGCATAAGCTTTTTCCCGGTAATCCACCAATAAAGGGAAAAAGTCCCGTTGTATATCTAACGGTTTTGCTTCCACCACCGTAGCTAAGATCAAAGTGTCCCCTAAACGGACTGTAGCAGCACCATGTGCCTGCTTGGCTACCTTACCCGTCTCAATGATTAAAACCTTATCTCTTACCTCTCTTTGTACTTTTACTTCCATTAAATACTCCTATCTTCAGCCAAAAGCCAGAATAAATGATACTTCCACCTACCCCGGCATCTTGAGCTTCGGTCACACTGTTTTATTATTTCCTCAAGCTGAGCTGTTCTACTATCTTCCGATACCCGTCCAGATCCGTATCCTTCAAATAGTCCAAAAGCCGTCTCCTCTTGCCGACTAATTTTAAAAGTCCTCGGCGTGAGCTGAAGTCTTTGGTCTTTATTTTCAGATGCTCGGTTAACTGGTTGATCCTCTCGGTTAACAGGGCTATTTGAATCTCCGGCGAACCGGTATCCTTGTCGTGCATCTGATATTCCTTTACCAACATTTCCTTTTTTTCTTTGGTGAGTGGCAAAACATCCTCCTTTATAAATATTACTGCATTACAGGTTACTGTTAATATGGAATAGTCGCTTTATTTCCTTCTCGTCGGACTCTATCTGCGTTCTTAATTGATTTGGGTCAGGGAATGCCATCGGATCGCGAATCCAGCTTTCCACCTGTACCTCCACTTTGGAACCGACAACATTTTGGTCTAAACCGAATACGTGTATTTCGACCGAACGGTCATCTTCTCCGAAGGTGGGCCGGGGGCCGATATATAACATACCTACGTAGCTTTTCCCGCCAAGTTGTACCCGGGCCGAGTAAACTCCGTCCGCAGGCAAAAGTTTTCTCGGATGGATTTTCAGATTCAGCGTGGGGTAATCCAAACTCCTACCTCTTCCCTTTCCTGTAATTACATTGCCGGAAAGAGGATAACCATGTCCCAACATGGCGATAGCTAAAGAGAACTCTCCGGTCTTCAACCTTTTCCTGATCTGGCTGCTGCTTACCCTGATTCCGTTCACGTGCTGGGCCGGAACCACTTCCAGATCAAAACCGGATCTTTCTCTGGTCTTTTTTAATAGCTCCATCCCCCCGCTTCTGTTTTTGCCGAAGGCATGATCATTTCCCACCACCAGACCGCTAACATTGAGTTTTTCTGCTAGGATCCGCTCGACAAATTCTTCAGCCGAGTATTCTTCCAGCTCCTGATCAAAGTCCATCACCACTATCTCCTCCACTCCCAATTTCTCCATAAGAATGAGTTTCTCTTCCAGTGTGGTTAAAAGCAAAGGAGCATCTGACGGAGCTACCACACTTTGAGGATGTGGTTCATAGGTTACCACTACAGCCGTCCGGCTCTTCTCACTCGATTTCTCCATCAATCTTTTGATTATCGCCTGATGTCCCAGATGCAGTCCGTCAAAGCTTCCCAAAGTAACTACCGGTTTTTCAAAAACTCGTTGCTTGATTTTTCTTACATCCGAATGAACCTTCATATCACTCCGTTAATTGAACCTTTGAACTATTGAACACTTGAACATTTATATAACCCGAAGGTATTCAAACAATCTATTTCCGGAGTTTAAATTCAGGAAATCTTTAGTGTTAGCCAAAGCTTTCCCAACCGCGATGATCCGCTTTTGTTCATTCTTCAGTGATATGGTTTGGTTTGCCTTTATGTCTCCCTCTACCGCTAACACGGAGGATGATTTGAGCGGTATACCGTCCTTTACCTTTTCGGCAAAACTCTCACTCACCACTACCGACGGAAGATGTCCTATGGCTTTCTCTATGGGTAGCAAAACCGACTTAATTCCGCCATCGGCTTGAATATCCGTGATCTTTTCCAAACCCAATGAATCCTCCCACCTGAAAGGACCTATCCTGGTTCTGCATAGTGAAAAAAGATGCGCTCCGCATCCCAGTTTCTCTCCTATATCGAAAGCCAGGCTCCGGATATAAGTACCTTTCGAGCAGGCAATCTTCAAATGAACCCAGGGTATGTCGATATTCAGTATCTCCAATTTCTTTATCTCCACCTCTCTTCTTCTTGCCTCTACCTTTTTGTTTTCCCGGGCATATTGATAGAGTCGTTTTCCGTTCTGCTTGATGGCGGAATAGATAGGCGGGGTTTGCTGGATCCTGCCGGTAAACGATAGGATCGTCTTTTTAATTTCCTCCATGCTGATATTCAGATCCTCCTCGGTTCTTATGACTCTGCCAGCTCGGTCATAGGTATCGGTGGTGACACCCAGTTTGATCACAGCCTGGTATTCTTTATCCATATCGGTCAAAAACTGCGCCACCTTGGTGGCTTGGTTTATGCAGATCAACATAACCCCCTCCGCCCCGGGATCCAAAGTGCCGGTATGACCGATTCTTTTGGTATCAAGAATCCTCCGCAGTTCATCTATCACATCATGTGAGGTCATCCCGGTAGGTTTGTTAACTAATAATACTCCGGACAGGTTCATTTTTATGTATTTTCTCGATCTGGTCTATGATAACCGTTTTAGCCTGGTTTAAACTCATTTCCAGGGTACATCCCGCCGCATTTCTATGCCCTCCCCCCCCAAAAATCCGGGCTATCCTGGAGACATCAAATGCATTTTGTGATCGGATGTTCACCTTGGTTTTCCGGTTCCCCTTTTCAGTAAACAATAATCCTATCTCAACTCCTTTTACATAAAGGGTATAATCCACTACTCCCTCCAGCTCGCTTTGATCTACCCCCAATTCCAACAGGTGGTCCTGTTTGATGGTCATCACGCAGATTTTTCCTTCCATTAAGATCTGCGGACGGGAAAGCACCGATCCCAATAATTTTAAAAACGGGAGCGAATGGTTGAAAAATATCTGGTTAGTTAAATACCGAGGATCAGCTCCAGCCTCAATTAGCTCTGCACATGCTTTTAGACATTGGGGGGTGGTATTAGAAAATTTGAATCTTCCGGTATCGGTCAGGATGGCAGCATAAAGTAAAGTAGCGGCAAGAGGCGACAGAACGAAATGAGAATACTTCAGAAACTGGAAAATGATCTCACCCACAGCGGATGCTTCTTCATCGATATAATTTAAAGTGCCAAACCCTTCGTTGTCCGGATGGTGATCTATATTGATCATGACGATTCCCGGGGAGATTGATTTTGCCGCTTCGCCTATTCTCTCTAAAGATGTACAATCCAAAACAAAAACCAAATCCGAAGCTACTTTCAGCTCCTTCGGATCTTTAGCTGAATTTATGTTTTGGATCTTCCGGGAGGGGTCCAAAAACCGATATTTACTGGGTAGATCCCCCTGGTTGATTACCCGGCAGCTTTTGCCTTTACCTTCTAGGTATTCCGCTAAGGCCAACTGCGATCCGATCGAATCCCCGTCCGGATCTTTATGAGAAGTGATCAGAATTGTGCCGGCTGGATCTATAAGTTCGGAGATCTTCTTTAATTTTTCCTTCAATTATTCCTCTTCTTGGTCTGTGCCGGATTCATCCGTATCGGCTTGGGTTTGCCTGTGTATCTTTTGAATCAATTCCTCGATCCGAGCTCCGTATTCCACCGAAGTGTCAAACTTGAATCCGATCTCCGGTGTATGCTTAAGCCTGAGCCGCTTTCCGATCTCGTGCTGAAGGAAACCACCGGCACGCTTTAATGCAGAAGCGGTTTTCGTTTTTGCATCTTGATCCCCTAAAACACTATAGTAAACTTCGGCTCGCCTCAGATCAGCCGAAACCTCAACCCCGGTGATGGTAACGAAACCGATGCCCGGGTCTTTGAGCTCATTCTGGATCATCTGCGAGATTTCTCTTTTGATCAAATCCCCCACCCGATCTTTTCGTTGATATGGCATGTTGGCACTTTTCTAAAAGCTATGCAGTTTTAGGAGAATTAAATCGCCTGGTTAACCGAAAGGGTGAGGTATTCTGCTAATAATATTCCATGGAATAATCCAATAGCTGAATTCCGGGTTCGCGGCTTATGAAATCCGCAACCTGACTTAAAACCTGGTTGGCGAATTGCTGCTCATTAGCCACCACCGCGACACCCAATGTGGTTCTTTGCCACAGATCATTATGATCCACCTCTGCCACTGAGACATTGAACCTGTTTTGTATTCGATCTTTGATCCTCTTTAAAAAATGCCGCTTGCTTTTCAACGATCCGCTTTCCGGAAAGTGTATTTCTACTCTGGCGACTCCGATTACCATACTAAATCAATTTAAGATGTACAAAATCTTTTACCCTCAAGCTTAAAATCATCCCCCATACTCTCGACTTGATGGTAAGGATCATTCCAGCTTCCGGGCTAGCTCCTTCACTTCATAAGCCTCAAGCACGTCCCCCTCCTTGACGTCATTGTAGTTTTCGATTTTTATACCGCATTCCAATCCACTGGCAACATCCTTGACGTCATCTTTAAACCTTCTCAAGGAGGAAATGATACCTTCGTAAACTACCACCCCTTCCCGGACCACCCTTACCTTTTCTCCCCTCTTGATATTTCCCTGTTGGATCATACATCCTGCAACCTGTCCCAGTCCGGAGATTTTGAAAACATTCTTAACTTCGGCTGTACCCGAAATAGTTTCAGTGATTTCCGGTTCCAAAAGACCCTCTAGGGCTTTTTTGATATTCGATTGTATTTCGTAGATCACATCATAGAGTCTGATATCTACCTTTTCCCTGGCAGCGAGTTCTCTGGCTCTCAGATCCGGGCGAACGTGAAATCCGATGATGATTGCATCGGAGGCAGCAGCTAAAATCACATCGCTTTCGTTGATGGATCCCACTCCCCGGTGGATCACCCTGACTTTCACCTCAGATGTGGAGATTTTCTCCAAGGTGTCAGACAATGCTTCTACCGATCCCCCTACGTCTCCTTTAAGAATCAGATTCAGTCCCTTTACTTTTCCTTCTTCTATATGTTCAAACACGTCAGAAAGCGAGGCTCTCTTAACCTGCCTGATATCCTGCTCTCTTTTTACCCGCATCCTTTTGTTGGCAATTTCCCGCGCTTCCACCTCATCTTCGGTAACCACGAAGGTATCCCCCGCTTGTGGAATTCCGGAAGCACCCAATACTTGCACCGGTGTAGATGGTCCCGACTCCAGCACAGGTTTACCCCTTTCATTGAACATGGCTCTTACTCTGCCATGATATGGACCAGTTACAAAAGGATCTCCAATCCTTAAAGTTCCCTTTTGAACCAGGACGGTGATGGTAGCACCTCTTCCCCGACTTATTTCCGATTCCACTACCACAGCCAATACTCTCCTGTTGGGATTAGCTTTCAACTCCATCATTTCCGCCTGAAGCAGAATCATCTCCAGGAGTTTGTTTACCCCCATTCCGGTCCTGGCTGAGATTTCCACCATTATGGTGGAGCCTCCCCACTCTTCCGGCATCAAATTGAGCTTGGACAATTCGCTTTTGATCGGTTCGCTCTTAGCTTGCGGTAAATCCATCTTGTTGATTGCCACTATTATGGGAACTCCAGCTGCCCGAGCATGATCAATAGCTTCTATGGTTTGCGGCATAACACTATCATCCGCCGCTATTACCAGCACTACGATGTCGGTAATCTGTACACCGCGCGCTCTCATGGAAGTAAAAGCCGCATGACCGGGTGTATCCAAAAAGGTGATGCTTCCTCCGGGTACCTCCACCTCATAGGCGCCTATATGTTGGGTGATACCCCCGAATTCCCCGGCAATAATATTGCTCTTTCGGATATAATCCAAAAGCGATGTTTTCCCGTGATCCACATGTCCCATAATGGTAATGATGGGAGGCCGGTGTTTAAGATCCTCCTCTCTTTCCACCTCCTCCTCCTCCTCCAAACCGATCTCTTTAACCGGCTCGATGCTGAAACCGAATTCTAATGCAATAGTCTCGATGCTATCTAAGTCTAATCTTTGATTGATGGTGGCTACGAAACCCAGTTCCAGACATTTGGATATCACCTCCGTCGGTTTTACCCCCATTAGTTTGGCCAGTTCAGCCACCGAGATATATTCGCTTACCCGGATGACGTTAGTTGGTTCAACCTCTTGGCCCTCCTGATCCGGATGCAGTTTTCTTTTGTATCTTTTGACTCTACGGGAGGTGTCTATGGAAGCCATGGTTTTCTTAATACTCTGCTCGATTTCAGTCTTATCCACTTTCCTTTCCGGTTTTTCTACCAAAAAGTGTAGCTTCTTCTTCACCTCTAACCTTTTTTTCTCCAGCTTTTTCAGCTGTTCCTTGCGGCGAAGTTTGGTTTCCCGGGTTTTTCGTATTGGTTCGAAAGGTACCACCACCTCTTCCTTCTCCTCCCGCTCTTTCAGCTTCTTTTCTTTCCGGGCATATTCCTCCTTCACCGCCTCTTTTTCCTTCTGGAATTTTTGTTCAATGGAGGAGACAGTTTGGTCATCTACCACGCTCATGTGGCTTTTTATTTCAAAGCCCAGTTCCCGGATGATGCTGAGCATGGCTTCACTGGATATCTTGTAATCTCTGGCTAACTGGTATACTCTTTTCTTCGCCAAAACCAATACCTCTTGTTTAAATGATGTAAGGTAAAACCCAAAACTGCTTGTTTGGTTTGAGAGGGTTGACTGCTACCCTCAGAATTTTCGCTTGTCGGTTGACTAGCTATTAAGATGATTTGGACGGGAGGAGATAATCCTTTGCTTTCTGTATCAAACTAGCTGCTTTTTTATCTCCAACCCCTTCCATCTCCACTAAGTCCTCTACGCTACACTGAGCTAAGTCTTGAATAGTCTCTATCCCTTTCTCCATCAGTTTCTCTTTCAGTTTCTTTCCCACTCCGGGAAGCTCAGATAAATAGATCTTCAAATGGCTCTCCAGTTTCATCTGTTCCCGATATTCGGTTTCGCTTAGGATATTGATTTTCCACCCGGTGAGTTTAGCTGCCAGTCGAGCATTTTGTCCGGCTTTACCGATAGCCAGGGAGAGCCGGTCATCCTCCACCACGACGGTCATGCTGTTATCGTCATAATTAGTATCTATGTGCACCACTTTGGCAGGTGCTAATGCCCGGGTGGCGAACGTTTCCGGATCGGGGTTCCAGGGAATTATGTCGATTCTTTCGCTGGAAAGCTCTCTTACAATACTCTGCACTCTTACCCCTTTAACTCCAACGCATGCGCCTACCGGGTCCACCCGGTTATCGATGGAGCTTACCGCCATCTTCGATCTTTCGCCTGGTTCTCGGGCCACTGCCTTGATCTCGATTATCCTTTCGTAGATTTCCGGAACCTCCAACTCAAAGAGTTTCTTTAAAAAATTGGGGTGCGCCCGGGTGAGGATGATCTGAGGGCCCTTGGCGGTTTTCTGAACATCCAATATCAATGCTTTTATTCTATCTCCCTGACGATATCGCTCTTTGGGAATTTGCTCCTTTGGGGGTATGATCCCTTCTGCCTTACCCAGATTAACCAAGAGATGTCCCTTGTCAATCTGTTGAACCCCTCCGGTGACTATAGTTTCGGTTTTATCCTTATACTCCTCATAAATTTTTTCCCTTTCCGCTTCCCGGACCTTCTGGATCAGTATCTGCTTAGCCGCAATGATGGCGTTTCTACCAAATTCTCCAAACCCTACTGCCACCTCTATTTCTTCCCCCAGTTTCACTTTTGGTTGAATTTCTCTTGCCTTGACCCAAGAGATCTCCAGGTTGGGATCAGCCACCTGTTCCGCTACCTTCTTGACCGCTATGATTCTAATATCTCCCGACTTTCGATCCACCTCGATTTTGATGTTATCGGTGTTGCCGAATTTCTTTTTCGCTGCCAGCATTAAACCCGCTTCCAGACTCTCTATCACAAAATCCATGTCGATATTTTTATCTTTGGTAATCTGACCCAGCGCCTCTAAAATTTCGTAGTTCATTTATCCGCTTCTCCCCTAAAACACTATTTTGGCCCAAACTATTTTGATAATCGGGATAATCTTCTCCACTTCCTCTCTGGGCTCTTTTTTTTGTGGTTCTACCATTAAAATAAGGTTCTCTTCTTCATAATTTTTAATTCTTCCCATCAGTTCGGACTGTCCCTCGTTTTTTTCCTTAAAATAAACCCTGACTCTTTCCCCGATCTTTCTCTTGAAATCCACACCTTTAGTTAAAGGACGGTCCAGTCCGGGCGAAGAAACTTCCAGTATATAACGATGCGGAATCAAATCCTCCATCTCCAGATAATCCCCTATCTTTCTGTTGAGACGAGCACACTGGTCCACCGTCACACCGCCGGCTCGGTCTATATATATCCTTAAAACGGACCTGGAACCTCCTTCAAAAAAATCTAGTTCCACCAATTCTAAGTCTTCCTCTTCCACCAGAGGTTTAATTCGTTCTTCTAACGTTTCTTTTATTAATCCCATAATCTTACTTATACGTCAATCCGTATATAAAAGAGTGGGTTATCCCCACTCTTAACTTTTAAATATAAGTAATTGCTTTGAAAAAAGCAATAAAAATCGTCATATCCACCAATGCAACTTACCGGTCCTTTTATTTGTCATCTGCCATTGTTTTAAAATTCCCATCCGGGTACAAAAGAATAGCCAGTGACTATCAAAATCTCAAAGATTAACTAAAAACTGTTTGCATTTCTCTGCAGCCTGAGCGGGTGTGACAGAAATTACCTCCCCTGTTTTTCTCACACAAATCTCCACTTTACCCTCTTTAAGGCTCTTCGCTCCGACATTAATCCGCAAAGGTATACCGATCAAATCGGCATCGTTGAATTTTACACCCGCCCTTTCATCCCGGTTGTCGATCAACACTTCAATTCCGTCTGCTTTCATTTTCTCGTATATCTCAAAAGCTACTTGGTTTTGTTTTTCATCTGCCACGTTTAAAGGGAGTATCTCTACTGAAAATGGGGCAATGGAAGCAGGCCAGATTATTCCAGCTTCGTCATGGAATTTTTCCACAGCTGCTTGTGCGGTTCGGGTTATTCCGATACCATATGATCCCATGATGAAAGGTTTTTCCTGCCCGTCAGCATCTAAAAAATTAGCACCCAAAGCCTGGCTATACTTCGTTCCCAACATAAAAGTGTTTCCCACTTCTATGCCCCGGGAGGTAAGTAATTTCCCCTTCAAGCAGCGGGGACAACCCTCCCCTTCCTGAGCACATCTGATCTGTGCGGTTTGCTCTATATTGAAATCGCGACCTAAGTTGACATTCACAAAGTGGAAGTCGTTCTGGTTGGCTCCGGTAACAAAATTCCTCAATCTGGTGACCTCTTCATCCGCTACTATGGTTACTTTTTTCAAATTCACGGGACCCGCGAAACCCACCGGTGCTCCGGTGATTTTTTCCACGGTAGCTGCATCCGCCATTTCAAGACTAATGCATCCCAATGCATTTTTGAGCTTGATTTCGTTGATCTGCCGATCCCCCCTGATCATGGCTGCCACAATCTTATCGTCGGCTTTATATAACAGTGTTTTGGCTAATTTACGCGGCGGCACTTTCAAAAACGCGGTTACCTCTTCCACGGTTTTCACACGGGGAGTGGCAACTTTTTCCAGCGGCTTCTCTTTACTCTCCTCCATCGGTGTTTCCGTTTCGAGCGAACCGGCTTTTTCGATATTGGCAGCATAATCACAGCTGTCACAATGGAAGATGATATTCTCTCCTCCTTCGGTATCGACCATCACCATGAATTCATGCGCTGCCTTACCTCCCATGGCGCCGGTGTCCGATTCTACCATCCGCGTATCCAGTCCGCAGCGATTGAATATTTTGAAATAAGCGTCCAGCATTTTCCGATAGCTTATCTTCAGCCCCTCTTCATCTTTGTCAAAAGAGTAAGCATCCTTCATGATGAATTCCCTGCCTCTCATCAATCCGAATCTGGGTCTGATCTCATCTCTGAACTTGTTCTGGATCTGGTAAAGATTCAAAGGAAGCTGACGGTACGATTTGACTTCTCCTTTGATCAAATAGGTGACTACCTCCTCGTGCGTTCCGCCCAAAACCAGATCCCGATCGTGCCGGTCTTTGGATCTCATCAGCTCTTTCCCCACGGTATGCCATCTTCCGGATTGTAACCACAGCTCCGCCGGATGGAGTACCGGCATCAGGATTTCCTGAGCACCGGCGCTATTCATCTCTTCCCGAACTATCTGGGTTATCTTCAACAGCACCTTTTGCATAAGAGGAAGGTAGTTATATACACCGGCAGCTAACTTTCTTATGTATCCAGCCCGTACCAACAGCTTATGGCTGATTATCTCCGCTTCGGCGGGGTCATCCCTGAGAGTAGGGATGTAAGTTTCAGACCATTTCATATTTCATCTCGTTTTTAATTTAAGTAAAAAGTATCAACTGTATGGTTAATCACTCACGCAGTGTATATAAATTCCAAAGGTTAAAGGAGTATGTCGAAAAACCCTTACCACAGGTCTAAATGCCCTGTTATATATTGAATAATTCCCTATCTTTCATAGTAGCAGGAATTTATCCCGCCCCCTGATTAATTTTTTCGACAAATCTCTTTTGCTTTAACCACGAACCATGAACCGATCTACATACCCCTGACCCGACTTGAACGGGTGCACACGGCTCCGGAGGCCGCTGCTCTATCCAACTGAGCTACAGGGGCAGGAAAGATTCGGTTTGTGTTTCGAGTTTATCGTTAACCGATGAGTTTTATCCGATCCCGAAACCATCCGGATTAAAATATCCTTGAATTTTCTGGTGGAGAAAAACATATGAGATATCCACATATTACGACATCTCCCTTCTCCCCAGATTAAAGGAGCAGTCTTTTCCTTGCTTTTAACGGAGAATCGAAAATGCGAGAAAGCTAGATTATCTGGCTTCGGTTTTCGACAACTCTATTGTGGGAAGACAATTCCTTATTTTGATTTGATCTACGTTCACGCCATCGACTTGAAACTTTCTTGATTTTGTAATTTCAAACCGATTCCCCGGGGACATATCACTAGTAAGTAAACAATCTGATCCGCTCTTATCCCCATCTTTAGGGAAAACTTCGATACATTTAACGTGAGAATCGGAGAGCACAAAGATCGTGAATCCGAAATATCGCACCGGATTAACGAAGTTTCTTCTTGTGTCGATCGGCTCTGAGTCTTTTTTTCCGCTTGTGGGTTTTTATCTTGTGCCTTTTATGCTTCCTTCCACAGGGCATACTATCACCACCTATCAATTCAGTTTAAGGACCGTGTCTCTCTATCCAAGTGGCAGCTTGGTGATTAATGCCTTAAACTCGTTGGAGGGTTTGAATACCGGGACTTTTCTATCCGGAACCGGTACCTCTTCACCGGTTCTCGGGTTCCGCGCCTTCCGCGACTTTCTCTGCTTGATCTTGAAAGTTCCGAAACCTCTGATCTCAATGTTTTTACCGCTCTCCAACGCATGTCTTATGGCTTCCAAAAATTCATCTACTGCTTTTGCTACTTCAGTTCGGGTAAGTCCGGTTTTTTCTGCAACCGTTTCAACCAAATCCGCTTTGGTCATGCAACACCTCCTCTGGACTAAACGATTTTTGGAGTTGGATCATTATATTCGTGAAATATCATTAGTTATCCGCAATGACTGCAATTCCTGTGTCCGCAGTCAGAACAACCCTCCCCGGATGAGGATGAGACAAACTTGCCGCCCGAAGAGAATCCAAAAACCGAGAAAATCTTTTGGATATCTTCGGTTCCGCATTTTGGACATGCCAGTCGGTTTTCCTGGCTGGTTCGATGAAGAATTTCAAATTTCGTTTCACAGAGATTACAGATGTATTCGTAAATTGGCATTTGTATTCTGAAAGTCAAAAAAGAAAACGGGATCATCCGCTGTTACCTGAAAAGATACTCCAGTTTTGGCATAAATTGTTCACCGGTTCCCAATTTTAACAGATCATTTGCTCTTTGGCTTAAAAGATCAAACCAGCTAATATTCCTTTTTATCTCTTTCACTGTTTTGGGATATTCCTTGATACCCACCATTTCCCCGGCTATTTTTATTGCATCCTGCAGGTTACCCAGCTCATCCACCAAACCCAGCTCCTTTGCTTGTCTCCCGGTAAAAATGCTTCCATCGGCGATCCTCATTATCTCCTCTTTTTTCATTCTACGACCGGCAACTATCGCTTCGACGAACTGCTCATAGGTATCATCCACCACCGATTGCAGTGATTTCCTCTCTTTGTCGGTCATAGAGCGGGTCCAGGTTCCTACCTCCTTGATATCTCCCCGCTTTACCACCTCATACTTAAGCCCGATCTTTTTGAACAGCTCTTCCGCTACCGGAAACTCGAAGATGACCCCGATACTCCCCGTAATGGTTGCCGGATCAGCTATAATGGTATCCGCGGCACAGGCAATATAATAACCGCCTGACGCGCCCACCGTTCCCATGGAAGCCACCACTTTTTTCCCCTTCTCTTTTATTCTATTGATCTCCTCGTAGATCTCCTGGGATGAAGCAGCGCCCCCCCCCGGGCTATCGATATGCACCACCACTGCCGGTATCGAGTTGTCCTGGGCATACTTTCGTAACTGTCTGATCACCTCGGATGAATTATCGATTACCCCATGGACTTCCACTATCGCAATCTTTTTTCCCCCACCCGCCCAGAATGTTGTCTCTTCGCCGGAAAATCCGATGAAAGCGGATAAAGCGATAAAGGAGATGGCCAAAAAACATATCCCTATAATAACTGCAATCACCACATCACTTTTTCTTGCCACTGCTGTCTCCTATGGTACCTCCGACAAATCCAATCTCTTGAATTTTATTCTTAAAACCGAATAGAGTAAGTCACCTATTTGTTTAGAAATATTTTGAGCTTGTCACCCACTTGCAGGCTACTATGCGAACCCAGATCATTCCAGAGCATTATTTTTTCCAGAAGCACCCCGAAGACTCTGGCTATGTCCCATAAAGTATCTCCCTGCTTAACTACATAAGTGATCCATCTTCCGGACAAACTCACCTGGTTCATCCGGTTGTTTTCCGTCGGGATTTTCAATTTTTGTCCGGTTTGAAGATAATTCGCATTTGCCAGTTCATTGGTTTTTTTGATCTCCCCGGGGCTGGCTTGGAATCTCTGAGCCAATTCGGATAGGGTATCCCCCTCTCTAACCGTATAATTCTGCAAGGAAACATCCGAAGATGCGGGGATTAAAAGATGCTGTCCCGCTTTTAATAGATGGGCACTGGAAAGATTATTGGTGGACATTATATCAGACACCGAAATTCCATACTTTTTTGCCAAATCGTCTAAGGTCTCCCCTCTTTTTACTATATGATCCTTTAGCAGTCCGGTCTGCTTAGATCTGTCAGCGGAGGCTATCTTAAGCGCTTGACCCATTTTAATGTAATCGGTGTTCTTCAACCCATTCAATCTTTTTATTTCCAGAGCGGTGGTATTGAATCTCATAGCTAATCTGGAAAGAGTGTCCCCCTCTTTCACCGTATAATTAATCGTATCTCCGCTTTTTTTTGCTGCCCCTTTGGAGCTAACCTTGGTCTCATGCTCCGCTATGGTTCCGTTAGCCGGAATAACCAGAAGCTGACCCACGCTTAAAGAGTTTTTATTGTTCAAACCGTTAGCCTCCTGGATAGCTGAGATCGGAACACCGTACCTTTTGGAAAGGTAGGAAAGCGTTTGTCCTCTGGAAACTTCATGCTCTACAAACAATCCGCTGGCTTTGGGATTAACTTCTTCAAATGCTCCAGTAAGGAGATCTTTGGTTCCTGCTGGAATCCGAAGCTTATATCCCCGAACGTTAGGCGGGGTAACTCCCCGCAGAAGTTCAGGATTTAGCTCAACGATCACATCCGGAGAAGTTCCCAACGATTTTGCCACTTTTTTTAAGTCCAACGGCTGATTGATCGCCACCTCTTCAAATTGTAACGGTTCGTCGTACTCTAAATCAAACCCATATCTTTCCGGATCTTTGGCAATAATAGTGGCAGCCATAAATAAGGGCACATAATCCATGGTTTGTTTTTTTAGTTTCAGTTTCCAGAAATCGTTGGTTTTGTGTCTTTTAATGGCTTTCTCTACATTCCTCTCTCCCCCATTGTAGCTAGCTAATGCTAAAGGCCAGGAATCAAACATACCATATAAGAATCCCAGATAATCACAAGCGGCATAAGTGGATTTAATAAAATCTCTCCTTTCATCATACCACCAGCACCTCTTAAGTCCGTACCTTTTACCAGTAGCAGCGATAAACTGCCACGGACCAAGTGCCCGCGCCCAAGAGTAAGCTTTCGGATTGAAACCGCTTTCCACTAAACAAAGCCAGACTAAATCCTCGGGTAATCCTCTCTCCCTTAATATCTTCTGCATCATGCCCCTGTATTTACCCGATCTTTTCATGTAGTTCTGGAAAGCTTTTCTGGCTACGGTCTGGAAATAAACAATAGCATTCTCCACTCGATCGTTCCATTCCATGGGCATATCATAGGTGATTTCTTCCGGAGGAGGGATAATGTCTTCTGGTACTGCTTTTTGCAGGTTTTTGAAATTCTTTATGCTTTCGAATCTCTCCAGAAATGCGGATATGGAACTTTCATCGTTGACCACCCCCAGGCTTAAAAGGGTAATCTTATAGTCTCCCGAAATCTCATTCAGCAGCGTTTGAAATCTGTTCTCCCTCAGTGAATCCCCATCCTCCAAGTCCAAGTTGGCTAAGAGTTCCAAAGCTTGTTCAAAATAATCCTGCGCTTCCAGCCATTTCCCATCCTGGTTGGCGGATACTCCCCGGGCGTATAACTGTTCCACCTCCTCGAATTCGTCTTTGGGGTTAGTTTCGGAAGTGCGATTAGAATCACTTATCTCCAGTGTTGAGTCAGGTATTTTATCCGGAGAGGAGGAAGTCAGAGAAGCCAAACTGTCGTTCGCTTCGCCCGACTGGACCAAAGCAGAAGTTTCAGGTTTTGGAAGAGGATTATTTGCTCTCCTCTGGTTTAGTGTGCCGGCGCAGCCAGCCACGAAAAAAGCCAAAATCAGGGAAAACCATATTGAGTTTCCGATTCTCATTTTCACCTCCGTATTCGATATCAGAGTCCAGGATTCTAAGAATGCATCCTAAATACTCCTCCTGCCGGCGTAAAAGTTTATAACTCGTTGTTATATAACAAATTTATAAAACGCTGTCAAGTGTTTTTTTAATCTCCTCAAAAAAACTTAACTTACCAGTTTTCCGAAGTCGATTAGTTAATCCGATCAGGTAAGTTATATAATCAAATTTCTATGTTATATATCAGTTTTGATAAAATACTCCAAGATTCTATCGGTTAAATCCTCTTCTCCGGCATCCAGCCAAATGATTTCTTCGTCCTTTCCAAACCAGGTTATTTGCCTCTTGGCATAATGTCTGGTGTTCAACTTGATCATTTCTATGGCTGCTGAAATATCCAGCTCTCCTTCGAGATATGAGAACAACTCCTTATAGCCAACCGTATTGAGAGCTTTTAAATCAGAAGTATATCCTTTTTCTTTTAAACTCTTCACCTCGTCCAGAAGTCCTCCGGCTATCATCTCATCGACTCTTTTATTTATTCTTTCGTAAAGTTTCACTCGTTCCAGGGTCAAGCCGATTTTCATAAAACCCATGGGGAAAGGTTCATTCTTACCCTCAAGTTGACAAACAGTTATCGGTTTTCCGGTTATTTCAAATACCTCCAAGGCTCGTACTATTCTGACCATATCATGCGGATGGATTCTTTGTGCGGCTTTCGGATCCACTTCCTTCAGCCTGTTATATAGATGAAGCTCTCCGAATTCTTGAAGCTCCCCTTGCAGCCTTTCTCGAATCTTAAGATCAGCAGTAGGTCCCCGAAAGAAACCGTCTATCAGGGCTTTAAGGTAGAGCCCTGATCCTCCCACCGCTACAGGTTGTTTACCTCCTTCGTTTATCCGGTTTATTATCCTTCTGGCTATTTTACTATAATCGGCAGCAGTAAAGTTTTGATCGGGTGGAATCAAATCAATCAGATGATGTGGAATCCTCTCTCTTTCTTCCTTTGTCGGTTTGGCAGTTCCGATATCTAAGTATTTATAGATTTGTCTGGAGTCAAAAGATACTATTTCACCATTTAATATATCGGCAAGCTTAAGCGAGACTTGAGTTTTACCCACACATGTCGGACCCAGGATAACCAGAACTTTGTTCAATATTCAATCACCCTTATTATTGGTTGTGTTTACCCAATGCGTTCGGAGATTCATTCTAACTTCGGCCAAACTTTCTGTTTAGTTCGTCCATGGTAAGCTTGATAATGGTGGGGCGTCCATGCGGACAACTATAAGGTTCTTCGGTGGTAAAGATCTGATGCACCAAATTTTCCATCTCTTCCTGATTCAACCTCTCCCCTGCTTTTATTGCAGCATGGCAGGCAAATGATTTTGCCAATGCCTTCACCTTGTCCTTTTCCACCTTTTCTTCCGTTTCTAATTGTATCAGAATCTCTTTCAAGAATAATTCACCGCTTCTATTCTTGGTTAAAGCAGGAACAGCTGTTACTAGAACTGTCCTCCCTCCGAAATGCTTGATCTCAAATCCTAACTTTTGGATCAATTCCTTATGCTGCTCTAAAATATAGAATTCACCGGGGGTCAAATCCGAAACTGCAGGGAAAAGGATTTGTTGAGAGGAGGCTGGTTTTTGAGTCAGATTTCTTAATGCCTCCTCATATAGAATCCTTTCGTGTGCTGCATGTTGGTCCAGTACCATAAGATTGCCCTTGACCTGCGACAGAATATAAGTATCAGCTAATTGCCAATAATTGGTTCTTCCCGAATCAAATACTTTAGGTGCAGTAATTTCGTTATTTTCCATTAGCTTACGACTTTCCTCTAATCCCGGGCTTGCCTGGGCAAAAGCTTTGGTAAGTACCCTCTCTTGCGTTGATTTTTCCCCAACTTTTTCTCCTGCTTCCATTTCTTGTCCGAGCAAAAGTTCCTCGGATCTATTTTCTTCCAGGGAATATTCCGATTCCGAAAGTGAGGATTCTTTTTTTCTCGAGGTCATAGGCATGAAAGCACTCTTTATTTCAAACTCCGGTATGGTCAATACCGAGGTAAGAGATTCCTTGACCTTGGTATGAACCAGATCATGTATTCCTCTTTCGTCTGCGAATCTAACCTCATTTTTGGTAGGATGCACATTCACATCGACCAAACCCGGATCGATCTGGATAAAAGCGATGGCCCAAGGGTATCTCCCCTTGGGAAGAAGCTCCCCGTATCCGCTTTGCACCGCATGGTAAAGCACCCGGGAAACTATTGCTCTGCGGTTCACAAAAAGATAAAGTTCTGCGCGGTTGGATGGGGCTATCTCCGGTTTACCTAGAAAGCCTTTGACGGTGGATTCACCGCTTTCACTTTTAATCTTTATCATCTTTTCCTGTTTATCCCGGCCAAAGACCTCCGAAATTCTGTTTTCGATGATAGCGGTGCTGGGAAAAACAAAAAGCTCTCTTTCTTCGCTGTCGAGCTTGAAGCAGATTTCCGGATAAGCAATGGCAAATTTAGTTATAAGATCTATAATGTGTCTGGTTTCGGTTAAGATGGTTTTCAAAAACTTCCTTCTGGCTGGAACATTGTAAAACAGCTCTCTGACTGCTACTGATGTTCCTATTGGAACACCCATTGGTTTTTTGTCTAAGATAATCCCGCCTTCAATTCTAATATGAGTCCCGCTCAAATCCCCCCTGGTCCGAGTGAGCATATCCAGAAAGGAAACAGAAGCAATGGATGGTAATGCTTCTCCCCTGAATCCCAAAGTGGATATTTGGAAAAGATCATCCAAAACTTTTATTTTACTGGTGGCATGTCTTTGGAATGCCCTAACCGAATTTTCCTCATCCATTCCTATCCCATCATCCGCAACCCGAATCAGTTTCACCCCGCCATTTTTTATTTCTACAATGATATTCTTCGCTCCGGCATCGATTGAATTCTCCACCAGTTCCTTAACCACCGATGCTGGACGCTCCACTACCTCTCCGGCAGCGATTTTATCCACCAAGTCCTCAGAAAGTACGGTAATGACATTTTCCATATTGGTATAACTCATCCTCATCTCCTCCTCTAAATAGTAGAGAGGTAGGAGCAGTGGGATTTAATTTCATTTCTGCTTGAACTTTTAATCACCAAGGATTTATCTGACGTTAAAGAAAGCGTATCTCTGCTTATTCCCTCTGTATCCGTCATTCGACATTCGTCATTGATTTTTCGTGGTGGTGGTATCTTGTTTAAGCATTCCTTCCACCATTTTAATATTTTCCGCTACTCGATCTGCTTCAGTCTGTTTTCCAAGTTCCCGAAATATTTTCATGGACAGGTTTAAATTCTCCATCGCTTTTTGCGATTCCCCCTGGGTCACATAGATGTATGCGATATTGCTGAGTGTTGAGGCTTCACCGTAGCGGTCTTGGTTTGTCTGAGTCAGTATCAAAGCCTGTTGATAACTGGCCAAAGCATCTTTGGAATTTCCCTGGTTTCTCAAAATCTGGCCGATGAAGTTAAGTTGCCTGGCTTCGCCGCTTTTATCTCCTAAATCCCGATAGATTTTCACTGCCTCCTGATAGGATTGGAGCGCGCTATCTGCTTCCCCCTTGATTTTATATAATTGACCGATGGCTTGAAGTCTATCTGCTTCACCCCTCTTGTTGCCCATTTCTCCGTTGATGACCAAAGCTTTATTCAGCTCAATCAAAGCTCCGTCGGTATCTTTTTGCCTCTGATATACTCTCGCCAAGCTGGTCCGCGCGGCTGCTTCTCCCTGCTGGAAACCGATCTTTTGGTTGATTTTAACCGAACCTTTGTATTGGTTTATCGCTTCATCAAAATCTCCCTTTAATTCATAAGCCCACCCAATGGTCAACCGGTCTTGAGCCTCCCCCTCCTTGAAATGAGTTTGTTTGTCGATTTCCATAGCCTGGCGGTAGTAATCCAAAGCCATATCGAAATCCCCCTTGTTTTGATATACCAGGCCTATGTTGCTTTGTTGATTTGCCTCTCCTTCGGAGAAACCGATCTTTTTGCTCACCTTTAAAGCCTCCTGGTAATATATCAGCGAACTGTCATAGTTCTGCCTTACCTGATAAATCCAGCCAAGATTGCTCAGCTGGTTTATTTCTCCCAGCGGATAGTTGATCTCTTTAAATATCCTCATAGCTTCTTGATGATATGATTTGGCTGCATCGAAATTTTGAACCGTCTGAAGAATCATCCCCAGACAACTCAGCTGAATCGCCTCCTCCTTTTTATTCCCCCGTTTTTTATAAACATAAAGCGCACTCTGGTGCAAGCTTTGCGCAGTATCTAAGCTTGACTTGCTTTGATAGACCAAACCCAGGTTACTCCAAACCGCCGACTGCGCACTCTCATCCTTGATTCGGTCTGCAAAAACCCAGGCTCTCCTATATTGCGATTCGGCTTCGGGGATATTACCCAGTAAAAAATAGCAGTTGCCGGTCAGTAGCAATAGTGCTACTCTCTCCTTATCCTCCACCTTCATCTGCAGGCATGCATTGAAGGCGGCAATCGCCTCCGGGTATTTTCCTAATTCATACCAAGAATAAGCCTGATCGAAACTTTTTTTCAATTGAGTATCGGTGGTTTGGGGAAGTCCATTCAAGTAATCCGTCAAGTCAGCCGAGACCCTTTCTGATTCTTTGATTATTTTAATCATCCCTTTCGAAGGTCCGGACAAAAGATAGGATAAAATCAAGTAACTGATAAGCAGTCCCGCAATCCCGCCGGCCAACAGTGCGAACTTGAGGTTTTGCTTTTTACCTAGAAGCTCTAAGATGAAAAACTTCCTTTTTGAGCTGGGCATATCTTCTCCTTTCTTGTTCTGCTTGGAATGCTATGTATGCTACAGGTGAACCTGATGGTCCATTTGGTTATGTCTTCTGTTAAGGCGATCGAGAACCCGATAAAACCGAACAACAAGTTATCCTTTATTGCTTTATACTTTTTTTTAGCTCACTCAGTTTATTTAAAGCTTCTATCGGTGTAAATTTGTCCAAATCTAGTTTTTTCAGCTCCTCCACTACCGGGTGGTCTTCCGGTGAAAAGATGCTTAATTGATAAGAGGTTGGTTTTGCCGGTGGCGTGTTCTGAGAATGCAGCTCCCCGTTTTCCAACGCTGCTAAAATCTCTTTCGATCTCTTTAAAACCTGTTGGGGAATTCCGCCAAGTCTGGCAACCTGAATCCCATAGCTGTCATCGCATCCGCCCGGAACTATCTTTCTTAAGAATATTATCTCATCTCCCCACTCTTTTACTGCCACATTGTAATTTTTCACCCGGGGGAGGAATTTCGCTAATTCGGTTAATTCGTGATAATGGGTGGCGAACATCGTCTTGGCGGCTACCGGGGAATGATTATGGATATATTCCGTAACCGCCCAGGCAATGGAAAGACCGTCGAAGGTGGAAGTCCCCCGGCCCACTTCATCCAGAAGAATCAGGCTCCTGGGGGTGGCATTGTTTAAGATGTTTGCCGTCTCTATCATCTCCACCAGGAAAGTGCTTTGTCCCGAGGTTAAATAGTCGGTAGCACCCACCCGGGTGAATATCCGGTCTACTACCCCGATCTCAGCAGATTTGGCCGGAACGTATGAACCCATCTGCGCCATTAGCACGATTAAACCCACCTGTCTTAAATAGGTCGATTTACCTGCCATATTGGGTCCAGTGATTATATGTATCTGCTCGTTTTTTAAGTCGATTTCCGTGGAGTTGGGAATGAAATTCCCCGAATCCAATATGGTTTCAATGACCGGATGCCGCCCCTCTTCAATCCTGATCCCGTCATCCGAGCTTATTTTCGGACAAATATAATTATGCTTTTCGGCTGTTTCGGCTAAACTCAATAAAACATCTAACATCGCCACCAACTCGGCGGTCTTTTGGATAAGGAGAGTATCTTCAGCCACCCTTGACCTGACCTGAAGAAACAGATCATGTTCCAACTGGAAGATCTTCTCCTCTGCTCCTAAGATATAGTCCTCCTTCTCCTTCAATTCGGAGGTGATGAATCTCTCTGCATTCACCATGGTCTGTTTTCTGATATATTCTTTGGGCACCTTGGACAAGTGTGGTCTGGTTACCTCGATGAAATAACCGAACACCCTGTTAAAACTCACCTTAAGGGAGGGAATACCCGTCTTTATTCTTTCCTCCTCCTGCAATCCGGCAATCCACTTTTTACTATCTTTTATATTGTCCTTAAGACCATCCAACTCCGCGGAAAAACCGGATTTAATGATCCCTCCTTCGGTCAGAATCAAAGGAGGGTCATCCATCACCGAGCTTTCCATCCAACGAACTAAACCAGAGGTGTCGGGAAAACTGCTTTTTATATAATTTAACAGCGGGCCTGTGGCATTTTCTAAAACCGACTTAATCTCCGGAATTTGAACCAGAGAATCTTTGAGCCAAATTAAGTCCCGGGGATTGGCTTTATTGCATCCAATCCTGCCAGCCAGCCTTTCCAAGTCTGCTATCTTTTTTATGTGATGGATTAATTCGCCATACTTTTCTTTGTTATGGAGCAGATTTCCGACAGCTTCCTGTCTTTCTCTTATTTTCTCTATATTTAGTAAAGGTCGGGTTATCCAGTTTTTAAGAAGACGCGTGCCCATGGTGGTTTGGGTTCTGTTAAGCAGGGAAAAAAGTGTGGTGCTTTTTACTCCCCCCCCTAAAGGAGTGAGTAATTCCAAGTTCCTGATAGTATTGACATCCAAAAACATCACCCCTTCCGAAAAGATAGGGGAGATTTTATTAATGTGGGAAAGCACTGGTTTCTTGGTTTGTTTAAGATAAGCCCAGATAGCTCCGGCAGCGGAAATCCCTAACTTCAAATCCTGACAACCGAACCCTTCCAGGGAACTGACCTTGAAATGTTGGGTAAGCACCCGGTAAGCAAAATGGTAATCGAACTTCCACTCTTCCAGAAAAGTAAAAATGGAGCGATCTTGGAGTAGCTTCAGGTTCTTCATCTCTTCGTCGGACCAGTTATGCGGGATAATGATCTCGGAAGGGGAAAGCACGTTCAATCTTTCGATGATCTTGTCTTGTTCTCCTTCGTCCAATTTGTATTCGCCGGTGGCAAGATCCAGAAAAGACAAGCCCATTCTATCTCTGTTCCCACAAAGACTAACCAGATAGTTGTTTTGAGTCTCCTCAATCACCCCTTCCACCATGACGGTGCCCGGGGTGACTATTTCTACCACTTCTCTTTTTACGATCCCCTTGGCCAGTTTAGGGTCTTCAACTTGTTCGCATATCACTACTTTTTTCCCCGCCTTCAATAGTTTGGAAAGGTATCTTTCACCAGCATGATAGGGGATGCCGGCCAACGGGACTTTCTCTCCCTTGATTTGCCCGCGGGAGGTCAAGGCTATTCCCAATATCTGGGATGCGACTTTAGCGTCTTCACCGAACATCTCGTAGAAATCGCCCATGCGATAGAAAACGATCTCTTCCGGAAACTGATTTTTTATTTCCAGATATTGCCGCATCAACGGAGTGATCTCTTCGCTCATGTTTAAATCCCAAGGATATATTTATCTAAAACCAATAGACTTTACGCAAAACCCGGCCGGGTTATGATTTAAATATTACCGGAATTCTTGTTTTTCTGCTGAAAAAACCAACTTTAATTTATCTGATTTATTGGGGGAGAAAACTTAAAATAAGCGGGGTGAGTCAATCCGTGCGAAAAAGGCAGATAGATCCGTAGTGTTCTTGAAGTATCTTCTTTTCGCCGATTTCTCAGATATTGAAAGTATTCCATTCTTGGCAGGATGGACATTTCCAGAGGGGTTCGGAGGATTTATGTCCGCACCGCTTACAAGCAAATTCCTTTTGGGCAGGAGGGAGGCTTTGCATCAGACCAGCTAAAAGATCCATGGCCTCTTCCCTGTGCCCCTCTGCCAAATTGAGTGTGGCTAAACATATTCTCGCAGCTGAGAAACCTGTATCGATATCCAAAATCTGCTTATATTGGTCTGCTGCCGTTTCCGAAAGTCCCTTTTTCTCATTAATTCGAGCCAGATAAAAGAGAGCAAAGACATTCTTCGGGTTTCGACTCAAAATGCCTTCGTAGATCTCGGTGATTTCTCCATATTCTCCCAATTCAAACAGACTTTTCTCCAGCTTGTCAAAAACTAAGTATCCCGCTTCAGGCATCACCTCCACCAGTTTCTTCCAATATTCCACTGCATCTTTAAGCCGTTCGTCTTCGTAATAAGCATCTCCCAAATAGATATAGGTCGGGATACAGCTTTCATCATAGTTCAGTGCTTCCTTGTAAGCCACCCTGGCTTTGTGAAGCTCTCCCGCTTCAGCTCGAGCTTTACCCCAGAAAACTTTGTAAAGTGCCAGAATTCTACCGGTTTCAGCTTCTTTGCGATCGGATATTTTTTTTCTCAGATCAAAAGCCTCTTCCCATCTGGCAATCAACTCATATTCGGCTAATAACCGGAGAGCCACCCACTGATCTTTTTCGTTATCCCGGTATAAATCCGCAAGCACCGAAATGGCTTTGTCGCTGTTGCCGGAAGCCGAATAGTCCTGCGCCAAGCTTTTCAGAATCTCATTTTTATCCTCAGGCGAAATGGAGGGGCGAATCAGAAGCTCCCTATGAATCTGCATGGCTTTATCGTATTTTTTACTTTTCCGGAATAAATCTCCCAGCTTCAAAAAGGCGTCCACATTCTCCGGATCTCTTCTGGCCACCTCTTTGAATTTTTGAAATGCCACCTTGTCTTCTCCCGCCAGTAGTGATTTCATGGCATTGATATAAAGCTTTGGAGAGACCTTTTCCTTTTCTCTTTTGGCCTTGGACCAGTAGAATGCCGTAATGGTGAATACTATTATTATGGCAATAAGGATGGACAGGATTTGACCGACGTTCAATTTTCACCTCCGCTTAGGCACCAATCTTGAGGTACATCTGACTTGCATTAAGATCCGGCAGGATTATTTAACCACCTACCGGTTTCTCTTTTTCCTCTTCCTCCAAGGGAAGATTTCTCAATGCGGTGATTTCCTCCAAAAGCCTTTTGTTTTCTTCCTTTTGATTGCGCAGTTCGGAGTAAGACCGGAAATAATAACTCACTCCCGAAACAAATGAGATGATCATCCCTACCACCATTGCCCAGAAAGCCACGAAAATCATGGGAACGTCGTAATATTCTCTACCGTATAAATTGACCGATATCACCTCATTGGAATTATAGATAGCAAAGCCGACGATCAAAGTTATTAACACGATTATTATCAGGTTTCTTAATATCCACATAAAACCTCCTCCTTCATTTATCCGCGCTTAAATCCCCAGCCTTATTTTTCACTCAAGCTAATATACCGGATACCCTTTGTCAATCAAAAATTCTTGACCATCTAAATAATTTAATCCGGATACCTTGTGTCTGAACTATCCTAGATTTATAGGTATGGCAAATATCATGGTATCCCCATATCAAATATGGTCATTTGAGATCGCCTGAAAGACTCTATTCTAAGTCCACAATAGAACTGAATCTGGCGTATGGTGTAGCAAAACATGGAAGAGTTCCGTCCATTACCGGGCAATTTCAAAAATAAAAAAACAGAGCCCCTGCAAGAGACCCTGTTTAATATAACGGAAATAGAAGAAAGCAAGTTATGGTCAATCTTGTTTCTTAGGGTTGAGAGAAGAATTTCCAGGAACTGATAATTTTCTGAAATTCCACATTGTTGGGATAATAAAACTCCGCCTCGGTGGAAAACTGTACCACATATATGAATTTATCCCTTTTAAATAGAATCACATGTCCTGCCAGGAAAGCCTGAATAATCACGGAATTGCCGTACATGGAATCATGAACTCGGAGATCCTCACCGGTCTTTTTGTATGGCTGTCTGATGGTATAATCCCTGGCGGGGATGCTGTCAATGGTTATGTCATGGATTTCGATATATTCCGAATTGGCGATCAGATCCAGCTTTATCATAAACTCGTTTTTCTTTGGCAGATATCCCTCCTTACCCAGTAAATTTTCTTCCACCTGCTTGAGGGTAAGGGAGGTGGTATCAACCAGAATTACGATGGAGGGAATAGCCGGGTTATACTGAGAGCCACCAGGAATATTGGATGATTTATAATTCTTTTGGGTCATGATCACACGGCTCAAAGAAGGTTCCTTTTCAGACTTAACTTTCCAGTTGCTCAGTGAGGCAACCTGAAATCCGAATCGTGAATCGGTATAAATGTTTTTCTCCACCTTACCGGTATTTTCCGCATGTATCTTTGGAGTAAAATTTACCAGGAACAAAACGATAGAAATCCCTAGCCAGATTAGAAACTTTCCCATAAAATCCTCCTTCTGCTAAAGGCTATCCCAATCCGTACCGCATTCAACATTATCTTTAATTTGTTTTACTGATCTTATCGGGAAAAGTTGCATGTTATACTATGGTTTCCGGGTTCCGATAAAACCAGAAAGATAAATAGTACTAATTCACTTAAAAAACGTGCCCCTCCGGCTCTTTGATTATTTGAATCTTTTTAAGTTTCCAGACGTCTCATTCCCTCTTGGGCTCGGGGTATCAGATATAAAGAGACCGCTAAACCCGAGAGCACACCGGTAGTCACCCGGATCAGGTTGGTGCTCTCCCTTACCCGCAGAACCTGTAAAAGCACATCTCCTAAAACCGGAATAATCAAAATAACTGCCCCCTTGAAGCTAACCGGTTTTATTTTTTTAATGCTCATCCCCAGTCCGAACACCAAAACCGCGGAGTAGAAAGCGATACAACGGGCACAGATTGCCACCTGGTTATTGAAAATGAAAAAACTGCGGGCTGCTTTCTGATGGCAACAAAAGCAATAGAATCCGTAGACTACCTTCGCCATCCATTCCTGTCCCAGATATAAAAATATCGGAGCAACCAGTGCCCCGCTGATGAATAAAAACAGATGAAAATTAATTATCCCCAGCCAGTGTAACTTCACCCACTCAAAGGTACGACTGCCGATCCTCTCTGCCCTTTGAGCCAGAAATTCATTCAATCGGGTGTTAAATCCGGCATAGCTCGACTTAAGAGACGGGCTTTGGGGAGCTTGGTTCCGAAGCAACCAGGCTGCTTTTCTCCTGTTTCCCTTCTCGGTATACTTTACCATAAAGGTAATATATAGCTAAGTCTGCCCAGAATGCAGTGAAGAATATCCCAACTAAGAGCGCCAGAATTCCAAAGCAGGCAATTATGCCCAAAGCGATGCTGAGCAGAACTACAATAATTAAACCATTTAGATTTTTCTGGAGAAAATTAAACATTTCATTGAAGCGAAAAACATCCTCAAAGTTTCCGGTTAGAGCATATTGGAGAGTGATCCAGGGGAGTACAAAAGCCAAAGCCAAGGAATATAAGGGTCCTAAACATTTTCCCACACAGGGAACCACATACAGAATGGCTCCGGGGATGCAATAAATAAAGATAATCACCAGGTAGATTAAGCCCCGAATGAATTTATCTCCCAGGTTGTCCCATTGCGGCAAAGGCACTTCTTTTTCTTGGCTTGCATTTTTAGCCAGTTCCAACAGATAGCCTAAAACAAACGGAATTCCGATCAAAATGAGGGAAAGCAGGTTGAATACTGCTCCCAGGAATATCTTTCCTGCCCATTCCTTGTCTTCGAACATGTAAGAAAACGATTTGGCATAATCCATAACCATATCCTCCTAATGGTTAGATTTAACTCATATCTTCAATCATACCGAAGGGATATATGGCTGGTTCATTATTGATTATTGTTTCGAACGCCATATAAGTTTCTTTATTTGACAAATCCAAAACAAACCATAAGAGAAGTTCTTTGTTATTTACTGCCGGTCGTCTGTTTCCCTCTTCTGCTGAAAAAATAGCGGGCGAAGGGGGTTGAACCCTCGACGTCAAGCTTGGGAAGCTTGCATTCTACCGCTGAATTACGCCCGCTTACTAAATCTCCTTGCTTCAAACTCCTCTCTGTAATATTAATTACCCATTATAAAACTGTCAAGACTATTCTTGATAAATCGCCTTTCTTAGACCAATATTCCTCGCTAATTCTATAATCCATAACATCTGTCTTAGATAGTGAGCGATACCAAACCATATATCTGTTGACTGGCTTTCCAGTCTATCTTATCAAAACCATCTTCTTGGTTTGGACGAAATCTTTGGCTTGTAGTCGGTAGAAGTAAACTCCACTGGCGACCTGCTCCTTAGAATCATTGGTTCCGTCCCAGGTAACTTCCTTATCCCCTGCGGATTGATCTTCATCTACAACCGCATTTATCCTCTGTCCCAGGATGTTGAAAATCTCCAACCTCACATGGCAGGCTCTCGGAATAAAATAACTAATTATAGTCGCTGGGTTAAAAGGATTAGGGTAGTTGTTGGACAGAGAGAAATTGATCAGTTTCACCTCAGGGGAGTCGTCATCTTTCACCGCCGAAAACGAGCCAGCATCAAAATAGAAATCCTGGAAATTGAGTCCGAAAAGAGCTGGATCCCTACCGGCATACACCACCCCCACACTGTTTTTGTCTTTACCATAGGTGATTCGGCAAACATTCTTTCCATCGAGATTATAAGCAGCCGTATTGTCGCTGAGTGATATCGGTTTTTGCCAGTCTACCGGATCGGAGGTGGTCACCCAACTATAGTAAATCTCATTGGTCCCCAAACCGTGTCCCAAATCGGTCACTTTAAGGAAGCATACTTCCATTTTATTGTTCAGGGAATCGACAAAGGAATTCAGATCCGAAGCCATTTCATTGGGATCAGCATCACCAGCTAAAACGTGATTGGTTGACCAACTACCCCCTGCATCAGTGCTGTATGCGTATCTGATGTCACTCAGTGTCACATTAGGATTTTTCGTTGGGCGATAGTAATTATAAGTCACCCAAACGGTAGCAGAAGAAGGAGGGTTGGTATGTATAACTCCAACACTTGGATATTCTTCAGAGGCTGCATCCGAGGTGACCAAACCTTGATCGGTCCAGGATGAACCTTGATCTGTGCTGCGCCACGCCCTTATGTCGGATTGCGGACTGCTTCTCTTAAACGCGATGAAAACGTATCCGTCCTTACCATAGGCTATGTCGGGTTGGGCTCCATCTTCGTCCAAGAGTTGATCTCCAGTCCAGGTTGCCCCATAGTCTGTAGATTTCACGATATGAATATCCGGCGCGGCATCTCCCATCTCCTCTTTTTGATAAGCCACAAAAAGATGACGGGCCGTGTTAAATCTCTTACAAGCGCTGAAATATGTAATGGTGTCCGGTCCGGCAAACACATTGTAAAAATTATAAACATCAAGACTATCAAGTTTCACCCTAGCGATGCCAATATCACCATTATTAGCTTCCGACATATAGATAGTATAAAGCCAGTCATTATTGGGCCATTGCCCTACCAACACTACCGGCATGCTGATGTTAACATCTGCAGTGAGATGAAACCCCCAAAATAACTTCCAGGTTTGACCTTGATCGGTCGATTTGTAAATCCGTACAGCATTATGAGACGAGTAAGTGTAAGAGGTGCAACGAACGGCATAGATATTGCCAAATGTATCGCAATCGGAGGAGATTCCTCCAACCATTGAACCTGTAGATATAGTGATGTCTTTTCCCCATAATGAAACCTTGGAAGCTGATGTTTGTTCCTGCTCAATCATCTCCTCGAGTGAAATTGGGACAGGTTTGATTTCAGAGGAATGAACGTAAGAAATGAAAACCGAAAAAATCAGCACCATCAAATAAAACCCAATAATGTAGAATGTGCCATGAAAGACTTTGTTGTTTGTATTTGACATATATCCTTCCTTGGTTAGGTGGTTGGAATCAAGACAAACTGCAAAAACTCAATCGCCTTGAAAAATTGATTAACGGAACCGCTCTGTTTGCTTCCAGGTTTAAGTTCATGTATCTTCTAAGTCGAGCATATATGAACCACCTAGTTTATAAGATAGACTATTTCATCAGCACCATCTTTTTGGTTTGGCTGTAATCACCGGCTTGAATTCTGTAGAAATAAACCCCGCTGGTTACCTGTTCTCCGTTTTCATTCCTTCCGTCCCAGACCACGTCTTTCTTTCCCACAGACTGGTGTTCATCCACCAATGTTTTTATCTTCTGACCCAGAATGTTGAAAATCTCGAGTTTTACCTGACAAGACCTGTTAATGGAATAATCTATCTTGGTCTCGGGATTGAAAGGATTGGGATAATTGGCGGATAAGGAAAATTGGGTCGGGAAATTTTCATCAGCCTGATTCTCGTCGACATCTTCCCAGTCGTGGTGGTCATAATAGAGATTCCAACCTCTGTCATACGGATCTGCTGATCCATCTTTTAACAGTAGCTCTCCGACATACATGATACCCGGGTAATCGTTAGTGGATAAGACCTGACAAACCTCTCGGCTGTCCTCAGACCAATAGGGCCAATGATCGTTTATCCCTACATGAGGTAGATTAAATGAATCCGGATATGCAGCATGAGACCAGGTGTAGAGAATCTGAGGGCCTACATTTTTCGATAAGAGAGGATAATTCAGATAGCACAGATCTACATAATAAAATGTGGAATCCCGGTAAACCTTCAAATCTGCTGCCAGCTCCTGGCTATTGGGATCGTTAGCAAGTATCTGTTCCTTGGTCCAGGTTGTTCCGCTATTGGTGCTATAAGCAAAATCTAAATCAATGTCTGTCACTTTGCTGGTGATGGGTGCATGGTGATTATAAACCACCCATACGCAAGCGGTGTCTTTGGGTACGGTATGAAGTACAGCTATTTTGGGATAGGTATCTTCACTGGAATTGGCAGTCAGAGAATCAAGACCGGTCCACCCTATGGAAAGACCATAATTGGTGTGCTTGAAAAACCAGATTTCCGAATCTCCAACCCGGTTTTTTTCCCAAGTCAGATAGACATAACCTTCTCTGCCGTATGCGATATCCGGATGCGACCCGATATCGTCAACGTATCTATCGTCCACCCATGTGGCTCCGGAATCGGTAGATACTATAGAGTAAATCTTTGGACCATTTGCTTCCTTCTGGTAAGCCACCATCAGGTGAGATCCATCGTCGGTGCAAGCCGAAAAATAACTGATGGTATCCGCATCCACTTTTATATTGTGCCAACCTTCCCAATCTCCATTTTTACTGAAACGAGCGACACCTAAATCTCCATTATTCGCAGAGGTAATGGAAAAAACGTAGAGCTTGCTGGGATTATCGCCAATGAGCACATAAGGATATGATAACTTTTGACTTCCGTTTAGATAGCCAAAACCAGTCAAGTAAAACCAGGAATGTCCATAATCAATGGATTTGTAAATACTGACAACAGCATTAGCTGAGTCAACATAAGTTGTACACCGGGCGGCATAGAGGTATCCGTTTTCGTCGTAATCCGCGGAAAAACCTCCACTGATGGGACCGCCTGCCACCAGCGTATCGTTACTCCACATACCAAGCTTCTGGAATTTCCCTCTTTCGCTTAACTCGAGGATTGATTTATTGTCTTGCGATAGGACACCAGGAGTAATGTCACCTTTAAGAGGTAATACTACTGGATGATCGATAGCATTAACTATGTTGGGTATTAGAAAAAGGAAAATAAATACCAAAAACAAATATCCCAATTTATCTTTTGCCAAAAACATATTCCCTCCCTCAACGAAAAAAAGTTCTCGTTTCTTATTGTCTTTAAAAATTCTGCATTAAACCGGAAAATTTTAACAAATCTCTTATTCTATCACCTCCTGTTAGTCCCCCGGAAAATCCATAAATTGATTTGCTTATACCACTTATCCTAATCTTATCATTATCTTTAACGAAATGCACTGGTGTATTTCTTCTAAGGATTCGAATCTAATTTATTACATGCCTAATTAAATGTCAATCAAATTCTTCACTTTGTCGGGGTCTTTGGGATAGTCCTGAAAATTGTGATCAACCTATATTATATGAAAATATTGTATCTAAGCGGTTGAAAGGTAAGTGAAGGAAAAGAAGAAAAAAATACCTCAGCTATGTTTGTTGGCTGAGGTATTTCGTTAACTATGATTCTATTCCTTACGGTCCGGCGGAAACAGTAACTATCACTACTGCATCATAAAGATTCCCCTGAATAGGATTGGGAACGATACCGTATGCGGTGAAAACTCCCGGTTTCACTATATCCCGGAGCGCATCAAAATTCTCCAAAAGATCATAATAATGCGTCATGTCGACATAAAGAGTTTCGTGAGCCGGCACACTTATTTTGTCCAGAATAAGAGTAGCCGTGCTTTCTACTTCAGCGATAGTATTCAGGGTGCTGTCTGGGGAAACATACACCTGGCCTGTCATGACAGTATCGCCGGGGTTTACCAACTTAAAGGTGAAAACCACATCTTCGATATTATCTAATTTGTCTTTGTTATCATTCCAGTCACTGTTGTCATTTAAATTAACCGAGTATTTGTAGAAAGGTCCGCTGGCATGGATATTCTGATCTTCCACCTCAAATGTTATCACCCAAGTGCCCGCAATGAGAAAACAGGCACAAAACCAAGCCAGCATCAACCCGGGTAACAACCAGAGGTATTTTCGTTTCTGTTTATTCATGGTTTTTTGCTCCTTTGAAAAGCAAGTTTATGACGTAATGATCTATTTAGGGCCAAAATAATAATTCAAACCTCCGGTCAGCTCCACATTGTCTCTTCCTCCGCCACCCTCCAGGCTGATACTGTGTACCCGGGCTCTCACTTCTATACTTAGCATGTCCATAGCCATGAATTCCACACCGGTTCCGATGGATACACCCAAGCGGGTTTGATCCGGTATCCCGTCACGTTTCATCGAGTTGGTATTGACCCCCGCCATTCCATAAAAGTGAACTTTGGAGAATCCGCCGAAAGTTCCGAGCACCGCATCCAATCCGAAAGAGTTGATATCACCGCCTTTTCGGGTCATGGGTTGCTCGAGCACATCAATATCTTTATCCCCGTATTTGGACATGACAAAATTCGGTTCCAATCCCAAAAATGGCATTACCATCACCCTTCCCTTTACCCCAAACACTGTTCCATTCCCCACATCCTCTTGGATTATCGGAATGTTCATCCCACCAAAAGCACCGATGCTGAACTTGGCAGCAGAAACAGCCGAGGTCAGGCAAAATAGCAGCAAAACCGCCATCCCCAGGTAGGTTATTTTTCTCATAACTTCTCCCTTTCTAATCCCGCCATATACGGGATTCCGTGAAGTTTATTGATATCTCGTCAATTTAGAATCACTCAACTTTATAGATATTATCCTGCTCACCTCCTTTCTCTTCGCAGTATAAGTGCTGCCTATTATTGGGGCAAAGATAGCAACCTAAAAATTCCCTGTCAAGCAAAAAGATGAATCATATTTTAAATAATTGCCATAAATTCGAGGAGAATCTTTTTCGATAAGCCAAAGGGCTAACCAGGTAAAAGAAAGAAAATAACGCAGGTTATAACACCTGCGTTATCAATTCACTGACTGCTTCCTAACTGGATTACCTGCTCTGGGCTATGCGGATTAGCTCATCTAAAAGCATGCAATCTTTGCATTCGGTATTTCCGGCCGGTGGAACCGGCTGGTCGTAAATTTTCCTGACTCTCTCTAAGAGAGGAGGAATCCTCTCTTCAGGATTTAACTCAATTTCCAGAAGGTGACCTTCAAAACCCATCAGAAATCCGTCCTCATGCAATACCGAATCCAAATTATCCGGGGTCAGATCGGTCTGCGGTTCCATATAAATCAAGGCGAGTCCGGAGACCGGATTAAATCCCTGCCGTTCCCCGATATAAGCATAGGTATTCAGTTGGACTTCATACATAGGCAGTAGACTGTCCTGTGTTTCGGTGTATTTTGCGGTTTTATAATCGATTATGATGTATGATCCGTTGTCTTTCTGGAGTATCTCGTCCGGCACGCCGGTCAATAGAATGTCGGTTTTTCCATCCATGACTTGGAACTTGGAGTGATGCGGGGCTTTCACCGGTTTGGCTTGGTTGCCGAATTTACCCAGCCAGGTTGGCAGCTGATCGTATCGGGCAAAATGATTGTGGGTTACTTTCTTGGTATAAGAATCAATCGTGCTAAATATTCCGGGAAAAATTTGAAAGGGGAGTCCGGGACTATGCATTTTTATCCAAAAACAACGCGGGCAGAAACCGGGTAAGGCCAAAGCCCCTAAATTCTTGGCCGAGATTCTAATCTGCATTATATAGTCTAACTCCTTTTTAGATAGATACCGGTA
Source organism: uncultured candidate division Zixibacteria bacterium (assembly GCA_903908285.1). Taxonomy (GTDB): domain Bacteria; phylum Zixibacteria; class MSB-5A5; order MSB-5A5; family SM1-73; genus CAIVRH01. The sequence continues at coordinate 73,435 of CAIVRH010000048.1, forward strand.
CCTGACTCAAGTTAAGTGCTAATTCCCCGCTTACAAGAAAAACCAAAAAATATTAAATAGAGATAAACTCTTTACTCTTTCTTATTTCCTCTCGGCTTCCCTTTTCTTTTCGATTTTTTCCGGTTTTGGTTCTTTCTTAGGTTCATCCTTAACCTGGTCCTTGGTCTTCTCCCTCGATTTTGTAACCGGACTTACTCGGGGTGAGGTTCTCTCTGGAGAACGGGATGATTTCTTTTCGCTGATTTCTGGCTTCCTTATCTCTTTGGTTCCCACATTCCCCTCCATCCGGTCATCTATTCCATTGTTATTCCTGTCGATAAAATAATCGTACTCTTCCTTTTTTTCTCCTGCTTTGGCTTCAGATTTCCTTTTGATTTCACCCTTATCGGTGGTCTTATCCGAGGGCAAGTTGGTTTTTCGTACAACCTCCCAGCTTCTTTTCTCTTGTACTTCTTTCAGTTCCGTCGTTTCCTTTTTCTTGTCCGGATCACTGGTCTTGGAACTCCGGTTAATGGCATGAGCTGAAGAAAGAAAGGCAATTATGCTCATCATGCATGTGAATATTATGAATCGTTTCTTCATTTCCATCACCTCATTTGAACCAAACTACTGACATAACAAATGATTAATATTTCGAGTCGATTTTCAGTATATCCCAATCCGGGAGTTTGTCAACATATATTTTGATTTCCCAACAGGCAAAAGTGAATGGTCGAATAATCCCCTTTGCCGGGTTGATTACTTCTCCACCCCAAAGGCTATCTTCTCCTTCCCTGCGGTTTTGAGCCTTGTGATTCTTTGCCGGTGGAAGTTTTTCCGGACCTGGCAGGCTCACTCTTGATTCGGGCTGGTTCCGCTTTCTTTGGTTGCTGCTCGCTGGTTTTCACTCTTTCGGCTTTTGGCTGTGCTTTGGGATTTTCTTCTCTCTTTATGGTGGATGGTTTTATGGGTTTCTCTTTGCTTTCGGAAACATTCTGTTCCCGTTCTATTCTTCTCGGCTCTTTTCTCTCGATTCTGATATTCTTCTCTGTCGTTGTCGAGCGCTTGATCTCTCTTGCCTCTATCCCCCGGTTCTCCCTTCCGGATTTGGTGTCCTCCGTCAATCGTGATCCTTTTACATTATCTTCGGCTCCCCTTCTTTTGATCACTTCGTCATTTCTTAATTCCTTATTCCTTTCGAACCGGGAAACCTCGGTTTGTACTATCCTTTCTTTGTCGAAAGATCGAACCGGCCTTACCAAATCCCCACCTCCTTCAATCCCTCTTCTTCTTTTGGCTTTTTCCGCCCGGTAACTTTTTTCCACATATCTCTCATCCACATATCTGTATCTATCCCAGCAGTCGGATCGCACATGGATGTTATGGTCATGCCTTACATCGCACCAATCTCTCCAGATCCAATCGCCGTGATACCAGAAGGAGCAATAATGCTGTCCTACAACCAGTGAAGGGATCAGGATCGGAGTCATACCATAGAATACTCCGTCAATCCATACCTCCACTCCCCAGGGATAATCGAAATATGCTCCTCCGCATATCAGATCCACCGGACGGTCTACATACACCACCTGAGGCCAATAGTACCATTGGGGATGTTGATATTCCACGTTGAATATGCATACATCCGAGGCGTAATCGTATGATGTGATCTCCCCGTTAATGTCCTGCATGAACTCGAATGGATCCTCTCCGTCCAGCTTGTAGGCATAAACCTCTTCATCCTCGGAGTTCGCACTAGGGAAATTGGGATAATCTACCGGTTCCAAACTTGCTACGGCGGTGATATACTCGCTTCCGTTGGGACCGTCTATGGTCAGGTCATAATTATCGTAATTATCCGGAATTCGATATACCCTTCCCCCTTCTATGTACGAATCATCCTCCCGGTCAGCGGGATAAAGCAAGCTTACGTTTCCCCTGGTGTCTATGTCATAAATTACTACATAGCAGTCTCGCGATGCCCGGAAGTAAACTTTAACATCATCACCGGGATGATAGGTTGCTCCCTCCCCCTTGTCTACCCACACTTTGACATCCAAATATGGATGATCGACCACCCTGTTTTTCACCCCGTACGAATCATGGTTGGAGCTGCTAACCCCTGCATTTTCGTAGGCAAAGCTTGAGCCCAAACCGATCATACTTATGATCATCACGATGCTGGTCCATTTTATTATGTTCCACATATCAATTCCTCCTTTCAAACCCAGTTACACTATTTGCTCTTTTTTACAGCTACTCTCAAGTAATTATCAGAATGCGACGGCCTGGGTGCAAGCTCCTGGTTACCGGGGTCTATCTGATATGCCCAATCGAAAGTTAGACGGGTATTATCAACGATTTCGCTGATTCTAAGTTTGGCATAATTATCATCTGCCGTCCACACGATATAAGAATGCCCGGTTATTACTTCTACCCACCCCACCTTGGACCATCCTTCGGCAGGTGCCCAGTCCACATCATCCAGACTCTTGGTGTATCCGAAATCCTGAATATCCGTCTGGTCGTTCGCCACACAGAGAAAGAAAGTCTCCAGATCGGTATCATATTCCAGATAGATATCCGTGTAATAATCATCCCAATTTAAAACTTCCGGGCCGGAAAAGCTAAATCCGGAAGAGGAAGGTTTATAGAAACGATCATACAGGGTCCAATGGAAATCCTCTGGTCTAGGAGTATCCTGTACCCTATCAGAAAAATCGCTCTCATTTCCATCATAGTCGATGGCGGTAACTACATAGTAATAGGTGTTGCCGTTTTTCACATTATGGTCAATGTAAGCCGAAGTATCAATTGTAGCCAGGTGATAGTATATATTTGACTCTGGATCGGTTTTTCTGTAAACCCGATATTCGGCAAAATCCTTTTCATCATTTTCCTCCCAAAAGATGTAAACTGCCCTGTCCGCAGTGATACTATAAATACCCTTGGGTCTGGAAGGGGGTGTGTGGTCTGGTTTCATCACATAAACGTCGTCTTCACACCCGCTAAAAACAAAAGCAGACCCGATCATTAGCACCATTATCAATAAAATCTTTTTCATAGTTTCACCTCCGTTTCAATTTTGTCATAACCTGATAATGCAATTCTCATGCCAACAAAGTAGTGCTTGGAGGTTACTTCACAACATCATTCTAATCGATTGTGTTTGTATGGATTAGCTTGTGTGGTTCTGATATTATGTTTTCTTGAAATTTCCTGCCATGCACAAAGTTTGTTCAAGGTGAGAAGAAAATTGTGCAGAGGAAAAAAACAGCGAATTGGAAACTTGGTAAATCTATGCTTAATTCAAATTGTACAGAAGTCGATTGCGGTATCCACCGGACATTCACTTCTACCCTAATGACAACAACACAATTCCACCAAAGATGAGAAACGATGCCAGGAATCTTATCCTACCATAACCCTCCCTGAGGAAGAAACATCCCAGGATGACCCCGAAAAGCACGCTGATATTTCTGGCTGCTCCCAGATAGCTCACCTTGCTCATTCTCAAGGCATAAAGCACCATCACCGAGCTGATGAAATTGAAAAATCCGAAAAAAAGTAGATTGGTCCGATTATGTTTCAGTTCCAGTTTGGTCTCGTGTTTTCTATCTTTGAATCTCAAGAAGATCAGCAAAAATAGATTCATGAAAATGTAAATGAAATAGAACAGGGTGAATGGCGGCACTACTTCCAGGTTCTTCTTGTTGATCAATGCATAGATGGCAGTGCAGGCACCGGCTGCCATGGAGAAAAGAAAGGTTTTGCTTTTGAAGGCCTTGAAGGGATACAAAAGCTCGGAGAATTTAAAAGAGGTGAGGTGTATCACATAGGAACCGGAGATGGTGATCAGGATGCCGAGAAAGCCCAGAAAGGTTATCTTTTCCTTCAATATGGTCAAGGCGAAAATCAATATGAATAACGGGCCAAATCCGCGGGTTACCGGAAAGACCACGGAAAGGTCCCCCCGGTCGTATGCCCCTCCCACAAAGATGTAATAGTAAGCGCCAAAGATTCCGGCAGCAGCTACTGCAATCCATGACCACACACTTGGGGGATAGCCGTGCTCTCCCAAGAGAGCGCCTTTCCATAGAAAAACCGGAAGGAAGACAATTAGGCTGACAAATGTAGCGCCGGTTACGAATGCTACTTTTCTCTCACTTCCCTTGAGAGGAACATTCGAGACAGCCTGAAGCAAAGCCGATACAACAATGATTAAAAGCGCTTTTAACGGCATAGAAAATCCTTAAGCATTGGAAAACATTCACCTAGTAAAGATATTTATCCAACAGATCCTCCCTATAAAGCGACCTTTAATTTAACTTATTGAAGGCCACGAGGAAAGAATTTAATGGAAAAATATCAGTGTAGAAATTCCCGGTAATTTATTATTCTGCTGGTTGATGCGAAATTTTTGAGGATAAAATGAATAAACGCAGATTAAATCAGCTTGAGCTTTCATGTCAGTAAGAATATCCTTGATTTCATATGGGGGGTAACTTTAACTCTACCTCACCAATGAAATCGCTTGCCATATTATTCTCGATAATTATGAATATAGTTTTTGAAAGACACGACTGCTCAATCAATTGAGCTCTATTTGGATCATTCGCTCGTGTATTTATATCAGATTGCATAAATATTAAAATGAGTATTATAAAAATACCTTTACAAATTGTATTTCTGTTCATATAATTATATTTAATTTAAATAAAGGGCTACAAAGATATAAACTCAACTTTTTCAAATTGGACTGAAGTCTGGGGATATTTATGAAAAATAACAATTTAGGTTCTAAATTAAAAACTATTCTTGTCGTTATCTATGGATTATTGATTTTCAGAGTTTCTTTGATGTTTCTTCGTATGTTTATGGAACGTATGTTCGGTTATACTGAGAAGGTAATCTCATTCTTACAAAAATTGCTTCATAAACAAGAAGAAAAATCTGTCAAGAAACTTCTATTAGAAGGATGGCCAAAGGACTTCAAATCCTTCCTCTTTTTGTTATTACGACAGATAGGTCGGGAAGACCGCCTTGCGACTCTGTCATTAATCCTATTATTCTGTTTCTCAATTCTACTATTACATAAACCCAACATGTCACTAATTTGGATAATTGGTACATTCATAGTCTTCGTAAACATCTTCCTTAGCAAGCTACTATTGCTTTCAAGTAGTGTGAGAATAGCTACGAAAAAATCACTTTTCTTGAAACCGCCTTCGATTAACGAGTTCTTATTTGCATTTCCACTTGATTATTTGGGAATCATTATAAGCTTTACTAGCTTTTACATATTCATATCCGGGGTTTGGAGGCAAACATTCTTCAACTCCAACGGATTTTCTTCTCCACTCAGCTTCAATGACTCCTTAGTTTATAGTCTTTCCTGTATTACCACTTTCAATCTTTCAGATGTTGTTGCCATAACGCTGGGGGGTAAGTTACTTAGTTTCGCTGAATTGATGCTAGGCGTCCTGTTTGTTGTAGTATTTGGTTCAATCATTGTAGGGCTTTTTTTGACAGAAAAAGAGACGTTGGAGCAAAAGGATTACGATGATGAGAAACAGCGACTTTTTGGTTCACTACCAGATGTTTTTGGTCCTATGGTCCACAAATTAGGGGGGTTACTGAAAGATGCAGAGTTGCGGATATTAGAAACTCCAAACACTACCATTTCACCAGTACCCACAAAGAAAATTGTAGTCTCGTTTACGCCTCCAAATACCTCACATTTAAAAGCCTTCCAGCTATTACTTCCTTGTTCACGACTCAAGGATTGGATTGGAATTCTGCCTACTGGTATAGAAGAAAAGTTGCTTATTAGTGGTTTATCTATTGATGAGATTTCCCGTAAGATCGAGGAAGGTGCATTAGGAACATTAACCACAATAGAATGGACTGATAAGAAGGGAACCAAGTTTATTATCGATATCAGCATTCAAGAAAGCTAAAGAGAACTATATATAATTTCAAATTCTAATAAATACAAACAAGTTATATTACCTCGTAAAAAATACATAGTTATGAAATAAATTTAGCTGTAATCCAAGCTCATAGTTTTCATGCGTTATCAAATATTGTAGGATTTAATCTTCTGGTTACTAAATCCATTGGACATTTTAACTCATTAATTCAAACATCATTAGCGAATTGCATCGATGTTAATATCAGTGCCATAAAAAAACCTTTACAAATAGCATTTTTGACCGTATAATTGGATTCGATATAAAGAGTGATAGAAAAAGCAGTACTCCATTTGAATATGTTCATAGTATCTGTAAATAGCTAATCATGGTTACTCAAGAGATGAATCGGAATCATTATTTAGGTGTGGACATTGGATCGGTAAGTGTGAAGGTGGCACTTCTCTCCCCTGCCGGAGAGATTTTCCAAACCTACTATCGGCGATCAAATGGACAACCTCTTCCTACCCTTAAGGGTATACTAAAAGACCTTTTCGAGAAAATTAATCCAGCCAGCATAAAATCCATAGCCGTTACCGGCACTGGTGGAAAACTGGTAAATTCGATTTTGGGAGGAAGCTTCGTCAACGAGGTGATCGCTCAGGTGAAAGCCACCGGTACTCTATTCCCTGAAGTCCGGACCGTAATCGAAATGGGTGGAGAAGATTCCAAGTTGATCCTCCTGCGATGGGATAGTGGGACTAAAGCTGTGGTCTTAGAAGATTTCTCCATGAACATGCTCTGCGCTGCCGGCACCGGATCATTTTTGGATCAGCAAGCCAACCGCCTAAAAATATCGATCGAAGATGAATTTGGGGAACTGGCTTTGAAATCCAAAAATCCTCCCCGCATCGCCGGAAGATGCAGCGTCTTTGCCAAATCGGACATGATCCATCTCCAGCAGATCGCCACCCCGGATTATGATATAGTAGCTGGATTGTGTTTTGCCATGGCGCGCAATTTCAAAAGCTCCATCGCCAAGGGAAAGAAAATCCTAAAACCTATCTCTTTCCAGGGCGGGGTGGCTGCTAACTTGGGGATGAGACGAGCTTTCGAAAGCGTGTTTGAGCTTACGGAAGGTGAGCTGGTTATTCCCCAATTCTTCAAGGTGATGGGGGCAATCGGAGCGGGATTATCCATCATCGGAACCGAGAAGGAAAATATCCCGTTTTTGGGCTTGGATAAATTGGATGCCTACCTTTCCTCCACCACCAGAGAACATAAGGGTAAAGATCCTTTGATCTTTGCTTTCCCCGAAAACAAATATTACCAGATTACAAAGAATCACCAGGTGCCCCGGGAAGATAAAATCGATGCCTTCCTGGGAATCGATGTCGGTTCTCTTTCCACCAACGTGGTAGCAATTGATAAGAACAAAAATGTGATCGCTCGAATCTACCTGATGACCGAGGGGAGACCGATCGATGCGGTGAAAAAGGGTCTTAAGATAGTCGGTGATCAGATTAAAGATAAAGTTCAAATTTTAGGAGTGGGAACTACCGGATCGGGAAGGTATCTCACCGGAGATTTCGTTGGGGCGGATGTGGTACACAACGAGATCACCGCCCAGGCGATCGCGGCTATAAACATCGATCCCAAGGTGGACACGATATTTGAGATCGGGGGCCAGGATTCAAAATATATCGGTTTGCAGGATGGCGCCGTGGTCGATTTTGAGATGAACAAAGTGTGTGCCGCCGGAACCGGATCATTCCTCCAGGAACAGGCGGAGAAACTCTCTATCCAGATAGAAGAGGAGTTCGGGGATTTGGCGCTTAAGTCGAAATGCCCGGTCAACTGCGGAGAACGTTGCACCGTCTTTATGGAATCGGACCTGGTGGCGCATCAGCAATCCGGCATACCCAAAGAGGACATGGTAGCGGGATTGGCTTATTCTATTGTATATAACTATCTGAATAAAGTGGTGGGTGATAAAAAGGTGGGCGACCACATCTTTTTCCAGGGAGGGGTAGCTTGGAACAAAGCCGTGGTTTCCGCTTTCGAAATAGTCACCGGCAAGAAGATTACCGTTCCTCCCCATCATGATGTGACCGGAGCCATTGGGGCCGCCATATTGGCGATGGAGGAATATGCCGGCGGAAAAAGCAACTTCAAGGGGTTCGATCTTTCGGAAAAAGAGTACTCCATCTCCACCTTTGAATGTGCCGATTGCGCCAATCACTGCGAAATAAAAGAAGTCAAATTGGAAGGGGAACCATCTTTATTTTACGGAAGCCGCTGTGAAAAATATGATACTAAGAGAAAACCGAGAAGAAAGGACATTCCCGATCTTTTCAAAGAAAGGGATAAAATCCTCTTTAACCTGCATAAGGAATTCGTAAATCCCTCTGTTACTTCAAAACAAACAGAGAGAAAAAAGATCGGCATTCCCCGCTGTCTTTCTTTTTACGAGTTCTTCCCCTACTGGGCAACTTTCTTTGAGAATTTAGGATTTGAAGTGGTTCTCTCCGACCCCACCAATAAAGGAATCATCCATCAGGGAGTAGAAGTGGTTTTGTCCGAAACCTGTTTCCCGGTAAAGGTGGCGCATGGGCACGTTCTCAATCTCCTGAAGAAAAACGTAGATTATATTTTCCTCCCTAGTCTGATCAACATGAAAAAGGAGGATGACTACAACAAGGAAAATTATTCTTGTCCCTATGTGCAGGCTCTCCCCTATGTGATCCGGGCTGCCATCAATTTTAAGGATTCAAATGCTCAGCTCATCACATTCCCGGTACATTTCCAGTTGGATAGAAACATCCTTTTGCGAAGTTTGCTTAAACTCGGAGGGGAACTGAAGGTAAATAGCACCCAGATAAAAAATGCAATGGCTAAAGCCGAGGCATGCCAGGAAGAATTTGGAAGGCGCCTCTTGCTTAAGGGCAATGAGGTTTTACTCGATTTGAAGGAAGATCAAAAGGCTTTAGTCTTAATCGGGAGACCTTACAATACTTGCGATCTTGAGCTTAGTCTGAATTTCCCCAGAAAGCTTGCAGACCTGGGGGTGTGGGCAATTCCCATGGATTTTCTGTGCTCCGATCCGGACATCAGAAAAGATCATCTCCCCAATATGTACTGGAAATACGGACAGAAAATTCTGGCAACGTCGGAAGTGCTCAAGAAGCATAAGAATTTATTCGGCATATACGTTTCCAATTTTGGCTGTGGTCCCGATTCCTTTATTATGCATTTTTTCAAGAAGAATTCTTCAGGGAAACCTTTTTTGATGATCGAATTGGATGAACATTCCGCGGATGCGGGTGTCATTACTCGCTGTGAGGCATTCTTGGATAGTCTGAAGAAATATAAGTCCCCGGAGGAACTGCCCACCTCCCAGAGATATGAGATTAGAGATTTCCAGAACCATCGGGCTTTATACATACCTTATATGTGCGACTACGCCTTCGCTTTCAAAGCTGCATTGAACTCCTGTGGTCTGGAGGCGCATGTTCTGGAAGAATCGGATGAGGAAACTCTTTTGTTGGGAAGGAAATATACTTCGGGGAAGGAATGTTATCCCTGTATTCTGACTACCGGTGATCTGGTGAAATTACTAAAGAATCCGAAGATAAAACCGGAGAGAGTTGCATTCTTTATGCCCAAGGCCAATGGACCTTGTCGTTTTGGACAATACTACAACCTCCATCGGGTAATATTGGATGAAATGGGACACCAAGATGTTCCCATTGTCTCTCCCGATTCAGAAGATTCTTACTCCACTTTTTTGAATCTGGATGGTGATTTCAGAAAATTGGCTTGGAAAGGGATGGTAGCAACCGATCTTCTGATAAAACTATTGTTACAAACCAGACCTTATGAAACGAATAAAGGCGAAACCGATCGGATCTATCGTCTTTGTTTGGAACAGTTGGAACGAACCATAACTTCAAAGGGTGACATAGAGGAGACGCTGAGTTGGGCCAGGAAGATGTTTGCCAGAATCGAAAAGAATTCGGGAGAGAGAAAACCGATTATCGGAGTAGTAGGTGAAATTTATATTAGGTCAAATAGATTCTCTAATAACGATCTGGTTCGAAAAATCGAGACTTTGGGCGGTGAAGCTTGGGTGGCGTCTATGACTGAATGGATCTCTTATACCACCCACATGTATAAAAGAACTGCTTCGATGCAGAGGAACCGCAGGGACTACCTTAAGGGCTGGCTCACCGATTGGGTGCAGAAAAAGAAGGAACGGCGCCTGGAGAAAAGACTGGACGGAGCGGTTCTCGGATGTTTCGAGCCGGATATAGCTCATGTTATGGATCTGGCCAGTCCTTACCTGCACGAGTCGTTCGGCGGAGAGGCGATATTATCCATAGGCAAAGCCATCGAATACGTAAACCAGGGTCTTTCGGGAATCATCAATGCCATGCCCTTCACCTGTATGCCCGGAACCGTTGTCACCGCCTTGTCCAAGAAATTGCGGGAGGATTTCGGCAACTTCCCCTGGCTCAATCTCGCCTATGAGGGGCAGGAGGATTCCAACGAGATTACCCGGCTGGAAGCCTTCATGTACCAGGTTAAAGAATTCCAGAAAAACAGCAAATAGATTGATGAGATGGAACAGACGCGTTAGTCACCATGTGCCTTTCTGAGCGAAGCGAAGAATCTCCTCTCCCCTTTGGGGAGAGGATTTCAGGTGAGGGGGGAATATTTTAAGGCAGTTGCTTTATCCTTTGAGCCCCATACCAGTTGGCAAAATTGTGCACCACCCCCAAAATCCTATATCATGTTTTCCCCTTCATAGCCGATAATAGAAATGTGAAAAGAAACTTGACAATTGGGAAATAGATACGTATATAATATGTAACATAATTAGGAAAGCAAGAGGTAGGTTTTTGTCAGGTTAAAAATTATAATACCACGAATGCTTATTGTAAAAGCTTCCGTGGTATTTTATTTTATAGGAACAAGGAGGTGATTAGGTAATGCAGGGTACGGTAAAATGGTTCAATGAGTCCAAAGGGTATGGATTCATTACTCCGGACGACGGAGGACAGGACCTGTTTGTGCACTTTTCTGAAATCCAGGAAGAAGGTTACAAGACCCTTAGAGAAGGCGACAAGGTTAACTTCGAAAAGGGACAAGGAAAGAAGGGCCCACAGGCTACAGGTGTCACAAAGGTATAGTTTAGACCATTAAGATTCTAAAATATATCGTTGGAGGTTCCAAAAAGCTCCCTTGCTTTTGGAATTGAAAGTGGCGGGGATAAAACCCCGCCGCTTTTTTTATGAGCATTCCCTTGCTATTTGAGATTCTCGTTATTCTATAATGCTTCAGTTTACTTATTTCTCCTGCAAGAGGCAGACAGGAATGTCTGCTCCACCTGCTTTTTGACTTTTGCGTTGGACAGTCATTCCTTCCTGTCTCAATAAATTGCTATTAATACAAAGAAAATAGTTAAAATCATTTGGCATTACATTATCCAATCAATAACAAAACTCCCGCGCAAGACAAAATCACAGCAATTACAATTCTGAAAATCCTCTCATTTATCTTGTTATGCAGCTTAGACCCCAGGAAAAGCCCGATCAGCAAAAATGGCGTAAGATACAAAGCGAATTTAATGATTTCTACCGTGATTAACCGGCTGAAAGAATAAAGGATTAACCGGTAACAAGCGTCTACGAAAAATACCGCATAAAGTGTGGCCCGGAAGACTCGCTTGTCTTTCAGCTGTTGGGTAAGATACAGTATCATGGGGGGGCCATTCAGGCCGAACATACCTCCAATACATCCCCCCAGAAATCCGCTGACAGGCGCCCAAATCCGGTTGATCTGCTTTCTGACACCCTCGTTGTTCCAGATCAACATCCTCAATGCGAACAAGATAACCAGACCACCAAAGACCCTCTTTAGCGCAACATCCCCGAAGGAGACTAAGAAATATGTACCGATTCCCGTTCCAATCACCAAACCCAGAAGGAGCAGCATAGCCTCCTTCCGGTCAATGAACTTTCTGGTTTGCACGGTGAGAATTATACCGGAAACAAAATCAAATAGCAGGAAAACCGGGACTACAAACTTTATATCCAGGAAAAGAGCTAAAAGCGGAATGGCAAACAGAGCGCTGGCAAATCCGGATAATCCCTTGATGAAATGCCCCAGGGCAACAATGAATCCAGCCAGCAATATGATTTCCAATGTGGTCATAGCGGGTACCAAGTTGGTCTATGCTATTATAACATTATTAGTTATATTACATCATTTCAACCATTACTTCATTCTATGGTGTAATCAAATGAGAGCATCTCTCCATCAGTTTCGCAGATGATTGCACCGCTTTGGACGGTCCGATGATACTCGGTTTTAGGAAAGTTAAGTGCCATCATAAGCGGAATTCTGTCGATCTGATATTTCAGATAATGCTTCGTGAAAATGATACTCTTCGGGTTGATTGCAGAAATGAGTTTGATAATCTCCTCTTCATTTCCCAGTTCAGGCAGCACCAATATCGAGCAATCTCGCACTTCTTGCCAGTTAAAAAGCGAATCAAACCTAGCGCTATGCATGCCATCAAAAAGACATAAGCTCATATTCTTGTAAACCATTTTTATCACTTTGTCGTATGAAGTTGTCCCGACTCGATCGGTTCCTGAATAGTCATAAAAGTCAATTATCATATCCCCTTTCTTATCCTTAATAGCTCTTATGGAATCGATATCAATCGAATATTCCGGATTTGATTCTCCTATCTTGCCGTTTCGGTTCTTGGACAAAAGAGCAGGATCAGATGATATCACCTCTCCAATTTCGACATTTTCCAGGATGGATCGGGCGGAGTTAAGATTGGATGAATCGGTCTCTGTAAGGATCAACTTGTCGATCCTGGTGAATCCCTCATGGTTCAAGAACGGTATAACAAGCTGTTCTCCCCCATCAAAATTCTTTACCCTCTCCCCTGCATTCATCAGAAGAACTTCCCGGTTGGGCAATTCCACCACAGCCGAACTCCCCTGGTTTACGTCCAGAAAAGTTATTTTCATCCTTCCAACATTATTAGATAGTCCAACTTTCCATACCATCAAATTAGCTATTAACAAAACCGGGAAGATTACCTTTCTTTTCCTGGTGGCAATTCCCCATACCACCAATCCGACAAGCGCATAATAGGAGATAAAGCTGAAGGTGGATGGAGCTGCGATGGCAAGTTTAGTAACAGGAAGATTGGCAAAGAATTGATTTAATTTTAAAGTCAATTCAAGACAAAGCCAACTGACAGCAGAAAATATAGATGCCAGACCCGAGCTGAATATAGCTGAGAATAATGTGAAACAAGCCAAGACCACGGATATACCGGCTAATGGAACTATAAAGACATTAGCCACCACACACACCAAAGGAACCAGATTAAAATAATAACCCAGAATTGGGAAAAGAACAATCTCCACGGAAAGCGAAATCAAAGCCGGGGTGATCACCCATCTCCACAACTTCCTGTTGAATCTCCTCGTTTGTGCAGGAAACAGGTTCTTGAACTGTGGATATAGAAGCAGGATAGCAAATACCGATGCGAAAGAGAGCTGGAATCCCACATCAAACAGGAAAAGAGGTGATATAGACAGGATCACCAAACCGGCAAAGGACACCATGTTGACTAAGTCCACATCCTTATATAATAGAGTTCCCAAGAGTATCAGTCCGGCCATGATCGACGCCCTCACCACCGGTGGTTGGTTATGGGTCAGATTAGCGAATATGATTATGCATATTATACTCAATAAGATCTTTACAGGTTTAGGAACCCGGAGTAAGGTCAAAGCTCCCAAAATTACCCCAACTACCAACCATACATTGGAACCGGATACGGCTAAAAGGTGGATAGTGCCGGTATCCCTGAACATGGTGTAAACCTGTGGAGAAATTTCCTTGGTCTCACCCAAAAGAAAACCGGAGAGGAGAGCTTTATGATCGCCAGACAAATTTTCATCGAATACTCCTTGGATCCATCTTCTTAAAGGAATTATCAACTTAGACTGAAAGATACCGCCTTTACTTTTACCCAAGATTTTGACCCCATCGGCCTTAGAGAGCGTAACCATCCCGTAGATGTTTTTCCGGTTAAGATATTTTTTATAATCAAATGCGCCGGGGTTTCTTATGGATGAAGGCTCATATAAACATCCCTTTACTTCTACCTCATTGCCGTAATTGAACTTAAATGTAGGTTCTTTTATTTTTAGAATTATCTGTCCTGTGGTTAAATGTGCTCTCTCCCTAATAAATATCTTCTCTGCATCGATAGTAACAAAGGTTTTGTCCTCTCTGACATCCGGGTCATCTGCTACTTTCCCTAAAATGGTCACCTTCGAATCCGAATTCAAGAATTTGCTTATATGATTTGATGAAAAATTTCGGGTAAGAATTTCATACCTTAAAAAACCTGCTAATATGATCGATAAAACTAAAAAGAAATTGGCACCCCAAGTATCTTTCCGCATGAGAGTAGCCAGACAAAAAAGAATCGTGAGGAAAAGAAGAGAGAACAGTAATCCAAAAGGGAGATTGAAAATATCGCCTATAATAATACCTAAGGTAAAAAGGATTAATGCATAAAAAGCAGGACGTCTCATCTTTTGATCAGAAATTGAAATCTACTGATGAAACCCATAACCATCTCCCCAGTCCCCTATAACCTTTTCCCTATGGAGGAGAAGAATGATGGAATAATTAAATATAATGCAATGGAAATAAATACACAAGCTTTTATGAAGACGTCTGTAGGGAAGAGAAAGAAAGCAGTCTTAGAGATAGTTTTACTTAATTCCCATGTTGTATAGTATCTTCTTAAGTTTTTCAAAACCTTTGTGGTTTCTATAGGGACCTGCAGAGTATTCCGGGTATCCATGGAAGATAGTGGCTGGAGGATTCTCATCTTTTCCTACAAACTCACCGGAGAGGGGGATTAATATTCGATCGGGATGAATGGTCTCTTTGTTGTAGTTACTGGTAAGCTCGATGGGCTTCGAATATATAATTTCGATGGCACTCTCTTCTTTTTTGATCTTCTGGATCAGCTCGGGATCTACAATCAATTTCAACATATCGTCTGCAGTTAGTAAAAGATCTTCTGATGTTTTTATAAGATCCATAAATCCCGAGAGGTTAGAGCTAAGAACAGTTTCTTGCCCCTGGTGCCAGTAGATAACTTTAATATCTTGATGTTTTTCTTTGCAAGAATAGCTGATCATTGCCAATAAGAATGTCAAGAAGGTAAATAGTCTAAAAAACTTAGAATTTGTTTTCACTTTGACGATTCGAAATTAGAGGGGAGCTGAAACATTGAAATTCCAGCTCCCCATTGGTCTTTTAAGGATTATTGAAACTTTATTTCGTCTAATAAAACCGCAGTATCAAAAATGCTATCCCCTATGTCCCCGCAGGCAAAGACAACGGTAACCGACTTTCCGGCATAAGCAGAGATATCAAGGGTGACCGTTGTCCAACCGGTCATCCAGACGCCATCTTCAGTAGTAATAGTATCTGATATGTCGAAGTGAATTCCTTCTGCATGAGTAACCTCTCCGCAGAGGTCGTCAATATTTTTGCTGAACAAAGTGACTGAGCCATTCCCCGAGTCGATGGAAACCGCAAAGTAATCCTGATAGTAGCTATTACAGAACTTCTTGAACTCTTCCGACAGGAAATTATACTTGAACGAAAGAGTGGTCTTGCCGACAGGGATACAGATTGATTGGGAGATGGAACCGGATGAGGTAGTGTAACCCAATCCGGTGGATATGATCCCCATGTAACTTCCCTGAGTTGGATCAATGAAAACCAGCTGTGATATCACCCGACCATCACCCTCTTTTGTCCATCCTTGCAGTGAACCGGTTTCAAAATCACCATTAACGAAATCGGACACGTAATGCGCATTAACGCTTCCGTACATTTTGAATTCAGCCGGTGGCGGATCCGGGTCGGTTAGCCCCGGAGTGAAGGCCTCTCCGGTTTTCTTCTGCTGGTTTATCATCTTGTCAAATACTCCGGTTGCACAGGTTTTGGCAAACCCCGTACCTACCGAAAGCGTAAAACCGAAATAGGTCAACACCCCTTTGTTCCTGAAGGCGTCGGACATGGTCTGGTTATTGCCACTATAGCAAGACGAATTGAATACCAGGCTTTTACCGAATGTTCCGCTTTCCAGGTCGATGAACAGAGGGAAAATAGTGAAGTAGCTTTTTCCGCTCACTGTTCCTAAACCCAGCTCATTTATAGTCAGCTCGATGACATATTCATCCTTACGATCTTGTGTAGCAATCTCGCCAGTCAGGAATTCGACTTGTCCATCACTGACATTACCATGTGTGCTGATGTAAATTGTTCCATACTGAGAAAAGGTCTTTACCTTTTCTACTGTGCATTCAGCATTCTTTATGTGTGTTACGGTGAACTTGGGACATTTTGATTTCATAAAAATACTATCGGCATTGTCTCCTTCGACCGGAAACTGCTGGTTGAACGCATCATAGATCAATACACTGGTGCCTCCTATGGTGTCATCATTCGCTTCAGAATATGCCAGACGTGCATTGGTTAGATTGAGAGTTCCTCTGGTCTGTAAGGATGGGATAACTGGGGAGTGCTTCTGACGACTGCTTCCGGAAGCAGAGCCTTTACGACCTTCCGGATAAAGCAGTATAATTCCTTTGATCCCGGAGCTATAGTGCACGGAAATAGCATCCCCATATACAGTTGTATCCGCAGAGCTCACCCCACTTTGCCCTTTCACCCAGTTTAACGTCTGTATTTTGGCTTGGGTTTCGTCTCCCAATGCCGACTTCAAACTGTCAAATTTATTGGAACCTTCGTCCTGCACCGCTACGTTGGCATTGAATGCTTCATCGGAGATATTGGCAACAACGGTGACTGTAAAAGTAGATGTATAAGCATCTGCGTTACCTCCGGTCTCAGCGGTTGTTGCCTTGATCCGCAAATAGACCGTTCCCGCAGAAGTCTCCTGAAAATGCTGCTTAGTGCTGAATATTCCATCCCCGATTATCTCGTCTCCATGGGTTAAATCACCATCATCATACAGGGTATTTAAAGTTTCTATCACCTGATTCTGGCTGTTCACTTTCAGCAGGGTTACGCTGGAAGTTACCAGCTTCGAATTGGGAGTTATACCAACCCGGATGATGATACTGGTATCTTGACCAACTATCAGACCCGATGGATCTGCAGACGGACTGGTGCTGAAAGTCAAAGACGAGTTTGAAGGGGGGTTTGATTTTGTGCTTTTTTTGCTGCATCCGAACCAAACCAGCATTACTATCATTAAGCCCGCTATCAATAATCCATACTTTTTCACTTTTCCTCCTTCTTTCATTAAAATTCAATTTTGTTGACATAATTACTTTTACCATAAAGGTGCATCAAACTCTTTTCCTTTTTTTATATCTTTGTTATTATCAGAATCCTCCTTTGATATGAATTTAAACTTCCATTTATATATTAATGATGTTCCATCGATATGAGATTTCAGCTTTCTCTTTCAGCATGGCAGATACCGAACAGTATTTATCCCGTGAAAGTTCAACTGCCTGTTTGATGTCCTCCTCCCTCAGATCTTTTCCTTCAAAATTGTACGTGACATTTATCTTGGTGAAGTACTTGGGATGTGCGGATGCCCTTTCCCCATCCACCTTAATGTTTAAACTATGCAGATCCACCCTTTTCTTCCTCATGATGACGACTATATCCATGGCAGTACACCCGGCTAACGCAACCAAAACCAGCTCCATGGGGCTCGGTCCTTTTCCCTCACCGCCGGCATCCGGCTTTACATCCATTAAAATCTGGTGTCCTGCTTCCGTTTGGCCCTGAAAAGCAAGTTTACCCTTCCATGATACTTTGGTTTCCATTTATACTCCTAATAGACTTTAATGTCTTGGTTTTCTCAAACCTAGGTTGCAGATGCTCCATTTATTCATTTTATTAAACTGATTCTCGCGCAGGATTAGGGGACAGGAAAAAGATAGATCTCATTCAGCTTTTCGGCACTTGGCGGTATTTCTTGACTATGAAACTTCATTTCGTTTGCTTCTCGATTTTATTCTGTCCACCCGGAACAGAACAACTCTTCTTAAGTCAAGTGCTGATGCCGAGCTTGGGTAGAATTATTCCAAAAAGGATTAGCCATCCTCCGATGATCAAGATCATAGCCAAAATACTTTTAAGGTTCATTAATTAGTTCCTCAAGCATCAAAATATCCGGGGATAAGGAAGAAACCTCCTTCACTGCACCATTATCAGGTGAAAATCTTGCGTCCGTATCCGCAGATGTGACATACTACCTGGTTTCCTTCTCCTCTAAGTCTGGTGAAATGACAGAATAGACATTCCTGACCTTCAGTTAGTATCTCCACCCTTTCTTCAGCGGGATTTGCTATTATGGCTGCCTGTTTGGCCTCCGGCTTAAGGAACTTAGGCCTAGCGGGTGAAACAATGCAAGGTAAGCACGGGTTGATTCCATTCTTATTCAGCGATCTTCAACCGCAGAATTTTCTATGCTCTTTAAGTATACATTTATCCATCACCACCACTATTCCATGCTGCGCGGCAAATTGGGCAGCTGCGTGATTGATCACCCCTTCCTGCATCCAGATAACCTTGGCTCCTATTTTTGCAGCCTCATCCACGATTGGAGGAATATACTCCGACCGGCGAAATATATCCACGATCTCCACTTTTTCCGGTATGGCGCTTAGCGAAGGATAAACTTTCTCTCCCAGTATTTCTTTCTCTTTGGGATTCACCGGGATTATCTTGTATCCCTTTCGCTGCAAATATCGTGACACTCCATAGGACGGTCGGCCTTCATCCGAGGAAAGCCCTACCACTGCTATGGTCCTGTATTTTACTAAAATATCCTTTATTTGTTCATCCGAGGGATTATGGTATTGATCTGAACTGTTCATATGGTGCTCTCTCATCCGATGATTTTTTCTATTCTTTGAACCAGCTGCTTCTTGGGAACCGCGCCTATGACCTGATCCACCACCTTTCCGCCGCTGAAGAACAATAGACTGGGTATGCTCATTATTCCGTATTGTACCGCTGTTTTATTGTTGTCATCTACATTCAATTTCCCCACCTTTATTTTTCCCGCATACTCTCTGGCGATCTCTTCAACTACCGGTCCTACCATTCGGCACGGTCCGCACCACTGGGCCCAGAAATCGACCAAGCAGGGTTGATTCGCTTTTAAAACCTCGCTTTCAAAATTTCCATCGGTGAACTCCATCAGCTCACTCATTTATACCTCCCCAGATTTTGCTATTAATCATTGATTTCCTTCCTTCTTTTGAACTGGTCTTCCAAGTCTTTTAGCCTTTGGATATAATTGTCCATACGGGATAAATGTGCCTCGATTCTTTTTGTTTTACGAATTTCCCGGGCAGGATAACCAAAAATAGTGGTATCATCCGGAACACCCTTGGTAACGCCGGATTGGGCACCGATCACCACCCGGCTGCCAATTTTAAGGTGTCCCCCTATCCCTACCTGTCCGCCTATTATGGTATCATTTCCGATTTTGGTACTGCCACTGATTCCTACTTGAGCTACGATGATACAATTCTCTCCGATCTCTACATTATGCCCGATCTGTACCAGATTATCTATTTTGGTTCCCTTGCCAATACGGGTAACCCCCAAGGTAGCACGGTCTATGGTTACGTTCGCTCCGATCTCCACATTATCCTCGATCTTTACCCTTCCTATTTGGGGAATCTTATAGTGTATGCCTGTTTGCTTAACATAACCAAATCCATCCGATCCGATCACGGTTCCGGAGTGAATGATCACGTTATTCCCTATCTCCGTGTTTTCCGCTATGGTGACATTAGAATGGATAAGAGAATTTTCCCCTATAACAGAATCGGTTCCAATAAAACAACCGGATAAAACCTTTACGTTCGGTTTTAACCACCCCCCCTTCTCCAAAACCACATGCGCACCTATATACACACCCTTCTCAATCTTTATACCTTCTTCCAAAATTGCAGTTGGATGAACCCCCTCGGGGTAAGCTCTTTTCTCCTGAGAGAAAAGCTCCAATGACTTGGCGAAAGCAAAGTAAGGATTAGGGTGCTTTATCACCGCCATCCCTATCCCTTCAATGTTAGCCTCCGTCCCCACTATCACGGCGGAAGCGGACGAAGATTTTAGAAAACGGGCATACCTATCATTAGCCAAAAAAGTTAGATCACCAGTTTTGGCATCCTCTATACCCGCTATGCCTGTGATTTTAACAGAAGAGTTCCCGATCAATTCGCCCTTTATATATTCAGCGATTTCTCCCAGATTCTTGAGCATATTAAACGAGTTTGTACTTAGGAGACGAGGATGCTTTCGAAATCACCCCTACTCCAGCTTCTTAAGTTCCTCCAGCACCCGATCGGTCAAATCCAAACTTTTCTTGGCATACGCCAGATTACCGTTCACCGAATCGAAAATCATGATATAATTCTCCTCGGTGGCGATTTTTTCCAACACTTGGCTGATCTTGTCCAAAATGGGTTTGGTCAGCTCCGCATTCCTTCTTTCCGCTCTTCCCCCCGGACCGAAGATCTCGCTGGTGAGTTTTTGATATTCCTGCTTATTGGCTTCCAGATTGTCTTCCTTTTCCTTCTTTTTGGCATCACTCAACATCAGACTGGTCCTATCCAGATCGTCCTGTAAGCTGTCGGTGACATGTTCTAATGCTGCTATCTCATCCTGCCAGGTCTTTACATCCTGGTCTAATTTGGTCTGGGCATCGGTAAATTCCTTGAACTCGGTACGAAGCTTGATGGAGTCCACATAACCGATTTTTCCTTCTTGCGATGAGCTCTCATCCACCTGAAAGAACAAAAATAATCCCATCCCTAGAATGAAAAGAATGAGGATCGGTACTATTTTTCCTTTCACTTTTTCCTCCGGCAATATCGGTTTTAGCGTCTGATTTATTCTTATTGATAATAATCGAAGCTCCAACTGCTCAACTTATTGAAAACACGAAAAATATACATCCGGTTCCGGCGGATTACCCCTCTATTCGATTTAACATAACCGCCTGCAGCTTTAACGGTAAAACTCAAAATATTTTATGAGCATTTCTAAAAGGAGGTTCCGAACTGGAAATGAGGTCTCCATTCTCCTCCGTTGGGTCCATCAAAACCGTAACCGAAATCAAAACCGATCAATCCCACTCCGGGGACCAGTAATCTCGCACCAAGACCGGCTGAACGATATAGAGCTTTATCCGATGTATGTCTGAAAGCAAATGGCTGGATTCCTTTTCCGGTTAACCAGGCATTACCCGCATCTGCAAATAAGAGCATATACATCTGCTGCGCCATAAGCGGATATTGATATTCAAGATTATATACCAAAACACTCCTCCCATGATTGTCCGGTCCGATGGAACCGTCGGCGTATCCCCGGATCATACCATCGGTATATGTTCCTCCGGGAGAAAAACGTTCCCCGTAGATTTCAGCGCGATCTTTGTCCTTTCCATCCAGTACTCCCACTTTCATATGAGCGGCCAACACGAATTTCCAAAAAGTAGTCAAAAAGTAGCTGGCTTCAAATATGTGTTTATGATAAGAAAAATCGCCACCCAGATATTTAGTTCCCAATTCCGAGCTTAAGGAGAAAACCGAGCCTTTGGTGGCGAATTGAGGAAGATCTCTGGAATCCCGCCCTATGGTCAGGGAGGTGGTGGCACTGTTTCGAGGCCAACGTACAGATGCCAGATATATAGCGGTGGTGCTGGTATCAGTTCCATACGGCACTTCATATTTAATTTGCTCCCACCGGTAATTCCAGTTTACCCGGAAATAATTATCCGGCCACGAAAGCCGTCGGCCCAGCATTAAAGCAAATCCCTTGCTCTTTTCGGTATATTCGCTGTTCCAGTTCCGGCTGGTATTATAGATATCCAAACCGACAGATGTGGGGGTGTCTCTAAACCATGGATCGGTGAAAGATAAATCGATGGAGTTGGTCGTTTTGCCGAAATCCCAGCTCAATTTGACGGTCTGGCCGTTTCCCAGAAAATTGGGAATGCCCAGTCCGATATTACCCACCAGCTTATCATTAGCGCTGTATCCTGCTCCGAATTGAATTTGACCGGTGGGTTTTTCCTCTACCTGAAAAACCAGGTCAATATCCCCGTTCTCCAAGACTTCATAATCTGGCTCTACTTTAGAAAAGTAATTCAGATAATTCACATCTCTTTGGCTTCTCATCAAAATGGAACGTTTGAATCTCTGTCCCGGCAAAATGGTAATTTCCCTTCGGATCACCTTCTCCTTGGTTTTTGTGTTACCCTGGATGTTAACGAAGCGGACATTGGCCGGTAACCCTTCGGTTATGTTATAGGTGATGTTTACCAAATCATCCCGGGTGGTGGTCTTGTCTTCAACCCGGGCGTAAATATACCCCTCCTCCAAATACAGGGAATACATATCCGCCATGGTTTCTTCATATTTCTTTTGGGAGTAAATCTCTTTGTTCTTGAATTTCACCATCTGGTTCAGCTTCTCTGTGGTAAAAAGCTTGTTTCCCTCCCAGCTTACTTGACCGAATCTGTATCTTTCGCCCTCGTTTAAAACGATCTGGATAAACAAGTTTTTCTTGGTAGAATCGTACCATAGAGAATCGGAGATTATTAGGGCATCCAAAAATCCATCCTTCTTGTAGAAATCTATGATCTTCTCTTTATCCTCGTCATACTTATCCGGTTTGAATTCGCCTCCCCTCCACCATCGATCTTCCTTGTTTTCCATCTGCTTTTTGACTTTGGATGCTTTAACCGCTTTATTCCCCAGGACATAGATTTTCTTTATCTTTACCTTTTTTCCTTCATCAATTTCCAGTTTCAAGATCACTTGTCCTGGATAATCCGTCTGTATCAGCTCGGAATAAATTTGGGCAGTAAGATAACCTTTCTCATTATAAAGCGATTTGATCTTGTCCACTGCAGATTTGGTATCGACGGGAGTTATCACTTTGCCGATGGTTATGTTTAACTTCTCCTTAATTTCCGCTGTTTTCATTTTAGCATTACCGGAAATATCCACATCTCTTACCCGGGGATATTCTTTTACCGATATGGTTAGATTTATCCCCGATTCTGTTTCTGTCCCGTAGATTTGTATGTCCGAGAACAGATTCATGACGTAAATTCTTTTTATCGCATCCTGGACGGTATTAGATCTGATTTCTGAACCGACCGCCAGACCGGACATATTGATAATCAGAGATGAATCCACACTACGATTACCCCTAACCTCCAAGCCGGAAACTATTGCAGCGGAGGATATCCTAAAACCAAGGAATAGACTTACCCAGAAGATAACAACAGCAACTTTTTTACCCATATAAAACCTCTAATCTAAAGGCACTTGCTTTCCTTTGAACCAAGGTATCTAATATAAAAAACATCCTTGAATTCTCTGTCTTTTGCCTAATCCCTGTATCCCTCCTGTTCATACTCCAAGGCAGAAGAACCACCATGCTTTCACATCAACTTGTGTATCGGTTTGACAGTAAGTTTAATTTCGAAGTCCTTACTATATATGGTTAATACTATAGCAGCAGGCAGTTGATGGTCGGCGGTAAACTAAGTTACTCCGGCGGAAGAATCCGGCTGATCTTCACTTCTGTAAAATCCTGCCGGTGACCTTTGATCCGCCGGTATTTTGTTCTTTTCTTCTTTTTGAAAACAATGACCTTCTCCCCTTTTCCTGAATTAACGACCTCCGCCTCCACTTTGGCATCTATTATATAGGGGGTACCGATGAAGGACTTTTCACCGCCGATGAAAAGGATTTTGTCGAAAATCACCTTGTCTTTAATCGGGATATCCAGCTTGGGTATTTTTACTTTTTCTGCTTCCTTAACGGAGAATTGAAATCCTCCGGTCTCTAATATCGCATACATTAAAAAATCCTCCTTTGCCATTTCTCTGATTGATTACGTTGGTTTCTTCTCCTTTGTGCCACTTATTTTTCAGGTGGATACTAATATTTTTGCCCGGTCAAGTCAAGTTAAAACTATTTTTTGGATTTGAACATGTCGGTGATCTCTGCCCTCATCTCCAAATCGAACACCTTGAAGTGATCTAAGGGCAGCTTCTCTTCCTTAACCACTTCGATATTTAATCCCAGTTCCTTGCTCAACTTGCGAATACGGCTGGCTTTGCCTTCGCCGAAAAACTGCACGACATCCGGGTGAACCAAAAGCCTATAATTCTTGCATTTTGCACCGACCTTGGCTCGTTTGAACCATCTTTCGATTTTCATCGCCATGGTTTCTTTGGAGATCAGCCTTCCTATTCCATCACAACAAGGACATATATCACTCAAAGTATGAAGTATCGAAGGCCGGATCCGTTCACGGGTCATCTCAACCAAACCGAACTCGGAGATGGGAAGAATACTATTTCTGGAGCGGTCATTTCTAAAAGCAGATTTAAATTCCTCAAAAACCCTCTTTCGATTTTCGTTAAATTCCATATCGATAAAATCCACAATGATCAGACCACCAATGTCCCGGAGCCTGATCTGTCGCGCGATCTCTTTGGCCGCATCCATATTAGTTTTTAGCACAGTAGATTCCTGGGTGGTTTTTCCCACATATCTGCCGGTGTTCACATCTATGGTCACCATAGCTTCGGTCTGGTCAATGACGAAGTAAGCACCTTTTTTTACCCATACTTTTCGATCCAGCATCTTTTCTATTTCCGGCTCGATGTTATAAGCATCGAAAATGGGTACTTTCCCCTCATATAATTTCACCACCGAGCGGAGATTTTTAGCAACGGATTTCAGGTAGGACATGATGTTTTTATACTCCCGCTTGGAATCGATCACCACGCTGTTTACCTCGGTGGTTAAGACGTCTCGCATAATGCTGGAGATCAAGCCTATGTTCTTATGCACCAGCGCCGGTGCGTTCTTCTTTTCTGAAAGCTTTCTGATTTTTTTCCAGAATTTGTGAAGATACTTTATATCCGTTTTAATTTGATTTTTGTCCTTCCCCTCGGCTACGGTACGGATGATACAGCCGAATCCTTCAGGCTTTATCTCATAGGTCAGCTTCTTTAACCTTCTCTTCTCCGCCCAATCGGTGATTTTGCGGGAGACCCCCACGTGATCCTCACCCGGCACTAAAACTACGTATCTCCCCGGAAGTGACAGGTCGGTAGTGACGCGGGGTCCCTTGGTTCCGATGGGCTCCTTGGTAATTTGAACCAAAATCTCCTGCCCCTCCCTTAGAACTTCCTGTATATTCTCCGGCGGTTTCTTTTCCTTTTTTTTCTCCCCCCTATCCAAGAATTCTGCATCATCTTCATATAACAACCTCAATTGGGCTTTTGATTCTCCGATATCGGAAAAATGCAAAAAAGCGCTCTTCTCCAGACCGATGTCTAAGAATGCCGCTTGCATTCCAGGGAGAACGGTTTTGACTATGCCTTTGTAAATATCCCCCACTATCCTTTCCGATTCGGGGCGCTCCACCAGAAGCTCGACTAACTTAACATCCTCAAGAATAGCTAGGCGGGTCTCATATTCCGACACATTGATGATTATGTCTTTTTGCATCGATAACTCCGTCTGATATGTATTGTACTGCTTTTTCCAATCTCTCCAGATCGACAAAGGTATTCAAGCAAGGGCCGTAGGGTCTTTGGTTTAAAATACCATATACCGGTATGGGGTAAGCATCCTGTATACCGGAGCAAAGATCCCGCTCGCAGGCGACCGCTATAATGACCGTGGGCTTTTTATCCACTATCACTTTGCGCGCCAGGGTCCCGCCGGTAGCGACGGAAAGATCAATCTTGTATTTCTGTTGAATTCCCACGATATCACCGATAAGACAATCACCGCAACGCTGGCAGTTATTGAAATCACCGATGATCTTATGGGGACAATCGAAATTCTGCAGGCAGTGGGGCAAAAGTATTAGAAGTCTGTCTCTTTGTATCCTTTTCTCGGTAGCTTTGAAAAGAGAGTTATTCACCTGGATAAACGATTCTCGCACTTGATCCCTGGATATCCCGAATAATCGTCCCAGGAAAAGGTTTATGGGAAACAATACTTTGAGGGTTATCTGCTTTTCTCCGTGGGGAAAGAGGAAATCCTTCTCCAGTGCGGAGGAGAGGATTATCAGGAATAATCCGCCGGTCACGGTAACGATAAATAACAGTCCGGAAATCCTTATTCCCCAACTTAACACCGGATTCATAACACTAACCCGGGGGGAGATTAAATACCATAAGAGAAAAGAAAATAAGATGAGTACCACCAAGCTTAAGATGGATAGGTTCAAAAAAGTCCACTTCCCTCTAACTTTCAGTGTTTTCTCGAAATTAGTCATTATTTAATACCCTCAACTGACAAGCGGACTGTCAGGAAAAATATCTGCTAAACGCTAAATCCGATTTCATGTTACCCGACTTGGTTATAACATTCTATTAAGAAATGATTGCCGGGATACCTCATCCGTTTCCTATTCCAATTTCTCGCCCGGTTTCACCCGGTATCCTCTCTGGAATTCCTCCGCGCTCATCTTCTTTTTACTCTCCGGTTGAACTTCCAGTAGATTTAAGAAACCGCATCCGGTCCTGATCCTGACACTCTCCGGTTTATCCGGCTCCACTGCTTCTCCGAAATTCTCCGGATGGACTGTCTCTCCGATCGCTTCCGCTCTTAATACTTTTAGACTTCTTCCCCGGAAAATAGTATATGCACCCGGGGTAGGAGAAAGTCCCCGGATTAGATTTGTTATCTCCCGTGCCTTTTTTGACCAATCGATCCGGCAGTGTTCCGGTGTAATCTTGGGAGCGCGTGTAGCTAACGAATCATCCTGTTTTAAAAGCTGCACCTCTCCCCTTTCTGCCATATCGATGGTTTCAACCAGCATTTCCGCACCCAAATTCGCCATCCGCTCGTGCAGCTCGCCAAACGTTTCATCCGGACCGATAGCTATTTCCCTTTGAAGGATCATGTCTCCGGTATCCACTTTCTTTCTTATGTAGAAAGTGGTGATACCGGTTTTGGTCTCCCCGTTGATTATCGCCCAGTTTATCGGTGCGGCTCCTCGGTATTTGGGCAATAGGGAGGCATGCAGGTTGATAGTTCCCTGCGGTGGCAGAGAAAAGACCTCCTCGGGGAGAATCCTAAAAGCTACCACCGCAATCAAATCCGGATTCATTTCCTTTAAAGACCGGATGAAATTCTCATCATTCAGATTTTCAGGTGTCAGAACCTTCAAGCCGAGACCAATAGCAAAAATCTTTACCGGTGATTCGGAAAGCTTCTGTCCTCTCCCCTGGGGTTTGTCCGGAACCGTTACCACCCCCTCGATGGAGTGTTTACTTTCAAGCAGTTTCTTCAGACTGGGGACCGCAAATTGCGGTGTCCCCATGAAAACGATTCTCATAATCTGCTGATTCCATTATGGAGGTCAACTGGTGGAAATCTTTCTCAATTTCCTGGACAGAAGGCTTCTTTTTATAGAACTGAGATGATCGATGAACAGTATCCCGTTTAAGTGATCGATCTCGTGGGACAACACTCGGCTCAAAACACCTTTGGTTTGGATCACTATCTCCTTTTCATCCAAATTCATTCCCCTTACGGTCATCTCCAAGGGTCGCTTGACGTCCGCATAAGTTCCGGGAATGGATAAGCATCCTTCCTCTTCCACCTGTTCCCCGCTTGAGTGTACCACCACCGGGTTGATGATCAACAGGGGGGAAGCATCCGTCTGAAAACGGGAAGTATCCACCACGATGATCCGGAGCTCCTCCCCCACCTGATTGGCTGCCAGCCCCATCCCTCCGGCTTCCTTTAAGGTTTGAAGCATCTGCAACACTAACTTTTTGATTTTTTCATCCACCCGGCTAACCTCTTTGGTTTTTTTTCGAAGAACCGGATCACCATATTTTCTAATGGACATATCCGCCATATATGTATCTCACCAATTCAAAATTCAAAGATAAAAATATCCTCGATTGATTTTATTAACAACTCTAATTTTGAATTCTTACTTACAATTTTGCTCAGACGAGCAAGCGTCTGCTTACATTTTGCTTTTTTAATTTTGAATTTCTTATTATTCCGTTCCCACCTTACCGGCAATGGAACTTTTTAAAAACTCGACCTTTACGTTCTCGGCGATCTTTAAAACCACCTTGTTCTCCTGATCGTCCATACCCACGATGGTTCCGAAAATCCCGCTGGTGGTGACCACTTTATCGCCTTTGCGTATCGCGGAAATCATGGCCTTCTGCTCTTTTTGTCTTTTTTGCTGAGGCCGGATCAAAAGGAAATAGAACACAACCGCGATCAGTATCAAAGGCAAAAATGCGGCAATCCCTCCCCCCTGCCCGCCTCCGCTGCCACTCTGTCCCATAGCATAAACTGTTTCTACCATTACCCCTCCAAAAATTAGAAAGAATGTAAAAGAGGAAATCATTACCTTTAGCTTTTTAAAACTGTTCATCTCAGGCTCCTGTTTGATTCTCCTTTAGTTGTTTAGTTCCTTTTCATTGGTCTGATATTTCTCCAAAAACTCCTTCTTCCATTCCAAAAATCCATCCGATAAGATCGCTTCTCTGGCGTTTCTCATCAATTCCATATAAAAATAGAGACTGTGAATAGTAGCAAGTCTTAAAGCACTGATCTCCCCGGTATTGAAAAGATGTCTCAAGTATGCCCGGCTGTAATTTCTACAAGTGGAGCAGTTGCAGTTTTTATCGACCGGTGCGAAGTCATCCGCGAATTCTGAATTCTTGATGATCAGCTTGCCGTTACGGGTAAAAAGGCTGGCATTCCTTGCATTCCGGGTGGGGAGCACGCAGTCGAACATGTCGACACCTCTCTCTACGGCATCTACTATGTCTTCCGGCGTTCCCACTCCCATCAGATACCTTGGTTTTTCTACCGGAATAAAAGATAAAGACAATTCCACCATCTCCATGGTATTACTTTTCGGCTCTCCTAATGAAAGCCCGCCAACAGCATATCCGGGGAAATCCAGCTCGACTAAAGACTCAGCCGATATTTTTCTCAGCTCCGGATAAGTTCCACCTTGAATTATACCAAATAATGCCTGCTCATGTTTGAAACCTTTAACCATTATTTCTTCATGCTCCCTCTTGCATCTTTTTGCCCAATTTAAAGTTAGCTGATTTGCTTTTTCCGCTTGCTCGAAAGAACAGGGGTAAAAAGCGGGTTCGTCTAGGCACATGATAATATCCGCTCCCAGAGAATGCTCGATCTCCATCACCTTCTCCGGTGTAAACATATGATAGGATCCATCCAAGTGTGACTGAAACCTCACCCCCTCTTCCGTGGTTTTAGTCAGCGAATTTAAACTGAAAACCTGGTATCCCCCGCTGTCGGTAAGGACCGGCCGCTCCCAGCTCATAAATTTATGCAATCCCCCGGCTTTTTCGATGAGCAAATGTCCCGGTCGCAAATAGAGATGATAAGTATTGCCGAGTATCATCTCCGCTCCGATATCCTTCAGATCTTCGGATGAGAGAGTCTTGACCGAAGCTTGCGTCCCCACCGGCATGAAAACCGGTGTATGCACCTCCCCGTGTGGGGTTTTCATAACTCCAACCCGGGCGTTACTGTACTTATCTTTCTTTACAATTTTATATTCAAAAGTATCCAATTGAAACTTTCTTTATATGTTCGCCCAAACTGGACGGGGATTCGAACCAGGATGAAACATAGCGTGTCACCCTGACGGTTCGACTTCGCTCACCGTCCCTGAGTGAAATCGAAGGGAGCGTAGCGAAGGGTCTCGTCATGAGATTCTTCGGTCGTCCCGCCAAAGGCGGGACTTCCTCAGAATGACAATTCGTATTATACGGACCCATATCCGCCTAAGACTTCTGATACTGCTCGATACTGTTGAGCTTTGGGGCAATAACAAAAAAGGTTCATCTTCCCCACATCCAGTTTACCGCTTGAATCCATATATTCTGAATCTATGTGAGTAGCTACAATTTCCCCGAGGAAAAGATCGTGCGATCCCAATTCTATCACCTGTTTAACCATGCACTCCAAATTCACCGGACATTCCTGGATCAAAGGAGCATTGATCTTACTACCTTTGACCGGAGTCAGTTTGGTTTCTGCGAATTTATCGACGTTCTTTCCTGATTTGATCCCGCAAAAATCGGTCACCTTGAGCAGCTTCTGAGTGGGGATATTGATCACGAATTCTCTTGACTCTTTAATGATCCCATGCGAAAACTGACTTTTCCTTATACCTATTCCTACCATCGGTGGTTCTGAGCAAACCACCCCTACCCAACCAAGAGTAATGATGTTGGGTTTTTCGTCTTTCCTTTGACAGCTTACCATCACCGCCGGGAGCGGAAATAACACAGTCTGTGGTTCTAAAAGTGTTTTAGACATATTAACCTCTATAAGAATAAGTAAAACTCTTCATTCCCATTTAATCGGACCTTCCTCAAATCTTTTCTTCAATCTATTTAACACAACCCCCCAAGCTCTGTCAAAATAATTATATACCTCGTCTCCCTCCGTATATTCTTTCTAACCTATCGTGTTCGAAGTCTTGGGAAGTAAAATTTTCTATTCCATTTTTTGCCTTTCCCCCAAGAATTCGTTCTTCTTCCACCATTTGCATATTTCTTCCCCCGAGGTCATCCAAGCTCTTTGGCTCTGGCAATATTTCAATATCTCTTCATAGAACTCCAACATAAAGCCATCCATACTGGTGTTGTGCCAGATAATGGTCAGAACCCCATGACATTTTTCCACGGTGTGGACAAGCCACTTGGTCAGCTCCCACGCTTCCTCCAAATCCAGCCTCATATATTCGAATAACGTGGAATCCATGATCGTCAACGGAATTTCTAAAATATCAATACACTTTTTTGTGGTCAGATCAAAAGGCTTGAATGGATGGCACATGCCGTTCCTGAATCCCACACAGTCGGCATATCCGAAGGTGGCATCATATTCGAATCCGGCTTCCTTCAGAAATGTCCAAGTTGTCGGCACCATAAATCTAAGATAATGATTTCTATATCCGATGATTTGCTTCCCTATGACATTCTCCAATAGTTCTTTCTCTTTTTTCATCATATCCGGATCATGGAACGCCTCATGCCCGCCGTGTAGACCGATTTCCCAACCGCTATCGATAATCTGATTCAATTCCTTCTTTAAGTCCTTTATACGATAGTTATAGTCCGTATCGCCTTTCTCCAATGCCATAAAATAGAAACTTGACTTGGCTCCATATTTCTTTTCTAAGTACATAATCTGATCGAAATTCCATAACGG
This sequence comes from uncultured candidate division Zixibacteria bacterium, assembly GCA_903908285.1. GTDB lineage: Bacteria > Zixibacteria > MSB-5A5 > MSB-5A5 > SM1-73 > CAIVRH01. The sequence continues at coordinate 104,726 of CAIVRH010000048.1, forward strand.
ATTGAGTCTTTCGCTCAATTGATTCAAAAATATCCTAAAAGATTTCCCGAATTTTCCTCTCTTCAACGACTTTGCCATCTCATAAACCATCTTAGATTTTGAGAAGCGGAGAATGTCAATATCGTGAGTCAAGCAAACCGCAAATTCCCGGTCGTCGGGATATTTAACTTTCAATCCGTTCTGGATTAAAAATTCCGACACCTTTGGTTCCAGGATGTTTCTGTTTTTAGATAAGTATGCGGGAAATCTCTGGAATTTATCCAAAAGCGGTGGGTCATATTCCTCCTTCCGGGTGAATATATCCCAAAGATTCTCGTTCTCCTTCAGAAGTTCAATCATTATCTCTTACCCTAAATCAATAAGAAACGAGTGGAATCGGATTAATCCCATTTAACCGGACCTTCCTCGAATCTTTTCTTCAATCTATTTAGCACCACACCCCAAGCACTGTCAAAATAATTGTACACCTCATCCCATTCCTTCCCTTCTTTCCAGCCTAAGTGGGTTAATCTCACCAACACTGTATTATCTTTAAAATCCTCAAATTCCAACACTACCCAGGTTCTCTCGTTCCGTACGTTGGGAAATTCTGGTGGGGCATTCCAGGTGAAGGAGAGCATCTTCTCCGGAATGAAACTTAAAACGTTACAACCTTCTGAACCTCTACTGCCTGCATTTTCCGGCGGGTAGAAATAGATTTCGTAAGCCCCCCCTAACCAAAGCTCTATTTTGGCATCCGGCGCAAAAAATGTTTTAATGCCTTCAGCGGTGGTAAATGCATTCCATACATCGCTGATGGATGCTGAGACTTGTATTTCTTTGTATATCTCTTTCATTTTCCCTGGTATTGTCAATTCTCCATATAATCCAGATTCAGTGAACATCTCTTCAATTTCTCTGCCTCTTTAATAGCACAAATAACTACAAAAATCAAGTTTAAAGTAATTTCTTAAGTTAACCGAATTTTAAACTTCTCCACCATGTGATCAGGAAAATAGGAAAGTTTCGCTTTCCGCAATCCCGGTTCGCCCAGATCCTGTTCCCGGTTGACATAAGGAATATTCGACCACAGCTTTTCACAGAACTTTTGGTTTATCTGGGCATAAAGTCCTGGAATCTCCGGATTGGCTTTCTCGATATGCACCACGGCAGTCTGCTGATTTAATAACTCTCCCATAGCGAAAGCCTCGACTTTGTTATTTATTAGAATCACCCCACCCTCGATCTTCAGGCTTTCGAAATGGTTTAAAGCCTGCCGAACCGCTTCCCATTCTTCCAAAAGATTCAAATCCTCTTCACACCGGTGGAACTCACACCAGTTTTCTGCCAAAGCCAGACATGGCTCTACCAGTTCCCCACTCAGCGGGGAATAGACGAATGAATATACCTGCTCAAATTGATGGATGTGATTCCGCTTGGAGTGATATTTCCTGCCTGCCAGCTTGATCAGATCCTCGCTTCGGTAGACGTAATCGAAATGATCCCGGGTCGGTTCGACCAAAAGATCCGATGCCCCTTGGATTTCCGAAATCAGGATCTGATCCGCTCTTTCGATTCGCGGTTCTTTTTGAACTTTTTCGTGGGCTAACCACTTTAACAGCAAACGTACAACTTCCAACCGCGAAGGAGGTCCTATAGGTGGGAAGGCAAATCCTGTGTTTTCGCTGGTGGAAGAAATGACTATCAGCCAGTCTTGATACTTGGACCATTGAATTCCGTAATGAGTGCGCCAGATAAATAAATTGGTAAAGGTCAATTCGGAAGTCTGGGGTTGATATTTCCACAAAATATCCCGGATGAAATCACGGTCCTCCAATTCGATTGCTTTGAACTCCGGGAACTCGGGAACAGATGCCAAGAATCTTCTCCTTAAATTGTAGATGTAATCACCGCTAAAAGCTGCATATTTACAAGATAACTTTTAATGAGCTAAAACGCAATTTTATATTGACAATCCCCTGGAGATATTATAGCTTTGGTTATCACTACAGGTTTATCGGGAAATATACGATATTATAATCAGGGAAGAGAAAGATTAGTAGTGCATAATCATATTGTTTTCCGAAAGGAGGATGGTCATGGAAGACAAACGTATTGCTGAGGCGTTGGAGCTTTTGAATGCAGCAGCCAAGGACAAGAAGACTGAGCTGGAACAGATGATCTCCCACAAGTTCGGTGACTTCAAATCATTGGTCGAAGGAGTGGCGGATAAGGTCAAGCACCAGACTTCGGATACTTATCATCATAGCAAGGAGAAGATAGAGGATGCGATTTCCGATGTGGATAAAAGCGTCCACAAAAATCCCTGGCCCTATATCGGAGGTGCAGCTGCGGTGGCTCTGCTGTTTGGATATTTACTGGGCAGATCCAGAAAGTGAGTTCAAGCTTCTTTTAAAGGAGTGACGAAACGTGATGGATGTAATAAATTCATTCTTTAAAGGTCTGATAAAATCCTATTTGGATTCGGTTTTCGAATTATTGAAGATAAAGGCAGTGCTTTGTTACATCAATGGCATAAAAACCGTCCGCCGATTGTTTTTGATGTGGTGCTTCCTGGTATTTTGCTTAGTTCTCTTGGCTGTCGGCTTGGGGCTGGTGCCTTTGGCTTTGTGCTTATTTATGCCTTGGTCACCCCAGACCAAAGCCATCGTGGCAATATCATTCGGAGCGGTATATATTATTGTGCCACTGATAATCATGCTTACCGTCTTCTCCCAGAAACGATGGATGAAGATTTCGGGCGCAAATGACCTGGTGAGCAATGTGCTTGACCGGTGATAAGGCGTTTGCCAGCGGATAGTTGAATAACTCCAAACCGAATAGCTTCCTCCTGCAATAAAAAGCATCAAAGAGTCCCGTCTTTGACGGGACTCTTTTGTTTATCCAGACCCACCACAATATCATTCAGTTAGTTTTTCCACTCAAGTAGTCTAACATCGGCTGGGTGACCAAAGGCACTAAATCACCGATCATGTGAGGCATCAGATTATCCATCACCTTGGGCATCAACTCCGGCATCTGCTCGGCCATGTAATCCGGCATGGGTATCCTCTCCCCCACCCGCTTCAACATCACCGGCATCACCTTGGGCATCATTCCGGGCAATAGACGGGGGAAAAGGATGGGAAACATCGGCTTCATTAAGGTCAATGCACCCGGAATCTTTCCCATGACCCGCATCATCCCTCCCATCCCAAAAGGCATGGCGTCGATCAACTCAGGCCACATGGTCGACATCAAATCGGCAAAACCCCGGGGAGTCATCAAAGCGATCATAGCTTCGAAAACCGCTCACTGTTTCTGCACCTCGGGATGAGGATCTGGAAAATCATAACCCAAAGTGGACATGGCAAAACGAGCCAAGTCCGTTATCTCGATAGGCAACTCTTTCTTTTTTACTGTAACCCGGAACTGAAATTCACAGCAGGGACAGAGCGCCAGAACCTTCTGGGCTCCGGCTTCGATGGCCTCATCCAAGCGGGTTTTACCGATTTCGGCTGCTATTGGTGGTTCTTTGATCAAAGTGAGAACGCTCCCGCAGCAATGCGCTTCTTCCCGGTTATGGCTCATTTCCACGAAATGTACGTTGGGAATTGCTTTGATCACCTCACGGGGAGGATCATAAACCCCGGAAGCCCGACCAATGTGACAAGAATCATGCCAGGTAACGGTAACCGGTTTAATCAGATTATCCGGGAATTTGAATTCCCCGGTCCGGATCTTCTCCGCGATTACCTCGCTGTAGTGTTTGGCAGTTATTCCATATTCGATCCCTAACTTCTTCACCCAATTCGGATAGACTTGTCGCCACATCATGTCGCAAGCCGGGCATGAGGCAATAACCGTATCGGCACCCGCTTCCTTAACCGCTGCTATATTTTTCTTCATCGTCTCTGCAAAAAGATCCCACTTGCCAGCAACCAACATGGGGGTTCCGCAGCAATTTTCCTTCTCCCCTACGCAGGTAAAGTCGATCCCCACAGTGTCTAAAAACCGCACGCTGGCCATTCCTATATCATTCTCCACATAACTGGCAGTGCAGCCGGCAAAATACACGTTCTTGGATTTACCACCCGGTCCGTGTTTTGTTTTTAAGTCTTGGGGAAACCAGTCGAACCGGTTCTTGCGATACCCCGCCCAGATATCACCCTGTGAACGAAGAGCTTCCGCCATCATTTCAAACGGAGGAAAGGTCATCCTTTTCTCTTCATTAATCAGTTTGCCCCGGAGTTTCATCCAGGATGGTTCTATCGGCAGTGCCGCAGAACATCGCAGGTTGCACAATTCACAGGTGGTGCATACCAGGATGGTATCCACCATGAACTGGTTCCATTCCTCCCGACCTTCCATATATTCTCTTAACCAGTACCATTTCCCGCGGGGGCTCTGGCTTTCCCAACCCCGACCGTAGAATTGATCGCATTCGTCCACACAATAACCGCATTGGGAACAGCCGTAAGCATACCAGGCAACGTCCGCAGGGATGTTGCGTACCGGTTTAGTGGGTCGTTCCCCTACCTGGGTGATAACATGGTTGCCGAATGGTCTCATCAATGGTTCTAACGTGCTGGCTATACCGAGAGCTGTGCTGGTGATCCCTCCACGGATCACCTTCCCCGGATTCAAGATTTCTTTGGGATCTATCTTCTTCTTGAATGCACGCAGCTTATTAGCTCGTTCTTTTCCTAATATCTGATCGGCTTTCTTGGAGAAATAGATTCCGGTGGCATAAGGTCTACCGCCGTGCCTCTCTGCGATCTTCATTACGGTCAATACCAAACTGAAGACAAAATTGTAGTTAAACCGACGTTGATCACTGGGGATAAATCCCAGGATCACCACTTCCGGCTGACCATTTACCCCCTGGCGTATAATCACCCCCTCCTTGACCACCGGCTGATTCACCTTTCGCTCGATCTCCGCCATCACATCCCCAAAGGAAGATAATGGTATAACTACCTCTGCCGGAACCAATGACGGACCCAGCCTTTTAACTATCATCAGCTTGAACCGGTTCTTCCATTCATGTTCCGAAATGCGATCGCTCAATATCTCCGCCTCGCAAGAGTGGAGAATCCCAGCTAACTTGGACTTCAAAGTTTCATTGTCTTTTCTGCGGAAAGCAAGAGTTATAATGTATGCTGCGGGAAGTAAAACCCGCTCCTCGATCGGGTGTCCGTTATGCTCCATAAGCGGAGCCCTGTTTTTCATCTCGGCCATAGTGGGATTGATGAACATCAGGGACCAAATGGGAAGATCCGCTTCGATCATCAGCTCCACCAAATGCTGTAAGTCATGGGGATTGGGACATCCGATGGAGATTAAGGAAAGCTCTTCCTGTGGTTGAACCTTAAGCGTCACCTGGGTGATTAAACCGGTGATCCCCTCCGCATCAGCCACCAGGTCAAGTTCCGGTTCGCTGAATTCCTTTATCGTTCCATCCGGCAACACTACCCTGGCGCTTACTACATTGTTTCGATAATATCCGACTTCATAAGAGCCGAATCCCGCTCCACCCTGTGCCAGCCAGCCGCCGGCAGTGGACGAAGGATAACTGCTGGGATAAACCTTTAGAGTCAGACCATGTTTGGCCAATTCCCGGTCCAGCGACTCCCAAACCATACCCGCTTGGACGGTGACTGTTCTGGCTGCCTTATCCACATGTAAGACTTTCTTCATCCTGTAAAAATCAACTACAATCCCCTGTTTAACCGGAATAACTCCACCATAACCTGAGGAAGCTTTACCGCGGGGAGTCAAGGGAACATTGTTCTCTCTGGCCCATTGCACTAATTCCACTATCTCTTCTTCGGAAATCGGTTGAACCACCGCATCTGGCACAGTGTTACCGATTAGGGGCATGAACAGACTGGGCATGGCAGCGATGTCATGTCCATAGAGCTTTCTTTCCAGTTTTCGAAAACAGGCTCGATCACGAAATTTCTCTTCCATCCATGACTTTTGTTTAGCATTTATTCTCCCCATCGTAGTCTCCTGTTTTTTAAAATACCTTTTGAAATTTTCCTATATATTTACGAAAGTAAATCCAGATTAAGTGATTCACCTCTTAATCAGAAAAGCATATTCGCCTTTCTTGTCTTTGCAAAAATCGGTTGTACGAACATTTTTACACACCATTATTGAAAATAATTAGTCACCCTATTTTAATACAGGTTAGCATCTTATGCAATGATTATTATGAAATGGTATCAGCGAACTTCACTGCATTAATCTCACACCCCATTAAAAAAACCGACTCCATGTTGGAGCCGGTTTTCTTGTTTCAATTTATGTCGCGTTGTTACCCTATCGACCCTACTTGCAGCTAGGTACTGGGCCACCTTTGAAGAGGTAGTTGATCATATAGATCACATCCCCAACATCAACTACTCCGTCAAAATTAGCATCACCTGCAACAAGCGGATTAGGAGCAGAGCCGTTCTTGAAGAGGTAGTTTATTAGATAGACGACATCACCAACATCTATAATTTTATCACGATTAGCATCGGCGCAGATGTAGTTTCCTGGATCTTCCTCATTGACTATAGACATCGTGTCAGTGAAGTGACCCGTCATGCCTGAGTCGACAAGGATGGCCAGCGAATCATGATGGTCTCGCCAGTCGGGGATAATCCAATGCGATGTGTTGTGCTGTAGCGTTATGCCTTCATGGAAGAATATCGTATCGGCACTCGTACTCGCTATTCGCACCCGGACATCATAGGTAGTTTGCTCCCCATAGTTGTCTAGTTGTACGCCAGAGCTCGGTGCTACCGAATGACGAACCGAATCCATAGCTGAAATGGTTATATTTTCCACATCACAGACAACTTCTGAATCCGGAGACTCGTAGATAATCTCCAACGAATACGATCGTGAGGATGGGTCGGGGTTGTAGACCCAAAGCGAACTATCATTACCAGGGTAGAGCAGTCGTTCGTTCTGCGTGCTTGTTACAGCAGATCGGCTATAAACAAAGGTCGTGGAATCGGTAAACAGACTCATCCGAAATAACGAGTCCACAACATCGGAAACCTGGATGATCCAATTGTCGTTTCGCAGATAGTAACCCAATAGAGGGCCGTCTTCCGGGATTATCGGCACTCCATAACTTAAAGTGCTGAATAGGGAGTCATGATTCTGGCCAATGATACCCTCGGCTGACTGAAGAGATACGTGGTTTGCCGAACGGACGAAGAACTGCACATCCTCTGACAACTCTCGATTACTCCTGCTGCCTTGATTGTCAAGTAACAAGGTGTTTTGGGGCAATACCGGATCAATTGTGTAGTTGCTCATCGGATCCCGTAGGATTAGACCTCCTGCTCCACCCCATCCTGGCAAAAGAGAGTAATCCCAAGTATTCGACTGGGTATTTATCGATATTCTAGCCGTTTCATTGTTAGGATAGTTATTGTCATACACATAGATGTACCAGAGGTTGGGATCGCTGCCATCCACCTCACATCTATACGGAACAACACTGTGGCGACCAACCCTGTTCCCATTATTATTGGACAACCTTAATGCTCTGTCATTCCGTGTTTCAGATTTGAACATGTCCCGGCACTGCTGTAGAGTCTGATTGGGAGTATCGCCAGAATGAGCGGCAAGGTACTGTTGCTGTATACTCCCAAACTGGTAGATCCAATACCTGTTGATCAATTCCCGGCTATTGTCAGATATCTGAACCTGGAATAGAGTCGTATTTCCAGGGAATACTGTTGGAACGTTTAGGAAACTGTCAAAGAACAGCAGACTAGAAACCGAAAACCCAAAACACGAACCGCCCCAGCACCCTTTTATGGCATTCCATTCGTCTACCGCGTGGGGTCTTCTCTGACCGTTCTGGAATTCCGTCTGGTTTACACCGAAAGCCTCTCGAAACAAAGCCCAAGTAGGAAAAGTCCTCGTTTGAGCACAGTTATTATTTCGTTCGTCCGCTGGATCACCCGGCTGCCAATTGTAGGGCCACATGTTTCCTGAGCTGTTGGCGAACTGCCACCCGTTCGGGTCGGGGCGAAATCCCAAATCATGACTGCCAAGACCCAAACAGTAAGTCCCCCCTGACGTACGCACTACAATGTCGAGGCTATCATCGTTATCAACATCTCCTACTGAGAGTGATCTCGGACTGTTCGGAAGATCAAGGGTCCACTCAAGACCTCCATTTTTGTTAAGGGAATAAAGACTGTTGGACAGCGATCCTGATAAAACCTCGAGTTGGCCATCACCGTCTATATCGCAAATCACGCTATTTCTTCTCCCTCCATACCCGGTGCCACTCAAAACATATTTCCACTTTATGTTTCCGTTATTACCCTTAAGACAATAAAGTGTGTCAGTTGAGAAATCCTTAAACACGACTTCGAGAATACCGTCTGCATCAATGTCCTTGACCGCAGGAGCAGACCACCCACCATGCCCAAATGACCATTGAACTGCCCCATTAGATCCTCTTCGGCAGTATGTGCTATCAGTAGCTGACAGGAGTATCTCAAGTTCAGCGTCGCCATCTACATTCGCAATAACGGGGCATGCTGGAGGTACTTCGAGCGACCATTCGACATTGCCGTTATTGCCACTAAGTACTGCCAAGCTGATATTGAGTGTGTTTTCGTAGTTTGATACGGCTACAACTTCTGTGTGTCCATCAGCGTCAACGTCTGCGACAGCTGGTACAAAGTTCCACGAAATGTGGCCATTCGCCCCCAAGTCGCGAACCCATTGCTGGCTTCCGTTGGCATTCAGGCAGTACACGAAGTCTGTTGCCGACTCAAACACGACCTCAAGTACACCGTCATCATCGACATCTGCAATTGTAGGTGAAGTGGCAAAGTGGCTGTAGCTAATTTCCGTCGTCGAAAACTTCCACTTAAGAACGCCTGTCGCGCCGGTAAGGCAAAAAAGACTGGCCTCGTTATGACCGTTGATGTTATTGCTGCCAACCAGCACCTCAATGTTACCGTCCCCATCAATATCTGCAATAGCTGGAGCTATTTCATAGAAAGAGTAGATGTCCGTTGGGGTATCCGGGATAAATGTCCACTTGATTAAACCGGAACCCCCATCAATGCATAAGACTCTTCGGCAGTACGTTCCAGTATTCCCAGTTGCCAATATTACTTCGTTACGGCCGTCGTTGTCTACATCGCCTATAGCTGCTTCCTCGCTATTATTGTCGTCGAAAGACCAGTTGAAGAGTGGCGACGTTAGATGACCCTTCCCAGCACTATAACCCGTATGCATTCGGTCATGTCTGTACATCGGCCAAATCAAATCGTTTGTCCGCGTGCCTCCGGCGGAATCGGATCTATCGAGCCGTGTGACATTAGATCGAAAAGTCTGGGGTAAAGCCGATTGCGGTACAAGAATGATCCCAACTGCTGCGATAATCAATAGGACTCTAACAATACGCATATTCCCTCCCATAAGAATTACTTCCGTTTGCGAAACAGCATGCATCTCGTCCAAGTTCCGGCACGAGTCATACCAATGTGATCGAACTCAGGTTATTATTGCGAATACGTAGGTAGTAACGATAGCTTTCTGTTTTATGATAATCCTTGTGTACACATTTATCAAACAGTTTATTATCTAAGTAGCACATTCCTTATCAAGAAGATTAGACACTAATTTTCCGGTTGTTATAGGAATATACTGTATCTTTAAACTTTGACTTATGCCTTTGCGTTGGGTCAGAGACTTCAGTCCCGACACACTTTACTGCTTCAGGAGTGGCTCCAAACGCAATTTTTAAAGCTTTTTAATGAGAACAAAAACCTCACATGCAGAACTACTCTCTTTAGAGGAGTTATCCACTTTCTATATGTGTTTGAATTTAACGCATTTCTTTGTTTGTCCTGTCAAGGATGAATCGAATTTTTATTAATTTACTAACCTATCCTTAGCTTGTCAAACCTATTTGTAAGATTAGGCGATTACCCTAAGGTGCAAGGTTAAAATACGGGATCGTAAGAACCTGAAAGGCAACGGCTTAGGGTTCTGAATGAAGGACTGAAACAACTACCCAAAATTATTTCTCCATGTTGATTATAGACTTTAATGAAGAATCCCCGACGAGGGCATTCATGACAAGTGATAAAGGATAAATGAATTTATCTACATAAGGAACAAATTAATTCCTTTTTCCTTGGTTTTACTTGTGTTTTTTATATACTTTAAGAATTGTTTGGACAATTAACCTGATCTAAAGGAGAATAATAAAATGCGAAGATCTCTCATCTGCTTAATGATTATTTTGAGCGTCAGTTTCAGCGGCGCTGGAGCACGTTCTTTGGATTTGACTTATCATGGCAATGGCATAAGCTTTGGCAATTCGAAGAAGATAAATGGGCTTCGTTTCAATCTGGTAGACAAGAACGTGGAAAAGATAAATGGTCTCAATTTCACTTTCTGGATACCGGAAGACAATTCGAATGCGGTGATCAATGGATTAGTCCTGGGAGTAGCTGCACCGGCAGCTGACGAATTGAATGGTATTATCTGGGGAGGGGTTGGAATAAAGGGTGGAACTATCCGGGGCATTTCTTTTGCAACGGTGGGACTTGCTTGTGACAATCTGATCGGAATTTCGATCGGAGGGGTGGGTTTAGCCAGTGATAAGTTGACCGGTATCGGTTTGGGGGGAGTGGGAATGGCATGTGATGATATCAGTGGAATAGCCATCGGCGGTGTGGGGCTTGCCAGTGAAAAAATCAATGGTCTGGCCTTTGGCACCGTTGGGCTTTCTTCAGATGTCATAAATGGCATAGCTATCGGAGGAGTAGGATTAGCCACAGAGAATATGAAAGGATTTGCATTTGGCGGAATCGGAATGGCCAGTGAAGAGATTACCGGAATAGCCATCGGGGGAATCGGTCTTGCCGCTCAAACTATTAAAGGTATATCTGCGGGTGGAGTGGGAATTACCAGCAAAGAGATCACCGGCATAACCATAGGAGGAGTAGGGGTAAGCTCCGATAATATATCGGGTTTTGCCATCGGTGGAGCAAAACTTCAAGCCAAGAATTTCAACGGCCTAGGTGCGGGCATCTATGTAAAAGTCAAACAGGATTTCTCGGGTGTTTCTCTCGGAATTTTCAATTACGCTGGAAACTTGAACGGTATCCAAATCGGAGTCCTCAATTATTGTGGTAATAATCCTAAGGGATTGAAATTATTACCTATCCTTAATTTCCATTTCAATAAGAAACATTGAAATAGATGGTACTGCTTTGGAATAAATCGTCCGGCTCAATCGCATATGCAGTTGTCATACTGTCTCTTATCCCCGGCTAAAATTTGCATGCTACCATATAATCCCCTTTTTCTCTATCTCTTCATTTTTCCTCTTGTCTGAAAAACAGGAAAAGCTATATTGGATAAGAATAAATTGCATTATTGGAAGTTGTGGGTTGAGATTGATAATTCAGTTGCTAAAAAGCGTATCAATCCCAAAGGGATTTATTTCCATAGCCTGGTTAGAATTGGAGAAGATTTATGAACAATTCCAACATCAATGAAATGAATGATCTATCCATTGTCTTATGTGGTGAAGCTGGGCAGGGGATTCAAACAGTGGAACAGATATTAACCCGGGTGATGAAACTGTCCGGATTTAATGTATTCGCCACCAAAGAGTACATGTCGCGAATCCGGGGAGGAGCCAATTCCACCGAGATCAGAATCGCTTCCCGGAGAGTTTCCGCTTTTGTGGACCAAATAGACATTCTGATCCCCTTAAGCCAGGGTGCAATCAAACATCTGGAAAAGAGGATCACTCCCCAGACCGTTATCCTGGCAGAAAAAAGTGCTTTTGAAAAGGAGTGCCTCTCGGATAAATGCAATATCATAAACATTCCTTTCAACCAGATGGCAACCGATTTGGGAAGTCCGATCTATGCCAATATAATCGCCATCGGAGCCGTCTCCGGGCTGCTGGGTCTGGATCTACAGATAATCAATCAGTTTCTACAGCAGCGTTTTTCCACCAAGGAAGAGGAGGTAATTCGGAAGAATATAGAGGCTGCGGAAAAAGGGTATACGATCGGTGTCGAGCTTTCCCGCTCCGGGAAAGTACGGATCGGACTGCCCCCATCCTCTCAGGCTAAAGATGAGATCATTCTAAGCGGGTTTGAAGCGGTGGCTTTGGGTGCCATAGCCGGAGGATGTAATTTCATCTCCTCCTACCCCATGTCCCCTTCTACCGGTGTGTGGATATTCTTAACCCAGCATTCCAAAGAATTTGATATCATTACCGAACAGACCGAGGATGAGATCAGCGCCATAAATATGGCTATCGGAGCATGGTATGCGGGTGCCCGCGGGATGGTAACCACCTCGGGGGGTGGATTTGCCCTGATGGTCGAAGGCTTGAGCCTTACCGGCATGCTGGAGACTCCTGTGGTCATCCACTTGGGTCAGAGGCCGGGTCCAGCCACCGGACTGCCCACTCGAACCGAGCAAGCCGATCTTGGATTTGTGCTACATGCCGGGCATGGTGAGTTCCCCCGCATAATTCTCACTCCGGGCACCATGGAGGATGCATTTTATCTTTCCCAAAAGGCTTTCGATTTAGCAGATAAATTTCAAGTCCCGGTATTCATACTAACTGATCAATATTTCCTTGATTCCTACTACAACCTGCCCTCTCTAAACTTGTCCGATATAAAAAACCAAAGTCATGTAGTAAGGACGAATAAGGAGTACAAAAGATATTTAATGACAGAAAACGGTATCTCTCCCCGGGGTATCCCGGGGTACGGTGAGGGTTTGGTATCGGTGGATAGCGATGAGCATGACGAGGAAGGACATATAACCGAAGACTTGGATTTAAGAACGAAGATGGTAGACAAAAGGCTCAAGAAGCTCGAATTGATTAAAGAAGAAACCATTCCACCTGAATTAATAGGAAATGAAAGTTACCAGACATTGATTATCGGTTGGGGATCAACTTATCACACCATAAAAGAGGCTTTGGATATATTGGGAAGAGAGGATGTTTCTTTTCTTCATTTCAAACAGGTCTATCCTCTGCATCCGAACACTTCAGATTATTTCAAAAAAGCTCGGAAAGTCATAATCGTCGAGAACAATGCCACTTCTCAACTTGGCGGATTAATAAAGCTATACCTGGGTTTTGAAATCCAGGATAAGATTCTTAAGTATAACGGCCTTCCTTTTTCAGTGGAGGAAATCCTGGAAAAGCTCAAAAACTTTATCTAAATGGATTGATTTACTGCTCAATTAAAAGGAATGAAAAGAAAAATCCTCAACAGTTGCGATCACATCGGAATAATCACCAATAACTATAGAAGAATGGTGAATTTCTATACCCAGAAGCTTGAATTCAGTATAATGAAGAAGGAAAAATTATCAAAATCCGTCATGCGTTCCGTTTTCGGGCTAGCATCGGAGGGCGAGTTTACACGACTGGTTTCCGGTAATGCCAAAATTGAGATATTCCACACGACCACCGGTTGTCTAAGGAAAAATGATAATCAGACCTGTGGTTACAATCACTGGGCAATGCGAGTCGAAGATAAAAATGAATTTATCCGGAAGATTATAAAAAAGGGAGTCAGAATTGTTCATATAAAAAGAAACGATCATTCGGTATATTTTATCAAAGATCCGGATGGCAACAGAATTGAGATCAAGGATTGATTGAATACCTCTCCCCTATCATTTGCAACGCTCGATTTAAAATAGGCGAACGGATTAAAGGAACGGGATCAAATGGACAAAAAAATATTCGATATGGGTGATATAGATATTGCGTGGTGCCCCGGTTGCGGTAATTTTGGAATATTGAATATCCTGAAACAAACCCTGGCTGAACTCGAGATACCACCGGAAAAACTAGTGCTGGTTTCGGGAATCGGGCAGGCAGCCAAAATGCCACATTATCTTCGAACCAATATATTCAATGGCTTGCACGGGAGATCCCTACCTGCCGCTACTGCCATAAAGGCGGTGAATCCTGAGCTTACCGTGATAGCGGAAAGCGGTGATGGCTGCACGTATGGTGAAGGCGGAAACCATTTCATTCACGCTATCCGCAGAAACCCCAATATAACTAATATAGTTCATAACAATATGGTCTATGGGTTGACCAAGGGACAAGCCTCTCCTACCAGCCAGGCCGGATTTAAAACCCCGGTACAGGTTGACGGGGTTATGGTGGAACCATTTAATCCTATCGCTGTGGCTGTCGCCCTCGATGCTTCTTTTGTGGCCAGGGCTTTTGTGGGTGATGCTCCAAAAGCAAAAGAGATATTTAAAAAAGCAATCTTGCATAAAGGTTATGCCTTAGTTGATATATTCCAGCCTTGCGTTTCATTCAATAAAGTCAACAATTACCAGTGGTTCAAAGAACACACCTACTATCTTGAGGAATCATATGATCCACATGATAGAAACCAAGCATTTAAAAGAGCTACCGAAAAGGATAAACTTCCTTTAGGTGTGTTCTATATAAATCCGAACAAATCCACTTTCGAAGAGAATGTTGGTGTTTATAACCAGAACAAGGAACCATTATACAGAAGAGAACTCGACAGATTAAAACCTCTTCAAAATCTAATTGATTCGAGAAGAAAAGCTTAAAGGGTGGATATTTCTTGCACCCGGAAGATGTGATACCAAATGAGAAAAAATTAGGAGTTATATAAATCGATAGTATAAATCCGAGGTTGGAATGTTTCATTTTTTCTGGAAGATTTTTAAGCTGCTCATATTTATAGGTATTGTGATAGTTATCTACGTGATATTTTTCAAAAAAGGATAGTCGCTCTATTTGAGGGTACGAGAGGACAACTTCACTATTCTATATATTCACCCGGTTATAATAGGAGATAAAATATGTCTGATATTTCCAAACCCGTTAAAACGCTGGATTGTATTGGTCTTTATTGCCCCCAGCCCTTGTTACAAACCCGGGAACAGATCGATACTATCGCAGTAGGAGATATTTTGGAGGTACTCAGCGATGATCCGGCAGCAGAGGAGGATTTAAAGCGTTTTGCCAAAAGAGCCGGTCATCAAATAATCGAATTCGAGAATAAAGATGGTATTTTGCGATTTTTGATTAAAAAGGAGAAATAGGAGGTGAACGGTGAAAAATCAAAACTCTATTCTTTATGTACAAACCAGTGACGCTCCCGAAAGGCAATACTCCCCCCTGGTGTTAGCTCAAACCGCCAAAGCCATGGACGTAAACGCCAAAGTGTACTATCTGGGACAAGGTCTTAGAATACTGATTCCCGGTGCCGCCGAAAAGATTAAGCTGGGGAGCTTTCCCAGCGTCATGGAGATGATCCAAAAAACATTATCCCTGGGCATTGAGATCTATGTCTGCGAAGCTTCCAAGCAAATGCTGGGGTGGGAAAAGGTTCAACTGATTCCCGGAGTGAAAATTGTGGGGGCGGGAACGCTCAACGACCTGGCGTTGGATGCGGGTGCCACTATGTGGTTCTAAGAGGAGTTCGGTCATGAATGGTATATATCTGGATTATCAATCTTCCAAACCGGTTGATCCCAGGGTAGTGGAAGCCATGCTCCCTTACTTCCGCGAGAAGTTTGGGAATCCCTCCTCTCTCCATCTGGAAGGTGATCAGGCTACCGAGGTGCTGGAAAACTGTCGTGAGGATATTGCCCGGTTTATCCATGCCGACAAGGACGAAATCATATTTACCTCGGGAGCTACCGAATCAAACAATCTGGCTTTGATTGGCTTTGCCCTGCGTAATAGAAATAAGGGTAACCACATTGTTATATCAGAGATAGAGCATATCTCCGTCCATAACATCGCCAAGTTTTTGGAAAAGAGCGGGTTTGAGGTTTCCAGAATTCCGGTGGATCAATACGGGAGGATCAGCTTACAGAAACTACACGACAGAATAACCGAAAAGACCATCCTGGTTTCGATCGGGTATGCCAGTAATGAAATCGGAACCATTCAGCTAGTTTCTGAAATTGGAAAGTTATGTCGGGAGAAAGGTATCGCTTTTCATTCCGATGCTGTAGCGGCTGAAGGATTGTTGCCCGTCGATGTAACCAAAGATAACCTTGATCTGTTGACCCTTTCCTCTAACGATATCTACGGACCTAAGGGATTAGGGATCTTGTACGTGAAAGAAGGAACCAAACTAAATACCCTGATGATTGGTGGTGGCCAGGAAAGGGGTTTGCGTTCGGGGACGGAAAATATTCCTGCCATAGTAGGAATGCGAAAGACAGTGGAGATAATGCAAAAGGAGATGGATATAGAAGTCAAACGATTCACTCAGTATCGGGATGAACTCATCCGGGGTGTTTTGGAAACAATTCCCAAATGTCATCTAAACGGTCATCCCCAACACCGGCTTCCCAATAATGCCCATTTCCGTTTTGACGGGATCGAGGGGGAATCATTGCTTCTGTCCCTGAAAGATAAAGGTATTTCAGTATCCACTGGTTCTGCATGTACTTCAAAAACTTTGGAACCCTCACATACTTTGATTGCATTAGGGCTTTTGCATGAGGAAGCACACGGTTCACTTCAGTTAACCTGCGGAAGATTTAGTCAGCCTAAGGATGTGGAAAAAGTGATGGAGGTATTACCCGGTGTGGTGGAGAGGTTAAGGAAATTATCGCCTATATATCGATAAGAGAGGTCTATATGAAATCTACAAATTATTCTGAAAAGGTATTGGACCACTTCAGAAATCCGCGTAATGTGGGAACACTGGAGGGTGAGGATGTGGCGGTGGGACGGGTGGGAAACCCGGTGTGTGGAGATCTGATGGAGATGTATATAAAAGTCGAGGATGATAAGATAAAGGATATAAAATTCAAAACTTTTGGCTGCGGTTCCGCCATCGCCACCAGCAGCATGATCACCGAAATGGTCAAGGGAAAATCCCTGGAGGAAGCTATGAAAGTAACCCGCCAGGATGTAGCTAATGAGTTGGATGGACTCCCCCCGATCAAAATGCACTGTTCCAATCTGGCTGCAGATGCATTACACGATGCTATTAAGAATTATAGAAACAAAAGCAAATCCATGTCAGCGCCAACCAAATCACCGGAAGAAAAAAGAGAAATCATTGGCGAAAAGGAATTCGAAAATAAAGGTGTCTATCATAAAGCGGATGACCTTTCCATCTTCAAAGATAAGAGAGTTATAGTACTGGATAAAGGAGATCGTTCACAAGAAATTGCTTTGAATCTGACTAAACTGACATCCAGAGTGATACTCGCCACATCCTCAAAGGATTTGGTAACTAATCCGGAGTTGAAAATAAAACTTAAACAATCCGATGTCAAAATCCTCTATGAATCGGAAATCCTCGAAATCAGGGGGACTAACGAGGTGGAAAAGGTTTTAATCCACGATCTGAACGAAGATGAAGAATATGAGCTTTTTGTAGATGCGATGATCATACTATAATCCCCCTCTTTCCGTTAAGTGGCGAGTGAAAAAGAAGAATAAAGCAAAAGGAGGTTCAAAATGGTGGTAAAGAAAGTGGTAAAAATCGGTGATAAAGCTCCTGAATCTGCGTTGAAAGACAACCGGGGAAAAGAGATCCATTTATCTGATCTTAAAGGAAAAAAGGTACTTCTTTCCTTCCATCCTCTGGCTTGGACATCGGTATGTGCTGAACAAATGAAGTCGCTTGAAAATAATCTGACATCTTTCGAGAAATTGAACACCGTCGCTTTGGGTTTGAGTGTCGACTCTGTGCCCTCAAAAAACGCCTGGGCAAAAAGCCTGGGAATAAAGGAAACCAAGCTGCTCGCCGACTTTTGGCCGCATGGAGGTTTTGCCAATCAACTCGGTTTGTTCAGGGAGAAAGATGGTTTTTCCGAAAGAGCCAATGTGATTCTCGATGAAAGACAGAAAGTTGTTTTCGTCAAGATTTATAAAATCCCACAACTCCCCGATATAAAAGAGATAATTAATTTCTTGAAGAACCTCAAGTAAACTTAAATAAACCAATATCGATTTTTTCTCTCTCTTTCCTGGACTGAGAGAACAGGTGATGAATGCAAATAACATTTTAGAAAGGGAGTACCTTTCATGGATATTAAACATGTCCCCGGAAAAAGCAAAGATAAGGTGATGCTCTATGCTCTTAGCACCTGTGGCTGGTGCAAAAAAACTAAAAAGCTGTTTGACAGCCTGGGCATCGAATATCATTATATAGATGTTGATCTGGTAGAGGATGAAGAGAAGGAATCTTTGAGAAAAGAAATCATGCGCTGGAATCCGCGTGGTTCCTTTCCTACTATAGTGGTTAACGACCAGATTTGCATTGTGGGATATGATGAGAAGAAAATAAATGAGGTAATTGGGAAATGAGTGAATCCAAGATAACTGAAGACGAGATCGAGAAGTTATATCAAAGGTTGAATCGCGAGGCGGAAGCCGGTGGATATCATCTTAATCCCGACGTCGAGTTCACCAAAGACTTAATTAGCGGTATTCTGACCAATCAAAAAAGGTACGGATACTGGTCTTGTCCCTGCCGTTTGGCATCCGGGGTGAAAAAGGATGATTTGGACATCGTCTGTCCCTGTGATTACCGTGATCCCGATCTGACCGAATATGGTGCTTGTTACTGCGCCCTGTATGTTTCTGAGGAGACATTGAAGGGGCAGAAAACCGTTGGCTCGATACCCGAACGTAGACCACCTGCCGAGGAACAGTCCAGATCGAAACCCCAATTCGCAACCACTTCCAATCTTCCCCTGCCTGTTTGGAGATGTAAAGTCTGCGGTTACCTTTGCGCCAGAGAGAGCCCACCAGAGGTTTGTCCTATTTGCAAGGCAAAAAAAGACAGATTTTCGAAGTTTATATGACGATACATATGTTAACAAAATGATGATTCTGTTATTGGATTATCTGAATCAGCTTAAAGTATTACTTTGTTATATTGCCATTAAGCAGTTGTATTTGAATATGTTACCCCATCCATCCGTAGAGGGTTTGCTAAGCACTAGATTTAAAAACCATTACAGAATATCATGTTATAATAAAAGGGGGTAAATACTGAAAAGAATAGATTTATGGAATAGGTTTAATCATACAGGAGATACCATGAGCTATTATTTTAACAAAACCATCAAGATGTCATATAATGAAGCAATCACCCGGGTAACTGAGGAATTGAAAAAAGAAGGTTTTGGCATCCTTACAGAAATCGATGTCAAGGAAACTTTGAAAAAGAAACTTAATGTCGATTTCCGGCCTTATAAAATCCTGGGCGCTTGCAATCCGCCTTTTGCCTATCAAGCTTTACAGGCAGAAGACAAAATCGGTTTAATGCTTCCCTGCAATGTAGTCGTTCAGGAGATTTCCCCAGGAGAGGTAGAGGTGGCAGCGATAGATCCCGCTTCTGCTATGCAGGGAATTGGAAACCCTGGTTTATCAAAGATCGCCGCGCAGGTAAGAGAAAAGCTCAAGAAGGTAGTTACGAGTATATAGACTTTGAACGTTTTTTCTGCCTATAAACGAATTTTAAGAACTTAAAAGAGAATCTAATATTATGCCTCAAGACCCGGTTTGCGGGATGCAAGTAGAAATAGAGACGGCAGCAGGGAACTCAACCTACCAGGGTAAAGACTATTTCTTTTGCTCACTGCAATGCAAAAACAAATTCGATAAAGACCCGGAGAAATATCTTAAAAGAAAGCCCTCCCCTGATATGAAGATGCACCTACCGGAAGAGAAGATAAGAGAACCTCTTAAATACCTGAAGGGAGACAGGGTCGAACTGCCCATTACCGGCATGTCTTGTGCCTCCTGTGCTGTAACGATCGAAGAAGGTTTATCTGTTCTTCCCGGAGTAAGCCAAGCTTCGGTTAATTTAGCTACTTCCCGGGCAACGGTTTTCTATGATCCGGAAAAAACCGGTGTGGACCGTTTTATCTCCACTATCCGCAAAAGAGGTTATGATGTATTCACGGTTTCAGTAGAGATACCCATTCAGGGTATGAATTGTGCCTCATGTGCGCAAACTATTGAAAAGGCTCTGCTGGGAACCGTTGGTGTAATAAATACAGTGGTAAATCTTGCAACGGAAAAAACCCGGGTGGAATATATCCCCATGCTGACGGATTTATCTGAGATTAAAATAGCGATTGAATCTTCCGGGTACAAGGTCTTGGAGATTTCCGGTACGGAAGAAGATTACGAAAGGGTATTTCGTGAAAAGGAATATCAAAATCTTAAAAAGAAATTCATCTTTGGTTTAGTCATAAGCACAATAGTGTTTGTCGGGAGCATGGAGTGGATACCTGGTATCCCCGGGATATTGAGAAATTATTACCTCCTTTGGATTTTGACCACCCCGGTTCAATTCTGGGCCGGCTGGCAGTTTTATCATAGCGCCTGGGGTGCTTTTAAACACAAGAATGCGAACATGAATACCCTTATCGCAGTGGGAACATCTGCTGCATATCTTTACAGTGTGACCGCCATCCTCTTCCCTTCTTTCTTTAGAGCCGGTGGGATCGAGCCCAAAGTCTATTTTGACACCTCCGCAGTCATTATAACTTTAATACTCCTGGGCAGAGTTTTGGAAGCCCGAGCTAAAGGACGAACCTCGGAAGCGTTAAAAGGATTAATAGGCTTACAACCGAAGACTGCCAGGGTTATGAGGGAAGGAAAAGAGGTTGATATTCCAGTGCCGGAGGTCTTAGTTGGCGATTTGGTCACAGTTCGTCCAGGGGAGAAGATTCCAGTGGATGGAATAGTTAAAGAGGGTAAATCTTTTGTGGATGAGTCGATGATAACCGGAGAGAGTATTCCGGTAGAGAAAAAAGCTGAATTTGAAGTGATAGGTGCCACGATAAATAAAAGCGGAAGTTTCAAATTTATAGCCACTAAAGTGGGAAAGAATACGGCTTTGGCTCAGATCATCAAATTAGTGCAGGAGGCACAAGGCTCCAAAGCACCCATTCAAAGATTAGCGGATGTAATTGCCGGATACTTCGTTCCGGTGGTAATCTCTCTGGCTATTTTGACTTTCGTCCTATGGTTCGACTTCGGTCCCAGTCCCACTCTAACCTTTGCCCTTCTGAATTTTGTAGCGGTAATGATCATAGCCTGCCCCTGTGCTCTTGGTCTTGCCACACCGACTGCCATCATAGTGGGTACGGGCAAAGGTGCGGAAAAGGGAATATTGATTAAAAACGGTGAGAGTTTGGAAGCCGTGCATAAGATAAATTCAATTGCCTTCGACAAAACCGGGACTCTGACCAAAGGCGAACCCGAGGTTACCGATATTATTCCACTCGGTGAATTATCATTAAATGATATTCTGTTTTATGCTGGAAGTGCGGAAAAAAACTCCGAGCACCCCTTAGCTCAAGCCATTGTTCGTCGAGCTGCCCTAGAGAATGTTCAGTTGAAGGAACCCCAGGAATTTCAATCGATCTCCGGTTTCGGCTTAGAAACAAAAATAGACGGCAAAGATGTTATTCTTGGTAATCCGGATTTTCTGAAAGAGAATAATATTGAAACAGCTGGTCTGACCTCCAAGTTAGCAGAGCTTTCCTTGGAGGGGAAAACACCTATCTTTCTTTCCATAGAAGGAAAAGTGACTGCCATTATTGCCATTGCAGATACTTTGAAGGAAAACTCAAGGGATGCAATAGCACAACTGGAAGAGCTTGGTTTGGAAGTGATCATGCTGACCGGGGACAACAGCATTACTGCAGGAGCGATCGCTGGGAAAATCGGAATCAAAAGGGTACTTTCCGGGGTGAAGCCCGAGAATAAGGTAAATGAAATTAAGAAACTGCAAAGCGAAGGCAAAGTCGTGGCAATGGTCGGAGATGGCATAAACGATGCCCCAGCATTAGCCCAGGCGGATGTCGGCATCGCCATTGGCACTGGGACGGATATCGCCATGGAAGCTTCTGACATTACCTTGATCCGGGGCGATCTCGATGCTGTGGTAACCGCTATCAAGTTGAGCAAAAGAACCATAAAAACCATCAAGCAGAATCTATTCTGGGCATTTGTATACAATGTCATAGGAATCCCCATTGCCGCGGGAGCACTTTATCCGTTTTTTGGAATCCTTCTTAATCCCATGATAGCTTCTGCGGCCATGGCGTTCAGCTCGGTTTCCGTGGTAACGAATTCCTTGAGATTGAAAAGATTTAAATTTTAGGTGAACATCCATATGGATTCAAAAGTATTAGTCACCATCCTTGGAATCTTGTTGATAGCATTGGTAAACTGGTACTTTTTGTTTTCCAAAAAGTAAAGGATAATATGCTAAAATCAAAACGTATTAAAAAGACCAGTGAATGGCAAAAATTCTTCGACGGGCATGCTCCGGTGTATATGGACAATATCTTCACCAAGAATACCGTCAGGGAAGTCGATTTCCTTCTTAAGGAGCTGAGCCTTAAAAAGGAAAGCAGCGTATTGGACATGGGATGCGGAACCGGTCGGCATTCAATTGAGTTAGCGAAAAGAGGATATAAACTCACCGGTGTTGACCTCTCTTCGGGGATGCTGTCACAAGCAAAGAAACAAGCTAAAGAAGCGAAAGTAAAGGTGGAATGGGTGCAGGCCGATGCCACCCGGTTCAAATCCAAAAAGCCATTTGATGCCGCCATATGCCTGTGCGAGGGAGCTTTTGGGCTGTTGGGTTTAACAGACGATCCCTGGGATCATGATTATGCCATTCTCCGCAACATTAACTCTTCTATCAAACCTAAAGCAAAGTTTATCCTGACAGCACTCAATGGTTGTGCTATGATAAGACACTATGCCCAAAAGGATGTAAAAAGCGGGGAATTCGATCCTTTGACTATAGTTAAAACCCATCCCATGGAATACGAAACGCCCAAAGGCAAGAAAAGTGTAATATTAAAAGAGAAGGGATTTGTAGCTACCGAATTGTCTATGCTATTCCGATTGGCTGGATTCGAAGTTGAGTATATCTGGGGTGGAACTGCCGGTAACTGGGGTAAAAGAAAGCTTGACTTGGACGAAATTGAGATTATGTTTATAGGTCGAAAAGCAAATTAAAACGTTTAGGTATGGCGGCAGTCAAAAATATAAGAGGAGGGAAACTTTATGGTAGATTCTCCAGTTAAAGTTTCGGTCGATTACCCGGAAAAACTCTCCCGAGGAATGCTCATAGTGAAAACCATCTTTGGGATATTTTACGTCGGCATACCACATGGGATATGCCTGGCGTTTTATGGGATTGCAACGTTCATAGTTATTTTCATCTCCTGGTGGGCAATTCTGTTTACCGGGAAATACCCGAGAGGTATGTTTGATTTTGTGGTCGGTTATCAGCGATGGATGATGCGGGTATACGCATATTGGGGATACTACCTTACCGACAAGTATCCGCCATTCAGCGGCAAGGAATAATATTATCCACATTTTAAGAATAAATGTATAAGTAGACGAATTGACAAAAATGAGCCGCAAAGTCCGGTTAAATAATGCCGCCTATCCTAACCCGGACTCTGCGGTTCACTGCTTTATATGGTGTTAGTTTAAACATTTATATGGTGAAGGTAAAATATGAAACATGATGAAAAACCAGTTAGTGATAATCAGCAATCCCAGGCTTTGAAATTAATCAATCTGGTAGAATATCAGGAAGGTTCTGTGATTAGCAGAGAAATCGTTAGAAAGAATACCGGAACGGTTACTTTGTTTGCTTTCGACGAAGGGCAGGGTTTAAGCGAACATACCGCTCCATTTGATGCATTGGTTTATATACTGGATGGTGAAGCAGAGATCATTATCTCTCAAAACCCCTTTCATTTGAAAGCCGGTGAGATGATCATCATGCCTGCCAGCCAACCCCATTCATTGAAAGCAACGAAGAAATTTAAGATGCTTCTGATAATGATCAGATCCTGAGGCAAAAGCTGCTAATATTCTGGATGTGGACATTTTAAATCTGACAACCCTTTTCTGGTCGTAGTCGATGTAAACTTTCGGGAAGTTAAGATTGAATCAAAGGAGTTATGAAATGGGGAAATCGAATTTAATTGAGATTCTAAAATTAGTAATCAGCCTAGCTTTTTGCCAGTTTGCTGGTTTCATCGGCTCACTCTTCACTACCCCATCCATACCCACCTGGTATGCAGCTTTAAGGAAACCACTGTTTAACCCGCCTAATTCGGTCTTTGGTCCGGTTTGGACTACGCTTTTTCTTCTAATGGGGATATCTGCATATTTAATATGGAGAAAAGGATTCCACGATAAAAACGTGAAAATAGCTTTACTCATATTCATCGTTCAGCTATTGTTGAATGTCTTCTGGTCGTTTTTGTTTTTCGGATTGCATAGTCTTTCCTATGCATTTTTTGAAATAATTTTTCTTTGGTTGGCAATATTAGTTACTGTCTTAAGTTTTATGAATATCTCCAAACCCGCTGGAATATTACTTCTCCCTTACTTACTCTGGGTAAGTTTTGCATCGGTTCTTAATTTTTCCCTGTGGAAACTGAATCCATGAGATTGTGGCGCATACATCCCAAATACCTGGACGCGATTGGACTTGTGGCTTTTTGGCGGGAGTCTCTGTTAGCTCAAAGTGTTTTGCAGGGTAAAATCAGAGGTTATAAAAACCATCCTCAATTAACCCGTTTCAAGCAGTATCCTTTTCCGCTCAGAGCCATCTCCGGGTATCTTATGGAAGTATGGAAGGAATCGAATAAACGTGGTTATAATTTCGATAAAAGTAAAATCAGGGCAAGAAGCAAGACCACAAAAATCCCCGTTTCTTTTGTCGAGTTGAAATGCGAGTTTGATTGGTTGTGCGATAAATTGAAGAATCGCAATCCCCAAAAGTACCAAAAGCTCCTTTCTGTTAAAAGGATCGAATGCCATCCCGGTTTCAAAATAGTCAGAATAGATGAGAAGAATATCTGTAGGGGCAATTCATGAATTGCCCCTACAGAACATCAATTTATCCCTTCCCTCTCTCTCCCAAGTGATGTGGGTAGATAGAAGGTAAGGTTAAAATAGTTTAAGCCATGGAACAACAAAAGCAAGCCTATGTATACGCCGTTTCTGCTGTATTGCTCTGGTCAACGGTTGCCTCGGCCTTTAAAATCTCTTTAAGATACTTAGATTATCTTCAACTCCTATTTTATGCATCAATTGTGTCAATGGTAGTTCTCTTTATCATTCTGGTAATTCAAAACAAGCTGCAGCTTCTTTCTCAATATTCAACCAAAGAGTATTTCCATTCCGCTCTGCTTGGTCTGTTAAACCCCTTTCTTTATTATATTATCTTATTCAAAGCCTACTCCCTCCTCCCGGCTCAAGAAGCTCAACCCTTGAATTACACCTGGTCCATAGCTTTGGCTTTATTATCCATCCCTTTGCTCAAACAAAGGATAAAACCAGTCAGTTTTCTGGCGCTTATCATCAGTTACTTTGGAGTATTTATTATTTCTACCCACGGTAATATTGGGGTATTGAAATTTAGTAACCTCTATGGGGTTTTGTTGGCATTGGGCAGCGCGGTGATCTGGGCTTTATTCTGGATTTTTAACATCCGGGACAAGAGAGATGAGATAACCAAGCTGTTTTTGAATTTTTTGTTCGGTTTTATTTTCATATCTCTTGCCATGCTGCTATCATCCAGATTGAGAATCATCCCCTCACCTGCGGGAATAGCCGGAGCCACCTATGTGGGTCTATTCGAAATGGGAAGCACTTTCGTCTTCTGGCTAAAAGCTTTGAAATTGTCCCGGACCACCGCCCAAGTCGGTAATATGATTTACCTGTCCCCTTTCATATCTTTGGTTTTAATTCATTTTGTGGTAGGGGAAAAAGTGCTCCTATCCACTTTGATCGGATTGATCTTCATTATATCCGGAATTATGCTTCAACAGTATGCAGCTCGATTTTCTCGAGCCCAATAGAGCAAATAGAGCTTAACTTTGGCAATTTTTAAACATCCGCTTATCTCCATGCAATGAATTTCCATCAAGCAAACTCCTGAGCACATAGCACCCGGAATATGTGCATTTCTTCTTTCCTGTTTTTGTTATGATAAGTGTAATTATTCTGTTGAACCCGACAAAATAGCCGATAAATATATAGGGGATGAATCCCTGGCCTATCTGGATAGTTTATCCAAGACCAAATGCATCGCCCGAAGAAAATAATTAAGGATAGAGTAAATCCAAATGAGCTCAATTAAAAAAATTCTTTTAATCTTCAGCGTTGACACGTTAATAGTGCTTATCGCCTGGGCGGTTTTAAGTTTGATTACCTATTGCGTTAAAATCGTTACTACCATGCCGGAAATTCCGGTAAAGATACTTTCGATTTACTCGTTTTTTGTAGTTATGTTTTTTTATGCGTTCTTTTTAATTTTGGATCTTTGCGAATGTCTTTCAAATGAAAGTATATCCAACCCATGAAACCTAAGACATTAGAAGAGCTGACCCAGGGACGGATGGGATCAAAAGCAGTAGTACATCTGGTTATTGCCAGAACTGCTCAGATCATAGCATTCTGCCTGGCTTTGGTTTTAGTTTCCTGGCTGGTACTGCTCGAAAATTATACCTGGTTATCTTTACTGATTGGCGCAATTTCCGGATCAATTATCTATGCTGCCCTGCGTTTTTTTGGAAACCGATTAGATAGCTTTCCGGATAGACCGAATGTGGAACAGTCGGTAGGAGTAAGCGAGCTGGTTGAGCCAAGCAGGTCAAACCAGGAAATTAGTTTAAAATCTGAGCTTCACTAAATCACTGCCATCTCTTTCTTTAATCCATCTCATCAATAACAGATAGAATATCGGTCCCGGATTGATTTTCCTGCGGTTGAACAATCAGTTTTCTTGTTCGGATTTAGCTACCAATGCCAAGGGTTTAAGTTTGTACCCGGGGCAAGAGCGCGAACATTCAAAAAAAACTATTTGATTGAGCCCATCGAATTATACAGTGGGAAGAATGTGGACAGTAATATGACAGCGGAAATGCCCCCAAAGGTCACCAGGATCAGAGGTTCAAGTACAGTTAAAACTTTCTTTGTTGTTCTCTTTACATCTTTTTCGAAATACGCATTCACTAGGGCAAGTTGTTCTGCTACCCTCCCGGTTTGCTCACCCAAAGCTACCATGGTGATCATAAAACCGGGAAAGGGAAGTCCTTTCATGGAGTCAGCGAAGGATTCCCCCTGTTTTATCCTCCCCTCGATGATCTCTATCGCTTTAATGATGCTCTTGTTGCCAATGGTCCCCTTGACCAGATTTAAGGAAGGAAGCAATCCAAAACCGGAACGGAGTAAAAGGGAGAGGTAATGAACGAAAGTGCATAAAACACTCTTCTGTATTATCGAGCCAAAAAGCGGAAATTTGAGTTTCAGGTAACTCAAAGTATAAGCTCCGCTTTCGGTCCTACGGTAAAATAGAATAGACACAAAGCTTAACACGAAAAAAATCACAATAGGAATCCAAAGGTGCATAATATTACCGATGACGAACTGAACCATTCTGGTGTACCAGGGGATGGGCGCACCCAGTTCTATCACCAGTTTCATCATTTTGGGCATCAGATAAAAAGCATAGAAGCTGGTGACTGCTGTCATAACGCACATGATCATGACCGGGTAAATCAAAGCCTGTTTTAGCTCCGACTGGAGTTCATCTTGTTTTTCCAAAGAGACCGACAGTTCTTCCAATATATCGGGGAGAGTGCCGCCGGATTCTCCCGCTCTTATGGCTCCGAGGTAGAACGGTGGAAACACCTTGGGGTGAGCGGCGATAGCCTCCGAGAAACTGCCGGTGCTCCCGATCCTTTGACAGATATCCCCGATCACTTCCTGGAATTTCGGATTTGACTCCTGTTCCGCTATGGTTTGTAAGGACTGTAAAAGAGGTAACCCCGCTGTAAACATCAGGTGCAGCTGGATGGTAAACGACAGGACTTCTTTTTTGGAAACCTTCCCCGACCGGCGACCACCCGGCTTTTGACCGGCTTTTGCCTGAACCGAAATCGGATACAGTCCCGTCTCTCGAAGCTGACTTTCGGCATCCTCAAGATTATGAGCGGATATGCTGCCTTTGACCCTTTTGTTTTGAGCGTCTACCGCCTGGTATGTATATTGAGCCATTATCCTATCACCCTAATGATTTCGTCAATGGTAGTTATTCCTTGAAGAACTTTCTCAATCCCGTCCTTCAGCATATTCTTCATCCGGGCGGTTTCTTCTATTTGACCGGAAAGAGCTTTTCGAACGATGAGTAAATTCACCTCCGGAGTTACTTCCAATACCTCAAATATTCCGGTTCTTCCCCTATAACCTGTATGTTTGCATTTGTCACAACCTTTCCCCCGATAAAATATCGGATTTTTTAATCCCCTCAATTGGTTATATAAATTAAGCTCTTTTTCGGATGGGGTATAGCTCTCTTTGCAGTGGGGACATATCCGCCGAACCAGCCTTTGAGCTATAATCGCCAGGAGGGAGGTGGCAACGATGAACGGTTCCACGTCCATATCCAAAAGCCGTGCCACCGCCGAGGCAGCTGTATTGGCATGGAGAGTGGTTAAGACCAGATGACCGGTCATGGAGGATCGAAATGCCATCTCCGCGGTCTCCTCATCCCTCATCTCTCCGATGAGAATAATATCCGGATCGTGACGCAGGATGGAGCGCAATCCTCTGGCAAAGGTATATCCCGCTTTTTCCAGAATTTGTGACTGTTTGGTGATGGGGATATAGGACTCTACCGGATCCTCCAAAGTTATTATGTTTTTCTCCAAAGCATTCAAAGTCTTCAGTGCAGCATAAAGAGTGGTGGATTTGCCTGAACCGGTAGGACCGGTTATCACGATCATGCCAAAGGGTTTTTGTACCAGTTTTCTGAATTGCTCCAGATTCTCGCCGGTGAAACCCAGATCGGAAAGACTCATGAGAAAACGAGTTTTATCCAGTATTCGGAGAACCACGCTTTCGCCGTGAATGGTAGGCAGGGTAGAAACCCGGACATCGATCTCTCTGCTGTTGAAAGTAAAACGGAAGCTCCCATCCTGGGGTAACCTCTGTTCGGTTATATCCATGCTTCCCATGATCTTGATCCGATTCGACACTGCGCGATGAATCCTCTGGGGCAATATGAATGAGGTTTGAAGAATTCCATCGATCCGATAACGTATCCTACCCACACTCTCATCCACCTCTACATGAATATCTGTCGCTCTCTCTTTGATCCCATAGGCTATCAGAGAATCGACCAGTTTAACCAGCGGGGGAGTCTCCTCCTCCACCTCGGCCAAGTTCAGAGCCTGGCTCAAACTCTCCTCTATGACCTCATCCGGACTAGGGGTTATACCATAGAAGTCATCGATATAGCTTAAGATCGCATCCTCATCCGCGATGCGGGGCTCAATGGAAAGCCGGGTGATTTCCCTCAATCGATCTATGGCCAGGATATTGTTGGGATTGGCCATAGCCACGGTAAGCACCCCCCCTTCCACCTCCACCGGGATAAGTTTGAACTCCCTGGCGATTTCTCCCGGAATCAGTTTGACGGAATCACCATCTATGGGAGTGCTAATGAAGTCTAGGTAAGGGGTATCGGTATGCTCTCCCACAACCTGCAGTACTTCCTCGTGGGTAAAGAATCCCAACCTTTCACATATCTCTCCAAATTTGCTGCCGGTGCGCGTTTTCTCTCGTTGCGCCAGCTCGTACTGGCTTTTAGTTAATCTTCCTTGATCTAAAAGAACTTCACCCAACGTCTTTCTCATTTCCCTTCCTTGGGTAAGAGAAGAAAATTCAAACGCTCGCGTACTTCTGAACGGGATTTCTCGTCTTTATCCGTAGTATGCTCCAGGAACAATCGATAATACTTGATACTGTTTTCCCTATCTCCGCATAAGTCGAAAGTTCTGCCTAATCTATATAAAACCTGCGGGTCAGTGGAATTGATTTGATACGCCTTCATGCAGAATTCCGCCGCTTGGTTTAAGTCTCCCTTTTCCTCATAGATGCTGGCCAGAAGTAAATTGGCTTCTAAGTCAAAGGGATCATATTCCAACAGCTTTTTAAGCTTGGTTTCTGCCGAGGTAAGCTCGCCCGTCTGATACAGAAGCAATCCGAAATTGTAAAGAATTTTGGGATCCTTGGGTTTTACTGCATAAAGGTAGGTAAGCTCTCGTTCTGCCTCCCGATACCTTCCGGTTTGCATGTATGCTGTTGCCAAATTCATATGCGTTTTCATATGATTCGGATCATAAGCTAGCGCCCTTTTGTATGAATCGATGGCTTGAGCAAAATCACCTTCTTGATGATAAGAGAATCCTCGATGATAATACTTTTCCGCCCGGGAGGCAGATCTATCGATTACCCCCAAGGGTTTAGGCACAGTTCTGATCTTTGATTCTGCCAGAGGGGATAAATCGATGTCTTTAGTGGATGTTTTCTCCAATCCCGATGCTTTGGTTATGGGGGGAACTTCGACGGTTGAAGCTTTCTTAGATGATCCCAAAGGAACATCCGGGTTGGTTTCTTTTGGGGAGATCTGTTTTGATTCCGGGGATACCAAAGGTAACAAATCATCTTCCGGCAAAACCTTCTGTTTGTCCTCCGAAGGAATGACCTCTTCCGGAATTTCCTTCTCCGTTTCCGGAGACAAAGATAGTTCGGGCATAGATGTAGGCTCCTGCAGCCTCTTGGGATATATGAGTTCAGCCCTATTTTGGGCAGATGGACCGGGAACGGTTTTGGCTGAAGGTTTTATCTTTAACCCGACCGGGTTCTGATTTGGATTTGTATCTGCTTTCGTTTCTTTGTTCGAAGTTGGCTGGATTCCGGGCAGGAGTGTGGTTTTTTCCGGGGTGATCTCCGTTTTTTCATTAGTTTTTGCTACTACCGTATCTGCTAACGCCGGTAACTTGGACTGGGCAGGTTTTAATGATTTCTTCCTGGCGCTTATCGATCGGGGGTTAACCGCAGGTGGAGTCTCGGATGCAGGCTTAATTAAGAATAGGTATGCTAAACCCACTGCGATCACCAGGAACATCAAGGCTGCCAGTAAAAGAATAAATCTCTTTTTCGATTTTGGTTTGGAAGTAGACAGCGGAGTACGTGATTCTTGCGGTGTAATGAGCGGAGTTTCCTTGGTCTCCACCTTTTCGATAGCTTTGGTTATAAGTCCCATTTCTTTTACCCAAATCCTATGGTTATCTAACTTCTGCGATTAATCTCTAAACTCTTCCTCTTTCCAGTATTTTAATCCCATTCAAACTTTCCCAGCCCTCCAAAACATTTTGCATGCTGATCTTCTTGGAATTCTCAGTGAATGCAGACATCATAGCCCTCTCGCAAAGAACGTTTACCATTCGAGGTAAACCTCTGGAGATCTCGTAGATCTTGCCGGTTGCCTGCGGGGTAAACTCAACCAAAGAATCATCCTTGGCTACTGCTAGTTGATGTTGAATGAACGGTAAAATCTCATCGAATTCCAACGGGAGCAGATGATATCTTACCAAAATCCGCTGGTCGAATTGTCTCAATTTCCGGTCACGCATTTTTTGCTCCAGCTCGGTCTGCCCGAAAAGAACGATCTGGACTAATTTCTGATTCTCCGTTTCCAGATTGGACAGAAGTCTTAAGCCTTCCAAAGTTTCAAAATCCAGCCCCTGCGCTTCATCCAAAAAGATGACCACCTTTTTGGATTGCCGGTAAGCCAAAAGCAGCAGATCATAGAGCTGTTCGGTCAATTTTCTTTCGGTCAGATCCTCATCCGGAATTTTATTCACCCCTAAACTCTCCAAGATTGCCATCAGCAGCTCTTTCGAGGTGAGACGCGGATCCGGGATATGGCTTATTCGCAGATCCTCCCCGGCTTTGTTCAAGAAATATCTCGAAAGCATGGTCTTGCCGGTGCCCGGTTCTCCCGTAATCATGGTGAAACCCAATCCCTCGTATATCCCGTAACGCAAATGGTTTAGGGCTTCGGCAGCCGAACGGGAGAAGAAGAAGAACTTGGGGTCCGGAGTGACTGAAAACGGAGACTCGCCAAACTTGAAGAAATTTTTGTATGAATCCAACAAGTCAACCCGCAGGAGGGTTTGTCTTCGACTCTGCTCTGCAGGTATGATTATTCTCTTGCGATCGGGAGACGGGGGAATGGTTTCCTCTCTCTCCATTGTGGATCTGTAAATCAATTTCATTTTAACCTTCCTTCTTATCCAGAGTGGTGATCCGGCAAGTCATAAATATCACCAGCTCTGACTTTTGCTCAGTCGATTCCTTCCGTTTGAAAAAGTAACCCAACAAGGGGATATCTCCTAACACCGGAACTTTATGTTCTGTATCGGTTAACTTGGAGGTGATAAGGCCTCCAATCACAATAGTCTCTCCATCTTTTATCCGCACCTGAGTGCTGGTCTCCCGGATGTCCACATTGGGGGCTTTTAGAGTTTGTTTCTCATATTGAAACTCCGACCAGGTATTGGCATCGCTCACTATGGGAACCACTTGCATGATAACGTAATCCTCCGAGGAGATAAAAGGTGTAACCCCCATGGTTAAACCCAAAAGCACGGTTTTTTGTTCAGGAACCACGATGGGCTGACCGATCTGCGCTCCTCCTGCAATTCCGGTTAGTTCCCAGTAACTCATCACTCGCCCCACATTGATCATGGCAGTCTGCCCATTCATGACATTCACCCTGGGTTTGGAAAGCACATTCACCTTACCAAATCTACCTAAAACATCGAGGATAACACTGGCATCACTCCGGGAAGCGCTAAGTTGAACCACTGAACCTGGTAAGCCCAGTCCTTGGCTGGCTTTCACCTCTATGTTTTTATTATTTAACAGGAAAGATTGCACCGCCGACCAATCTATTCCCCAAGATTGAGCTCGCTCCAGTGTTACTTCCACCACCTCCGCTTCAATCAACACTTGTCTGGTTATGGAGCTTTTAACCCGGGTAATGAAATTCTCCACCATCTTAAGATTCTGCTTGTGATCGGTGACCGTCACCATACCGGCCAACTTATTCACAAAATATTTGCCATCTGCAGAAACCAAATTTTTCATCCCATCTTCAACCTGTTTCCAGAAGTCAACCGCCTCTATATCGGTAGTTGCGGTTATCTGGATTTGACCGCTTATTCCTCCAGCGTTGGGAATAGAGCCCAGGACGTTCCCCCCCACCTGAACTTGAGAGTTAATCTTGTTCGGCACGTGACCTAATTCGAATACCCGGGTATCAACCAGTTTTATATAAAGGGTGGGACTGTTCGTCGAGTACAGGTAGTTGGTCGGAGCAAATATGATGTCCAAGGCTTCTAAAAAAGTCATATCCTCAAAGGACACGCTGATTTTTGTTTTCGGATCGACCCCTTCATTCCAGATGATGTTTATTCCGGCTTCCTTGGTCAATCGATAAAGTGCGTCCTCCAATGCAATATCTTTGGCAGAGAAAGAATAAAGTTTTTCTTTCGACTGCTCCGCTTCCAAAATGGGATTTAAACTCAATTTAGAAGGTACGGGCGGTGGAATTTCGATGCTTCCCTGAGTAGTAGACAGCTCGTCCTTCACTTTATCTTGAGCCAGATTCGAAGCACAGCCGCTAAGAAGAACAAGGACGCACCATAGGGCCATTATCCCGCAGAGAGAATTATTTTTCACTATGATTCTCCTTAATTGACCACACTGGAATGGTCGTGGTAGAAAACACAGGTTTTCCCCGACTTGGAAAGAACAACGCTATCCGCTCTGATCTCTTTTACCATCCAACCGTCGAATTCTTCCCCTTCATACACCCACTGCTTTCTATCGCCTGAAACCAAAAGAGCGCTTTTTTCCTCGTCGGTAAGTAAGATCGCTTGGACCGTTATCGGTCTGGAGATTTCAGCATTCACCGCTTCTCCTTCCTCGGATCCTGTATCCCGAGATTCTGATTCCTGGCTCGGTATCACTGGTTGAACCACCTCGCCGATTGTCTTTTCCAACTCCTTTATTTCTTGTTTTAGCTTCCGTTCCTCAAGCGACGCCTTTAGCCATTCAATCTCTTTTTTGGTAGCATCAATTTTACTTTGCAGGTCCAGATATTTCGTGTCCTCTCCCCGAAAAGGATCTTTCCACTCCTTTAGCGCTTGAAACAAAGGAGATTGAGCCGGCGTTTCTTCCTTTTTGGGTTTGGGTGTAGGCTTATCTGCTCGAGGGGTGGGACGCTCCTTTTCTGGGGTAACCTCGTTGCTGCTCGAGGTCATGAATCTTAGCAGGAAGAACCCGACCAAGATCACCGCTACCGCTCCCAGGGCAAAGATAATTTTTTTTGATTTCAGTCTTTTGGGAAGTCCCATACTAAGCCCCTCCGGGTACCACGTAATATTTAAACTGCAGCCTTAAAACCCCCGGCACCGCCACATCCGTCCCCCCCACGGTAAATATTTCGATCATAAAAGGGTAATTTCGCAATTCATCCATCAGGGTCAACATCTGTTTGAAGGAGATATGATCGGTAATGCCGACTTTAAGCGGCACCTCGTTCACCTCAATCAAAGAAGGGAAATCCTTGCTTTTTCGCTCGTTGTCCACTTCTACTTCCCCCTCTTGTCCTAATTGGGATAAAAGGGAGACGATGAACTTCTTCATTAAGACTTTATTGGCAATCGGATCATCCACCCGTGGAATTTGAACCAAGGCCTTCCCGCTGCTCCTCCTCAATTCCAACGATTCCTCCAAGCCTTTTACATACTCCAGGCGCTGGTCTAATTTTACCACACTTTCCTTTTGCTCTCTGATCTGAGCCTGCAGGGATTTTGTCTTCTTTATCCCCAGAATGATCAGCAAGACGGTTATGACCACAAAAACGAAAATGATTACCTTATTTTTACCCATATCAGGTCCTGAGTTGATATTCAATTTTGAATATTATATTCTCCTCTTCCATCTTTTTGTCCACTATTCTAGCCTTGGAAAAAAGAGGAGACTGAAGGAGATTATACTGGAATTGTTCCACTAAATAAAGCGAAGCAAACTGATCCGTCCCCTCTACCGAGCCGCCTACCTCCCCCACCCATTCATGCTTATCTTTTTTGATCGTCATGCTGTTGATAGATACTCCGGCCGGTATCACCGCAGCCAGTTCCAACAGGGTCTCCGACCAATGCGGCTGGGAGATTTCAAGAGAATGGGAAACCAGCTCGGAAGACAACTCCTTCATCCGGTCTTCTTTCATTTTGATCTCCCCCTTTATCCCTTGCCGATAAATATTCAATTGTCGCAGATCCAAAGAAAAGCGAAAGATAATTAATCCAAAGATTAAAACTAAACCTAAAAACACGGAAGAGAATAAAGATACTGTTCTTTTGATCTTTTTCTTTTCCTTAATCGAAAATGGCGTAAATTGAAAATGGGTATCAGGCGGACTTGTTATAGCCAAACCCAAACAACCCGGATAAATTTCGGAGCCATCTTCGATGTCCTGAAAAAAGGGCTGTGATGAAAAGGGAATAATGTTCGCTCCGGTTTTCTGCTTTAGGCTCTCCAGAATGTCCGGAGTAATGAATTTTCCTAGCACTAGTAAATTTGCCACACTCTCACCGGGAAAGCTCTCGGTATAGAAAAGAAGGGTTCGTTGAATGTCCTTAGCTAAAAATATATTTTCTTGGTCTTTATCCCCCTCCGATAAAGGAAGTTCTCGAGTCAATCGTATCTCTCTTCCCTTGAATATGACTATCCGGCTTTTGGGATAAGACATCTCCACAAAACCCATGGATTCCGCCGATAGCATTCCCACTTTATCCAAAAGTGCCAGTAAGGCCACCGGATAAGTGGTATATATCTTCGGTCTGACAGAAAGGTGGGCGAAAACTAAAGAAAGTTCTTCCAGAGTTTCTCTTTCCACACCTACGGTCATTATTCTCTTATTGACCCGGGTATTGGGGACTACCACTTCTCCCAGGTCGGTATATTTAAATTGATAATTCCTGCCGAAGGATTTTTTAACCTCATGAGCAATGGCTTGATTCAATAAATTGCCGGAGATATTGGGCACCATGAACGTCTTATGGAAGGATTTCTCTATCGGAACTGCGACCCGGATCTCTTTTATCTTTCCCGCAATGTTCCGAAGATATCTCCCCAGATCCGAAGTGTCGATTTCGCGCGCTTCGTCCACCTGGATTTCTCCGTGCCCGTCCTCTACCCTGGCAATTTTAACTTTTTCTCCTGCCCAGTCGATACATAAAAGCATAGGTTATCATTCCCTTCTAAGGACAGATATCATCTCCCCCGCACCCTTCGTTTATTTTATTGGGACCAGCAGAGAAGAACTTATGACTCCCTGCTTCCCAACAGTATTCCGTTCCCCATGAATCCACCGCATCATCCGGATTATGCAAGAGTCCTGCTTGGATTAACGATCCCAATCCGGTAATCAACGCCCAATTGGTCATTCCATCGCAGTTACCGGGCGGGTCATGCATGCCATCACAGGGAGTGGTATCCGGATCCGTATCTATAAAACCATCACCGTCATCGTCGTTGGCTGCCAGTATCCCTGCTGCCTGGTTAAGAATTGCAGTCTCCTCATCTATCTCCCTCCTCCAGGCGATGGAGGAAGCCAGTTCATTCGCTGAAATATATATCAGGATATCGTCAAATCTCGATGAAGAGCCTTTTTGAGTATAATTTCCGCCGTCAAAATCAGTATTCCCCTCTTCAAATTTCAAGTTGGTGCCCGAGGATATTAGAACCAGCGCAGAGTTTCCGATGGATTGGCCATCGATTCTCAGTTCTGACAAAGGCGATCCGTTATTCGTCGTGACATAGGCATAATACTTGTTCGAGTAGATCTCATCCATCTGAGCAGAAGGAGGAAGGTTCAACTCCTCAATTGGTACCTTATATCCAGAATCAGGAGTAGGTAAAGTAAGTTTATTTTGATAATAGCCTAACACCACTTCTTTTATGCTCTCCATCTCTTTTCTGGTTTTAACCTCTCTCTCCCTTTTGACTGCCGTACCATAAAATCCTACGAGCGAAACCGTGACCATCCCGATTATCGCCATGGCTATGCATAACTCCACCATGCTAAATCCCTTATAAGAGTGTTTAAGGGCGATTCTGCGCAGCGAGAAGATCATCCAATTTTCTCATTTTAATATAAGTTTTAAGCATTATCTTAAAATTCGGGGAGGGGACACCGCTTTAGGCAATGTCCCCTTCGCGTGACAGAATCCGTTAGTCGAGGAAGTAGTAAAGATCGCATCTTCCTGTACCAGTGTAGTCCGAACTTGTGGTTACTATACCGGTGCTGTCAATTCCATCGTCCAGCTGTTTGTCGATATTCTCGGCGACATCCTTGGGAAGGCTGATCTCGATGAAATTGCCGTTCCGGTGCGCAGCTGGTGATGCCGCTGTGTCTGCACCAAAGAAGTATTTAGCTCCGAACGGACTTCTCTTGGATTGAGAAGCCAGGTTCTCACTTTCGATAGCTCCCCATACTGCCGAGTCGCTTTCGAAATATCCGTCTGCATTCTCATCACCTGGCAGCTGCAAGAACTTATCAAAGTAAGTGTAAACCGCTCCATAGAGTCCGCGCAAGTCCTGTGTCTGTCTTCGGTTCTTGGCATTGGCTATCATCTGAGATCCTCCCAGAATTGCTCCGATCAGAAGACCGATGATCACCAAACCGATTGCCAACTCCACCAGGGTAAATCCTCCCTCGTTACCGAGCAATCTTCGCATGCTCTTCATCCTTTTTTCACCCCCCTTCATTTTTTTAGGTTGATTCTATTCGCCTTCGTCCTTGGGTTCGATAAGTCGATTTTGGGGACGGACGAAAAGAATGTTTGGACACCCCTCAAGAAATATTCTCCGCCAGCTTATGGCAAATCCAGGGCAAAATCTTACCTTTGCCCCTTGAATGTATCCAAGCTATTTATGGAATTTAGAAAGCAAAACTTCCCTCACAATAGTATCTCTCTATTTACTGGGAAGTGCTTTCCGCGGTAAGGATATTTGATATGCTTCCCCGCGGCCGTCCCCACATCACTCCCGTTGTTATTGCATTTCGGCAGGTTTCATACAAACTTTAGAACATTTTTACAAATTATGATTTGGATTGATGCAGCTTGATTTTGCTCTCGTAAATTTACCTAAGCCTGTGCATTGATCTTCAATCCTATGGATGCAGGGAAACAAGTGACAACCCCGGTAGGCGATCTTAGCGGAATGGTATATCTTTAAAAACTTAAGATTCCAAATGATTGGTTGATGTTAACAGGAGGGAATAGCTATAGAAGATATATGTGGAGAAAAACGATTTCTTCTCTCTGGCAAAGGGTGAGGATTTTTTATCCGTGATCCGTTATTACTCATCCGTTATTGGTTTATCTTCCTCTTTCCTTCTTCCTTTGCCTTTATGGCAGACGACGGACAGCGGTCGGTGGTATGCACCTATGGTGAATACCGGTGGACGTTTTTTATCCGTCATCCTTCGTTCATAATTCATCATTGGTTTTATCCTCCTTCTTTCTTGAATTATAACTCTGCTAAAAATAAAAAAGCCAAGTCCTGAAAACTTGGCTACGTGTTTTCCTTATTCTTATTTTGTTGTTGAAGGCGATCACCAGAATCACCCCATCATTGCTAATCCGTCATCCATCATTTGTTTTATCTTCCCTTTGCGTTTGCAGCGGACAACGGACAATGGTTGGCGGTATGCACCGAATAGTGCATACCGTCGGATGTTTTTTATCCGTCATCGGTTTATTTTACTTTTTCTTTTTTCCTTATATTAAAAGCTCCCGAGGCTCAGACTCGAATCTCCCGCAAAATGCGGGACGGGATTAACAGCCACTTAAACGGGGAACAAACATTATCCTTAATTCCTGTAATAAAAAACCAAACCATAAAGGCTTGGCTTCGTGAATTTCTTCCTTCTTCCTTATTTCCATTTTCCTTGAATTAAAAGCTCCCGAGGCTCAGACTCGAATCCCGCCAACGGCGGGATTAACAGTCACCTGGGAAACTAAGTACTCCATCTAAATAAAAGCTCCCGAGGCTGGACTCGAACCAGCGACAGGGTGGTTAACAGCCACCTACTCTACCGACTGAGTTACTCGGGAGTAACACTTACTATATCGGAAAAACAATATATTTATTTGCCTGGATTTGTCAAGAAAATATTGGCAGGGAAAACTATTTCTTGCCCTATCGATCCATCTATTAGGGCAAAGTCATAAAGAGTTATGGGGAGGAACTTATTGTTTTGCTTTTTCCAGTTTAAGTTTTTCCAACTCCTGGCTCAACTTCTGCATCTTGAGTTGCAAATCCTTTATTTCCGCTTTTAACTGTTCCAACGATAGATTAGTGCTTTCCAATGACTCCCGGCTTTTCTCCGCTCCCGTTACTCCGGATACTTTAAGATAATCGATCTCCGGAGACTGCGGCGCTTGATCCATACTCCAATAATAATCAAAAGCAGGTTTGGCCTCGCCTAATATCGCAGCCAGATCCTTTCTGGCGCCATCCCTTACAATCTTAAGTTCCACTTTTTCCCCGGCCATTCTACTCTCTATTAGCTGTCGGATTTGAGCGGAGTTTTTCACTTTGGTCCCGCCAAATTCCATTATCACATCACCGCCGGTCAACCCTGCTTTTTCTGCCGGACTTCCTTTTACTATTTCGCTTACCACTACACCTGTATTCACATTGTATTCTTTAAACAGATCCTCGTTCAAATCCATAGGATATATTCCCAGATAACCTCGCTTTACGCTTCCATTTTTGATAATTTCGTCAGCTATCTCTTTTATCTTGTTGGCAGGCAAAGCCAGGCTTATTCCCGACGAGGGTATTTCGATCTCGCGTGATGGAATGGTAAAGGTCTTATTCAAAGCCTTCTCATAAATTTGATAAGCACTAATAAGGGATGGCTCAGATAATTTAGCAGAAACCAAACCGATCACCTTACCGTAAGTATCGAGCACTGGACCACCACTGTTTCCCGGGCTGACATTAGCGCTCATCTGGATAAATCCATCTTCTCTCACTCCGCTAACCAAGCCCAAAGCCACTGCATTGGGAAGTCCATACGAATTGCCCACTATGGTAAGCCAGGAGCCGACTT
This sequence comes from uncultured candidate division Zixibacteria bacterium, assembly GCA_903908285.1. Classification (GTDB taxonomy): domain Bacteria; phylum Zixibacteria; class MSB-5A5; order MSB-5A5; family SM1-73; genus CAIVRH01. The sequence goes on from CAIVRH010000048.1 coordinate 144,823, forward strand.
TGACTTTATCCGAATCTCCCAATTTGGCGGGGAGCAGTCCGGTGGCCACAACCTTTAAAACGGCTAAATTTGAGCCCTCATCTGTCCCAATCAGTTCCCCTCTAATGGATTTCTGATTTGGCAAAGTCACCTTAAAATCTCTCATCCCCCTCACTACGCTGGCTGAAGTGACTATATATCCATCGGGCGTATAGATGATCCCTGAACCCACAAAGGTCGGTGGTATCCCTTCTCTCTTTACCCCACCCATTACCTGACTTTCCGTCTCTATGGTGACTAAAGAGGGCTTGATAGACTCCACCAGATTAGTGATATCGTTTTCGAGTGAAGATAGAACCTTCTGCTGGGCAAAACCCTGTATCGGACGGATTAGAAGGAAAATACCAAAGAAAAACCAAAACCAGAAAAGCTTATATCCAAGTTTCATCTTTTTCCTCCTTTTCATTTATTCTTTCATCTCCTGATTCTTCTGTGTACCAATTTTCGAAACGATTCTTTAAAAATCTGTTTTCTTGGAAGCTGGTTGGGTGGATACTACCGGAAGCACATAATTACTTCCCCTTCTTGCATCCTGGTATGAGCTTCTCTCGATGATGAATCTTTTACGAAAATCCACCGGTTTAATCCTCCCATCCTCTCCCCAATTAACTAAGCGGGATCCGCTACTTAAAGATGGTGAAGAGAGGTTTTCCATGACAAAAGTTTTACTTCTTGCCGAAGTATTCTCGTCTACCTGCTTGAATATCTCTTCCAAAGATGTATCTATTTTGTTTCCGGAACTGGTTAACTTTCGATTCTCGGTATTGGTGCTATCAAAAGCATATGATCCGGGTTGTTTGGAAATCTGCTTTTGGGTAAATATGGTGGCAACTAAAGCCATGAATATTACCGAAACCGCCCCAGCCAATGCCCATCTCAACCGGATAGAGGGAAAAGTCTCGTGTAATAATTTCCGCCACCAGCTCTTTCGTGTTCTTTCTTCAACAGTTGAAGGGATACTCTGTATCTTGGCCAAAAGCTTTTCATTGAAATCGGGCGAAGGAACAAAATTTTCCAAACCGTCCCTAATCATTTGTTCAGTTGCAACCATCACCTCCATTTTTTCGGTACACTCAGGACAGAAATCCAGATGTGCTTTTACCTCTTTTGTCTCATCCGGTGATAATTCCTGCCTACAGTAGGCATAAAGGTATTGGCGAACTCTTCGACAATTCATATTGCTCCTTGATTTTGGGCGTTAATTGTCCCTGGAGCATAAGCCTGGCTCGATTGACTCTGGATTTCACCGTGCCCAAGGGAACCCCCATACTTTCAGACATCTCTTCATAAGAAAGTTGATTGACCTCTCTTAACAAAAATGCCGTTTTATATTTCTCCGGCAAAGAAGCGATTGCCTTCTCTAAGGTAGCGCTTAAATTACTGGTATAATTTATCTTCTCCACTGCATATTTCCGATCATCCTTGATCAAATCCAATCCGAAAAACTTAAATTTTTTCTTGTGCTTCAACTCATTTCGACAGAGGTTCAATGCTATGGTGTAAATCCAGGTGGAAAAAGAATAGGTTGGATCAAACCTTTCCCTTTCTTTAAACACCCTCAAAAACGTTTCCTGCAATATGTCTTCTGCCTCCTCCCGGTTCTGTAACATGCGATAGATAAGATTAAACAGCCTGATTTTATACCGATCCACCAGAAGAGAGAAAGCACTGGTATCATTTGCCTTCACCCTTTCCAAAAGCTCTTTATCCGATTCGGGGTTGCTCGAATCGAATCCTTGCCGGTTTAAATTCAGCTCGTTATCTGGGCTGGGCAATTTCCTTCTCCCTTTTCTAAATAAGTATACAAACTAACTAAAGAAAAGTTCCCTGGTAGAATCAAACAGACTTTATATTCCACAATATGATCCGGTCCGGGAATCTACTCTTTTGATTATTACTCTATTACGGTATTGTATACAGTATGTTTTGAAAAGAAACAAAATTGAAGACCTAGAACCTATATGCAGTTGAAACAAGAATTTGATTGACTGTGTTTTTTGAAGCTAAATCTCCAGAAATATTTCTTATTTCCCAATTACCATGTACTAACGAAAAATCGATCGTAGTTACCTGATCAATTAAGAATCCAAAACCGAAAGTGAAATAATTCCTATTAGATTTTATCCCAGCATATTTATATGGAAATGGATTCTGATAATATCCAGCTCTTAAGGCTGTTCCAATTTTAGGGATAGTATATTCAGCACCTAAATGCCATCTGAGCACATCTTTATAAACTTCTTTAATAATTCTATTTGCATCCGTCCTTTGAGCTAATCTATTGTATTCCATCTGAGTCCAATCCGTATAATTGACATCTGCTGCAATTATCATATCCTTCAAATTAGCACAAACTCCAAGGCCGAATGAAAAAGGCAGGGTGAATTTATATTTTGAGTTTCCTTCATCTGACTCATGGATGGCATCCTGATAAGGGGTATAATAAACATTATCTGTTATTTCCAACCAGCTTTCCTTAATGGTGAAAGTGACAGGAGTTTCGATAGTTGCACCAATCACAAATATCTTGTTTGGTTGAATTCTTGCACCCAGCTTTGCATTGAAACCAGAGTATCGGTCTGATATATCATCGTTCCATTGATAACTAAATGAAGTATCATTATGACTGGATATACCATTCGTCAAGAGAGTATATTCATATTTTCCACTCCAGTAATTGAAAGCAACTCCCATTGATACTTGTGGAGAAAGATCAATAGCTCCTCCAAATGACCAAACATAAAGACCTCCTGACTCTCCTCTATTCGTGCTCTCTGGTATATTAGGATTAACGTAATCAAGTATCTTATCAAAATTCTTGATTTGGTTAACTCCTATAGCTAAAACCAGACTTCCTCTGTATGTTGGAACAGGTAACACAATATTGCCCGAATTGAATCGAGTATTTGTTTGTAGGAAGCTATGATTATAATTTGGGGTGGTTAATTCAAAATATCCAGTGCTGTTTTTAAGCCTTTGGTAGGAAAGACTTCCAGAAAACTCAATCCGTGGTATTCTTGCTAATCCTGCTGGATTATAAATTAAAGCTGTTGCATCAGTTGCAACGGCAATGTGAGCACCTCCCATTCCCATCGCTCTTGCACCAATTCCGAAAAAGTTGCCAGCTGCCGGTTCACTTACATCTGGTTGATCTAACTGCTGCGCTTCAGCATATATGAAAAGTGAAAAAAACATTAATGCAACTATTAGTCCTATTCGTATAAGCATCTGTATCTCCTAGGTAATTCAATAGTTTGTCATTAGATAAACGAATTAGTTTTTCTATCGTCTTTTCTTGGCTTTTTGTTCGTCCGATTTTCCTTCTTGTTGTTGTTTCTCTTGTTGTTCTTTTTCTGGTTCCTTGATTTTTACAGCTTCGGGTTTATTCCCCGGATTAGTTTCCTCTGGTTTAGTAGTGGTAGGGGGAACAAAAGGTGTGTTTTGAGTTCCTTCAGGACGAACATAAGGGGGTTCCAATCCACCTCTTCTTTCGGCTTTTTCCGCGCTTTCCGGTACGGATGCTCCACCATTGTACGTGTTCTCGTTGTTATTATTCCCCCAATAGTTATCCCACCACCAGGGGTATGCATAATAATGTCCCATGCGTGGGTTGCTCCAATAGTAGTCCGGATAATAGCCATAATAGAATCCATAAGGGTATTGATGATAATCGGAGTGACAATCCGTACAATTTTCCCGGTAGTACTGTCCGGTTTGCTCCACGTTTTCCGCCTCTTCCCCTTGCACCGTGGGATGGCTGAGGATAGTATAGCACCCTACTCCCGCGATTCCCAAGATCACTAAAAATATACCTAAGATTACTATTTTCTTTTTCATTTTCATTTTCTCCTAAATTTTGGTTGAAAACCCTTTTATTCTGCTCTCCTTATAACTATCGACATTCTATTACCATATTACGCATATTCTAGTAAAATAGAATAATCCCGTATACCTCTTTTGTCAAAATATTGACACAATAATAAGGTTAAAGGTTTAATCTAACTCTGTTTATCTTGTCCTGATGGAAACAAAAAAGCTGGTGGGGGGGTAAGATATACCCTTTATCTGGTGATCCTTCTAAGAATAATCTTAATGAAATAACTTTCAATCTAATTCAGTATTGCAACTACCAATTTATCATGCTCTGGAATCCCTTATTCCTTCTTAACCTTTACCCGGGGATCATTCTTTAATCAGAACGACTCGAAATAAACGATTTTGAATTCTCTTCCCCAGGTATCCGCATCTTTCCGGTTTAGAAGCAGATTCTTCAGATTGAACTGCAGTAACAAACGGTTGGAGAAAATCCATTGTGCGCCCACGTTTAGATAACCGTAGCCCCGCCCGAATAACTCTTCCGAATTATCATCATTCGCTCCCAGATCGTATTCCGCTACCACGCCCAGATTTTCACCTATCAACATATCCGCTCCAAAAAAGACGGTGACATTCTTATCTTTATCTTCGTTCTCCAGACTGTAGTTTGCTCCGGCATGTAAGCCTATGGGGATGTCACCGGTAGCATATCCTTTGCTTATTACCGCATAGAAACCTTTGGACTTGTAGGTGTATCTTTCTAGGCTATCATTATAAGCTCCGTCTCCCTGGGAATCAAATCCCAATACAAAAGCAGGAAAAATAAAACTCTCGTTGATCAACCTATATTTGACCGCAAATTCTATTCTCGGATTCCAGTCCGGCTTTCCCTCCCCGATAACGTTCTGGCCTCCGAAGGACATTCCCACCATCAGTCTCTTCATCAAACCGATGTCAATACCGAAAATCGATCCTCCTCCGGGGTAAACTCGTATGTCGAAATCGAAACTTCCCCGGGGCAAAAGCCCCGCCGTGGGGCAATCGATCAGTTTTCGGGGCTGTAAAACGGAATTCGATGTAAATTTGGTTGATGCCGGTTGATTCTCCTGCGCTGTTGCAGACGAAAAAACAAGAAAAAATACCAGCAGAAATATCCTGGTTTTCATCTTAGTCATCGTTCCCTCCTCATTTTGACGACCACCATATTCTTACTACTTCATTTCCCCGGAAATCTAAATCATTCCTTTCACTTAGTCAATTGAAAAGATCATCGATTGTGGGCTTATCGATATTTATCATAAAAAACGATCTCCTCCAGTTTCTTCCTGGGTTTAGGATCCGGTATGAATTTCGGATAACCCAAAGGCATAATCTCCACTATTCTCATCTCCTTAGGAATATTCAGAATATCTTTAACCTCATCCTCTTTGAATGCTCCGATCCAGCAGGTTCCCAGCCCCTCCTCCACCGCCTGGAGGGTCATATGATCCATGGAAATAGATACGTCGACGGTATGGGCAGGCTGCCCGCAGGTAAGGACATAATCCGCCATGGTAGCACATCCCACGATGATCACCGGAGCTTCGGCCAGAAAATACTGATTATTCGCTGCCACCGCCACCTTCTTGCGCAGATCTTTGTCTTTAACGATCACGTATCTCCATTCTTGTAGATTTTTGGCGGATGGTGCTAATCTGCCCGCTTCCAGAACGCGCAGCAGCTTTTCTTCCTCGACAGGTTTATCCTGGTAGCTTCTGATACTTCTTCTAAGTTTGATCGCATCAAACACATTCATTCTTCAGCTCCTTGTCAAAAAGCTCGATTGCTATATGTCCTCTCCCTTCTGGGGAGAGGATTCAAGTGAGGGGCATCCCAACTTAAATATGAATCATTGGTAATATTTCTCTTTATTTGCCCATTTATTAAATAAATCCAAAATCTCATCCTCTATCTTCTGGATCACCTTTTCCATATAAGCCTTTGCTTTTTTCTGATCGAAATCGGGATAACCTTCATTCTCTTTATATAGAATTATGGGACCGGGGGCTGGATAACAGTTCATCCCGTCTTTGATCAGATATGCCATCCCCTTTTTATATCTCTCTTTTAGGACTAAATTTTTATCTATAGCCAAAACCGCAGCGTTTTCGTCCAAAGCCGCATGTCCCCCTGTTTCACCGAAGAATTCCTTGGTCAACTCCTCGCACAGCACCCACCAGTGGATAACCGCCACCTGTACTTTGTACTGTCGATGCACCAGCATAGCTGCTTTCTTAAGCTCATCTAAGTGCCCTCCGTGTCCGTTCATTACTACAATTCGGGAAAAACCCTTATCCGCCAAAGAAGATAATATTTCGGTTACGTAACTTTCGAAAGTGGATGAGCTAACGGTAAGGGAGCCGGGATAAGCATACAACGTTCGTGTGATCCCATAATATACCGGTGGGGCGATTATCGCCTTTATCCTGTCGGCGATCTTTTCGCAGATGTGTACCGGAATGGAAACGTCTGTGCCCAGATGGGTAACACCGTGGGCTTCGATGGTGCCGATCGGGAGTAAAACGGTATACATCTTCTGGGGAACTAATTCCCCAAACTCCATCCAGTTCAATTCCTCTAATTTCTTTGGCATGATGCTCCTTAATTAAAGATTCAAAATTCAAAGTTCAAGATTAAGCTCTAATCCCTGCATACAGATAATATATCTACGGTTATATTGGTCATTAGTTATTGTTCATTAATCATTTGCCATCCGTCATTGGTTTTTTCTTCCTTCTTCCTCTGCCTTTGCGACTGACTTCGGACGACGGTCGGCGTTATGCACTACATGGTGCATAACGGCGGACGTTTTTATCCGTCATTCGTCATATCTACTATTTCCCATATTCCAGTACATAAATAGTTGTTTCCTCTGGCAAATTATTTTTGGAAAAACTAGCTGAATTCTTTCCCACCTTAACCACATTATTTTTTCCTTTTAAGAACTCATCTACCGCAGCCAGAGAGTCATTCTTCCTGAATGGCATCCGGTAGTGCATGGGTATCGCCACCTTGGGATTTAAGCTGGCAACCACTCTGGTGGCAGCAACCGCATCGATGGTGAAGATTCCACCTGTCGGGACAAACAGAATATCTACCGGACCGATCTCTTTGATCTGGGTTGAAGAGAGCTCTGTCCCCAGATCCCCCAGATGAACGAAATTAATTCCGCCCAATTCCCAGGTAAAAACGGTATTCTTCCCCCTTCGGCTTCCCTCCTGTGCATCATGAAATGAAGCCACCCCCTTGAATTTGATTAAACTTACCTCCTTCTCTCCGGTTCCTCTAATCACCTGCGGCTTCCCCTTAACCATGGATACGTAATTATGATCAAAGTGCTCGTGTGAAACCAAACATACTTCCGCGCTTACCTCCGGCATGGGATAACCTAAAGTTTCATCATACGGATCGGTGATAATTCTTATCCTGTCATTATAAACCAGAAAACAACTGTGCCCCAGCCATTTTATGGTCACCTCGTTTTTGTCCGGCATACACCGCTCCTTACCCTACTGGTTTTATTTGGGAGTACGAAGAATGTCGTTGGATTCATTCACCTCTCATTTCCATTTTAAAATCTAAATCCTCTCCCGGATGATCGTCCCGGTCTGAGATCCTTACATATAAACTCATCTGGGAAGAATAAAAGATCAACCGGTAAAACGAATGGAACACTACGAAAAGCTGCTGTAAGAGAAAAGCAATGAAAATAAAAATTCCGGTGGGAGATATTCCGCTGACCAATTTATACATACCCCCGTAGAATAAAATAACGCCGACCAGAATTATACTCAATAAATAATATAAACATAAAGTCGAGGATAAATTCGTCCATACGAATCTGAATGCTTTCCTGATCACCACCCAGATATGGTCATCTTCCTTCTCCAGCATAAATATCCTAAGGTAATCTCCCAGCATATTACAGCAAAAATATAATATCAAAGCTATAAGAATCTTACTTATCGTCCGCCATGAAGTTAAAACCCATAGCGACCCTTCTCCCACCACCATTCCCAATATGGCAATGAAGATCAGCCAGATTAGAAATGCGAATAAATACAAAGGGATCATCAGTAAACCGATCTTAAACATCCCCCCGAAATATTTTCCGCAAGCGGCAAAGAATCCCTCCGTTCCGCTTCCCGATGTAACCGTGGGGGTGTCTTTAACCCTTCTTTTGGCTTGATCCCGTAAGACTCCCCAGAATCCCCCGGAAAGAAAGATATAGGCTATTATGATTAAGATACTCGTCAATATAAACATGAAAACATAGATGGATAGAGTTCTCCTCCAGTAATATACAAAATCTATAACAAGAGAGGGATTAAATCCGGTGAGGAAATTGGAAGCTTTTATATTCGCGGCAAAGCTGGTGGAAAACATCAGGTATAAAGGCACCCCTAAAATCAAAGAGGTGACCAGCTTGAAGATCAGCATGATTCCGATTAGGTATTTGGTTGCCCAAACGTTTTTAATCCCTTCCATGAATGAAACTAAGATATGTTTCATGAAGCTTGACTTACTTAATATGCTTACCCTTTTTAGAAAGAAGTAATACAGTGGACGAATGTTTCCAACCCGAAAAAGCATTGGGTGAACAATTTCAGGACGGCTGAATCTTCGGCTTCGGTCGTCAGGCTGTTATTATTGATGTTGACCTCCAGGGCAATCTTGTCGTCCGGATCGATGATCGCCGATTTGATCTTTGAATCGGTCTCCATCTCTATTCTATGCCATCTCTCTTTGCCATCCCAGGTCTGCTTGATTTTCTCCCCGCTTGCGAATTCCATCGAAATATCCACCGGTATGACCACCTCGCCCAATCTTTTCAACAATACTTCGGTCTGGAACCCCCCCTGGGTCGAATCGCTTTTAACCGGCTCGCTTCTTATGCTTGCCACCTCGTAGTCGCATAAACCGGTTCCGAAAAGCACCTGCTCGAATACGGGATCAAAATCTTCTCCTGTCATCTCCAGAACCAACCGGGTGAAATCCCGGGTGCGGGGATGTTTAAATCTGTATCTTTGGAAATATCCTTTAAGCAATTCATCCATCTTTTCTTTGCCCATATAATTCCCCATAGTCTGCAGGAGGAGAGAAGCTTTGGAATAGACATTGGCTCGATAGCTTAAGTAATCCATAAACTCCCAGGAATTTTTGACCGGCGGGTCGCTTTGGGGATCCAATAGATAAGTCAATTTATTGATATTTTCATCGTTAATATTGATACCCCATAAATCCACCAGATTCGCCTTGGTCCCAAACTTCTCTTCCATGGCTTTGGATTCGGAATAGGTGGCAAATCCCTCATCCAGCCAGGCTTCTTCAAACTCGTTGGATGCCACCACCCCGTACCACCATTGATGGGCGATCTCGTGGAAAAGAACCATCGCATCCAATCTTATAATATCCGGAGGGAAATCGGAGGGGACGCAGGTTACCAGCATGGGATATTCCATCGCCCCTCCCCCCCAGCCAATCCTGATATCCGCAATGGTAAACTTCCGGTAGGGATATTTACCGAAACTTGAATCGTAATATCTCAAAGCAAATTCCGCAGCATCCAATATCCTGGATGCCGCTTTGGCATGTTCGGGTTTGTAAAGGAAATCAATCTCTATTCCATCCACCGTCCGTTTGGAGATTAAATAATCCGGGCTTGCCACCCAGACAAAATCGTGCACGTCTTCCGCCTGGAAAACGAAGGTGACGGTGGAATCCTGATTTCCTCTCTTCTCGGTTAAATAACCGGTTGCTCCGATTAGGTAATTTGCCGGAACCGTTATGTCAACGTCATATTTCCCAAAATCCGCAAAGAACTCGCTGTTGAAATGGTATTGATGGGCATTCCATTTGCCGTCATTCTGCAAGACCGCCATTTTGGGAAACCACTGGCCGATCATATAATCCTTTCCCGAGTATCCCATCCGCATGAAAATTTGGGGTAAGTTGACGGTAAAGTCAATTTTGATTTTGACGGATTCCGCCGGAGACAATGGTTGGGATAGCGGCAGTTTCATTATCGTCTCATCGATTATCCAGCATCCGGTCAAATCAAACCCGGAGCCAATTTCCACCTGTTTGATGTTTATTGATCCCTTGTATTCTTTTCCCCTTCTGAATCTTTCCGGAAGAAGACTCTCTTTCATAAAAATAGTTGAATCGCTTTGAAAAGCATTGGGATAAAGATGGAGAAAAAGCGTATCTGCAGGTTTGGCGGAGGTATTCACAAAAGTAATGGTTTCATACCCCTGCAGTTTCTTCCCCAGTGTGTCCAGTTTTACTTCGATCCGGTAATTTGCCACACAGGCAGCTGGTGGCGTTTCTACCTGGCAGAAACCAGGTATGGTAAGAATAAAGGTGTGGATAAATACAAGAAGCCATGATGGGAGAAGAAGTCGCATACTTCTTCCTTAAATTAAGGTGTGGAATAAACCGGCGGTGAATAACTGGAGATTTTGGTTCGTTGATCTTTAAAAAGAATATAGACCTCCCGTAATCCTTCGGAATTCCTATGCTCTTTTGTTTCGTCCCGCCAGAGCCAAGATATGTTTTTCCACCGAAGCAGAAAGAGAGGTGGAATTGTATCCCCCTTCCAAAACAGATACCAATCGTCCCTCGCAGCATTCAGCTGCTAATCTGGTGATCACTTCGGTCATCTTTTTGTATCCCGTTTCGGATAAATTGATTTGAGCTAAAGGATCGTCTTCGTGCGCATCGAATCCGGCGGAGATGAAGATAAAATCGGGCGAGAATTTTGAAGCCATGGGGAAAAGTATGTTTTCGAAAACCTCGATATATTCCAACTCCCCGCTTCCCGCACACATGGGCATGTTGAAGGTGTATCCCTCTCCCTCTCCCTCTCCTACCTCGTTTTCGCTTCCCGTACCCGGGTAGTGGGGGTATTGATGTATGCTGAAGTAAAATACCGAGGGATCGGACCAGAAGATGTTCTGCGTCCCGTTTCCGTGATGCACGTCCCAGTCCACCAGAAATATTTTTTTCAAGCCGAATTTCTTTTGCACGTATCTAGCACCTATTGCCACATTATTGAAGATGCAAAAACCCATAGCCTTGTCTTTTTCCGCATGATGTCCCGGAGGTCGTACTGCGCAAAAAGCGTTTTTTACCCTTTGATCCATCACTGTATCCACCGCTGCCATTACTCCCCCCGCTGCTAGCAGCGCTACTCGGTACGATTCCGGACTCACCCGGGTGTCCGGGTCCAGCATTCCCCCCCCGTTCTTGCAAATCCTCTCCACCGTTTTGATGTAGGAGGAATCATGTACCGTCTCCAGCCATTCTATCGCTGCGGGATATGGCTCGATATTTTTCAGCCTGGATAAAATCCCCTTCTTTTCCAAATGTTCGATAAGCAAAGAAAGCCGCTCGCTGCTTTCGGGATGATTCTGTCCGGAATCATGTTTTAAGTAATCGGGATGGAAAACAAAACCGGTGGAAAGATTGTTGTTCGTCTTCTTCTGATTGTCTTTGTGATTCTTCTTCTCGTCCATATTTGTCCGCTTCCCCCATTCTTACCAATTGAGTTTCCGATTTCTCTTTCGGTTAAATCTCTTCAACCTGATTTTCCCCGCAAACGAAAAGTTGATCCCACATCGACGCTTAGCATTCAGCCGTGTTACCTATTCATCTGCTTATCAACCTTACCCCTATCAATATAATAAAATGTACGATTCAACGGAATAATTATTTTTGACTTTTAATCATTCCCACGGAGAGATTCTCGGGAAGGAAGTATCTTAAAGCTACTTGGTTGATCTGTTTTTTTGTTACCCGGTTGATCTTCTCCGGGAAACTTTCCACACCTTCTATTCCCATCCCTAAAAGTTCCGCTTTCACATATTGCTTTAAAAGTGCGGAATTGGTTTCCAGTTGGATCCGGTATATTCCGGTTATGTATTTCTGAGCAGTCTTAAGCTCCTCCTCCTCGACCGTATCGGTTTTGAATCCGTAAAATTGGCGGGCCAGCTCCTCCCGAGCGCTTTCTTCGTTTTCCGGCGAGGTGGCGATGTAAGCATAAAAAACTCCCGCCCTATCCCAGGAATCGTTCACCCCATATACGGTGTAAGCCAAACCTCTTTTTTCCCTCAACTCCCGGTAAAACCTCCCCCCTCCTCCGGAAGCGATTGCCTGCAGGACTTTTAGCGCATACAGGTCATCATCCAGATAAGGACAGGTGACAAACCCTAATACTTGGGCCGTCTGGGCTTTCACCCGGTTTTCCACCATCATATTTCGTTGGGGGGTTAGTTCAAACCCGGAAGCTAAGGATGGTTCACTTCTTCCGGCACCGGGTGATCCGGTAAACAATTCCTCCAATCCGTTTTTGAGATTAGCCGAATCATAATCCCCCACTGCGACGATGAGCATGCTGCCGGGTGAAAAATGTTGACGGTGCCATTGCTTTACCATCTCCCGGTTCATATTTTCTACGGCATCCTTTTCACCCAGGCTATTCAAACCGTAGGGGTGGTGGGGAAAAGCGGCTTGATAGAAAAGCTCCACCGGATAAGTAGTCATGTTGTCTTTGCTCTTTTCGATATCCGCCAATATGATATTTTTCTCTTTTTCCAGTTCCCCCGGTTCGAAAACCGGATTTTTGATTACATCCGCCAATATTCCCAAACCTTCGTCTAAGTTTTCCGACAATATCTTAAGCTGATATCCGAAATAATCCGCTTCTGTCTCGGTTTCCAATGATGCTCCCAATATCTCCAACCGTTTAAATATCTCCTCCCCGTTGTGGGTGGTGGTTCCTTTCAAACTCCCCTCCAGGGTGAGCCGCGTTAATCCGCTGTTCTCCTTAGTTTCGTCCACCCTTCCCCCCTTAAAATAGATACTCAGGGAAACTAAAGGTAGGGATCTATTTACTTTGGTCACCAGACTCACTCCGCAGGAAAGTGTCTCTCTTCTCGCCGGGGAATCCACTCTGTCCGTCAGATTCTTTTTCTTCAGGGGTCCGGAAAAGCTGATTTCGCCTTTTCCCCCCTCCGGTTCTCTGTTCGAAATGGAATCTGACGATAAACCGGCAGTAATCTGTTCTGCTATTTTTGCCGGGGTTAAGCTTTCATCGAAATCTCCATTCGGTTTGTATTCAAAAATGCTGGCATTATCCCGACGTAAAAATCGCGCAACAGCTTTTTTTATGTCCTCAACTGTCACTTGGTCCACATTATCCAAGTATTCCTCTCCCCGCTTATAATCTCCGTACGATTCGAATAACGCTAGATTCTCCGACACTCCCTCCGCGGTTTCCAGAGAAGAAAGATAGGATAATTTTATGGCATTTTTTGCCTTAATCAGTTCGTCCGGTAAAATATCTTCTTGACTCATTCTATTGATTTCCCGGAAAATCTCGATTCGGGTGTCCGGGATACCTTTGGTATCCATATCTGCTTCGATAATAAAAAAGCCCAGATCCCTTAAACCAAAAGCATCCGATCTTACCGCGTGTACCAATTGCTTCTTTTCTATTAAACTTTGGCTGAGTCTTGAACTTCTCCCCTTCCCCAAAATCTGCGATGTTACGTCCAAAACACAGAAATCCTTTTCTGTCCTCCCGGGAATATGAAATCCTATTTTGAGGTAGCTCTGGGTGATATCTCCTGTCATCTGGGAATACCTCAATCCTTTTTGCGGCGGTTCCGGTGAAAAACTGGGTTTCTCGGTTTTATCCATCCTGATATTGCCGTAATATCTCCTGACCTCCTGCATCGTTTTTTTGCTGTCCACATCTCCTACAATGGATAGAATGATATTGTCCGGACGATAATAGGTTTTGAAGTACTGCTCGAATTGTTCCCTGCTCCAGCCTTCTATCTGTTCAGGAGTTCCCATCCTCCACCGGCGGATGGGATGATGATCGAATGCCAGCTCCATCAGTTTCTCCCAAGCTAAAGCATCCGGATTATCCCACTTCCGTTTCACCTCCTCGATCACCACCTTCTTTTCTTTCTCCAATTCTACTGTATCGATCACCGAGTTCCACAAAGCATCCGACTGAAGCTCCAGGCCGGATTCCAAAAACGGGCTGGGGAGCACGGTATAGTAGTGGGTGTACTCGTATATGGTTCCGGCATTCAGGTAACCTCCCAGCTTTTTGGTTTCCTCTCTTAACTGACCCACCGGCCTTTTCTTGGTTCCTTTGAAAAACATGTGTTCCAAAAGGTGGGAGATGCCGGTGAGACTGTCCGGCTCGTTGAAATATCCGGTGTTGACCCAGGTGTTGATGGCAACCACCGGGGCCGAATGACGCTCTTGGATCAATACGACCATTCCATTATCCAAACAAGTTCGTATTACTTCTGAAGTTTTCATTTTGTCGCTTCCCAACAGAAATAGGGGAATTAATAACAACCAAGTGTATAAGCGTTTTTTCATTCTAGTTATGCCATTTTTTAATCCGGCTTGATTTCGGTCACCCCGATTGGTTCAGCTTGAATAATTAAACGATTTGAATTAAAACTGTCAAGCGATTAGCCGAAGACTTCCCTAAAATTAATTTATCCATCCAACAAACATCACTTCCTGATAGCAGTATTAACTTTCCAAGATCGAGAATTCTTCAGAGATTTAAATCCGGTGGAATTTTAACCTGAGGATCAATGAAAACGGTTGGTTGGCATTAAAGCCCACAAATTTAAGTGGGAAAACAGAAAAAAACCCCGCCTCAAGCGGGGTTTCTATCCTCTATCTTGGATCACGACAGGCTAAAAGCAACACTATCCTTTCAATAACTTCTTATACTCCTTATCATTGGTAAGAATCTCATAAGCTTTTTGGATGAAAGGATCGGTTTTTAATAGAATCTGCTCGTAGAACGCTTTTTCACCGTAAAGATTGCTCAAGATGTCCCTTTTCAATGAACGTTTGATATAATCGATGCTTTTGTCGAAATCACCCTCTTTATCCTTGTCTACTGACTTGCGCATATCCGCCATAGCCGAAGAGAACATTTCTAACTTATTTTGTCTCTCCATATCGCTTTTCAGGCTATCCAAATCCAGTTCCAGCGGGGTTTTATAAATGAAGTTTTTCTCCTTTAAGAATGCTTTAAATTCTTCGAGGACATTATTGTCAATATCAAACTCCCTGGGAATATTGGGATTTTTGGCTATATATGATACCGCAAAGTTGAAGAACATCGACTGACGCTCCAAGTTGTATTCAATGGGCTTCAGCGTGGGATAATCGAGATTTATATCCGGAACTATACCGCCCCCCCCATACACCTTTCTCCCTCCCTTGGTATAGAAAACTTCCTTCTGTGAAGTTACTATACTATCCGGTCCTTCCGTCACCATTTTTCGCAAGGCGCTTCTTTTGGCTATCTCCGGTTTCTGGATGCACCTGCCGCTGGGAATATAATACTTGGCTATGGTCAGCTTCAGATAAGTGTTATTGGGCATGCCGAATACCTGCTGAACTAAACCCTTGCCAAAAGTGGTGTTCCCGATGATCACCCCTCGATCCCAATCCTGGATTGCGCCGGAGACTATCTCCGAGGCCGAGGCGGTTCCTCCGTCAACCAAAACTACCATTGGTCCGTCCGGGTAAACCGGCATCTGGGTAGCATTGAAATCTCTTTTGGCTTCGGAGCGACCTTGCGTATACACGATCTGTTTGCCTTGATCCAAAAAGAGATTACCCGTTTCCACCGCCTGGTCCAACAACCCCCCCCCATTATTTCTCAGATCGAATATCAGTCCTTTTATTCCCTTACTCTCTAAATCCACGATGGCATCTTTCAATTCCTTTCCGGAATCCTTGGAAAACTTGGTTAATCTTACATAACCAATTCCCCCGTCGATCACCCCGTAGTAGGGGACATTCTTAAGCTCGATAATGGCCCTTTCGATCTTATAATCCAGAATCTCCGCCGCTCCCTCTCTTTTTATGCTCAGGATCACCGAAGTTCCATGCTCCCCCCTCATCAACCGGGATGCATCCTCGGTGCTCATCCCCTCGGTAGATTTACCGTCGATCTTGACTATCTGATCCCCCGCCCGAATTCCCATACGGTATGCGGGAGTACCTTCTATGGGGGAAATGACGGTAATCGAACCCTCTCTCTCGGAAATGGTCATTCCTAAACCCTCATATTTCCCCTCTGTCGCTTCCATCAATCTGTCATGCTCAGTAACATCTTGCAAATCGGAAAATGGATCCAGAGTTTCTATCATCCCGTTGATACCACTACGTATCATGAGTTTAACATCGACAGAATCCACATACTTGGAATTTATCCAGTAAGCCACGTTATCTAATAATTTTACATTGCTCAAGAGAGTGTTTCTTTCGTCTTCCGGCATCCCTTTGGTTTCTTCCGTTGCTTCTCCTAAGCCCACTACCCAGATTATTGCCACCGATATTAAAGCCAGCGCCAAAGCGATGAAACCATATTTCCCTTGACCTTTCATTTAAACCTCCGCTGTATGATTACTTCTTGATATCATAAAATTATATTCAGCTAATCTAATACAAACAATCGTTTTGTCAACATCAAAACCACCTTAACCGCTTGGATATGAATTATCAACCCGTTCTTCGTTAAAGCAAATATCAGACCGCAGAGCTTGCTTCCCGCCTATATATATTTATAAGTCACGACATGAATAACTTATTGCTGAAATTAAGTTTAGCGGATAACGATCATATAAATTTGCTTGATATGTTTAAGAAAGATAAATGAATAGAAGCCCTTTAGGTCTTGCTATGCAATTGGTTTCACATATCTTGCAGAATATGGAAGCATGGATTTGCAGGTACAAGGTGCCGTCGAAGATAAATTGGTATCCTTTAGATATCACCTCCACTTATGATTTGTCTGCTCCAAACCGCTATCCGGTTTCTAATCTATATACATTCCAACTCTCCAATTGTTTCAAATTTAGTGTCTTTCCCCGGATGATAATTACCTGTGCCTTAGGATGACTTTTTGGGTATCATCAGGAAGCCCAAACAGATCAGATTGGTCAATAGGATTAATGTGATAGTTGAAGGGACTCCCAAGAGTGGAATCAAGATGGCGGATGCTAAAATTGAGCTAAGGCTTGACCCGAAAAGGTCAACCGAATAACCGGTCCCTGCATTTAAAGCGGTTCTGTTCTCCAGGAAGATATGATTTGCTAAAGTAAATAACATTCCCCCTAACAGACCCGAGACAAAGATAAGTGAGAATAAAGAGATCATGATTTTTGAGTTTGATAGCGAAATGCTTAAAAATATCCGGAAAAGAACTATAAGCATGAAAACAAATAGAACCTGGAGCAACTGAATAAAACCCAGCCGTTTGAAATTTATCTTTTTCTTGTAAGCTAACCTTTGTATGATAAGTGCCCCCGAAGTCAGACCTAACATAAAAAGTGTGAAGATCAGCCCGATCATGGAATAGATGTATCCGTAAAATACCTGAAAAGACAGAACTACGATTATCTCCGCTAATATGCTGGTGAAACCGACCATAAATATTACGCTCAAAGCCAGATTTGGTACATGCGCATCGTATAATCTGCAAAAAAGAAAGATCAGGAAGAAGATTAGGACGATTGCTCCCATCAGCCATCCGGGATGAACATGGGAAAGAAAAAGCAAAATCGGTTTCTCGGAGGATTCAAACTGTTTGCTCCACAAGATGCTGTTGTAGAAGTAACAAATTGGCTTTAAATCATGATTAATTCTTCCCCAGCTTTGCATGATAGCACTTCTCAAATACTCTACCCTTGTCGGAGAAAGACGATCCGGCAAAAAGTTTTCATTTACAAATTGGGTGGGGATGGCTCTTTGCTTAAGGCGGGAAATCAAATTTTGCCAGTCGTCGAATAGCACTCCGGCTTTCTTTGAAGCCAGAAAAATATTATTCGACCCGGGTAGCACCTTCACCTCGGCAAAACAGGAGTTCAATGTCCGGTAAAAGGAGGAAAGATACAAACCCAGCTCCGGGCTGATGTAGTTTTCCGCTGAGCTTACCCTGAAAGAAAATATCCCCTCATCCTTTAAGACTGATCTTGCCATCTGAAAAAACTCCAGGGTGAAAAAACGGTTCAACTGTACGGTATAAGGATCGGTGAGATTCACTATGATCACATCGTAACATTCTGGGTTGCTCTGTTCTGCTTTCTCCTTGACAAATAGTCTCCCATCCATGTAATGAATATCAACCCGGGGGCTTCTCAAGGATTTGGTCTCTTCTGAAGGTAGAAATACTTCTCCGGCTCCTATCAACTGCGGATCCAGCTCTACATAGTCTATGGTCAAACTGTCATATTTCAGAGCCTGGGATAATGCTCCTCCCAAACCTCCTCCGATCAAAAGTAGTTTTCGGGGATGAGGATGCACCAGCAAAGCAAAGTGGACTGCCTCCTCAGCGGTGGAAACATCCGGGTATGAAAATAGCATCAGCCCGTTCTCGTAGAAAGTCACCTGCTCATATTGCCTGGTAACCGAAATATTCCCGTATTTGGTATCATTGGAATAAATTAAGGGTAGGCTTTTCCACTCTTTCCTTTCAGAATAACTATTCAGAGAGTTTCCCAATTTGAATGCAGAAAATATCAGGATAATTAAAATTACCGTTGACCAAATCAAACCTTGTATCCGCTTCTTTTTATCACGACTCCGAAGCAGAGCAAAAAGAATAAGATTCACGGAGGATATAAAGAGGGCTATCCCGAAATTAGAAATATGCGGAATCAGAACAAAAGTGACTAAAAGCCCGCCTACTCCCGCCCCCAGAGATTCCCATAGATACACCCGGTTTACCAAAAAGACACTCTTCTCATCGAATGCCCACGATTTGGAGTTTAAAACGAACGTTATTCCAAGAAGCATACAGAAAAAGCTCATGGCTCCAAGGGTAAAAAGAAACATGGGAAAAAATCCCACAATCTCTGCCGGGGCGGTCCCTAAAATCTGTTTGGAGAATCTAATCAGAATGATGGTGGTTAATGTTGCTACGGAGATCAGGAAATACCAAAGCGATAGTTTTGAAATGGAATATTTTTTCGGACCGGCGATTTTATTACCCAGATACGATCCGACTCCCACCCAGAAAAGCCAAACCGAAAGCATCACCCCTAAACACAATTCGTTCCCGTAGAAGGCAACCATCATCTCCCGGAAAAGGATGATCTGGGCAACCATAGAGGAAAGTCCGAGAAGGAAACAGGCTGAAAGAAATTGGGCAGATTTTGAGGATTTAGTTGGATCTGTTTGCATCTTATATAGGGACAATTCCTGCAGATACCCGACAACATACTTATAATCCCCCTCTCCATTTCATGGAACGGGGGATTGAGGGAGTGAGAGTTTACATTTACATATCGATGATCTTAGCTAATTCCAAACTCCAGGTATGACCTTCCCGCAGAACTTGCATTTCCCATCCTTCAAATTCATTTCGAGGATGGTGAAGCCCTCTCTTCCTATCACTACTTTTTTGCATGTGGGACAATAAGTATTCTCGCCCGGATGGCCGGGAACATTACCCACATAAACATAGTTCATCCCCTCCTCCATGGCGATCTCCCTGGCTCTATCCAGGGTAGATACCGGAGTGGGAGGCAGATTCTTCAAAAGATACAGGGGTTGAAAGCGGGTGAAATGCACCGGTACATCTTTTCCCAAATCTTTGATTATCCATTTGCACATTGATCTAATGTCATCGAAATTATCGTTCAATGTCGGCACCATCAGGTAAACGATCTCGTACCAGATGCGATTCTTCGCAAGTAACTCTAATGTATCCATAACCGGTTTGAGTTTCGCCCGGCAGATATCCTGGTAATATTTTTCGGTGAAACCTTTGAAATCGACCTTGACCGCATCCACTTCCCGGATCAGCTCCATCAGTGGATCGGGATTAATGTACCCGGCAGTGATCACCACGCTTTTGGTTCCATTTCTTTTTCCTGCAATGGCACAGTCAAGCATATATTCATAAAAAACCGTAGGCTCGGAGTAAGTATAAGCAATGGACCTGCACCCGCTATCCTTAGCATAGGAAACCACATCTTCAGGA
The DNA here is from genome assembly GCA_903908285.1 of uncultured candidate division Zixibacteria bacterium. GTDB lineage: Bacteria > Zixibacteria > MSB-5A5 > MSB-5A5 > SM1-73 > CAIVRH01. Next base: position 164,759 of record CAIVRH010000048.1, read on the forward strand.
GGCAAGTAAATAGATTTTATCTGTTCAGGTCTTACTTGCGATAGCTCCCAATTCTGGCAGAACTTACAATTCAAGTTACATCCTGCAGTAGCTATCGAGAAAGCTTTTGTTCCGGGAAGAAAATGAAAGAACGGCTTTTTCTCAATGGGATCGTCATTAGGAGGGCTTGAATAAGAGTGGACCAGCGTGTAATAAATTCCGTTTTGGTTTTCCCTGCACCCGCAATACCCCCTCTCCCTGTCCCCTACTTTGCATTGTCGAGGGCAGAGCAAACATTCGACCTCTTCATCCTCAAGCTTCTTGTAGTATTTTGCTTCTACATGGGATAGTCCGGTCTGAGCAGGTGCTGCAGAAGCGTTTTCGGATAAACCGAGAAACGATCCTTCTGGTATAACCCTGGGAATCATTAAACCACCCGCAGTGGCTAATGAGGATTTCAAAAACTGTCTTCGATTGAAGCTGGTCATAATTCTTCTAATTTTGAATTTTTCTTTTTTAATTTTAAATTGCTGTTTCTACCAGATCAATTTCTGCCATGTTTGCTTTCCCCAGTTGATGATCTTTATCCGCAGCCGTGAAAATATGTTTGGGCTTTCGGTTGGCTTTCTCTAAGGTAGGTAATCCGAATTTCCCCCGAATTTTATCTATAATCTGATATCCAACAAAATCAACCGCTACCGGATCGTCACCGATGATTATCCCCCCAAAATTCTCCGCCCACTTGGGATGATACGACGGTCCCCCGTTACATTGAACTCTTAAGGCATCACAGACCACCAGTTTCTGCTGTTCTCTTATCTGGGGTACTGAATTTAAATCTGCAATATAAGGATCACAGCCGTTCTCATGGTATTTATTCGGGTTATGTATGGCGCCGTAATAATTCTTGAGAGAACAGGTTACTCCCGAAAGACCGTGGTCTTTCAATACCGGGACATTTATCTGCACATTGGTCAACTTACCCATCACCTGACTCAACAGACTGCCGATATTTTTGTATTCGATTAAGTCATTGGAATAACCTACTCCTTGGGTATCAGTGCCCAAACAGAGATACCCTTCTCCCTTGACATTCAACGGAAATCCTATCTCTTCTAATTCCTCCGACGACCGGTCCCAGATGACCATATTCTTGTCTTTGTTACCTGCCCTCTTGAGCAAATCCGCAACCGTCAATGCTACTTCGGGGTGGGTGGAAGCCATCTCTCCCCCCAGACAATTAACTTTAAGACCTATTTGATCGGTGGGTGAAAAAAAATGCCTTAATGCATCCGAGGAATTGGACTCAAAAGTGAGCTGGCTCAAACCCCGTTCGACCATTTTAGAAAGAAGAATCTTGTCTACCTTGCCGGAAGCACTGATCACACCTGGGCTTTTAACCACTACCACTCTGGATTTAACCAAAATATCACCACTGTTCAAAATTTGCTTCTTGCTACCCACACTACTATTATTCTCTCTCTTCTCAAAACAAGATACGCCCCCTGTTCCTTTAGTATTGGGTAGTCCCCCCTCATGAAGTACTTTAAAGATGATTAAAGCGAGTATCCTAAAGTCAGTTTGGGTTATGGTTAGATAGATTCATTAACCAGTTTACCGCTCCGAGCAGATCATCTGCAATGAAATCCGGTTTTATCGTCACATCCTGTAATTTCTCCCATTCCTTCTTTCCGTATCCGGTAAGCACCAGAATGGATTTTCCACCGAGATTTTTACCCAATTCTAAATCTGACAATTTATCCCCAATTACCACCGCTTTTTCCAGATCCAGTTTATGTTCCGCCGCCGCCTTCTGAATCAATCCGGTCTTTGGTTTTCTGCAATCACAATCATCGTCGGGATGATGAGGGCAGAAGTAAAGGGCATCGATAAGAGCGCCATTTTCCATTAATTTTCGGATGAAGCTTTCATTGACTTCCTTAACCATCTTTTCCGTCAGGATCCCTCTTCCTATCCCGGATTGGTTTGAAATCACAACGATTTTATAACCCAACTTTTTCAATATCCTTATCGCTTCAATTGAACCCGGAATAAACTCTATCTCATCCGGTGATTTAATGAAATCCTTCTCCTCTATTATCGTTCCGTCTCTATCTAAAAACGCTACCATATCATGCACGTCACATATCATTGTTATTCTTTCAGTTAAAGCCACTATTTGATGTATTACTTTAAACATTAAATTTTGAACTTTGAACACCTTTTTCGGTGATATAAGCCGTCACTAACTCGGCTGGAGTAATATCGAAAGCTGGGGAGTAAATTTTGACTCCCGACGGGGCGATTTTACTACCAAAGCAATCCGTAACCTCCTCACACCCTCTTTCCTCTATGATGATATCATCACCTTTTGATATAGCCGGATCGAAGCTGGAGCTGGGGGCAGCTACATAAAAGGGAATTTTGTGAAAATTCGCCAGTATGGCTACATTATATGTTCCGATCTTATTAGCTACGTCACCGTTTGTAGCTATCCGATCAGCTCCTACGATGATGCAATCTATCTTCTTCTTCTTCATTACAAAAGCCGCCATATTATCACAGATTAAGGTAACATCTACTCCCTGCTGCTGAAGTTCCCAAACAGTTAATCTGGCACCCTGAAGCACCGGTCGGGTTTCGTCCGCAAAAACACTGATTCTCTTCCCCTGCCAGGTGGCGGTGTAGATGATCCCCAAAGCAGTTCCAATTCCACCTGTAGCTAAAGCTCCGGCATTGCAATGGGTTAAAACTGTATCACCATCTTTCAGTAGATCCGCACCGAATTCGCCGATCTTCTCACACATCCATTTGTCTTCTTCATGAATCGATATCGCTTCTTGGAGAAGTAGTTGGACTACCTGTTCAGGATCTTTTTCTTTACTTCGTCCTGAAACTTCCTTCATCCTCTCCAATGCCCAGAACAGGTTTACTGCAGTGGGTCGAGTATTGGCAAGCGCTGAGATAACATGATCTAACCTTTGTTCGAATTCATGTCGTGAAGAAAATTCCTGCTCGTTTATTCCTATTACTACTCCAAAGGCTGCAGAAATTCCGATAGCAGGCGCACCTCTCACTTTCAAATTCCTGATAGCGGAGACTACATCCTCCAGCTTAGTGCAGTCAAGATATGTCACCTCATTAGGCAGTCTGGTCTGATCCAGGATTCTTAAGCTGTCTCCTGTCCATTCCAATGTTTTGAATTTGAGTTTATCCAACATCAACATATTAATGGTCTCTCTAAGTGTGGCGATCTTTTATACTGACATCAAATATAGTAATTCTCTCTTCATCCGTCGAGGATACATGGCGCAGCCGATCCAATTCATCCACTCGCACAAACCATACGATTTCCGCCGTCGACCCATTATCCGTTCCATCCGCTTAATCCGTTGACCAATCCGTTGACCGGAATATCAACTTACTCTCCTAATAGCTGGACTATAATCTCCCGGTTTCTGTGACGGTTATCGAAATCAATCAGGATAATCTGCTGCCAGGTCCCCAAAATCATCTCACCGTTAACGAATGGGACGGTGAAGAAAGACTTGACCAATGCCGCTCTAAGGTGAGAGTAACCGTTCCCGTCTCCCCAAGTAAGATCATGCTGATAATGACCCGATTGGGGGATCAGTTTCTCAAATAGAGCGGGCAGATCCTTACGTAATCCGGGTTCGAATTCAGTAGTGGTGATACCGGCAGTGGAACCTGGTACAAACACAGTTAAAGTCCCATTTTTCAACTTCGATTCTTTTAAACGCGTGTTCACTTGGTCGGTGATGTCGATAATATCAGTGTCTCCTCCGGTTTTAACTGAAAAGGATTTAGTTGCCACTATCATATTCTTACCCGTTTATATTGTGATTCTTATAATCTGTACTTTATTTCGGGAAAATATAAAAAACAGATTAAAAGTCAAGCAAAATGATAATAACCAGCTGGTCCCTGCCTCTCTTTCGTCTTTATGCAGTAGATTTTTGTTGATTTTTTTGGGAAACTTCTTATTTATTATGGTAGTATCGATTCAAGTAATGGTTTTAATCCCAAGAAAAAGGATTGAAACGTGAATTTACAGCTTTCCGCAGATAGAAATGGACCATTCGTGGGAAGGGAAAAAGAATTCTCTCTTCTGGAAGGTTTATTTAATCCAATTCTGGAAAATCAGGGAAACTATGTTTTAATCGAAGGGGAGACCGGAATTGGTAAAACCCGGCTGGTGGAACAATTCCTGGAGCGGGTAAAAAATAAAGGAATAACTGTAATCCGGGGACACGGGTATCACGGGGAAATATCACCCTACCGGCTCTTTTCCGAGATGCTCAGATACTATTTCTCCTCCATCAATTACGACACCCGTTGCCTGGCGCCCCTTCTGGATAATCTGACCATTGCCCTGTTGGAAAAGTTCATCCCGGAGATTAAATCATATATTCCTTTTGATGTAACTTCCATTCATACCCCACCCTTATCCCCCAAGGAGGAAAAACAGAGATTCTATGACACCCTTCTGCTTTTCTTTACTAAACTGTCGCATCGTTATCCTTTGGTTCTGGACATAGAGGATATTCACTGGTTAGAACCCGATACCCTGGAACTTTTGCGGTATTTGATCACCAACTTCAGGAAATCTCCCATCTTGGTAATCACCACCAGCCGCAGCATCAAGACCGGCTCTTTTGTGGAAAAATGGCTGTCCGGATTGGAAGATCAGCGCATGGTCCAAAGGGTAAAACTCTCTGGTTTGGATTCGACCAAGGTAAGGAATCTGGTGGAGTCATTTTTCAAAACCGGGTTAACGGAAAGCTTCTTTAGCTGGTTGATGGAATATACTGCTGGTAATCCGTTGTTCGTAAACGAAACATTAAGATCGGGTATGGAGCAGAAAGCATTCTTCTATGATCCGGTGGAAGCGCGCTGGGAAATCAGATCGGAATACTCAGAAGAGTTATTAGAGCCTGCCACCATCCAGAGCGTGATAGAACGCAGACTGCAGGGGTTGGATAAGCTCTCCCAAAAAGTCTTATCCTTCGCCTCTATAGTCGGAGACAGATTCGATCTTGAAACTTTACAAAAGCTGTTGATCATCTCCCCTATCGATCTAAAACGAGTGGTAGGTGATTTGATCATAAAGGACCTGATTCAAAATATATCTGACTATAAAGAAGAAAAAGGGGTTTATCGTTTCACCCATCAGGTGGTGCGCCTTCATATTTACCAGGGGCAAAGTGCCGAGTTCAAACAGAAAACACACCAAAAAATAGCTTTGCTTCTGGAAAAGGACCGGCGAAAGACAAAAACCTCTCCCCGGGTGGAGGATTTAGCATACCATTTTAGCCGGGGGAAAAAAGATCCCGCCACCAGGAAGAAAAGTATAGAGTACTTGATCCAGGCCGGACAAAAAATGCAAAAACAATATTCCGAAGGCAAAGCCGAACAATATTTCCTTCAAGCGCTGGAGTTGGTCAAAGGACGATCGGATTCCAAGGAAAAACATACCCAACTGTTAAAATTGCTCGAGTGTTTGGGCGATGTGCAGAGCCGGGTCGGAAAATCGGATTCCGCCATCACTTCATATCAGCAAGCTCATAAACTGGGAGAAACCCAAAAGCTCTTGGACCCGATGGTGGAAGCTCAGATGTATCGAAAAATCGGTTATGTATATCACACCAAGGCCGATTATTCCACCGCCATTTCCTATTATGAAAAAGCTCTGAAGACATTGAAAGACACATCCACCAAACCCCAGCGCACCGAGTATTTAACTATTTGCAATTCGCTGGGTCTGACCTATGTAATGAAAGGTGAGCATCAGGAGTGTGTTCGGTGGTCCAATCAGGGGATTGAAAATGCCGGGAAAGAAGAAAACACCCTCGCCATAGAACAAAGCTACAGTAATCTGGGAATGGTGGCTTATGTTCAGGGGAAATACCAGGAGGCAATTGGATTCTTCAGCCGCTGTCTTGATATTCAGCAAAAAATCCAGGACCAATCCAGGTTGTCCGCTTTGAACATCAATCTGGGGGTAATACACCTTCATTTGGGGCAATATGAAAAAGCGGAGGATTATTACTATAAAGGACTGAATCTGGCATCGGAGATGGGGAATCTCGGCTGGAAAGCCATCATCTATAATAATCTGGGGGTGATGTATAAAGACAAGGGAGAATGGGAGAAAGCCGTTGGTTTTCTGGAAAAAAGTCTGAATATCCGGGAACAGTATGGTGACCGCCGGGGAATGTTATCGGCCTTTGATAATCTGGGTGTAACCTTCCTGTCCCAGGGTCAATTGGATAAAGCACTGGAATATTTGCAGCAGAGCTCCGATCTCTGCCAACAGATTGGAGCCAAAGACCTTTTGCCGATTATCCAGACAGACTTAGGCGAGGTATATTTTCGACTCAACCAAACCGAAAAGGGGTTCGACTTGCTGCATGAGGCTTTAATTCTGGCTACCGAAAAATCCTCCCAGTTAACCATTGGGATAACCAAAAGAACCCTGGGCAGATTCTATCTTTCTTTAAAAGACTACGAGAATGCGGAAACCATACTGCAGGAAAGCAAAACCATATTCGAAACCTTAGGATCCCGTTTCCATCTGGCACAAACGCTGGAAAGTTTGGGATTTTGCCTTACCCTTATGGCTAAAGAGAAAGAGCCGGGAGATAAAGACCGATTAATGCAAAAAAGTATGAATAGTTTGGAACAGACAATTAAAATCCTAAGTGATCTTAACTTCGAAAAAAGACTCATGGCTGTATCGGAAAATATAAGAGCACATCATCTGGAATCCGAATTGGCTGGCATAATAAATGAGATAGAGAAAAAAACCGTTCGTTCCCAAGCAGACAAGCGTTTGGACGAATACCGGCAGGTTCAGGCTAAATCAGAGATAAGTGGAGATTACATCGATCATCTTCGCATCTACTGTTTCGGAAGATTCAGGGTCTTTCGGCCTTTCGAATTGGAAGAAGTATCTTCCAGGGAATGGGGTTCAGTCAAAGCCAGGCAGATACTTGCATATCTGGTGGTAAAGGACATCAAAAAGATCGGAGCAACCCGGGATAAACTGGTAGATGCTATTTGGCCGGAAATCGATCCTCAAAGCCTGGGCAATACTTTTCACGTGACTCTTTCCCATCTGAGAAAAGCCATAGAAAAATCTGCCAAGGAAGGTTCGGATAAAGACAAGGGGGATTACATAAATTCCCAATGCGGGGTCTATCGGCTTAACTGGGAGGGCAAGGTCTGGTCGGATGTGGGTGAATTCCTTACCTGTTTGGACCGTGCTTCCAATTTCCAGAAAGAGGGGAAATTACACTTGATGGACTCAGAGTACCAAAAAGCGGCAGAGCTTTATTCCTCCAATCTATTGGAGGATTTTTATGAAAGTTGGGCGGAACAGACCCGGGACGAATACCGGGAAAAGTATAATGTCGTTTTCAGCCGATTAGCGCAGTCCGCCTGGGAAAAAACCGATTACGACAAATGCATTCGTTATCTCCAATCACTCCTCTTATCCGACCCGACCAATGAGGAGGCGCATCGGATGATCATGCTCTCCTATGCTCTTCTGGGAAGCCGCACCGCCGCCATCAAGCAGTTCAAGGTGTGTGAGCATAACTTGAAAAGGTTTTTGGAAATCGAGCCGGAGACGGAGACGGTGAATCTGCATAAGAAGATCAAACACGGCAATCCCAAAGATTACCGAAAGCTGTTGAATCTGGTCGGATAGGACCAATTAAATATTATCCTGCCGACTTTTGCCATCAGGTTAATATCATAATAATTGTTCTCGGTTTCGGTCGTGTACCGGTTCGCATTTAGTCTTAACCCGATAAACGATCTCGATAATCAAACAGCATCGTCTCCGGATCAGCTGCTAATTGCTGGGATCAAGGATTCTGGTTTATGGCTCAAGAATTGAGGATAGAGGATTTACAGAAGCGATGAAAGTACTAAATTTAAGAGGGAAGAATGCTGAAAGTGCTCATTGAATTTTTACAATACAAACCCTTGAACCCATGACCCCTCGAATCCTTGAACCATTTTAGGCAACCTTTCAGAGAAGAACCTCGATATATCCGCTGCCGAAACTTAAGAAACGGGTTGGTCAATAATTCTTCATATTAACTTTATTGTTAAATCTACGAGGAATAAACCATGGAAATTGTAACCTACCGTGAACTGCAGCCCAAGGAAGACTTCATGATGCTGATGGACATCGCTTTCTCTTGGCCCATGTCTCCCGCCGAATTTGAAGAGCGAATAAACACGGATATCCGGCTTAAGGATAGTCCCGTCGGATTCTGTGCAGTGCAGGATGGACAGCTGGCTGGTTTCGTAGGCGTGATGGATATCCCCACCAGAACCATGCAAGGCGAAATCGAGTTTGTAGGAGGAATCTATTGTGTTGCCACTCATCCGGCTTTCACCCGTCGGGGAATCAGCAAAACTCTTCTGGACGTGGCACATATTTACTTTCACTCCCAAAAGTATTTGTTTTCCTTTTTGTGCACCAGCCGCACCATTATTGCTTATGCTCTTTATCTGAAATTAAGCTATATTGAAGTGGATGCGGTAAACCGGTATGCCGAAGTTTACAAAACAATAAATGAAAACGAAAGTAACCCTATAGTCTCCCCCGCTTCTATCGATCCCCTGAAGATCTTTCAGATCTATGAAAAGTTTGCGAAAAACCGGACCGGCTTTACCGTAAGACAAAAAGACTTTTTTACCATTTGGAGCCGGTATAAAAAATTCGACGAGCCGAAAACCATCCTTAAAGAAAATGGATATGCCTTGCTCACCGAGAAGCTGAAGGTCGTTAAAATCCAGGAGCTTTTGGCGCTTGATCCACGCACCTACAATGAATTGATTGAAGAAGTGGAAATGACCGCCAAAAGAGGGGTGATTAACCGATCGGTTGCTGATGAAGGAACATTAAAGCTATATGAAACCAAGGGATATCGGGTTCAAAAAGGGGATCATGGCGTATTGATGGTCAGGAATCTGTCGAATGTCAGTTTTGAAAAGGTGTATGGCAAAACGTTTTATCTCGGAATACTCGACTGGTTCTAAGAACTTTCCCCGTTTTCAAAACACAAAAAATAGATGACGTTGATGCAGCGTAGATTGGTAGAAATGCTTTGCACCTTCAGGTCTCCTTTATAAAAAGGATGGGTTGGCGGACAGCCCTTCCTTCGACTTCGCTCAGCACGGTGAGCTGGTAGAACTGTATGGCTGTCCGTTATTGAATGAGGACAGGGGCAAACCCTCTCTCTACACTATCCGAAACCTCTATATTGGTATTAATAGCCTACGCCGGCTGTTTCTCCCCCCTATAAAACATGGCTTTGGAACACCCCTTCTGATAAGATGAAACGTTGAAGATGGTACTTGAATCAAATAATCAAATCAGCTAATTATGATGCCAAGACTTTATTGATGGTCTGATAAAGCTGCTCATTTCTGAAGGGCTTGATCAAAATTTCGTCCGCTCCGGCATCTTTAGCCGCATCCTCCTTAGCTTTCTGGACATGTCCGGTGATGACGATGACTTTGGCCGACCGGTCCTGCTCCTTGATTTGCCGGATAAACTCGATTCCATCCATTTCCGGCATGGTGATATCGGACAAAACCACATCGAATTTGTTCTTCTTGAAATATCCCAATCCTTCGGTAGCTTTCAGTGAAGCTGTCACCTGGTGACCTTTGGCTTCCAGAAACTTTTTTAGAATGGAACAAATCACTTCCTCATCATCAATCAGGAGGATGTTAAGTTTCCTTTGAATTTCTGCAGCAGGTTTAATTTCCTTTTCAACATAAGACTCAGAAGGGAGGTTCTTGGAGATGGGGATGAAAATGGTAAAGGCGGTACCTTTCCCCGGTTTGGTATCCATCTCGATTTTACCCTGGTACCGGTCTATAATACCGTAGCTTAAGAACAGCCCCAGACCGGTTCCGGCAACATCATTTTTTCCTAAAGCCCCCTTGGTGGTAACGAACGGATCGAATATTTTGGTTCTGATCTCATCCGGGATCCCGCATCCGGTGTCCTTGAAGACGATTCGGATATTATCCTCGATTTGTTCAAGCTTAATGGTTAAAGTCCCCCCCTGGGGATGCATAGCATCCCGGGCGTTGGTGAGCATATTCAAAAAAACCTCGGTGAATTCCGCCGGATCACAAAAGATCCGGGGTACGGGCTTGAAGCTCTCTATGGTCTTGATGTTGGCTTTCTCCAGTTCCCGACGAATAAATGATAAAACCCCTTGTAATGCTTGGGTGATATCGTTCAACTCTTTTTTTCCTTTTTTCTCACCCGCCACCGCCAGAAGGCTATAGGTAATGCTGGAACCTCTCTGGCAGTTATCCATAATGGCTTCGAAGCACTCCTTTATCTTGGAGGGATCGTCGAGGGTTGCGCCCAGCTCCGCATTCACCATCATTCCGGCTAAGATGTTATTGAACTCGTGGGCAATCCCATAAGCCAAAGTTCCCACCGCCGCTAATTTCTCGGAATGGAGCAGCTGAGTTTCCATCTTTCTCTTGTCGGAGATGTCCTGCCCGGAGCTAAGTGTCCCTACGATCTTACCGTTCTCATCCTTCAAAACGGTATTATGCCAGGCTATGATTCTTTCTTTCCCGCTTTTGGTTATTATGTTATTTTCCGCATATTCAACCGGTTGGATAAACCCCTTGATTAGCTTTTCATAAATTCCTTTAACCTCATTTCGATTTCTTTCTGGAACGAAATTATCGAACCAGTCTTTGCCTATAATCTCCTCTTTGGTACTTTCCAAAACCTCGCATCCCTTTATGTTGATCAAATTGATTTTATGATCACCACCGATCGCCACCATAATAACCCCTGCCAGGTCCAGATACTGTTGGGCTCTATCCCGCTCCCTCCTTAACTCCTCCTCTGCTTGATTCCGAGCGGTAATGTCCGTCATGGTAGTTCGGCACTGGTAGAATTCCCTATTGTTACCCTCGATCAGTATACTCTCTAATACCGCATGGAAAATGGTTTCTTTCGTCTTCAATACCTGGATTTCGCACACCTGCTTGGCTTTGGTCTCCATCACTTGCTTTAGATGTAAACGAAATATATCCCGGTCGTCTGGAGCGACATAAAGGGAGAAAGGTTTTCCGATCAAGTTCCTCCGCCCCACCCCCAACAACTTACTGCCGGTGATATTTGCTCCCACGACAATTCCATTTTTATCAAAAGTAAAATAGCCCACCGGCGCAAAATCATACAGATCGGAATATTTGTCCCGGGCTTCAATCAGCTCTTCCTGCGCCGCTTTAAGTTCCTCATTCTGCATCTCCAGCTCAATCTTATGTACCGATAACTTATTCGTATCCTCGATTTGCTCACCGATTTGTTTTTCCGCCCTTCTGCGGAGAGCGGCAAATTTCTTTGGATCTGTTTCATCCTTTTTCATAGTTCTCCTGTAGAGTACAAAATTCAAAAGTAAAAACTTCTCCCTCTCTTTGCTATAAGTAATTTCTGAATTTTACTAAGGCTCTCTTGAGATCCTGCTCATGAGTTGCTAGTCCCAAGGCCTCAAGTCCCTCGCCCTTAATCCGTTACTTCCCGGTGACATCCTCAATCGCCAGGAGTATCATCTGGGTGACTTTGTTCCCTGGATCAACCACCCGTCTTGCATTCAAAAGCATTTCCCGGACACCCAGGGATGGGAAGTCATGTTTCATCTTAAAATCGGTGAAACTTGTATTCCGGGGTAGAATCTTTTCCAGCAACTCCCGGAGCTGAGGTATATCCCATTGCTGGTTACCCAGTTGATAAAGGTATCGACCAATGGTTTCATCCGGCATTACCTGGAAATTCTTATAAAACGAGCGGTTGGCGGATATTACTTTCAAGGAATCGTCTAATACCAATAAGGGCTCGCGTACGGTACTCGCTACGTTTTCTGCCTCCTCCTGTATTCTCTTCTGTTCCTTAACTATCTGGAGCTCTTTCTCCGTCAGTTTCCGCTCGGTGATGTCCACAAATGTTACAGTAACACCGTCAATAACGTTGTTTCGGGTTCTGTAGGGAAGGATTCGCATCAGGTAAAAGCATCCATTCAAATCCTGGACTTCCTTTTCCAAAGACCCCAGGGTCTTGAGCACTTCCTGAATCTCATAGACTAAATCGTGATCCACCAAGTTCGAGCGGATATCACCGATGGAACGTCCTATATCGGCCTCAATGAATTTCATCAGCCTGGTGGCGGCTGGAGTGTATCGCTCTATGCGCAGATCATTATCCAAAAAGATGACGGCAATCTCGGTGCTGGCCAGCAAATTGTTGATGTCGTCGTTGACCCCGGATAGCTCGTCAATTTTTCTCTGCAACTCCGCGTTCACCGTCTCCAGCTCTTCGTTTGCCGATTGAAGTTCCTCGCTGGATGTCTCCACCTCCTCGTTGGTGCTAAGCAGTTCCTCATTGGAAGATTGCAGTTCTTCATTGGATGTCTCCAATTCCTCTATGGTGGTCTGCAGATGCTCTTTGGTGGTTTTTAGCTCCGATTCCAAATCGGCTACACGCTGTTTCATTCTTATAGAGAATCTACCGGTCTTCTTTACCACTTCCGACTGTTTGGAGGATGCTATCTCCTCAAACGCCACCAGTAATAATCCGTTCAAAGGCTCCGGCTTGGTTATGGGTTTTACCACCAGATGGATGAGCTGGGTATCCCCGTTGGTTTTCACTAATATATCTCTAAAGACTGCGCTCTTTTTCTCGGTGACGGCTTGGCGAATACCCGAGCCGATTTCTGTTCTTAAATCCTCGCGCGCCATCTCCATGATATTCATGCTGGCTTTTCCTTGGGCTGGTTCTAAATATTTGCCGGTTCGACCATGAATATAGAGAATATCTCCTTTCTGATTGATAATCACCGCTGCCGGGGTATAACTTTCCAGCAATATCTTTTCGGTCAGTTCACCGATATCGACCTTTCGGAACTCCGTGGTTTCAACCGGTTTTCTGGTATTCGCTTCCCCACCCGTGAGACTGACGGTGGGAAAATCCATAATCACTTTGGGAGCGGAAATATCCTTCTTATGATTGTATATCTTCCATTTTCTATCAAAGGGAGAGAAGAAATCCGTCATCTCGCCTATAGTCTCGGAGGAACCCAGGAAAAGAATGCCATTGGGGCGTAAGGAATAATGGAACAGATGCATTAGTTTTTTTTGCAGTTCCGGACCCAGATAAATCAACAGATTCCTGCAGCTTATCAGATCCAACTTGGAGAAGGGCGGATCCTTGGTCATATCCTGCGGGGCAAAGATAAGCATATCCCTTATCTCTTTATTAATCCGGTAGACATTATCCTCCCTGGAGAAAAAACGATGCAACCGCTCCGCGGATACGTCCACTGATATGCTGTCGGGATAAACACCCGCCCGGGCTGTGTCAATGGCGCTGCTATCCAAGTCGGTGGAAAATACCTGAACTTTGAAATTTCGTTTCACTTCATCCATATACTCCCACAGTAACATAGCCAGAGAATAGGCTTCTTCGCCGGTGGAACAAGCCGGGACCCATACCCGAAAGATCTGATTATGGGGTTTATTTTTTAAAAGAAGCGGTAACACTTTCTTTTGCATGATCTCATACGCTTCTTTGTCCCGGAAAAAACTGGTGGCGCCGATCAAAAGCTCCTTGGAAAGCTTTTCCACCTCCATAGGATTATCCTGGAGATAGCTGACATAATCGGATAAGTTTTTGATCTGGTGAACCGTCATCTGTCGATCGATCCGCCGGGTGATGACGGTTTGCTTGTAAAGGGAGAAGTCGCGTCCGGTCTGGTTTCGAATCATGAAAAATATCTTCTGTCTTAGATTGGATATCTTTTTTATCACCACCGGAACCGGTCTCTTCAGCTTATAATGGAATTGCTTCACATATTTTAACATCTGCTCCGGCATTATCTCCGGAGGTAAAATATAGTCCGCCAGATCAGTAGCGATGGCAGACCGGGGCATACCGTCATATTTGGCTGACTCCAAGCTCTGAACGATGACCAACCCTCCCTCCCCTTTGATGGCTTTTAAGCCCAGGGTTCCTTCGGTTCCGGTACCGGAGAGAACGATACAAATCGCCCTCTCCTTTTGGTCCTCCGCTAAAGAACGGAAAAAGAAATCGATCGGACGTCTCAAGCCTCGGCGTAATTCCGATTCCAACAATTGGAGGTTGCCATTCATGATGATCATATCTTTCTTCTGGGGGATCACATAAACACAGTTGGGTTGAACTTTCATTCCATCTTCTACCTGGTATACCTGCATTTTGGTGACCTTCTTCAGCAAACTATCCACGATGCTTTCGTGAGTAGGATCCAAGTGCAGAACTATGACGAAAGTCATCCCGCTGTCCGGGGGCATATGAGTAAAAAACTTCTCCAGCGCTTCCAATCCCCCAGCAGACGCCCCCATGCCTACAACAGTGAATTCTGCGAGTTTGGGTCGTTGTAGTCGGATCGGGCTGATTGGAACGGTAGCCCTTCTTTTCAATTTGCCGGAAGCTCTTTTGGGGTTATCTCTTCTGTGCTTTACCCTATTACTCTTGTCTTTTTTTAGGGCCGAAACTCCCCTCTTAAGCCGAGTTTGCTTGATCGACTTCCTAGCCATTTTTCCCTCCCCCTATTTTTATTACTTTAGGACTAAGTCCTTTAGCCTTTTCCCCTGTTATATTTTTCTAATTCATTTCAAATTAGTCCTTATTATATATTTTGTCAAGAAAAATCTGAGTGTTTTAAGGTTTTGAAAAGATTTTTGAACCATCCTGATTATTATGTTGACAAATTCGGTTAGTCTCAAATATTTCAAAACCCAACTCCTTTCCCGATCCCCGATAAAAGGAATCTGGCCACCCCTCGACAAACCCAGGGTGGCAAGTCGATTGTATCACGACGAAACTTCCTTTCCCGAAACCATCTAAAGTACTCTACCCCCGGTTTCCATCTCCATATCCCCTTGCCAAAATATTTCTCAAGCCACCACTTGACTTGTAAGATTATTTGGGGTATATTTCATCAAAGTTGAGGGACAAACTAAATATAAACATTATGAAACCCGTAAAAATCAATCCAGTAGCCCGAAGATTCCTAATTTGGTCCTGCCGACACTATTTTAAATCCGAGGCTTTTTCCTGCGTCCGGAATTTGAGCGAAGCTCAAAAAGTCATGATCTGCATGCCCGCCAGCATAGACCGCTTCGCTATCGCCAAAGAAGTGTTGTCCTTGTTTGCGGATGCCTTCAAAGGGAAAACCATCTTTGTGTTTTTGCCTTTCCTGAGAACAGACGGATACCTGTCCACTCTTCCCGGTTTTGAGATAATCTTTCCCCAAAAAGAGGATTTGAAAACCTTTTCGATTCCGGGGGAAAAATTCATTCAAAAGGTAAGGGAATATCAATTCGACATCTCTTTGGATCTGGATCTGGAAGATACCTTTTTCAATCGTTATATCGTTTTGAAGTGCGGGATACCGATACGCATCGGACCACACCGGAAAGATTCGTATCCGTTTTACAATATCCAGCTGACCATATCCACCGGAAAATCGGATAGTCGTGAGGAATATGAAGGAATGGCTAAGGTGTTGAATAGCCTATTAGCTGAAAATAGAACCTCAAAATCAAACCCAATTTAAATTCACGAAAGATAAACATGTTTCTATCCAAACTTCAGATCTTAGGTTTCAAATCCTTCCCCCAGAAGACGGAGCTTCATTTCGATCGGGGGATGACCGCTATAGTTGGACCCAATGGCTGCGGGAAGACCAATTTGCTGGATTCCTTACGTTGGGTTTTGGGCGAGCAGAGGACTACCCTGTTGAGATCGGCTAAAATGGAAGACGTGATCTTCAACGGAACCAAAGACCTAAAACCCCTGGGTATGGCGGAGGTAAGCTTAACCATCGAAAATACCAAGGGGATTTTACCGGTAGATTACAACCAGATTACCGTAACCCGCAGGCTTTTCCGCTCAGGGGAAAGCGAATACCTCCTGAACAAAACCCCCTGCCGGTTAAAGGACATCACCGAGCTTTTTTTGGATACCGGTGTGGGAATCCACGCCTATTCGGTGATCCAGCCGGAGATGGTGGAAGCCATCCTTTCCGACCGGGCGGAGGAGAGGCGTTTCCTGTTCGAAGAGGCTTCGGGGATTACCAAATACAAACTGCGGAAAAAAGAGGCGGAGAGAAAACTGGAGTATACCGAAAACGATCTGCTCCGGCTCAACGACATTTTAGCGGAGGTGGAAAAACAGGTCAATTCGCTGAGAAGACAAAAAGGTAAAGCGGAAAGGTTCAAGAGAATATCCGAGGTGATAAAGGAGCTGGAGATCAAACTCAACCAGCACCAGTTCCTGACCATCCGGGAAAAGGAAAGTGAATTGACCCGGGTTTTGCAGCTGCATGCCGATCAAAGTCTGAAAGTCAATGCCGAACTGGAAAAAGCAGAAGCAGAGATAGAGAATCTGAAACTCCAGCTTCTGGAAAAAGAGAAAGAATCGACTTCTCTGCAGAAAAGAATCGGCGAGCTTTCGGAACTGGGCTTTCAACTCGAACGGGAGATATCCATTCATCGGGAACGCAGGTCAAATTTGGAAACGCTGATAGCCAAGAATAAAGAGGAGATGGAACGCTTAAATGAACGGTTATCCTCGGTAATCGGTCAAAAGGAAAACAAGAGGGAAGAACAGAGCCGGATCGAGGCAGAAATAAAATCCAAGAACGAGGTTTGTGAAAAGGAAGAAGCGGCGCTTCTGTCCAACGACGAAATACTTCAGCGGATGAAAGAGGATCTGGAAAGGTTCTCCTCCGACTGGCAAAGGCAGAACGATTATTTGAATATTTTGAGAAGTGAAAAGGAGAATACCAAAACCCAGATGGAGGAATTAAAACAAAGGCAGGCTCTTTTTACGCGAGAGAGCCAATCCATTCAGCAGAGAATCAATGATCTGACCGAGAATCTGCACGCCTTAACTTCCACCGACGAGGAAAAACGAAAACTGCTGGAAAGCCAGGTGCAGGAAATTAAAACCTTGAAGGAAAAAAGCGAGGAAAACGAGTCTAAGTTATCTGCCTTGATCTCGGAGGAGGGAAAAACCCGGCAGCTTTTAGAGGGGGAGAAGGCAAAGCTGGAGATGTTGAAACGGATATCCGAGCATTACGAGGGATACGGCCAGGGAGAAAAGACTCTTCTCTCCGTCAAGGAAAAGATGGATGGCATCATCGATACTGTGGCGAATTTGTTCACCACTAAACCGGAATATCTCAAAGCCATCGAGTCGGCGCTGGGTCATTCCCTTCAGTTCATCGTTTGTCGAAATACCGAATCGGCTATCCAAGCCATAGAATACTTAAAAAGAGAGAACGGCGGAAGGGCGACTCTTCTGCCTTTGGATAAAATCGAAGCCTTAATTATCCGGAAAGAGAAGATGGATCTTGGCGCCTACCCTGAGGCTTTGGGTTACGCCTCGGATTTAATTGACTGCGATCCCAGGTTCAAAAAGATCGTGGAATTGCTTTTGGGAAAAATGATTCTGGTACGGACCATAGATCAGGCTTTAGAGCTGTCTTCCCGAATAGAAACGGGTTATCATCTGGCTACTTTGGAGGGAGAGATAATCAAAGCAGAGAGCACCCTCTCTGGTGGTTCCCCCCAGGAAATCTCCCTTCTGGGAAGGGAGTTGGAGATTCACCGGTTGGAGGAGGAACTGGAAGAAACTTACCAAAAACTAAATCAGCTGGAAACAGAAATAAAGGTGAAGGAAATTGAAGAACAAAAACTTCAGGATGAGCTTGCCCAAAAAACCACCCAAACCGGGGAGTTCACCAAGCAGATACAACAGTCGGAGATCCAGCTTAAGACCTTAGATTTCGAAATGAGCACTCTGGTGAAAAGGCTGGTGGAACTGGAGAACTTCATTCAGGAAATCAACCTGAAATTGGGTGAGCTGAATCAAAAGATCCAGATGCAGGAACAACACCTAACCGAGTTGGAAAACCAAAAGGAGAAGCTCACCCTCCAGATCGAAGAGAAAGAAAAGCTTCAGGAGGAAATCGAGCTTTTGCACAGTGAAACTTTCAGAAAGGTCAATCAGTTAAGAATCGAGCTGGTTTCTCTGGAGGGAAAGGAAGAGCAGATTAAAAGCGAAGAATTGCGGCTGTCCGAGTTGCTATCAGAAATAGAAAATACTCTGGCTACCAAGGAGAAGGAGTCCGGTAGTTCCTTAGCGGAGATCGATAAGATCGCCAATAGCAGCAGTGAAGGTGAAAGGGAATTAAAACTGACTTTCCAGAAAATCGAGGAAGAAAAGCTAAAGCAAAGCTGGCTGGTGGACGAGAAGACCAAACTGCAGGAAAGTTTGAATCAAAACGATAAAGATATCAAGAACTTACGGGGTGAGAAGGAAAGGATTTCAAACGATCTGCATCAAAAGGAGATGGAGAAACTGGAGCTTTCTGCATCCGCCAGAATCATCAAAGATAAAATCTGGGAGGAATATCAGGTGGATCTGGAGGGTTTGGAACCGCTATCGCTGCAGGAAATAGAAAAGGTGGAAGGATTCCGGGAAAGATCCAGTACCCTGAAGGACCGGTTAAAATCCACCGGTCCGGTCAACCTGTTAGCATTGGAGGAATTTCAAACGGCTAAACAGCGGCTGGATTTTCTACAAAACCAGGTCAAGGATCTAACCGAAGCGAAGGAAACCTTGATCTCCACTATCACCAAAATCAATCAAACCGCCAGAACTCTTTTTACCCAAACCTTCGAGCAGATAAAATTGAATTTCCAAAAAGTCTTTGAAGAGTTGTTCGAGGGGGGAGAAACCGAATTGAAGCTGGTCGATTTCGAGGATCCACTGGAATCGCCGGTTCAGATTTCCGCCCGCCCCTTCGGTAAAAGACTTCTCAATATCTCTCAGCTTTCCGGGGGGGAAAAAGCCCTAACCGCCATTGCTCTTCTTTTCTCCATCTATCTGGTGAAACCCAGCCCTTTTTGCATTTTCGATGAAGTGGACGCCCCGTTGGATGATGCCAACCTAACCAGATATCTCAAGCTGATCCGGCATTTCAGCGCCAATACGCAATTTATCTTAATCACCCATAACAAGCTTACCATGGAAGCTGCAGACATCCTTTACGGTGTAACCATGGAACAGCCGGGGGTGTCCAAAATCGTCTCGGTGAAGTTCGAAAAATATGAAGTGGTAACCAAATAGATAATATCCCCTTTATCTCCCTCTTCATAAAGCGGAGAAACCTAAAATATCGGGGGGGGGAGTCAAACGAGGTAATTCATGAAATTCTCTTTGGAAAAACTTAAATCCGGTCTTTTCAAAACCAAGGAAAATCTGCTGGGGAAAATCTCTCAGGCAGTGGGACTACATAAAAAGATAGACCAGGAGCTTTTGGATGAGTTGGAGGAGATATTGATCAAGTCGGATGTGGGACCATCCACCACCGCCAAGATAATCGAGGGATTAAAAAAAGAGGCGACCACCAGGAAAATTGATGATTCGGAAAAAATCACCGAGCTTCTTAAGGATCAGGTGGCATCAATATTGAATTCCGGAGGAGTTTGTGAAAACCAGCTGGCTTCTCCTCATGTGATAATGGTCGTGGGAGTGAACGGCACCGGAAAGACTACTTCCATTGCCAAATTGGCTAAGGATTTCAAAGATCAGGGTAAAAACGTCTTGATAGCGGCATGTGATACTTTCCGGGCAGCCGCAGGGGAACAACTCTCCATCTGGGCGGAACGGGTGGGGGTGGAACTGGTGGGAAGCATGCCCAACCAGGACCCGGCATCGGTTGCCTTCGATGCCATCAAAGCTGCCTGTGCCCGGGGATTCGATGTGGTGATAGCCGATACTGCGGGAAGACTGCACACCAAAGTCAACCTGATGGAGGAGCTGAAGAAAGTAAAAAGAGTAATGGGTAAGGCACTACCGGGTGCTCCGCACGAGATACTTCTGGTGATCGACGCCACCACCGGGCAAAATGGTCTGTCTCAGGTGAAGATGTTCAAAGAAACGGTAGACGTAACTGGAATATTCTTGACTAAACTGGATGGAACCGCCAAGGGGGGGATAATGATTGCCATAACGGACGAATTTAATATCCCGGTCAAGTATATCGGACTGGGTGAAAAACCGGACGATTTTCAGAAATTCGATCCTAAGTGGTTTGCTGAAGCATTGTTTTCTTGATTATGATATACAGGTATTTACGGAATTAAAGGTTCGAAGAATCAGGAAATGATAATAGAACAATCCTTAATTTGAACATTTTAAAGCCTTTGCTTTCATTGAACCTTTGAACTTTTGAACCCTTGAACTTTGAACTTTGAACCTTGAACGCTTTTATTTGACTTGACCCCTTGAATCCTTTTAGGAGCCTCTTACATGATAAAGGAATTAAGCATTAGAACTTCCAACCGGGTTGAGCTGATCGACATCACTCATATGATACAGAACGTGGTCTCGGAAAGTAAAATCAAGTCTGGTCTTTGTATCGTATATGTGCCCCATACCACAGCAGCCGTAACCATAAATGAGAACGCAGATCCTTCGGTCCAACATGATATCACCTCTGAACTGAATAAAGTTATACCACTCAACGATAATTACTCCCACCTGGAAGGCAACTCTGCTGCCCACATAAAAACCAGCTTGATCGGCTCATCCGAGACCATATTTATAGAGGGAGCAAGCCTGATTTTAGGTACCTGGCAGGGAATTTATTTCTGTGAGTTCGACGGACCCCGCAATCGTAAAGTGATAGTCAAACTAATCCCAGGTTAGTTAAATGGAGTATCTAACTATAGCCTGACTGAATTTAGAGGTTACCAGAAATGTCTTGACTTGTCATACATTGCGAATTAATATAGCAAAGGATTTTTGAGGAAATAAAACAATCATTTAAAGAGATTATCGGCATGAGTGACAGTTCCGAAAAAAGAGAATCCCAGGATTTGGGAAATGGCTTTTCTCACGGGCTAAAACCCCTTAAAGCGCTTGACCTGTCCAAAGTTACCAGCTTCGAACAGATGTTGGTGCAGATGTCGGATACTGCCTTTGGGGCAAGGAATCTGGGAGAGGCTTTGGAAGTTTACACTGCCATGCTGAAGGATCCCGATTGTTTCATCGTGGGCACTTTCTCCGGTGCCATGACCATGGCAAAGATGGGTTTGGTTTTATGTGAAATGATAGACCGGGGTTATCTGGATGCAGTGGTCGCCACCGGTGCATTGGTCATGCATGGTTTGGTAGAAAACATAGGCGCTCCCCACTTTAAGCATGACGAAAACTGGAATGACGATAAACTATATCAACATGGATACAATCGGGTCTATGATACTATCGAAATTGAAAAAAACTTGGATGACATCAGTCAGATTTTGGATACCGTATGGGAAGAATTGGATCATAGACAACCCTGTTCCAGCTTTAAGATATTGGAAAAAATCGGGGAATATCTTTCTAAGGAAAATAAGGGCAGGGGAATTCTTAGAAGCGCTTGGGAAAGAAAAATCCCGGTTTATATCCCTGCATTCACCGATTCGGAGCTTGGTTTGGATTTCGCCGTTACCAACCGGTTGAGACAAAAACAGAAAAAAACGAAACTAGAGTTCGATTCCTACCTGGATTTAGAGGATTACACCCGGAGAATTACGGAAGCAAAATATACCGGTATTTTTACCATCGGAGGGGGAGTTCCCCGAAATTGGGCACAGCAGGTAGGACCTTATTTGGAAGTAATCTATCGAAGGGTGGGGGAGGTAAATAAATTCAACCGCTTTAAGTACGGGGTGAGGATCTGCCCGGAACCGGTGCATTGGGGAGGATTATCCGGATGTACCTACAGCGAAGGTGTTTCCTGGGGTAAATTCCTTCCAAAAAAGGAAGGAGGACAGTGGGCTGAAGTTCTCTGTGATGCCACCATCGCCTGGCCTATCCTGATGAAAGCAGTTATCGAGCGTCTTGACAAAGAAGGATTCAAACGAAACCGACATTCTCCTAAGTGAACTATTTCAAAGTAATCAGCTTGGTGAATTAGTAGCTCTCGCATATAAGAAAAGCAAAACTTCATAATGTGACCCGAAAACCGGATAATAAATATTCCACCTATCGTCAGATTGGAATACTGACCACCATACCTTTTCTACTCGCCGTAGGTCCTATTTTGGGGTATTACATCGGAGATTTTCTGGACAAAAGATTGAACACCACTCCTTATCTTATGATACTATTCATAGTCTTGGGATTTATTGCATCCGGGAAAGGAGTTTACGATCTGATCAAAAAAGCCGGCCAAGCAAGATAAACGTTTTCCTTAAAGAATCATGGGTATCGAGTTTATTCATAGAGTAGTTAGAACTTCGCTGGTTTTGGCAGCACTGATTTTTCTTTTTGTCACCGTTTATTACCAGTTCAGATTTGGAGCTGGAATTCTTGCTGGCAGCATTTGGGGGTGTCTTAATCTATGGTTTTTAACCCAGCTTATTACTGAGATTTTCTCACCGGGCAAAGAGGTTAAAAAAGGGAGAGTGATTATAATCGCTGTGGTTAAGTTTCCCCTCCTGTATGCCGTCGGTTATTCCCTTTTAGGAATCCTCCACTTACCCCCGGTAAGTTTGTTAATCGGATTCACCTTGATTTTCCTGGTAATGTTTTTGAAAGCTTTGGGCAGATGGATACTCTCGATGAGCAAGTATAAGAATACGAAAGTGGAATCGAAGAATAAATAGAACCAGATAACGAATGAAGGATAATGGATTACGAATGAATTCAAAACCTCTCCCCTATTGAGATGCTTTAATGAATAGAGGGAGATTTAAAATCAGCAGGTTAACGCTATAACTGATTATACATAAGTATGTTCTTAACAGAGGAAATAGTTAAACAAGCTGCGGAAAAAGCCAAAGAAGGCGCCCCCGAGCTTCCCAATTTTATCACCCTGCTTTATGATAAGTTCGGAAAGGTGGCGGTGATCGGATTCATGCACCATTGGGAAAATGTGGTCTTTTCCTGGATGATTGCGATTCTGATCTGCGTAGTAGCTTACTTAGCTTATCGAAAAAGAACTTTGATACCCGGTGGGTTACAGAACTTTGTGGAACTGGTAATCGAAACCCTGGACAATTTCGTTTCGGGGATATTAGGACCTGCGGGAAGAAAGTTCACTCCATTCTTGGGCACTATCTTCATCTACATTTTTTGCATGAACATGTTCGGGCTGATTCCGGGAATGAAATCTCCCACCTCCAATCTGAATACTACAGTCTCTTTGGCTGTTTGTGTCTTCTTTTATGTGCAATACACCGGTTTGAGGAGCCTGGGTATAGTGGGTTATCTTGCCCACATGGCGGGGAATCCCCGGGATGTGGTCACCTGGCTTTTGGTGCCGATCAACATCCCCATCCATGTGATAGAGGAATTAGCCAAACCCTTGAGCCTGTCTCTCCGACTTTTCGGCAATATCACCGGTGAGGATGTTTTGATCACCGTTTTTGTAGGGCTGGGGGTGAGCGCTTTAAGTTTTCTTCATCTTCCGGTGGGATTGCCTTTGCAACTACCGTTTATCTTTTTGGCTTTGCTAACTGGAACCATCCAGGCGTTGGTTTTCACATTGCTTTCAACCATATATTTCTCTTTGATGCTACCGCATGACGAGTATTGAACTAATAAACTAATGAATCCGTGAACTTTTGAACTTTAAACCTTAAACTTTGAACGTTTTTTCACTTGAACCCTTGAATCCTTGAACCCTTTTTTAAGGAGGTTACATGTCTTATCAAACTGCATTAGCCATTTTTCTCCCCTTAGGTTTAGCCATAGCTGCCATGGGGTCCGCTTTCGGCTTGGGTCGCGCGGTTTCTGCCGCTATGGAAGCCATGGGCCGGCAGCCCGAAGCCGCCGGAAAAATCCAGCTGGGAATGATCATTGGATGCGCTCTGATCGAGGCACTCACTATCTATGCCCTAGTCACGGTATTCGTTCTGCAGGGTAAGATTTCGTAAACCAATTCAGAGTTTAATATTCTGCATTCGAGAATGAAGTTGATTTAGAATTTTTCACTTTAAATTTTGAATTTATAATATGGGTCTTGAATTAGGACAAATCATCACTCAGATCATCGGTTTTCTGATAGCGATCGTGATCTTAAAGAAATTTGCCTGGAAGCCGCTTTTATCTATGCTTGAAGAGCGAAGAAACAAGATAAAAGCGGAGTTCGATACCATTGATGAAGAACGAAGGAAAACCGGGGAGCTTCAAGCTGATTACCAGACCAAGCTAAAGGAGATAGATTCTTTAACCCGGGCAAAAATCCAGGAAGCGGCTCAAGAAGGCCAGATTATGGCCAACCAGATAAAAGAAATTGCCCGGAATGAAGCCAAGGAGATCGTCACCAAAGCCCGGGAGGATATCGGAAGAGATGTGGAGAAAGCCAAAGTCCAGCTCCGGGATGATGTGGTCAATATGACCATTCAACTCACCGGAAAATTGATTGGCGAAAAGCTGGATTCAGTAAAAGACAAGGATCTGGTAGCTCGACTGGTGGATGAAATGAGAAAAGGAAAGGTTGAGGGTTTTAAATGATCGAATCCCGCGTGGCTGGCAAATATGCTCATGCTCTATTCTCTGCTGCCAAGAGGAAAAACCAGTTGGATACGATCTCCGCTGATTTGGGAACGATCTCCCGGTTCCTTACCGAAATCCCTCACTTGAAAACCCTGCTGGAATCACCTCAAATTCTGGAGAAAGAAAAAAGAGAGCTGATTTCCAACACTTTCAATGGCCGGATCTCGGAAGTTTTATTCTCTTTTTTCCTTCTGGTATTAAGCAAACACCGCATAGCCTTCCTTCTACCTATGGCTGATGAGTTCGGAAGATTGGTTAAGGAAGATCAGGGAATAGTCACTGCCCGTTTGATCACCGCTCGCCAGTTAGAACCAGCTCTTATGAAAGATATCGTGTATGAATTGGAAAAGACAACCAGGAAAATAATTGAGATAAAAACCGAGTTAGACCCCGGATTGATAGGTGGGATAGTGATCGTTTTGGGTGACAGGATAATTGACCGGAGTATCCGGTACCAGTTGAGCCAGCTCAAGGAGCAGATGTCAACACTTCGGGTATATTAAATAGTTGAATTGATATTCTCACTTGACGAGAGGAGATAAGATATCTTCCTCTCCCCTCTGGGGAGAGGATTAAGTTGAAAATCCCGCCATAAGCGGGAGTGAGGGGTAATGGTTACAATTAATCCCTAAGGGTAAAAACAACGGAGGAAATTTCTTTATGCCATTGAATCCGGAAGAAGTAAGTTCGATTATCCAAAAAGAAATCGAGAAATACGAGACCAAACTGAAGATGGAAAGCGTAGGAACGGTTCTTCAGGTGGGGGATGGTATTGCTCGCATCTGGGGATTGGATGATGCCATGATGAGCGAACTGGTCAAATTCCCCAACGATGTGACCGGTATGATCTTGAATCTGGAGGAGGACAACGTAGGCGTGGCTATTCTCGGTCCCTATGATGAGATCAAGGAAGGTGACCGGGTATCTCTTACCGGAAGGATCGCATCGGTACCGGTGGGAGACGTTATGGTTGGGAGGGTGGTAAACGCACTGGGTCAGCCTTTGGATGGGAAAGGACCTATCGCAGCCAAGATGTATCGCCCAATTGAAGGAAAAGCGCCGAATGTTGTGCAAAGAAGACCGGTGAGCGAACCGGTACAGACCGGACTTAAAGCCATCGATTCCATGATTCCCATAGGCCGGGGTCAAAGAGAGCTAATCATCGGAGACCGGCAGACCGGAAAAACAGCTTTGATCATCGATACCATACTCAACCAGAAGAACACGGATCTTTACTGCATATATGTGGCTATCGGGCAAAAAGCCTCCACTGTAGCTCAGCTAATAAAGGTTCTAGAAGAGCATCAAGCCATGGAATACACCACCGTGGTAGTAGCTACGGCAACCGAACCTGCACCTCTACAGTATATCGCTCCCTATGCCGGTTGTGCTATAGGAGAGGAATTTTTATATAACGGAAAACATGTGGTAGTATTTTATGACGATTTGACTAAACACGCTCAGGCATATCGCCAGATGTCATTGCTTTTGAGACGGCCGCCCGGAAGAGAAGCTTTTCCGGGGGATATTTTCTATCTACATTCCCGGCTTTTGGAAAGAGCAGCTAAGCTAAAAGACGATCTGGGTGGCGGTTCTCTGACTGCCATTCCCGTTGTGGAAATTCAGGCCGGAGACGTGACCGCTTATATTCCCACCAACGTCATTTCCATAACTGACGGACAGATCTATCTTGAGACGGACTTGTTTTACGCCGGAGTGCGACCGGCGATTAATGTGGGCATATCGGTATCGCGGGTTGGTGGAAAAGCTCAGGTTAAGGCTATGAGAAAGGTGGCAGGAAGAATCCGTTTGGATCTGGCACAGTACCGGGAATTGGCTGCCTTTGCCCAGTTTGGAACCGAATTGGATGAGTCCACCAAAACATACTTAATCCGGGGTGAAAAAACCGTGGAGGTATTAAAACAGGGGCAATATGTCCCGGTATCCTTGGAAAGACAGGTGATGATCATCTATGTCGCTACCCACGGTTATTTGGATGATCTTCCATTGGATTCGGTTAAGAAATTCGAAGATGAATTCTATCTCTTCATGGAAAAAAACTATCCGGATGTGGGGCATGCCATCTCAACCACCAAGGATTTGGAACAGAACACAGAGAGCAAATTAAACCAGGCTATAAATAAATTCAAAGAGGAATTCAAAGATAGACTCAAACCGGAATGAGTCCAATCCAGACGGTAAGCTGCGGTTTGACTCAATACTAATCCGAAAACAAAGCTATTCTTTGTTCACCTGAAGGTGAACACTCCAAAATTCAGCGATATGTCTACACTTCGGGATTTAAGAAGAAGAATAAAAAGCATTCAGGGAACCCAGCAGATCACCAAAGCTATGGAGATGGTGGCGGCTGCCAGATTGAGAAAAGCTCTAACCAAGCTCGAATCATCCCGTCCTTATGCCTCCAAAATGCAGGCGATGCTGGATAATCTGACCCGGAATATAACATCGCTGGTTCATCCCCTTATGGAGAAAAGGGAGGTGAAAAAGACCGGGCTGGTGGTGATAACCTCCGATCGCGGTTTGTGCGGCTCATATAACCATAAGGTTATCCATCAAGCTGATAGATTTTTAAGGAACTATGAACCGGGGAAAGTCGTTTTGGCGGTCATAGGCAGAAAAGCATACACCTACTATTCTAAAAAACCGTGGGAGATCAGACAGAAATATCTCAACCTAGGTGTAAATCTTAACTGGGCTCAAGTCAAGCAGATTTCCAATGGCTTAATCGCGCTCTTTCTATCAGGTGCAGTAGACGAGATTTATATTATATACACCCGGTTTGTCTCCACGGTAACCTACCGGGTTACTACCGAGAAGTTTCTTAATATCGAGCAACAAACCGAAGCTGGAGGAAAGGAAACCTATGTGGATTATATTTTCGAACCTGATCCGCAGCAGATATTTCGAGACCTCCTGCCCGATTATTGTATGATGAGGGTGCAGATGGTTTTGGCAGAATCCTTTGCCTCTGAGCATGGCTCTCGTATGATCTCCATGGGGGCAGCCACTAAGAATGCTGAAGACATGATCGAGCATCTTACTTTGGTTTTAAATAAACTCCGGCAAGCTTCCATCACTAAGGAGATGTTAGAGATTACTACCGGAGCAGAAGCGCTGAAAGGATAAAAATAGGGTTCAAGAGTTCCAGTGATCAAATGAAGTAATCAGTTGTGATTGACAAAGTATAATTTCAATATTAATGATTTTGGATAAATCTTGGCAAGTTATTTGAATAGTATCCAAGAATGTGTAGAAATATTGAATAAATGCTGAAACAGATGATCACATTTTAAACATCCGCTTGACCCCTTGACCCCTCGAACCCTTGAATCATTTCAACGGTTTTTAGGGAGCAGGGAAAGGAGTAAATGTGGCTAGCCCAAACTTCGGAAAAGTAAAGCAGGTAATCGGAGCAACGGTGGACTGCGAGTTTGATTCGGACAAACTGCCCAATATTTACAATGCCATTAAAATTCAGGATGAAAAGAAGGGTATCGATCTCACGCTGGAAGTAGCTCTCCATCTAGGTGACAACCTGGTACGATGCGTCTCTATGGCATCCACAGATGGGTTGGTCCGGGGAATGCTCGCCCTGGATACCGGTGGTCCGATAAGCGTTCCGGTGGGGGAAGGAACGCTGGGGAGAATCTTCAACCTTCTGGGTGAACCCATAGATGAGTTGGGACCAGTAAAGAATATCAACAAGAGGTATCCCATCCACAGATCTGCTCCAACCCTGGAGGACCAGGAAACGAAAACCTCAATGCTCGAGACCGGAATCAAGGTAATTGACCTACTCGCACCATATCCCAAAGGAGGAAAAGTAGGACTTTTTGGTGGAGCCGGGGTGGGTAAAACCGTGATCGTAATGGAGTTAATCAGAAGTATCGCTACCGAACACGGAGGTTATTCAGTATTCTGCGGAGTGGGAGAGAGAACCCGTGAGGGAAACGATCTCTGGTTGGACATGAAAGAATCGGGAGTGATTTCCAAAACCGTGATGGTATTTGGTCAGATGAATGAACCCCCGGGAGCACGTTTAAGGGTGGGGCTTTCGGGCTTGGCTATGGCAGAATATTTCAGAGATGAAGAACACCAGGATATCCTTTTGTTCATTGATAATATCTTCAGGTTTATCCAGGCCGGATCTGAAGTTTCTGCACTCTTGGGTAGGATGCCATCAGCGGTGGGTTATCAACCCACCCTGGGCACTGAATTAGGGGAATTGGAGGAAAGAATAACCTCCACCAAGAACGGGTCCATCACCTCAGTCCAAGCCATCTACGTTCCGGCAGATGATTTGACCGATCCGGCGCCCGCTACTACTTTCTCACATCTGGATGCTACCACCGTGCTATCCCGTCAGATCGTAGATTTGGGAATCTATCCGGCAGTAGACCCGTTGGCTTCCACCTCTCGTATTTTGGACCCGCTAATCTTGGGTGAGGAACATTACCGGACCGCTCGGGAGGTCCAAAGGATTCTGCAGAGGTATAAAGACTTGCAGGACATCATTGCCATTTTAGGAATGGATGAGCTTTCAGAAGAGGATAAGGTGCAGGTGGGACGGGCCCGCCGGATTCAGAAATTTCTATCCCAACCCTTTTTCGTGGCAGAGGCATTTACCGGCACCCATGGCCGGTATGTGAAGCTGGAGGACACTATCAAAGGTTTCAAGAAGATATTGAATGGAGAGATGGATGATATCCCGGAACAGGCATTTTATATGCTGGGTGGAATTGAGGAAGTCTACGAGAAAGCGGAACAAATCAAGAAAGGATTAGTTTAATAACAGATATGAAATTATCACCGATGCTGCTGGAACGAGAATACCCGATATCAACTAACATCAGCTATTTGCAGTATTGTCACATTTACAGACATAATAGGTTTTACTGTGGACCGTCGACTGTGGACTGTGGACAGGATTAGACCCTATGTATCATCTATCCATTGTTACTCCAGAAAAGATCTTCTACGAAGATGAAGTAACTTCTCTCATTGCTCCCGGTTCGGAAGGGTATTTGGGGGTGTTGACCGATCATGCTCCTCTGATAACCGCTTTAGTTCCCGGAAAACTTACTGTAAAAGATCAGAAGAATCAGGAGCTGTTTTTTTCGGTGGGTGGTGGTTTTATGGAGGTTTTGAAGAATCAAGTCACCATACTTGCCCATTCGATTGAGTTTATCAACGACATAGATTTGGAAAGAGCTAAACGGGCTATGGATAGAGCCAAGCAGAGATTACGGTCCAGGGAGCAGGGAATCGACATCCCCCGCGCCATGACTGCTCTGCGCCGGGCGGAGAATAGACTGCATCTCTATGATGAGATTTTAACAAAGCAATAAAACAAGCGGGAATCCAGATACATAAATGTAATTTGTGGGGCGGAGTTTCAGTTTCCCCTTTTTTATTTCGAGGAATTTGGAATTGAAGTAGACTATTATATGAAATGAATTGTTATTTCCTGGAGGATCAAATCATCTGATTTACATAATCAGTCTCTTCGGGGAATAGAAGCTTGACCTTGTCTTTGTGGTATCTTTGAAAGTAGACTACAAAGGTGGAACCCTTATCCGGCTGGCTGCGGAATTCTATTCTTCCGCCCAAATTATTTACTAATCTCTGCACTATAGCTAATCCCAGTCCGGTTCCGCTCCTCTTGGTAGAAAAGAACGGGGAAAATATCTTTTCTTTCTGCTCATCGGTCATACCCTTTCCTGGATCGATTAAAGCGATGGGAATCCAGTCGGATTCTTCCGGCTCCTCTTCGCAGAAGTAAAACTGATCCATTTGATTTAAGCTCTTATCTGCAATGTGGATCTCTCCCCCCCTCTCCTCCATAGCTTCCAAAGCATTCACCAACAGATTAATCATAATCTGCTTGATCTGATTTTCCTCTCCCAAAACGTACAGAACATCCGAGGAAAGGGATCTGGTTATAGATATGGTGGATTTATATGCTGGGTGTTTCCGGACCAACTGGATGACTTCATCCAGAAGATGAACCAGTTCCACCTTGCTTAGCATCGAGGGACCAATGCGGGAATATTCAAGGAAATCCGTCAGAATCTGATTCAATCTCCCCGTCTCCTTGATGATAAGCTCAAAAAGTTTCTGGTTTTCTTCGGATAAAGAGAGTTCTTCTTTTAAAACTTCCACCGAACCGGAAATGGAAGCCAATGGATTTCGAATTTCATGAGCGATTCCGGCGGAAAGTTCGCCCACTGCGGCCAATCTGTCAGAAACCCTCATCTTTTCTTCCAACTTCATAACCTCGGTGATATCCTGAAAGATGGCAATCACCCCTGTTACTCCCCCTTTTTTATCACCTAAAAATGATGTGCTTATCCCGATCGGAATTTTCTGCCTGCTTTTACCGTTGATATATAAAAACCCTCTGGAATCCTCCTGGCTGTATTTGATAACCTGGAGTATCTTCTCTGCCAACTCCGGCATCCTTTCTTGGAATGCCTCCCGGCAATCCTTTCCCTTTACTTCAGCCTCTGTATATCCCAAAATTTCTTCGGCGGAGCGGTTGAAATATACGATCCGGCCCCAGGCATCGACGGTGATTAGACCGCTTTTCATGTGCTTCAGAATCTCATTCGTGTCCGCCCTGATCTTGTTTAACTCCAAAGATGCATTCCACAGCTCCTCCCCTTTCACTTTCAATCTCTGGGCTAAGTATCCGCTGATAAATGCCACCAGAAAGAAGGTGCAGACGTAGAGGAAGGCTTTATAAAATGAAGCATCGCTCAGCATTTGAAGATTTTTCAAAGAGAAATCGAAACCTTCCTCCGACAGCAGAATTATGGCATATCCCAGGCTGGATAAACTTGCCATGACCGTGCTTCCCACTAACCGATAGATAATACTTGCAGAGAGAATGCTTAAGATAAAAAGTATCGAAAAAGGGCTGTCGATTCCACCGGTATGGTGGATTAACATGGTCTCGATAATCGCCTCCAGGAGGAATTGCACGATCACCAGCGTACCAAACAGAAACTTCCGGGTTTTGTTCAAGCCGGAGGTGATCAACAGGAGAACGGCTAAGGTAATTATCGAATAAAGGGTGAAGGGGAGAACAAAAATACTCGGCATATGGAAAAAGAAGACTACCACGGTCATCAGCAGAATGAATATGCAGATGCGCAGCAGTAGAAACCAGGGGAATTTGGAATATGACGATTCTGGATTAACTAAATTTTGGTTCATATGCGCGTACCGTTTTCTTTTCCCTTTTGCCCTTTCATTTCTAAAAGTGGCAGAGAAGTAAGGGATTAAGGTGGGGAACGGATGTCAGCATGATTGCTGCTGTTTTATAAATACATTTTTGTCATGCGAGCTAAGGGGTTACTTGGTTATGTTCTCATACTTTTAAGGAAACTCGGTCTCTGATTTAATTTGGGTATATATCTGTTGACCCTTGCCGGTTTGGTTTTCTTATTTATGAAACGGTTGAACCCATCATAAAGTAACACCACTGCAGTAAAAGCAGTGGTGTACTTGATTTTGGGTGGAAAATAGCGTAGTTTGATTCCGGCAAATTCGGATGGGATCAATCAGCTTATTTTCCCTATAATCTCGAACATGGGCAAATACATGGAAATCATGATGCCCCCGATTACGATTCCCATGAATACTATTATTACCGGCTCGATGATGGAGGTTAAAGCTGCTACCGCGGCATCCACCTCCTCATCATAGAAATCCGCTATTTTGGAAAGCATCTCGTCTAAGCCTCCGGTCTTTTCCCCTACCGAAATCATCTGGGTAACCATGGGCGGGAACACTCCACACGCCTTCAGTGGCGCAGTAATGGTCTCTCCCTCCGCTATGGAGAGGACTGATCTTTTGATTGCATCGTGTATCACCCGGTTGCCCGAGGCACGGGCGGTGATTTCCAGGGCTTGCAAAATGGGAACTCCGGATGAGATGAGAGTGCCCAATGTCCGAGAAAATCTGGCTATTGAGCTTTTCTTGATTAGATCTCCGATCAGTGGAATTCTAAGCTTGGCTTTGTCCACGTTGAGCCGCCCTTTGTCTGTCCGAGAATAGAACTTATAGGCAATCACCGCTAGAATCAACAATACGACACCGGTCAAGATGTTATGGCGAAGGAAACCGCTTAAGGAGAGGATAAATTTGGTAGGGGCGGGCAATTCCGCTCCCAAACCCGCAAACATCTTGGCGAAAACCGGGACTATATAGGTCAACATGATAAAGGTGACCCCGATAGCCACTGTCATCACTACTGCCGGATATATCATTGCGCCTTTAACCTTGCGGGTAAGAGCATCGGCCTTTTCTCTGTAACCGGCCAGCCTCATCAAAATGACGTCCAAAGCTCCGCCGATCTCACCGGCATCCACCATGTTAACGAACAAATCATCAAACACCTTTTTATGTTTGGACAAAGCTTCAGCTAAGGTGGTACCTGCTTGTACGCTTTCCTTAATCTGTCCGACTATCTTTCTCAAGTTTACTGATTCCATCTGTTGGGATAATATCTCCAGACACTGAACCATGGGCAGTCCAGCTGCGATCATGGTGGCAAATTGCCGGGTGAAACGGGATATATGCACTTTCTTGATGCCCGTGCCAATCCTCAAGCTTATCTGAGAAGGCTTGGTTGCGACCTGAGAAACTAAAATCTTTTTGCTTCTCAATATCCTTTCCAGTTCAGCACGGTCCCTTACCTTCAACTCACCGGCAACTTGAGTCCCGGCCAATGTTTTTCCCTTATAGGTGAAAACTGGCAACCTGTCCTCCTTCCTTTTACAAAAATCCTTTAAACCGAATTTGAAGTCCCTTCATTCATGGCTTAATATTTATGTTGGTGTATTTTCCGATCTGCAAAACAAACTCTTTTCTGGTTCTGATTCTACCTACCTCATCCGCTGGATGTTCATACCTCGACGGTAAGCCCGCGCTGGTTTATCTCGGCTTTTCTAGCCAAAAGTTCATTCAGCTCTTGAATGTTGGAGCTTCTTCCCAAAGCGTCGCCTAAAGTAATCTTATGCTTTAAATAGAGCTCAGCTAAGGATTGATTCATGGTTTTCATTCCGTATTTCTGTCCTGCTTGCATCAGGCTGTAAATTTGGTGGATCTTGTCGTCCCGAACGACCGCTCTGATTGCCGGTGTGCAAATCATGACCTCCAAAGCCAAGACCCGTCCGCCTCCGATCTTGGGAATCAGCTGTTGACTTACCACCGCCTGCATAACGAAGGAAACGGTTACCCGCACCTGTTCCTGCTGATTGTTGGGGAAAACGTCAATGATTCGGTTGATCGATTCTACGCAGGAGTTGGTGTGTAAGGTGGCAAAAGCTAAGTGTCCGGTCTCGGAAATGTTTAAGGTTGATTCCATGGTTTCCAGATCTCTCATCTCTCCCACCATCACCACATCCGGATCCTCCCTCAAGGCGTATTTCAGAGCGCTGGCAAAGGAGCTGGTGTCGGCGAACACTTCCCTCTGGTTGATCAAAGATGAATTATGCCGGTGAAGATATTCGATGGGATCCTCCACGGTAAGAATATGGCAGTGCCTCTCCTGATTGATCTTGTTGATTAAGGCGGCTAAGGTAGTGGATTTTCCGCTCCCCGTGGGACCGGTCACCAGCACCAAACCTCGCGGCAAATTGGCCAGGTCCGCCACCACCTTGGGTACGCCCAACTCCTCGAAGCTGGGGATGTGGAAAGGAATCTGCCTTAAAGCCACCGCCACGTTACCCCGCTGAATGAAGACATTACACCGGAAGCGGCTTAAATGCTCAATGCCGAAGGACAAATCCAGCTCGCTTTTCTCCTCGAACTTCTGTTTCTGTTTTTCATTCATGATGCTGTAAGCCAGCTTCTTGGTGTCTTCTGCGTTCAGTATGTCGTAATCGGTCTTGACCAATTTTCCGTCTACTCTCAACTGGGGCGGTGAACCGACAGTCAGATGAAGATCGGATGAGTTTTTCTTTACCATCAACTCCAGAAGTTCTCGTAAGGTAACCATTTTATGCTCCGGTTTTCTCCTCTTTTAAACAAAAGAAATGAGGCTCTTTAATATTATCGACTGGTTAGATTGATTCTTAAATATATGGTTTTTTTCTCCCGGGTGGAAATTTCATTCAATAAGCCTCATAAAGCCGTTACCGCCAAGACCTCCGCCACCGTGGTGACGCCATGCTTTAGCTTTTCCAAGGCGGCGGTTCTTAAAGTAAGCATACCTTCGGTAATGGCTTGTTGTCGTATGTCCATGCTGGAGGCTTTATCTAAGATCATCCTTTCAATAGCCGGGCTCATGGGCATCACCTCGAAAATACCGATTCTTCCTGAATAACCTGTATTATTACATTCGTTACATCCTTTTCCCTCATAAATTTTATGGTCTTGGATATCATTCTCGGTCAGTCCCAGCACCTGTAAAGTCTCGGGCGTGAGTTTTGTCTCCTGCCTGCAATTAGTGCAGACCTTACGCACCATTCTTTGCGCCATGACCAATCTGACGCAGGAAGCTACCAGATAGCTGGGGATGCTCATGTCGATCAATCGGTCAATAGTGCTGGGGGCATCATTGGTATGCAGAGTGGAAAAAACCAGGTGCCCGGTTAGAGCGGCTCGTACTGCAATCTCCGCGGTTTCACCATCTCTTATCTCTCCGACCATGACCACGTCCGGATCCTGTCTTAAAAAGGACCTCAAGGCGGAAGCAAAAGTCAATCCGATCTCACTTTTCACCGCCACTTGATTTATCCCTTCAAAATTGAACTCTACCGGATCTTCTGCCGTCATGATATTTATATCAATAGTATTAATCTGTTTTAAGGCAGAATACAGGGTGGTGGTTTTTCCGCTTCCGGTGGGACCGGTTACCAGGATCATACCATAAGGGAGATGGATGGCTTTGTCAAATTCGGCTAAAGATGATTCGGCGAATCCCAGTTTAGTCAAATCCACGTTGACGCTTCTCGGGTCCAGTATTCGCATCACCACCTTTTCGCCAAAAATAGTGGGGAGCACTGATACTCGCAAATCCACCGCCCGATCGCCAAATTTGACTTTTATCCTGCCGTCCTGCGGTAATCTTCTTTCGGAGATGTCCAAATCCGCCATGATTTTGACCCGGGAGACTATTGCCGCCCGGTATTTGAAAGGCAAAGGGGACATCTCCTGCAGATCCCCATCCAGTCTATATCTGACCCGGATTCTCTTCTCGTAAGTTTCCAGATGAATGTCCGA
This sequence comes from uncultured candidate division Zixibacteria bacterium, assembly GCA_903908285.1. GTDB lineage: Bacteria > Zixibacteria > MSB-5A5 > MSB-5A5 > SM1-73 > CAIVRH01. The sequence continues at coordinate 200,670 of CAIVRH010000048.1, forward strand.
ACAACCCCGGCGGATGGCATCCCCGATGATGGAATCCACCAGCTTGACCAAAGGTCTGTCCTGCACCTGCGCTCTTAGATCCTGCTCGTTAACCGCTTCATCGTTCTCGTCGATTACCTCCAGATCCTCCTCTTTCATCCCTTTCAATATCTCGGTGATACCCGCGGCATCCCGGTAGTAATTTTCAATCGCTTTCTGAATGGCTTTTTCCGGGCTTATCACCGGCTGCACCGAGCATCCGGTGATGAATTTTACCGCATCCAGCACATAGATATTATTGGGATCGGAGATAGCTACAATCAGAGTTTTCCCCAGCTTGCCTACGGCGATAACGTTGAATTTCCTGGCAATATCCATCGGGATCATCTTGACCACTTCCGGATTCAGCTCGATATCGGAAAGCCTTAAGGCTCCGATATTCAACTGCTTGCCGATGAATTCGGACAGTTCATCCTCGTTGCTGATGATTCCCATCCGGATCAGAATATTCCCTAATTTCTCATCGCTCTTTTTCTGCAGGTCCAAAGCCTGGGTTAGCTGTTCCTCCGATATTTTGCCGGCTTTGACCAGCATATCTCCTAATTCACGTGACATGGGCTTTTTCCTATATATCTGGATCGCACTGATTGTGACCTGGTTTGATCTTAGATGACCGAAACCATCCGATGGAAACAGCTTAAGTTTTATCGGAAAAGATGTCGTCCAGTCTGGTTTCGACCGAGGCTGCATATTCAGAATCTGTTTCAGGTCTGTTCTCACTTTCGGTCCGGTTTTCTTCCGGTTTTTCAGAAGATAGAACCTGATTTAGACTTTCCGAAACCTCTTTGGCATAGAGCCGGACCATACCGATGGTGGTCCGGTCGTCAAAGATAACAGCCAGAATGGTCCTTTCTCCCACCAGAGAGATATGAATGTGATCCTTTTTCCCCTGATGGAAAAGTACGGAAAACTCCGGTTCTCCCACCAGCCGGGCGATTTCCCGGGTGGAGGCAAAACTACCCGCTAAAAGTGCAGCCAATGCAGTGGTGTCTAAAGATTGAGTAAAACCCTGACGGGTGATTAAATGACCATCCTTATCCACCAATAGAACGCACTTGGCTTGAGCGTCCTTGATCAGCCGCCTTAGAGTTTTCTCTATTTGCTCGATTTGTTCTTCATAAATCACCAGATCGTCCTGTTTCAATTTAACACCTCCGCTTGATTCTACCGTTTGAACAACTGCTTAAAGAATCGCCATAAAAAGAATCCTTTTGGCTTGGTCCTTTTACCGGCGGACCAGCTGATTAAAGTGGGACCTGCTTTCGTAACCGGCATCTCCGCCTTCATTTGATTTCCCCCGGTTATTTCTCCGATCTTAAGTTCAACTCCCGGTTGGGTCTTTTCCAGAGCTATTAGTGGTTGGGGGATGATCTCTTCAGGGATGGGTGCTGGTTTTTCTTCAACCAGAGTGATGACGGTTGAAGTCGGTTGGCTTTCGACCGGAACGGATGAATCAGCAACTACGGTCATTTGTTCACCCAAAGGAATTTGAGATACGCCCGCTGGATGGGTTTCTTCCTCTTTAATCTCAATTTCCCTCTTCGGAAACAACTGTTTACGCTTAGCCTGATCCAGGACCAGCTTGCTGATGCATTTCAAGGTATCAAATACGCCCGCTCCCCGGACAGCCACGGCTTCATAGAAAGGAAGCCCCTGGGGATTCAAGGCTTTCTCTAGCTCTTCCACCGGAATGATCGGAGTTAAGTCTCTCTTGTTGTATTGCAGCACCAGTGGCATTTTATTTAGATTATATCCGTATTCGAGTAAATTCTCCACCAGGTTCTGGTAGCTTTCCAGGTTTTCATCCATTTTGGATTTCTGGGAGTCTGCCACAAAAACCAAGCCGTCAACTCCCCTCAAGACCAGCTTTCGAGTGGCATTGTAATAAACCTGTCCGGGAACGGTATAAAGTTGAAACTTGGTGGAAAAGCCATGTACTTTGCCGATGTTTACCGGAAGGAAATCGAAGTAAAGGGTTCTATCCTGGTCCGTGGCTAAGGAGATCAGTTCCCCTCTGGTTTGGGGGGGGATCTTTTGATGGACATATTGCAGATTAGTGGTTTTCCCGGAGAGTCCCGGTCCGTAATAAACGATCTTGCACGATATCTCCTTAAAGGCATAGTTTATGGATGCCATCTTCTCTCTCCCAAAGATAACCTCGATCCTTTTTAAGCGGACTTCTGGGCAACCTTTATCTTTTCCGCTGCATTTTTAATCTCCAACCGAACCAGTCCCACATTTACCTGAGGATCAGTGGTAACTGCCAAAATCCCAATCCCAACTTCAGTTAGAAACAGTTTCCCTTTGCTGGCTTCTACGGTTATCTGTTTCAGATTTTCGTTGGAAAGACGCTCCATCGACTTTTTGACTATATCCACAATGGAAGCAGCCGAGGCTCCCACAGCTTCGTCCTGAAGATTATCTTTCAAATCAGCAGCGATAACGATTCCGTCTTTTCCCACGATCATACTGCCATTGATTCCGGTGGTTCTGTTCAACTCTTCCAATATCTGGAACATATCACCCCTCCACAGCTTTTAGTATATTTTCCTGGTACTTTTCGGCAAGAAACCTCTTTGTGGCTAACAGGGACTGCATTATCCGGACCGAAAGCAGTTCGCCCGTGCTATTATCCGCCACCACCACCAATAGAAAACGGTCTATCTGATTTAAGGAAATCCATAGTGCAGATGTGTGAATGTTGATTCGCTCCGAGCTTTTTCCTCCCATTTTCTCCAACACCTGATCATTTACTTCCTTCAGGCACAGGGCATAAGAAGCAACCGTTTCTGTGTCCTGATCAGAAGAAGCATCCCCAGCCACCACCAAACCTTCTTCATCCACCAATAAGGCTGCTTTCACTCCGGAGTATTCTTTAATGTAATGCAGAATGCTTTCCAGATTGTCAACTCTGGTAATCTTCAGCTCTTTTTCTCCTGCCACCATACCTCTCCCCGTCAGTTTGTCCGTTAAAATCCTTCCTTGAGGAGGAGATAGAGAAAAAGCATCCAAAGCTATTTTCGGGAGTTGAGTAGGCTCCTGTTCCTCTTTTTCGGTTTTTTTCATAAAGCCTCCCAAAATGGACTTAAGCACGAAAGGAGATATAAAAGCTTGAATAATAAAGGCTGGAGTAAATTGATACACCCCTGACGTCAGGGCAGAGGAAAGTGATTGTGACAGCATGATCATAAGAAAAAGTGTAAAACCCAATCCCAATACAATCCGGTAAACTAAAGTCAGCATGATACAGGCAATCATTTGCTGGGCAGACGGTCTATGGAGGGCTATGTATAATATTAGCGTATACCAGCCTAATTCTACTGTAAAGTGCAAAAAGAGGGAGGAATTCCAGTTTAATCCGAAGTCTCTGGGGAATAATATCAAAGGAATCACCATGATGAAAAGGGAGACTAAAATGATTCCTCTTAATTCCCTTCTATATTCTACATTCACCTTTCCCCCTTTTACTTGTTATTTCGAGACAGATATTCCAGTATCTCCGATACTCTTATCTTCAGGGCGCCCAGATGGGCATCCGGTGAGCAACATAATACCAAGATTTGATGATCGAACCGGGTAATCCATAATTCTAACGCAGAAGTCTCTACCATGATTTGCAAATAATCCCCCAGATCAATATTGGCGATATCCTCCTTGACTTTCTGGGATATAAGGGTAGTTATGGTGGTGATCAATTCCTTCTTCAAATGGGGGTTCAGCTTGCTCTCCAGAACCAATCCGTCATCGCCCACCACCAAAGCACCCATTACACCTTGCAGCGATTTTAAATAACCCACCGCATCCTTGAGATTAGTTACCTTCTCTAAATACCCGCACTCCTCGATCGCCATGGCATCATAACCTGTTTTCTCTGTTTCCATTTCCGGAAGGAGGTTCTGAAGGAGTTCCTGAATAATCTGGTTGGTTGGATCGGTAACCTTAAGCTTCTCTAATATCCTCTTGGCCTCATTGATTTGACTTTTTTTAATCAGTATCTGAGCTAAGAGAAGCTCCGTGGTTCTGGTTTTACCTTCTGCCTGGACCACCAGCAAAAGCTCCCTTTCTGCCTCGCAATACATTCCCCTTTCGAAATTGATCTTTGCCATAACCATATGCCCGGGACCATAATCCGGATTGAGTTTTAGTCCCCGGCCGCAGACATGGAATGCCTTAGCCAAGTCGCCTTTTCTGCGATAAGCGTCGGATAGCGCCGCAAAAATCAAAGAATCCGAATTGTCAGACAAAATCTTCTCGCACTTCTCGATTCTTTCATCCAGATCTATTGAAGTAGTTGGACACATAAATTCCCTCAGCTCAAGTTGTTGCTTCCCCAACGAACCAGTTCACAGCAGTTTATCTTCAACAGACAATTCTCCCCTGCAGTCTCTGTAAGAATCCCATCATAGCAGGAAATATCTAGACCAAGATCATCTTGAAGACCAAAATAATAGTCCTCATTTCTGACTATAAAGTTTATCGACAGTCAAATTAGGTTACTTAACTTGATGATCTAAAAAAGCTATAATCTGTGGCTTCTGGAGCTTTGATAGGGATAAAGCGGCATAGGAGTGCAGTTAAGGAAGACTTTTCGAAAAGCCCCGAAAGCTTCCGTTTAGCTCAGAACCTTTTTCATGAAATATATGCCTGAGGCCAGGATAAAAATGGATAAAAGACGGATCAGCGATACAATGCTAAAGGATACATTGAGAAGGTTGACGTTTAATGATAGGCTAATGAGCTGAGCGATAAACAGAAGAACAAAAGAAAGGGAAAACAGGGTCCAACCTGAAGCCAGTTCCCCGTCTCTCAAGAAGGATTTGACTTTCACTGAGATGAAAAAACAGGTAAGAATACCCAGTAAAAGCATAACATCCAAAAGGGCTGCCAAAGTTGGGTTGGTCGAGAATCCCCCCACTTCAGTCTGCAGCCTTTCTCCTTCGGACCATGCAAAACATGGAAAGATAGTCCCTAGCACTAAACTGAAGCAGAAACAGCTAATTAAAACCTTTTTTACTTTTCCGGTAGAATACTTATTGTGATATTTTATCAGCATATTTGGCTCATTTTTAAGATTTTTATGATCTCTTCTTCCAAATCATATTCTTTTGCCACCCATCTATTTTCAGCCACCACCTGCGCGGTTTCCTTCTTTATTTGGGATATCAACTGTTGGGTAATATTCCGGCCTAAGCTACGGTTGATGGCTTGGATGAATTCCAGGAGCAGATCATTTAGGGCATTGATGAGTTTATGAAATCGGACCGTCTGGGGCAGCTTGTCTATCAAACTCTTAAGATGACGAAAATCTAAAAAATTATCGGAACTCTCCAGCCTGGTCAATATGGGGTTGGACGATTTCTGAACATAAAAACACCTGGTCAGGACTGTTCTTGCTCCCTCCCCTAACTTTTGCGAGGCAAGCTGTTCTATGGTTTGATACAACTGGGAATAGAGCCGGATCAATACGTCATAGATCAGTTTTTCACAGTCTATCTCCTGGATTTTTGCTTTCTTCTTTTCCCCCTTTTCTATCCACCCCGAAGTAATTAAATTGTATAATGCTTTGTAGGTATGGAATTCGCTCAAGGGGCTTACCGGTAATAACTCCGAGATGGTCCTGTCTCCGGAGATCAAAGGGAGCAATTGCAGCTCATCCACCGTTATGGTGACCGATGTCGCCTTTATTTTGGGATTTCTAATCACCCAAAGCTCCATATCAGCCGAGGGAAAAGTATCCTTGATCTGGGTCCACTCATCTATTCTTCTACTCCCCTCCATGATCACATTCATGGTATTAAGCTGCGTGGTAATCTGTTCTGGCTGAGGTTGTTTGCCGTCATAAAAAATGAACTCCCCGAAACTCCATCCGAACAAGCTGTAGATGATCTCTTCGATTTGTGATTGAAGACATTCGATCACCTCATCCCTGGTTAAAACCCTCATCTCAAACAGTATATCGCCCAATCTTTTGTTGGTCAGTTTTTGCAGACTCAGAGCTTTTTCTAAATCCGGTTTAAGAATCTTTCTTTGGATTAGAAGCAGGTTACCCAGAAGCTCATCTTCACTCCCCCATGAAGTGGCGTAAATAATATCCCCTTTATTGAAGTAAATCTCCCTTTTTTGGTTATCCTTGGAGATAAAAAGCATCCCCGTTTTACCGGAGACGCTGATAAGCTGAAGCAAATCAGATAGGGAAACCGTATTTAGATTTCCGGTTAACCCGATTTCTTTGGTTTTTATGCTCATAGTTTGAATCAAACTTGGTGTCTCCCAAATACTAAAGTTTGAATATACCTCAAGCCGCATCCCCTTTCACTCATAGAATTATAATCGGGTGAAAACTTGTGTTTCTTTACATTTGTCCGAAAAGATTTTCCTTGGTATAACAAAAAAACAGCTTACGCGGGATTAAAACCAACCTTTCTACTATAATTCCATCACAACAAATAAGTTAAGCTGTTGGAGTTAGAGGCATTAGCTGCATTAAAGAAATTTATGAAAATGTAAATATATTGAGATGAAAAATAGGATGGTTAAAATTTACTGCGTCGAATTCTTCCTGCTTTGAGAAACAAAGAAGTTCAGGTATATCAAACCTTTGGGGGTGATCTGATAATAGGTGTGGTTCCGGTGTTTGATCCATTTGCTGTCTACGATGTTTTTGCGGTATTGAATCATTACCGGTTCCACCCGTTTTAGAAGTTTCAGCTCTTTCAATTTCTTATGCCGTTCGAAAATCAGCTCCGGATCGATGTTCAATGCAGACGCTACCATCCAGGAGTAATCCACACCCATAGACTGATGATGTTGCAGGATGCGGAAATCAATTTCATCCAGATCGTAATAATCTTTATCCGGTTTCTCCTCTTCCTTTTCCTGTATTTCAGACCAGGTTAGAGATACTAGCCTTTTAGACTCTGACTTCTCCAGATTTTCACAAGCAGATTTGTGAACAATGAGAATGTTATTGTAACTGTAGTATCCGATGATAGTATCGGTCAGCTGCGGAGAACAGCACTTTGCGATCTTGTAGCCCTCTTTTACCTTAATTGCTTCTTTAGACATTTCCGACAAGAACAATCGTTAAATATTCGAAATATGATTTAAAGCATATAATCCGTAGGCGGGGCTCCCAGCCCCGCCGATATCGTTTAATCCGTCGAAGATAGTGAGCGACTTGTCCTGAGGCAAAGCCGAAGGAAGCCGAACTACTACATCCGTTGACCGCCCCATTTACAGCATTTCACACGACCTGACTGTATTGGACAAGAGCATGGCAATGGTCATCGGTCCCACGCCTCCGGGCACCGGCGTGATAGCGATAGCAATCTGACTGACTGAATTAAAATCGACATCTCCGACTAATCTGTATCCGGATTTGGTAGTCGGGTCTTCGATCCGGTTAGTCCCCACATCGATAACTACCACACCTGGTTTGACCATATCCTTGGTAACAAATCGTGCTTTCCCCATCGCCGCAATCAGGATATCTGCCTGTCTGGTGATGTCGGGTAAATTCTTCGTGCCGGTATGGCAAATGGTAACGGTGGCGTTGGCGCCCTTAGCTTTTTGATAGAGCATGGGGGCAAGCGGTCGGCCCACCAGACTTCCCCGACCCAATATCACCACATGCTTTCCGGAAGGATCATGCCCGGATCTTACCAAAAGCTCCTGAATGCCCAGAGGAGTACAAGGCAGGAAAGTGGGTTTACCGGTTAACATCATTCCCACATTGAAGGGGTGGAATCCGTCCACGTCTTTTTTCGGATCGATGGCTAAGATCACTTTTTCTTCACTTATCTGTGCTGGCATGGGGAATTGAACTAAAATTCCGTGGATGTTATTCTGCTGATTCAATTCGTCTATCTTCTTCATCAGCTCCCCTTCCGGTAAATCCTTGGGATAGCGGGAAACTTCGGAATAGATACCGATCTCTTCGCAAGCTTTCACTTTCATGTTTACGTAAACCTGCGATGCCGGGTTATCTCCGACCATAACCGCCGCCAGCCCGGGAACTTTCCCCCTCTCTTTAAGCCGGATTATCTTGTCTTTCAAACCCTCTTTGATTTCTGCAGAAATTTTCTTCCCATCGATGATTTCCGCTGCCATGGTAACTCCTATTTAGCTGGATATTTTAAGGTGCGCTTTTATCAAAATACTACCGGAAAGGTCTATTGTCCCGATTCAACTGGATGTTTATTCTCTCAACTCTTAACTCTATACTCTTTACTCGTTACTCTTTTCTCACAACTGATCGTCGTCCTTTTCCTCTTCCTCCGGTCGGGGCACATCGATTCTGATCCTCTGGATATTCTGGGCTTTGCCGCTCTCCGGATCAATCCCCACTATTACTCCTGAAAATTTGACGTCTCTTTTGGCGATGGTGAACCGGCGGGGAATCTGGGTCAAGAATCGGGCAATAGCATCCTCTTTGGTGATGCCGATGACCGAGTCGTGCGCACCCGTCATGCCCGCATCGGTGATATAGGCGGTTCCGCTGGGCAGGATGGTTTCATCCGCTGTTTGCACATGCGTGTGGCTCCCCAAAACTGCGGACACTCGTCCATCCAGGTACCAGCCCAAGGCGATCTTCTCGGAGGTAGCCTCGGCATGCACATCTACTATGATAATTTTAGTCTGTTCCCTGATTTGTTGCAATACCGAGTCGGTCATCCGGAAAGGACAGTCTATCTCTTTTATGTAGACTTTCCCCTGGAGGTTCAAAACGCCGACCTTAAATCCGTTCTTGGATTCGAATATACCCGCCCCTCGTCCCGGAACATTCGGGGGATAATTAACCGGTCTTAAGATACGTTGATCGTCGTTCAAATAGGGATAGATATCCCGGCGGTCCCAGATATGATTTCCGCTGGTCAGACAGTCCACCCCGTAGGAGTGGATTTTCTTGGCAATCTCCTTGGTTAATCCGAACCCCCCGGCAGCGTTTTCCACGTTGGCGACTGTGAAATCGATTTGGTGAGTCTTCTTTAGATCGGGTAAAACCTGAGAAACCGCCCACCGGCCTGGCCTCCCCACTATATCCGCTATAAAGAGTATGTTCAAATTATCTTTCCTCAAGAATGTAACATTGGATACTACCAATACATTAAAACCGATCCATAGAATCGGCTAACTCACTTGCCCTCTCATTTCTTTTTGATACTCGAAATATGAATAAACGATCGGATATAACGCGGCCAAAATAACCGGAATTATAGCTAACCAAAATGCGTAATGTTGAAAGATAATTCCCAAAAAGGCAAGAACACCGGCAACTTTAAAAAGCTTCTCCCCTATCTTATGAGTCTTATCCCAAACTATATCACTGCTTAAAGTCCAGGGAGTTCTGATTCCGATAAACCAGTTTCTCTTGGCGTTCTTGATCAGAACTCCGCAATAATAGAATAATATGCCCAAAGCCGGCGCCATCATGGCGGCTAAATTGAATCTTCTACCCAAATTCCAGAATATGGTGAGAAGGTAGATGTAAAACAAAAACAGCATCAGGAGCACCATAAAACCATCAAAGTAATTTCTAAATTTGGTAATATTGACTTTCAAAGGGTCTATTCTGGGTATTAGAACGAAAAGGAGGAAAACCGGAATCAAGATGAATGGCAACAGGAAAAGTCCCCAGAATTTTGACATATACCCGTCCACTTTCCCTTGAGTATTCCAATGAGAGGCGATCCTCTCAGGCAACTGGGGATAAAGATATATACCCAGGAGGAAGGAGATTAAGATCAACCCGATGGCAAAGATCTCACTTCTTCTCATGGTAAACGATAATTCCTCTTCTGTTATTACTAAAATCCTTGCTTTTGTGCTTCACATACTACCCCCTCTCCGTTTCATGTTGAAAATCCCACCATAGGCGGGGGAGAGGGGGACTAACGGAGCGAGATTTATATGATAACCGGTAAATTACTTGGCGTAATCCACTGCTCTGGTCTCGCGTATCACCGTCACTTTGATCTGCCCGGGATATTCCAGCTCTGCCTCGATTTTCTTGGCCATCTCTGCTGCCAGCTCCAGGGCTCCTTTATCGTCAATTTTCTCATGTTCCACGATAACCCGTATCTCCCGTCCGGCTTGTATGGCGTATGACTTTGCCACCCCCTTGAACGAATCCGCCAGCTCCTCCAGCTTCTCCAATCGCTTGATGTATCCTTCCAGAGTCTCCCGTCGGGCACCCGGCCTGGCGCCGGAGATGGCGTCTGCGGCCTGAACCAGTACCGAGTATGCGGATTCGGAGATGACATCCTCATGATGCGATGCGATGGCATTCAACACTATGGGATTCTCTCCGTATTTCTGGGCGACGTTGTATCCTATCTGGGTATGGGTTCCCTCGGTCTCCCGGTCCACCGCTTTGCCGATGTCGTGCAATAATCCCGCCCTTTTGGCTAAATTCGAATCCAATCCCAACTCGGCTGCCATTAAACCGGATAAGAAAGCCACCTCTTTGCTGTGCTGTAGAACATTCTGTCCGTAGCTGGTACGGAATTGGAGTTTGCCTAAAAGCTTCACCAATTCTGGATGTATTCCGTGTATACCCACATCGAATGACGCCTGCTCTCCCGTCTCCCGGATGATGACTTCCATCTCCTTCTCCGATTTCAACACTACTTCCTCGATCCGGGCCGGATGAATTCTCCCGTCCACGGTTAACTTCTCCAGAGCCATCCGGGCAATTTCCCTGCGAATGGGATCGTAACCGGAAAGTATCACCGCTTCCGGGGTATCGTCCACGATCACGTCGATTCCGGTAGCAGTCTCGAACGAGCGGATGTTTCTCCCCTCTCTTCCGATGATCCGCCCCTTCATCTCCTCGTTGGGAAGGTTGACCACCGAGACGGTCGATTCCACCGTATGATCGGCAGCGCATCTTTGAATGGCGGAGATGATGATATTCTTCGCCTCCTTCTCCGCGGTCTGTTCCGCCTGCTCCTTTATCTCCTTGATAAATTGAGCTGCCTCCTGCCGGGCTTGGCTTTCCAGGTTCTCCATTAAAAGCTTCTTGGCTTCCTCCGAGGTCATCTGGGCTATTTTTTCCAGCTGTTTGTTTTGATCGGCAATCAACCGGTCCAGGTCCTCGCTTTTGGTTCGAACCGCTTTTTCCCGGGCAAAAAGTATTTTCTCCCGATTTTGTATGTCCCTCTCTTTTTTACCCAGTATATCCACTTTCCGGTCCAAGTGCGACTCTCTTTCGGAAAGTCTTTTTTCCTGACGGCCGAATTCGGCCTTCTTGATCTGAAGCTCTTTTTCAAAGTTGATTTTGGCTTTATACCACTCATCCTTGGCTTCCAGCACCGCTTCTTTTTTCTTGATCTCCGATTCTTTTTCCGCTTCCTCGACAATCTTTTTGGCTAGTTCTTCCGCTTTACCTAACTTCATTTCGCCTATTCTACGGCTGATGAACCATCCCAACAAAAAAGTCAAGATCGCCACGCCTGCGGCTATACCGATAAACATCATGTTGTTCATAACTGCTTCTCCTTCCCCTCGGGCTTTAGCCCTATATGAAAAAACCCCACTAGCTTTTTGGATTTTGCCTGCGTTGAGGATTTCAATCCTCTCTTAAAAGTATCTGTCTTGAGGCAAAATCAACCAACTAAAGTGGGGAGCTTTTACCAACTTAAGCTTTTAACTCTCTTCCTGACCTAACCTTCCATCTAATAATTCCAAAAGGGATTGTGACTTGGCTTCCACATCCTTAAGTTTTTTGTCTTTTTCTTCCTTCTCCTTAAACAACTCGTCGGTAATGCTCATGGCTGCCAAAACCGCCACCCGGAGCGGCAGTTTGTTAGACATTCTCTCCGCCACCTCCTTCATCTTCAAATCCACATAATTGGCAACCTTTTGGATGTAAAAGGTATCAGTATCACCCTTAATCGGATAATCCTCACCAAAAATATTTACTTTAACTGATTGTTTTTTTTCTTCCATAAGGTTAGTCATTCTAAAAGAAAATTCTCTAAAGCTCTTTTATTTTTCCCCACTAACTAAATACTTCTATCTATAAAAAACAATTACCACAAAAATATTACGATAAAACCATATGTTTGTCAAGTAAATTTGATTCCATCGCTTAAAATAACTCGACCGGTCGATATATACCCGGTCGGCGGGGTATCTGCTCCGATCCGAATTCCCTCATACCCCCGTCGTCTTATTGATTTTCTTCGCTTACCGGGTTGCCTTCTTCCGAATCTCCGAGCGGAGCTAATTTCTCCAAAAGCCTCTCCACCCGTTTCTTTATCTCCTCCTTCCGCTCTGCTAAATCCCTCTCTCTGGTGGAAAGCTCATGTTTGTACTTCTCCGCATTTGTGGCTGAGCTCTTAGCCATGGTTTCAAAGTCCTGCATCTCGTCCGACAGCTTTTTGTAGGAAGAGGAAATCTGTGCATTCTCCTGCTGTAAGTGGCTGATCAAATCCATGGCCTGAATGATCTTCTCTTCCAGTCTTTCAAAAGTATCTAACTGCATAATTTCACCTCACTTCTAAAGTGTGGTGTGAATGAATGCTCGAATCCATTACATTGCATTATCGGGTTCCAAGTATACCGGTAATCGAGCATCTATTTCCTTAAGGTCGCTCCGAAACTTTGTTCTAACTTCAAAATCACCTTCCGGTGAATTTCTTCCACCTCCTCATCGGTAAGTGTTTTCTCTGGTGAGCGGTAACGAATGGAGTAAGCTAAACTTTTCTTTCCCGGTTCTACTTGCTTCCCGGTATATACATCAAATAAGACCACTTCCTCCACGAAATTTCTTCCTGCACCCTTTATCTCATCTATGATCTCTTGGGAAAGCAAGGTTTCATCCACCACCAGTGCCACATCTCGATCCACCGGAGGAAATTTTGGTAAGGGAACGAATGTTCTCATTCGTTGCACTAAAGACATGATCTTCTCCACGTTCAGCTCCGCCCAGAATACTTGGTTTTTGATCTCGAAAAGCTCCAACATCCCTTTGGAAACTCCCCCCAACATCCCAATCCGCTCATCCTTCACCCTTAAGTTAAAACAGTTATCCGGTTCCAAAAGGACACTCCGGCTGGGAACCAAATTGAAGGAAAGCGAATGATAACCCAGAAGTTCCTCTAAAATCCCTTTAAGATCATAAAAATCCGCATCAACCTCTTTAGCTTCCCAATGTCGTGGTTCCCGTGCTCCGGAAAGCGCTATACCTAATTGATACCTCTCCTGGGGTAACGATCCTTCCGGGGACATAAACACCTTTCCCAGCTCAAATATCCGTAAGTTTTTTTCCAGCCGGTTTTTGTTATAACTTACCACCGAAAGAAGATTGCCGGACAGGGTAGTGGAAAGAACGGATAAGTCCCGACTCAGCGGATTTCTTATGGTTACCGGAGAGATGTCCGGATTAAGCCTCCTCTGAATCTCCGGATCTACCAGATTATTGGTGATCACTTCAAAAAAACCTTTTCCTGATAAAAATTGCTTTATTCCTCTGAAAAACTCATCTTCTGCATTGATTTCCGTCACCAAATTACCGCCTGCTCGCATTGTGGTTTTGATATTACTGTAACCGTAGATCCGCACCACCTCCTCGATCAAATCGATTTCTCTGGTCAGGTCTGGTCTGAAAGTGGGAATTTCCACCTCTAGTCCCTGGTTTTCTTTTACCGGGAGTTCCAAATGGACCAGCATGCTCTTGATCTGCTCTGAGGAAAGGTCGGTGCTTAATACTCGGTTGACTCTTTGCGGTCTGAGTTTCACATTTATCGGACAAATTGCTGAAGGATAGTTGTCTACCACACCCTTTAACACCTCCCCTCCGGTTAATTCCGCGAAAAGTTGAGCCGCCCGGTCGATAGCTTTCACCACCCCATTCGGATCCGCTCCTCTTTCAAATCTTTGCGAGGATTCGGTGGAAATATCCAAAAACATACGTCCTTTGCGTATCACTCTCGGATCGAAATAAGCGCTCTCCAGAAGTACGGTACGGGTGCGCGGGGTAACTTCGCTTTCCAATCCGCCCATTATTCCGCCGATGGCCACCGGTTTTTTTCCATCAGTGATAAGCAGAACCTCTTCATTCAAGGTGCGTTCCACTTGATCCAAAGTGATAAATTTCTCCTTATCTTTGGCTCTTCTCACCACCACCTTCTTTTGCTGAAAAAGATTATAGTCAAAAGCATGCAATGGTTGCCCTAATTCCAACATCACCAGATTGGTGATGTCCACCACGTTATTTATAGGGCGCATCCCTGCGGAATATAACTTCCGTTTCAGCCAGAAGGGGGATTCTGAAATTTTGATATCTTCGATTATCCGGGCGGCATATCGGGGACAGCCCGCCTGATCATCGATCTCTACCCGGATCATTTCGCTGGCTGGTTTTTCTGCTTCATGGAGATCAACTCTGATATTTTTTACCCGGGACCCGCATAACGCTGCGATCTCCCTGGCAACACCAATCATCGAAAGCCAATCCGGACGATTGGGGGTTAAAGCTATGTCCAGAATAAAATCTTCCAAGTTCAGGGCGGATGTGAGAGGTTCTCCCGTTCTTAGTTTCGGTTCCAATATCATGATCCCGTCTTCGAACTCTCCGATCTCCAACTCTTTCTCCGAACAGATCATACCGAAGGATTCCACCCCTCTTAAATTACTTTTGGCGATATTCATTCCCCCGGGGAGTAAGGCTCCGATCAGGGCTATTGGAACTTTGATCTTTTCCGCCACATTGGAAGCGCCGCATACGATCTGAAGATCCTCCGCTCCCGTCGAAACCATGCAGATCGAAAGTTTATCCGCCCGGGGATGCGGGGATACTTTTTTTATCTCCCCCACCACCACCTTATCCAAATCCTTGCCCATGGTGGTTATATTTTCCACCTCCAGCCCTGCATCGGTCAACCGGGAAGCCAATTCATCCACCGAGAGATCGAAATCTACCAGCTCTTTCAGCCAGTTTAAACTTGCTTTCATAATTGGAATTGCCTTAAGAATCTCAAATCGTTTTCATAAAAAAGCCGGATGTCATTTATCCCGTATTTCAACATGGCGATACGCTCCACCCCCATGCCAAAAGCATAGCCGGTGAATTTTTCCGAATCGTAACCCACTGCATCAAACACCGCCGGATCGATCATTCCCGCCCCCAATATTTCCAGCCAGCCGGTATGTTTGCACACGCTGCACCCTTTGCCGCTGCACAGGATACAGGAGATATCCACCTCCGCAGAAGGCTCGGTGAACGGGAAAAAGCTTGCCCGGAATCTCAGCTTGACGTCCTTGCCAAACATCTCCCAGACAAAAGCGGTGAGAACCCCTTTAAGATCGGCAAAAGTGACATCGGTGTCCACATAGAACCCTTCCACCTGATGGAAGGTACAATAGCTTCGGGAATTAATGGCTTCGTTGCGGTAACATCTGCCCGGAGCTATTATCCGCACCGGGGGTTCCGTTTTTTCGAATACCCTTACCTGTACCGGAGAAGTATGGGTTCGGAGAAGGATATCATCGTTTATATAGAAAGTGTCTTGCATGTCCCTGGCTGGATGGTCCTGTGGAAAATTTAAAGAGGAAAAGTTATAATAGTCCGTCTCAATGTCCGGCCCCTTAGCCACCTCAAAACCCATACCGTAGAAAATCTGAATTATCCTCTCATTTACCTGGGTGACGGGATGAAGCTTTCCTACCCAACCTTTCCTGCCCGGAAGGGTATAATCCAAGAACCATCTCCCTTTCTTCAAAGTCAGCTGTATTTCCTTCAGCTTTTCTGCTCGTTGAAGGAGAACTTCCTCCACCTGTTTTTTGAGCTGGTTGGATAATTGACCTAAAGCCGGCCGATCCTCTTCCGGGAAATCCTTGAGGTTTTTCAAAAGGGAGGTGATAATGCCTTTTCTACCCAGGTATTTCACTCTTATTTGCTCTAATCCCTCGAGTCGATTTTCCTGGTCTATTTCCCGGAAAGCCTCTTCTTTGGTTTTTTGGATAGAATTCTGGAATTCGTTAGTATTTAGCATAAAACAAAAAGATCACTCCGCTGTCCGGTAATTCGGATTACTATAGATCAGCGGAAACTTTCTTTGGTTTCGTTTCTGCTATTAGAATTGAAGAATATTTCAAAGCGGGCATAGAAGACCGCCGGAAATATATTGAAAACAGTTGTGATTGGTCAGTTCTGAACCTTATTGGCCGACTTTTTCTTTGGAAGCCAACTCGGCTAATTTTGCAAAACCATCTTTATCCCTAACCGCCATATCTGCTAAGATCTTTCGGTCTAAAACCACGCCTGCCTTCTTTAAGCCGTTGATAAAAAGACTATACGATAGCCCATACAATCTGGCTGCGGCATTGATTCGCGAAATCCAGAGTCTCCGGAAATCCCTTTTCCGTAATTTTCTATGGGCATAAGCATAAACCATCCCTTTTTGCACCGTCTCTTTGGCTGTACGGTAAAGCTTTCTTCTGCCTTGAAAATTCCCCCTGGCAGCTTTTAATATTTTCTTTCTTCTGGCGCGTGAAGCGACTGCATTTGTTGCTCTGGGCATTAAATCCTCCTTAACTTACCAGTAATCTCTTTATTCTGGCATGATCAGCTTTATCTACCAGTCCCGGCTTCCGCAAACTTCTTTTTCTCTTGGCGCTTTTCTTGCCCAAAAGATGCTTACGGTAGGCCTTGGCTCTTTTAATCTTCCCGCTGCCGGTTGTTCTGAAACGTTTGGCAGCAGCTCGGTTGGTCTTTATTTTTGGCAATTAACTCTCCTCCGTCCTCTAAGATTACTTGATATTATACGTTAACAATTTACATCAATTTGTTGATAATAAAACAGTTAGCCACATGATCTCTATGGCTGAGCTGATGAATGTCATGAATGAATCGTCAAATTTAATCAGTGACATTCCCCGGCTAAAGAGTTTTTACCCCACCATCAGACCTAACCTTCCGGATGATCTTTGGTAGAGGTTGAACTCTTTTCTGATGACTTGGGAATAAAATGCCAGGTTAAGTTTCTCCCCTCCATTTGGGAACGGGCTAATGGTTCGCCAACGTCCGAAATATCGGTTTTAAGCTTATCCAGAATATTTTGTCCAAACTCGATATGAGCTTTTTCACGTCCCCGGAATTCGACCATCACTTTGACTTTATTGCCTTGAGCCAAAAACTCCCGTACGTGTCTCATCTTGAAGGTATAATCGTGCTCCTCCGTTTTGGGCCGGAAACGCATCTCCTTGAGTTGAAAAAGACGCTGTTTTTTCTTGGCATCTTTTGCTTTCTTGGATAACTCATATTTGTATTTTCCATAATCCATTATTTTGCAGACGGGTGGTCGGGCTTGGGGAGATACTTCGACTAAATCAAAACCCTTCTCCGATGCCAAGCGAATCGCATCTCGGGTGGGCATAATTCCTATCTGCTCGCTATTCTCCCCGATAACTCTGACTTGGGGAAAACGAATTCTCTGATTGATCCTGATCTCCTTGGGCTTTATTGTGGTTCACCTCCTTCCTGGTATTCGATTTGCCGGCTTATCATGCTTTAGCTTGATTTTCACAATCGGAATAACGTCCGGCACAGAAGTTCGGCTAAAGATAAATGCTCCCGATCCGATTTTATTCCGTTGATTTGTTTTTAACTTCTTCTTTCAATTTCCGGATAAGTTCGTCTAAAACAAACTTGCCTAAATCCCCCCCCTTATGTTTTCTTACCGAAACGCTTTGGTCCTGAACTTCCTTTTTTCCCACAATGAACATATACGGAATTTTCTCTTTTTCCGCCTCTCTTATTTTGAAATTTATCTTTTCGTTCCGGTCATCCATCACCGCCCGGAAACCTTCATCCTGCAATCTCTGGAGAATATCCGCAGAATAGGAATTCTGTTCATCGGTGATGGGCATTACCCGGACCTGCACCGGAGAAAGCCATAACGGAAAAGCTCCGCCGTAATGTTCAATCAGCACTCCGAAAAACCGCTCCAGTGAACCCAAAAGCGCCCGGTGAATCATGATCGGCCGGTGATAGTTCCCATCCGCTCCTACGAACCACAAATCGAATCTCTCAGGAATGTTGAAATCGAACTGGATGGTGGTGCACTGCCAGGGTCTTCCCATGACGTCGATGATCTTGATATCTATCTTGGGACCGTAGAAGGCGCCGCCTCCCTCGTCCACCTCAAACTTCAGACTCTGTTTTTCCAGCGCCTGTCTTAATGCAGATGTAGCTTTTTCCCAATTTTGTTCTTCCCCGATGAATTTATCCGGTCGGGTGGACAAAAATATCTGTAAATTCTCGAAGCCCAGAGTTTTCAGCATCCAGATGGAGAATTTCAGCAACCGGATCACTTCCTCCTCCAGCTGTTCCGGTTTGCAGAATATATGGGCGTCGTCCATGGTGAAACCTCTCACCCGCATAAGCCCATGTAAAACACCCGATCGCTCAAACCGGTAACAGGCGCCTAATTCCGCCAATCTTAAAGGAAGTTCCCGGTAGCTTCTAAGTTTGGATTTGTAAATTTGAATGTGGAAAGGGCAATTCATCGGCTTTATCTGGTATTCTTCATCCTCCACCTGCATGGTGGAATACATGTTCTCCCGGTAGAATCCGGTATGCCCGCTGGTCTCCCATAAATGGAGCCTGGCAATATGAGGAGTATAAATCAGCTGGTATCCGTTCTTCTGATGCTCGGTTATCCAGAAATCTTCAATAATCCTGCGAATCTGTGCTCCTTTGGGATGCCATAAGATCAGTCCGGGACCCACATCGTCGGAAATCGAAAATAGCTCCAGCTCCTTTCCCAATACCCGGTGATCTCTCTTCTTCAGTTCCTCTAATCTCTTCAAATATTCATCCAGCTCTTTGGGGGAGGGGAAGGAGATCCCATAAATCCGCTGAAGCATCGGATTTTTCTCCGATCCTTTCCAATAAGCTCCGGCAATGCTAAGCAGTTTAAAGCTCTTGATAACCCCGGTGGATGGGACATGTGGTCCCCGGCAGAGATCCACAAAATTGCCGTGTTGATACAGGAATACTCTATCCTCTTCCATCTCGGAGAGCCGCGCTACTTTGAATTTCTCTCCCCTTTGCTGGAAGAACTCTACTGCCTCTTTTTTTGATACCTCTTTTCTCACAAAAGGAAGATTCTCTTTTACGATCTCCTCCATCCTTTTTTCGATTTTGTTCAAATCCTCGGGTTCGAAGGGACGGGGGGTATCGAAATCATAATAAAACCCCTCATCGATGGAGGGCCCAATATCCAGCTTCACTCCCGGGAATACATCCAGCACTGCCTGGGCCATGAGGTGAGAAGTGCTGTGCCAAAACACCCCCTTCCCTTCTTTGGAGTCGAAGGAGACTATTTTTATCTCGGAATCCTCCGTAACTTTTTCGGACAGATCCGCCATTCGGCCATCCAAAAGGGCAGCTACGGCCTCTTTTGATAGACTGGGGTTGGACTCCCGGATTATTTCAGAAATGGTGATCCCGGAAGAGTATTCCCTTTTTGAACCGTCGGGTAGAACCACTCTTACTTTGTCAGCCATATCCCTTCCACTGCATAATGTTTACTATATTCTGTCTACCAACATGGTGGGCGATACTGGAATCGAACCAGTGACCCCTTGCATGTCAAGCAAGTACTCTAACCATCTGAGCTAATCGCCCATTTATCTTTGTATCCGTACCTAACACCTTTCACCTATAACCTAACACTTAAGATGACCCTCCCGCCATCGGCGGGATACTCTAACCATCTGAGCTAATCGCCCACTTATTTATATATCCAGACCTAAAACCTTTCACCTATGACCTAACACCTTAGACGACCCTCCCGCCATCGGCGGGATACTCTAACCATCTGAGCTAATCGCCCATTTATATAGGATTCTATGTTTTTACCTTTTACCTATCACCTTTTACCTATCACCTTTTACCTATCACCTTAAACCGGGTTTACCTCATTCCCAGAATCAAAGATACTCAAAGTTAAACTAAATATATTTTTATGCAGTCCAATTGTCAAGATGTAATTGTACTACATAAGGTAAAAGTTATTTTATGCTGAATGGGGAAACAAACCAAATGGATTTGATCTTGCAGGCAAATCGGATTGAATTAATCATGCACGAATGCCAAATCTTTCTTGCTTCGAGGGAGATAGAATAATAAAAACATCCACACAAGAGTTATGATTCAATATGTTTAGCCACTTTAGTTGATATATCGGACTGCTTTACTTATCCTGCAAAAAACCTTTTTCCATAAGATTCGTATGATCGTTTAAACTCCAAACAAATCCATTAGTCTGTCCGCAATTTTTTCGTAAACCTCCGGGTGGTTGTAATCTCCTCTGTGTTTTTTCATTATGGCTTGCTTAACCTTATTTTCTCTGATTGGAGCCGGTTTATCCGACATTTTTTTTATGCTCCGGTGAAGTGGATCGTCGGAACCTTCGTCCCCTTTTTCCGATAGAGGTGGAATCCGACCATGCTTTTTCACTGTTCTTTTTATCCCGGAAAAGAATAAATTATTTATACTTTTTTCTTCAAATCTATCTTTATCATCGGTATCGAACACTTTTTTCTCCCGTGCAATAGTTTACACATCTGCCCCGCTTAAAAACGCACACCCCTAACCTTTTGTCTTACATGGTGATATTGTCTAATTGCCGTGTATCCAAAGATAAAGCAACGACATTATTATTAATAATACAATTTCGTTTCGCCGTTTTCTCCTCTATTATTTCTATCGACTTTTCCGCGATAATCTTTACCCTTTTAAATATGCAAATTGGGTTTAATGTCCAAGCTGCGACTGATTTCCATTGCGCTTGATCCTTTTGTAACATGACCCCTAAATTACGATGCCCTCGATATCGGATCGCAGTGGCAAATCGGTTAAGTCGAGATAAGATAATCCATTTGTTGCCTGATATTTCCTTCCGCTTTTATACCGGCCAGTTTTTTGCAAAGATATAATCCCACATCGATGGAAGAGGTACCGCCTCTGGCGGTAATTACATCTCCCTCATCCGCGATTCTCTCGTCCACTACCTTTGCACAATATTTCTTCAGAATATCGAATGCCGAACGGTGTGTGGTAGCTTTTTTATCTTTGAGAAAACCTGCGGCTCCCAGCAAAAGAGAACCGGTACACACTGATACTTTTAAACAACCCGGCTTAGCAGTTTTCAACCAGTTAATAAAATCAACATCCTGGATTAATTTTCTGGCACCAAATCCTCCCGGGACCACAATCATATCATAATCCTGCAAAGAACATCTGACCTGGGTTGCAGTAAAGATAAGTCCGGTGTTATCCTTCACATGTAATGAATATGCACAAATCTCCCATTGCAGCTCTGGTATAAAACTCGTGGTTTTAAGCCGGACCAAAGGATCGTATACTCCGATAAAATCCAGCGCATTCATTCCATCATAAATTACAAAACCTATCTTCATTTCCATCCTTCAATTGATTGGTCAATGAATGTAAGCTCTCTTAACATACCATCCGTAGGTAGTTATGTTTCAAGAGAATGTTTTGTTTCCGGATGCGTTAAAAAACCACTGGACTAATCTGCCAATCCAGGTGAAAACAATAATCCCGGAATAAAACCATCGGGGAATTGGAAATCCTCTATAAAATCAGAGATTCTCCCTAACGAAATCCATAGCAAAATAATGTAGGGAAGAAAGAAAGAAAAGAGGGATTTTCAAATATCGGCAATGGGTAAATTTACGTTTTTGAGCCGAGAGGTAAAAACAACCAAGGGGGGATTTGAATCTTCGAATCTCAGATGCTATTTTTATCCTTTGATGAATCGATATGTCATAAACAGACCATGGTTTGAGCTTGGAAAAACTCTGTTTTTTGTGGTTGGTGAACCCGCAACCGGATCAATTATGCAGACAGGTAGAAATAAATCCGGATTCTTGCTCGGGCAACCTATTCGACATAAGTAAATGGTGAATGAAAGTTTTCTGCGAAGGTTAGGTTTTATCTGTGGGAGGCTCGGAAAGCTCGCTGGGATAAGGGACAAAATTATACCGAAGCTTTCTTCCGGTCCAGCTGTTTTCGCCGTTCTCTTTTCCTTAACTCATCTAGTAGGTAATGTTTTGTGGTGTAAGGACTTTCGGGCATAACCGCCTGCTTGGCTAATCTTCTTTTAGTATTTATTACCAAGGGACCCAAAAGATCGGCGGAAGCTAAAGCCACATCATGCGGGATGTTTACTATAACATAAGTGATCAGATCACGGGAATTGGAATAGTTAAGTTCCTCCAGTTCCTTTTCATTTATTTCCAGCTTGTAGTTCGGGAAAAACTGCACCGGATCCAAGATCACGAAAGCTACATTCGAATCTTCAATGGATTGAATCCATTTGAAAGGGGCAAAATCTTTCCGGTCTAGGATCATATAGCGGGTCAGCTGGGAAAAGCCCAGAATTCCCTTGGGAAAATTGAGCACCTCATTTTCCTTAAAATCGATCTCTCCAAATCTGGTAGTTACGAATTTCATCTACTCCCCCTGAAATGAACCGAATGATTTACATCATCTGTCCAGCCGGATTTAATCAGTAAGGCGAAGTATTATGATCAAGACTAATCGAATTCCATTTCCCGATTCCATTCATGGCTGTTTCAAAATCAAATTCCCATTAATTTTGAATTTTCCGTTTTTAATTATCGACTGATTAGAACTCGTCGCTGTAAACGAAGCTGGAATCGGACGATCTTTCTTTGGGTTTGTTCTTCTTGGAGCTGGATCGATCCGTGGATACATTTTGGGACTGGTCCTGCCACCATTTCCTAAACTTCTCCACTTTGTGATTCAGATCCTCATTTTTGATTTTGCCTTTGGATTTGAAAGACATTGGTTATCCTCTCGATTTTCCTCTGCCGCTTTTGGGGACGCCTCTTTCGCTTCCGGATTTGGCAGCCGGAAAATCAGAGGGGGAATTCTCCTCCAGTGGCTCCCGTGGACTCTCATTCAGAATGGTTAGTATTCTGGAAACGTCCTCCAGGGGGCTTAAAACCGCCTTTTTATTCTCCTCCTGGATTCTGAAATATATTTCCTCTCTATGGATGGTGACTTTCTGTGGAGCAATGATGCCTAAACGTACCTGCCGCCCGCGCACCCCCAGGATGGTTATCTTAATGTCATCCCCAATGGTAACGCTTTCTCCTAACTTCCGCGTCAAGATTAGCATAGCCCCCTCTTTTTCAGACAAAAGATGCTGCGGAAATCACTCCGTATGCAGCTTAAGATTTACCGAGTTTACTTCTATTTGAATCGGTAAGAAATTCGAATCCTTAACTTTCTGCCCCGATTTTTATATCAGGAGATTAATTTATTGTTGGCTGAAACCGCCTTCAGCTTCTTAATGATGTACAGCACCCTCTGGCTTTCGGCTAAAACTGCCTCCAGCGATCGCTCAACCCGCTCCACCAGTTCCCTGTTCTTTTCCAATTCTATCTCCCCGTGCCGGGAAAGCCGGTAGAGCCGGCCCACCTCCATTTTCACCACCCGGATTATTCTGCTTATATCCGCGGTGGTGCGACCGGTTTGATCAATCAGATTCAGAATGTCGTCATAGACCCGGGTGGGGATATTACCGGCTTCTTTGGCTTGACATGCCACATTGGCCAAATTGGATGCCATAACCTGCGCCTGGGTGGCGAGCTCGTCCAACGCTTTCAAAACGTCGGAAGCTTTCTCTATCTCCTGCGATTGAATCATATTCTTCCTCGACATTTGTATTTTTTCGTGGGTCGGCTCTCTCTGGTGAATTTGAATTCACCTTACGAGAACAGCGTTCCTTTCCGCTTTTTTACAAGCTCAACAGTTCCCTGATTTTCTTCTTAAGCTCATCCAAATTGGGGGACTTTACCAGATATGCATCGGCCAGCCAGGACTGAAAATCGCTTTTATAGGTGGAATAAGCTGAGTGCAGTATGACCGGCGTATCCTGGTTTAGCTTCTTTATCCCCCCCAATACCTCCAATCCGTTTTGATCTTGCAGCTTGATGTCCAAGATTACCAGATCCGGAGGCTGTTTCTCCGCTATTCTTAAAGCCTCCTCTCCACTATGAGCGGTTTCTACCTGATAGCCCTCCTCGGATAGCTCCTTTTCATAAAGCCTCCTAATATGATCTTCATCATCCACCACTAAAATGGTTGGTGATTTAGGCATCCGGTTTGGCTTTGATTCCATGGGATTACCTCCTCTTTATTATAAATATTCATCCTTTTTTAGTTTTCTATTTATCCGTCCGGCGTTTTGAGTCTCTCCGGCGGTAGCGCTTTGGGCTTATAATTTTTCCGCTCGATCCCTGCTTTGAGCTTAATCCAATATCTTTCCGTTGATCCTATCTGGCCGGTTCAGACTCTTGCTTCTTCGCCTGCATTGACTGCCTCTGCCGAGGGAAGCTCAATATGAAAAGTAGAGCCCTTTCCTTCCAAGCTTTCCAAGCTGATGCCACCTCCGTGGTTTTTGATGATCTCCACACTCACTGTTAGTCCCAGCCCGCAGGCATCGGGTTTGGTGGTGAAGAAAGCATCGAAAACGCTGTTTTTGCACTGGGAGGGAATGCCGAATCCCGTATCTTTCACCTCGATTATCACCGTGCTGTTGCTCTGTTTGGTGGTGACGGAGAGAATCCCCCCCTGCGGCATAGCCCAGATGGCATTACGGAAGATGTTCAGCAACGCTTGCCGGATTAAGTCCGGATTTGCTTGAACTGGGGATAAAACCAGGGCGGGTAACTTTACAATGGAAATCTTATTGGAATCTATCTCCGACTCCATCATCTCCAGCGTCTGATCGATTAAGTCATTCAAATTGACCAGTTCCAGATTGAACTTATCCGGTTTGGAAAAATTGAGCACATTATTCAAGATATTTTCCATTCTTTCGGTCTCTTTGGCTATGATCTTTACATATTCATAATCCGAATTGTGCTCATCCATTTTCTTTAAGATCGAATGGGCAAATCCTCCGATGATAGTCAGCGGATTTCTCAGCTCATGCGCCACCTGGGAAGTTATCTGCCCCAGGACCGACAGCCTTTCCACTTTTAAAAGCCTTTGGGTGCTCTCTGCGATCTTATTCTTAGCTTCCGCCAGCTTATCCACTTTCTCCGCCAATTTCTGATAGAGCTGGGAGCTTTCAACTGCGGTGGAAGCATGATGCGCGCATATGGAAAGAAGCTTAACTGCTTCGTCGTCGATTGGCTTGTGGGTGATCAGGTTGTCCGCGATGATGACCCCCAACATTTTATCTTTCGATATCAGCGGAGCCACCGCAAACTGATCCGTCTTGAGTATCTCGAAAAGAGCCCCGTCCCCCCCCTCCTTTCCCCGAATGATATTGAAAGCCTGCTTGCTTATCATCGACTTGATCAGCGGATTATTCTGATCCGAGAATGGAATCTTCAGTTTTTTCACGGTCTGGTTAATCAGCACATCCTTCTCCTTCAAGACGTTTTTATAGGATTGAAGAACCTCTTCCAAGGATTGTTCCTGAGTGGAAAGGGAATTCCAAATTCTCTGTGCCTCATTCGGATTGGAAGGTCCGATGGCTATTTTCCCCTCCAATGTCGTTACATTCGAGTCCAGCAGAAGTAGAAAAGCGCGATTGAAACCCAGACCTTGCCTTGCAGTGACGCTGGTCAGGATGATCTGGAGTATCTCCTCCAAATTCAGGGTGCTGCTTAAGACTTTGCTCAGTTCACACAGGATGGATAGCTCATTTATCTTCTTCTGCAAACTTGATGGATGATGAACCACCGCGGAGATGTCCATCACCACCCCCCCCACCCCTTCCCCTTTTCCTGACTCATCCTTAATCGGGAAAACTTGGACGACTGTATCCATATTGTTCCAAACCTCAATCTTTACCCCGGTGGGCTTGCCCGATGTCCAGCATTCTTTAGCCGCCTGCACGATTTGGCGGTGAACCGGCTCTTTATCTTTGGGCACGACTTTTTCTAAATCTTCAAGCCATCGGGTTAAAAACTTGTTGGTATATTCCAGCTTTCCTTCACTGGAGACTCGAAACAATCCCAGAGGAAGCTCATCCAAAAGTTTTTCCCAATCGACTGGATTCGGTTTTACGTTTTCGGGAGCCTGATTGGTTTTTAGGATATTCTGCATAGATTCCCTTCCGCGTTAATATGATCTGCAAGGCTTTAAATGGAAATAAGCCGCTTTAAGTATGTCTGATCATAGCCGTGTCTTTAGATGGATAAGGTAATGTCCTTCTTCAGCAGTTTTTCGGTCGCTTTGGTGATTAAATTGACCTCGCTTTTGATTTCCCTAAGCCCGCGCTTAAATTGAAGGTTAAATTCCTTCTGCGTAGGTTGTGCGGGTCTTCCCTCCGACCGGGGTGAAAAACTATTAAGCAGAAATTCCGTGTTTTCTGCTATGTTGGCCAGCGGAGTTTTGATTTTTTCATTCAGGTTTTCCAAAAGTTGATGGGTGGGAATGATGGTATGCATCTGGCTTATTTTTTCCTCCAGTTTTCCCACCTCTGCCCTGATTAAGTCTAATTCCTTTTGGAGCCTTTCGTTCTCTTTATGATAAAACATTCTCTCTAAACATAATGTTACCGGGAAGGAAGCTAAAGTCAAAAACTCGATATCTTCCGGCTCGAAAACGTAGGCTTTAATGTGTCCAAAATTCATCACCCCGAAAAGCTCACCCTTCAACAGGCAAGGAACGGTGAGGAAAGATCTGATCCCATCTCCTCCTTTTTTCTTACGCAGATTGGAAAGAAGAATAGGTCTTTTCTCTTTTGCCACCCAGGCAGATAATCCCAAACCGGCATCGAACCGGATGCTGTCGATTAAGTCTACCTTTTTTCCGATGGAAACTATCTCCTCCATTTGTTGAGTATTTATATTCAATAAAAAGAGGCTGGCCCGGCTGAATTCCACCGCCCGGCCCACTAAATTCAACATTCTTTCAAACGACTGCTTTTCTCCTACGGATTGTTCTGCCATCCGGCAGATGCCTGTCAATACTTCCAGGTTGACTTTTAAACTCTCCGGGCTGGCACAAGTTGACTGAAACAATTGCCCCCCCGCGGATCCCTTATGCCGGGGAGTGATTCTGCTTTTGCTTTTGTTCTTCTTCATGTAGGTCTGCCCCCAATCAGATAAGGTTTTTAGGTTGTGGTATGACTCAATCAAACCGTCCCCTGATTAGCTGTTAGATAGTTCGAAGATCCCTCAAATTAATGAGCCGGCAATCGAAGATCGATATTCGAAATTAAGCTGTCCCTCCCCTCTTCCCGCTGGATCAAAAAACCTCTAATTTTTCTTATGTCTCCTTGGTGGCTAATTCATTCGTATGCAGATAGCTGGTGATTATCTCCTTCAGTTTACGGTTTAAACTGGCCACTTTCACGGGCAAGTCTTCCAGCTGTTTCGGAGAAGAAAGCTTTTCCAACTCCTCCTTTCTGCAAAATTCCACCCCCACCAGGTAATCCCCCTCCTCGCAAGCCTCCACCCTCTTAATCTTTCCTAATACCCCTTCTAATATCACTAGCTTGTTCAAGTTGAGGGTTAAGAGAATAAAATCGCCATCGGAAACAGACCGATCGCAGGAGAAAAGCACTCCCCCCTCGCTTAAATTTAGAATCTGTGCATCGATCCGGTCTTTTGACAATTTCAGCTTACCCCTTTTGCAAATCAACGGACGAAACCGGATTGCAGAATTCAACTCTATTCGTATGAACCGCCGGCCCTGCGACCGGACCAGCGGAAATGGAGTTTGCTTCAAGGCAGAGGATAAAATTGACTCTCTTACCGGATCAGATTTTAGATTTAAATCCAGATGTTTGGTATCTGTCAAGACCCTTCCTCCTTTCAACTGATTAAATTTTGTTTCGAGCTATCGGAATATTCAAAGTTATTTTCCCCTCCCCCTCCGCCTTTCTTTCTAACTTAAGTTCCCGGTTATATTTCTTTAGAATTTGAGAGACCAGTTTGAATCGGGCATTATCGGAAATATCGTTCCCCCTTGGCAATTTTCCTCTCTCGCCTTCTTTTCCGGTCCACGCCAAATTCAAGCAAATGGATTCTTGATCCGAGGAAGTATTCACAACGATGCGCCCGCCCGCAGGTAGGTTTTCTTTAATCCCCCATATTGAGCTTAAAAAAGCCAGTTCCCATACGTCCGGCTCGCCACCGGCGGTTGGAAGACTATCCCCCTTCTTCAGTTCCAATTCTATCCCGCATGATCCCAAAATGTATTGAAGCAGAGCCAGATTACTTTCCAGGATATGCTGGAGATTTACTTCTTTGATGGAAATCCCCCGGTTTCGCTCAGGAGTTTGCGGAAAGAGAGCTTTTGCTCCGTTAACCTGCCTGTGTAGAAAATCGGAAAAGTTTTTCAAAATGGCGCCGATTTGATTGGCGTTTTTTTCAATCGTCTCCCAAATACCGCTATTGATGCTGACTTCATGGGATTTACTCTGCTTCATCCGCACGATCTGGGCACGCCCCTGGATTATTTGTAAAGAGTTGTTGATTTCATGGATCACGGCACGGGATAACTCCGACAGGGTAAAAACCCTTTCCCCTTCCAATTGCCAAGTTAATGCTACCGGAGGAGGAACCAAGGTTCGGTTTCGATAGGTATTCTCCATACAGGTGATTACCATCTCCGTTCCCCATAAGAGCAATTCCCCGCCGATATCCGATGGCACCGATATACCTTTTTCGAATTGCATCACCCAGAATCCATCTTTCCCGTTTGAAAGTTCAAGCGGAACGACCAACAAACTCCCTCTTTCTGTGGGGAAGGCCGTCCTTTTCTGCATAGATATCACCTGGGTGATATTGCCGCAGGCATATTGAGCTTTCACTTCATTCCTAAAGTATTCCGAGAACTCGTCTGTTCCGAATCGGCAGGAGGATGATACCTCTTCCATGTCCGCATCCGGGTCAGCCGGATCAGAAACATCCCCATTAAGCAGAAACACCCCCCAATGGGAAAAGTCAAGTGCAGGAATCAGCAAACCCATCAGAGAAGAGAGTTGATAAACCAGGCGGGGGTTTGAAGGTGCCTCCGGCAGAGGATTCTGAAATAAAGAATCTTCATCCTTTGAAACATCTGAAGATGATGTTTCTTTTTCCTCGAGATTAATCATCCGGAAAAACCGTTCATTGGCCTGTTCCAGTTCATCCAGTTTACGGGACAAAGACACCAGCGCATTATTCAGTTTTTTTCCTTTGGTTTCGGTTGGTGTCATTGGATTGGCCCGGGATTGGATTTGATTCTCTCCCCCCTCTTTTGCTCTGGACTTATCCGACAAGATTGGACTAACTCTATTTTGATTTGAAGACATAACTTCCTCCGGATCTAACCAAAACTGGAAACCATCATAATTCTACAGGGCAAATTTATCCCGGATCATTCCCCGCAGTTTCAGGACCGCCTTAGTATGGATTTGTGAAACCCGAGACTCGGAGATCTGCATCACCTCTCCGATCTCTTTTAAAGTGAGTTCCTCATAATAGTACAAAGCCACCACCAGTCTCTCCTGCTCGGACAACAAGCTTATAGCTTGAACCAAATAACTTTTCAACTCCTCCTTCTCCATTTCTCCCAAAACGTTCTCTACCCTCAAGCCTTCCAAAGTCTCCACCCGGGGGATCTGTCGGTTATCCTCTTCTTTGTATATCAATTCGTCCAGCGAGAGCATGGTGGTAGATGAGACATCATCCAAAGCGGAGAAAAGCTCACTCGAAGAGAGGTTGAGAGATCTTGCCAGTTCGTAATCCGAGGGGGTGCGGCCCAATTTGTTTTCCAGCTTGCTTGTGGCTCGGTCGATTTCTCTCGATTTTGCCCTGGTCGAGCGTGGCACCCAGTCTAAAGAGCGGAGTTCGTCTAAAATAGCTCCTCTTATGCGGGGAACGGCGTAGGTCTCGAATTTTACTCCGCGGGAGGGATCGAAATTGGATAAAGCCTCGATTAAGCCGATCACGCCGGTATTGACCAGATCGCATAGCTCCACCGACTTGGGGAATCCCATAGCCATCCTTCCGGCTACGCTTTTTACTAAAGGAAGGTACTCCTCCAGAAGCCTTTGTCGGGTTTGCGGATTGTTATCCTTTTTAAATGTTACCCAATCCTTTTGGACTGCCATTTACCTACCTCGCTTTATTAAGGTTAAACTTCCCATGTTTAAAACCTCTTAACTTTTCCATTCCTCTTTGAAAATCTGGATGTGAAAAGAAGAGTAAAATCGAAAGGATTGTTTTCGGTGAGATGACATTGGATGTTGATTTGTTTTGAGTATTGTATGATTCACTTCTAATCCCTTCAGTTCCGTTTCTCTTCTTGCTTTATTCTTTCTTTCAGCACACTGAAATCTTTTGCAAACCTTGTGCCATTATGTAACATGGGCAGTAATAAATTTGTATCTGTTTATTATGTAACAAGTTAGATGGATGTTGCAGAGCTGGGGCAGAACAGAAGAAAATACAAAACAGGAAATATTTTCCTAAATGGCAGGAAATATTTTCCTATATTCATTCGAGAACCATCTAGAATTTCTGGGGCAAAGTGACAAATACGATGTGTAAATTATTCTTGAAATGAAAGCTAAAGAGGACAAATCGGGTTGACAAATAGATACCCGACGGATATTTTAGTATCAACGATGAAGATTAATTCGTAGGGACAGGGTTTATTGAGCCTGCGAAATCCCGTTATTGCGGGATCCCTGTCCTAAGTTGTCTTATTGGGAATAACAGGAAACAATGATTGTTGAACCTGCGAAATCCCACTTTTACGTTATCCCTGTTTTAATGGAAAAAAGGACAGACATAAAGTCTGTCCCTACAAAAAACGTAGCTTAAAGAAGGGCTTATGAAAAAACTGATACCGATTAGTATTTTATTGCTAATTCTTTTATCCTCACTTTCATTTAGTTCTCAAACTAAATCCAATGATACTTCTCTAAAGGAATTTGAGAAGGAAACAGAAAAAGAGCTTTCCGCTTTGAGTGCTTTTGAAGAGGGTAATAAGTTTGTCTCTGAAAAAGAATATGATAAGGCGATAGAGAAATTTAAGAAAGCGATAGATCTGAAGCCGGATTACGCAAAAGCTTATTATTATTGGGGAGGCACTTTATCGAACTTGGGCAGGCATGAGGAAGCCATAGAGAAGTTTAAGAAAGCAACAGAACTGAAGCCAGATTATGCAGAGGCTTATTGCAGCTGGGGGTGGGCTTTAGGAGAATTAGGCAAGCATGAGGAAGCTATAGATAAGTATAAGAAGGCAATAGAACTGAAACCAGATTATACCGTTGCCTATTATGATTTGAGTGAGGTCTTGGGGGAGTTAGGTAGGTATGAGGAGGCAATAGAGAATGATAAAAAGGTGATAGAGCTGAAGCCGGATTATAGCAAGGGTTATTACAGTTGGGGGTGGACTTTAGGGCAATTAGGGCGGCATGAGGAAGCTATAGATAAGTTTAAGAAGGCTACAGAACTGAAGTCAGATTATACAGAGGCTTACTATATGTGGGGTCGGGAGTTAGGGGAATTAAGCAAGTACGAGGAGGCGATAGAGAAGTATAGGAAGACGATAGAGAAAAAGTCGGATTATGCAGATGCATACAATGGCTGGGGATCGGCCTTGACAGAATTAGGTAGGTATGATGAGGCGATCGAGAAGTTCAGGCAAGTGATAAAGCTAAATCCGAATCATGCGTCAGCGTACTATAACTGGGGTTGTACTTTAGCAGCTTCAGGAAAGCATGAGGAGGCTATTGAGAGGCATAAGAAGGCTACAGAGCTCGACTCAGCTTATGCATCCGCTTATTATAACTGGGGCTGTAGTTTAGGTGCATTAGGCAGGTATGAGACTGCAATAGAAAAGTACAAAAAAGCGACCGGGTTGGCACCAGATCATGTAAATGCTTATATTAACTGGGGTGTGGCTTTAGGAAACTTAAAAAGATACGAGGAAGCCATAGAGAAGTATAAGAAGGTTATAGAACTGAAACCAGATTATGCATTGGCTTATTCTAACTGGGGTGGGGCTTTAGCAAAATTAAACAGACATGAAGAAGCTATAGAGAAGTATAAAAAGGCTATAGAACTAAAACCAGATTTAACAGAGGCTTATTCTCTCTGGGGTGTAGCTTTAGGAAACTTAAATAGATACGAAGAAGCTATAGAAAAGTATGAGAAAGCTATAGAATTGAAACCAGATTATACGTTGGTTTATATAAATTGGGGCATGAGCTTAGAAAAATTAGGCAATCCCGAGGAAGCAAAAGAAAAGTATAAGCGAACTATTGAGGTCTACAAGAAAGCAATAGAGATTAAGCCGGACGATGCTGATGCTTATTCAAATTGGGGCTGGATTTTAGAGAAATTAGGCAAGCATAAGGATGCGATAGAAAAATCTAAGAAGGCAACTGAGTTGAAGCCAAATTATGCTAATGCATGGTATAATATAGCTTGCGTCTATTCTTTGCAGAAGAATAAAGCTAATGTATTAGAGAATCTAAGAAAGGCTATTGAGCTTGATCCTAATCTCAAAGAAAGTTCAAAGAAAGATGAGGATTTCAAGAATCTGTGGGAGGATCCGGATTTCAAGAAGCTGGTTAAGTGAATAGGGAACATAGGATTCGCACCAGGGAAAATAGATCAAGCTGATTATTTATCAGAATAATTGAAATGGCTGCATATCTGCTTAATCTTTTTAATCAGCTGTGAGAAATATAAGAAAGTGCCGGAGATAGACTCAGATTAAGAAAAATCATCTATGACTGGAAGGGTGGGTAGCCGCAGCCTTTAGTCTGCGCGGGGCGGCCAAGAAATAGAAAAGTAGAAGCAAATTTCAACAGTTTATTTCCGCACCATTAACTTTAGATCCAAAATTAGATGTGGGGATTTTTATCTTAGCGGAAGAAACTGACAGTAGAACATAAAAAAAGAAAGGCGACCTTTTGGGTCGCCTATTCTAAAACCGAAAATCATTATAAATAGTTAGTTCTTCTTATTCGCAGCTTGTACCTCATCCTTTATTTCAGGAACCGGGTTCATGCTGTGCATCTGGTCCGTGACTATGGTCGGAGTCACAAAAATCACCAGATCCCGGTTAGTTAGTTCGGTTCGGGTATACCGGAATAGGTAGCCCAAAAGAGGTATATCCTTCAAAATGGGAATTCCCGTATGATTTTTCGATTCCACCTGTGTGGTCAATCCCCCGATCACCGCAGTTTGTCCGTTCTCTACCACCACGTTGGTTTCCGCATTATTGGTGTTTATGATCACCCCATTGGCATCGTAAGTATAGGAGCTTCTCTCGGGCTTTAGCTTCAGCAGTATCCGGTTTTCCGCAGTGATATGCGGGGTTACCCGCAAGATAGTCCCGACATCTTCAAACTCTATCACCACGTTTCCGGCTTCATCGAATTGCTTTATGGGAATCCTCTGTCCCATCTGGATGAAAGCCTCCCGGTTGTCCACGGTGGTAATCTCGGGATGGGCGATTATCTTTCCCTTATTGCTGTTCACCAGCGCCGATACCACTCCCTCGATGTCGTAATCTCCCTGAACGGTGGCAAAGGTAAACTCAGCTGCAGGATCGGTCACCTTGTTTGTTTTCTGAGTGTATTTTCCTTCAGCTACATCCCCTGCCAGAAGCTGGGCGCTTTTCCTCGAAATCGCCGACCAGTCGATTCCCAGTTCGGTTATGCTCCCCGACGAGACCTCCAGCAGTTTCGCTGCTATCTTGATCTGATCGGTCTCCTTGTCCAGGGTTTCGACCAGTTGCTTGACCTTCTGTATATATTCCGGTGTATCCCGAATGACCAGTGAATTGGTCCGGTCATCGGTATCGACTGTTCCTCTTTGGGAGAGCACTCCTTTGAGGGTTCTCACCATGTCTTTGGCGGTGCCATACTTGACCGGGATCACCTGGGTTTCCAGAGAAACTAAGATCAGCTGATCCGCTCTATGCTTTTCCAGAAGCGCCTGTTCACTTATGAAATCCGGGGTGGGCAGCACCCGAATGTATCCTTCCTCTTCTACTCCGGTCAAACTATAGGTTTGCAAAAGGATATCCAGAGCTTGCCGCCAGGTCACATCCTGTAGTGACATGGTCACCGTAATGTTCACCGAAGGAGCAGCTACGATATTTACACCTCCGTAATCCGCAAGAAAACTCAAAACCGACTGCATGCTGGCATTCTGAAAATTGACGGCGTTGATGATTTTTCCACCTTGAGATTTGGGTGAAGGCTCTCCGAAAACCTTCTGGGTAACACCTGAAACGATAAGCAGAATAAGCAGGCAGAGACCAGCCCCCAGAATCGCCCCGCTCCATTTACGCCATCCGTTCATTTGGAGAATTCTCATTTCAACCTACCTCTCTTTCAATATTCCGGGTTAAGTTCCAAAGTCATTACTTTATATCCGCCATATTCTTCTACATGAAATATAATTTTGTTGTCTTCCACGCTCATTACATATCCGTTCTTGATTTTATCCCCGCTTCTTAAAATGTAGCCAAATCCGATTTCATCTTCCAGCAAAGCTTCATTCCCCCTGGTGTCTTTTATGATTCCAACCAGCTTTAAGTTTTCGAATTGTGGAAGGGATACTTCCCCTAATTGCATATCCTCTTTCTCGGTCAAGGGCAAAAAGGGATCCCGCTTGGTTTCGGGATTATAAGTGATTATCTTCCGGCTGGGAATTACCCCTAAGTCGATCTGAAGCGGATTCTGAATGGACATCAGGACTTGGGTCAAAGAATCGCTCTCCTGGGCAGATACCTCCTTTGTGCCCAAAACCGCTCCTATTCCCTTCTTTACCGAGCTTTCGATTACGGGGGCAGTGATTGGTTTATTGCCGGTCTCAGTCTGTGCCAGAGTAGTCGAAGTATTTTCCGTCGATTCTTTGGTATTAGTTTTATCTTCCAGGTAGGGACCCAAAGGAACTAAAGATCGATTGATGGTTCTGCCAAGGGATAGCGGCGATGCACTCTTCGCCGACCCGGGTGAAAAAACAGTGGGTTGGTTACTAGTTGACCGTGTCTGAGTGGGTATGGGGGAAACCGTTTCCCCGGAGGATAAGACATCCTGTTTGGCTTGGTGAGTTTCTGCATTCTTCGTGTCGGCATTTGGCAAAGGAGCAAAAGTTAATCTTTCATTAGATGCCAAAGTAGGCTGATCGTCTGTCTTCGATACCGGCAAACTGTTGGTTGGAGTTGTGGCGGTTGTCTTTTCCTTCTTTTCCGTACTTGCATTTCCCTTAGATTCGATCGGAGTATTGGTTCCGGAAACCAAAAGCGGTTCCTTCGTCTGGGGAACTATGGCTTCGCCAGTATCTGCATAAGAGACGGTTTTGACATAAGTTTTACTTTTATGGGTACTTTTTTTAGCCGATTCATCGGTTATAGTCTTCTCGGATGTATTTTTAATTAGCGGAAGTTCAAGTTGTGTTCCCGGTGCGGCAGAAGCCGATTTAGTAGAAATTTCAATCGAAGCGTCCAAACTTGGTTTCTCCGCCTTCATTCCCGGTATCCTGGTTTTCTCCGTTCCGGTCTCCGCCTTTACCATCTTCGTATTTTCAGCTGATTCTACTTTCTTTTCCTCCGGATTTTCTTTAACCGCCAGCCAAGTTGGGAAATCCGGCTCCTGATTGGTCAAAATGGCAAGGGTCGCCTTCTTTTCACTTCCTGTCTCCAGCACTTTGTAGGTTGCGGTGCTCTTAAGATCCAAAACGATTCTCACGATTTTCCGTGGCTCTACCTGATATTGGCTGGTGCGGATGGCGCTAACAAAACCCGGGGGTAAGCCAGATTTAAAGTCATGCTGGGGCAGATTGAAAACCATGTCCTGGCAGTCAATAATCAGTCGATTCGGCTTCCCATCTTTTACTCCCTCGATGGAGTGGGAGAATTCAAATGGTCTGTCGCCGTATATAGTGACCTGGGTATAATTACCGTCCTTCTTCAAACTGATATTATCGATGCTTCCGTCTCCCCATGCCAGGCTGAGTCCCATCCATAGTATCTGTAGTACCACGAATGTCAGAATGACACAAAAAAGCTGTTTTCTATGATTTATTCTCATGTATCATCCTTTTTAGAATTCTATCTCCTTTAATCTTTCTTCTTCCCTAACGTAATATGTGGTCAATCTCAAAGTAGCGGTGATACTGTTTGCTTTCTGTTCTCTGCTTGTTCCTTCCGGGGGAACTGCGTGGATGGTCACGTTTGACACATTGGCTAAAAATGGAAAATTGGCAATGTTGCTTAAGAAGCTGCCAAAGTTATGAAATGATCCCGAGATCTCCACATCGAACGAGCTGGCATTGTAAAAACTCACCGCCTCCGGCGCTTTTGGTAAAATCTGGTTTATAGCGGTCTGATTGGTAGAAGCGGCAGAATGCATCTGCATCAAAAATAAGGGGATCTCCCTCTCCTCTGGTAATAATCTCTCCACCTTGCGGTACCTTTCTACCAGCCTGTGGTATTCCTCCTTCAGGCTTTCAAAGCTCTTGGTTTTCATCTCCACATTCTTAAGATCAGACATAAGGTTCTCGTATCGGGTCTGTTTTTGTTGCAAAAGAGCGGCATTTTTGGTGTAGATTTTGGTGTACCAAAAATATATCACCAAAAAGATCCCCAGACCTCCCAAAAGAAGCTTCTGTGTCTTTGGATCCTTTAAGTCCATCTTATTGCCTCCCGGCGGCTAAATTTAAACTGGATTCCTCTTTCTCTCCAGTCCAGGCCAAATCATGGACCGATGTGTCCGCCCCCGGATTATCCACCTCCGGCAGATAATGAAGGTCGCCCACCAACTGGAAGGAGAAAGCCTTGATATCTTGTACATCCGACCTCTTCACATATTGCAATTCCATATTTGCGAAATATTTCGACTGCATAAGCTGAATTAAAAACGAAGCCAAGCTGTTTAAAGAATAACTGTATCCCTCCACGGTTACTCTTCGCATCGATGTCTCCGGTGGTGCAGTAGTATTGGACTTAACGGAATCGGCTGGGGAAGCGGTTTCCGATTCCTCCTCCCTTAGCAGGGAAAGCCACAGGTATTCCGGCACTCTCTGGCTCAAGTCTTCCAGCACCCGCACCCACACCGCCCGGTTTCGGTCCAGCGCTTCTATGGCCGACATTCTTTGCAGAATCTTGTCTTTAACCTGGGTCAATGCATCCACCAGTTCGATGTTGGGTTTCAGTTTATCGGTTTTTGCTTGGGCTTCGGATATTTTAAAATCCATCGCCTTCAGCTTGATGTTTTGAAACACGCTAATGGCGACAAACAATACCAGCAGAATCGCCACAAAAGCGGCAATGTAAGTAAAGCTTTTGTCAATGTTAATGACTTTTGTTCTTTTCCTCAACTCCCGGGGGAGAAGATTGATCTCGATTTTAGCCATTTTATTTTACCTTTCGCGAGGCCAATCCGACTGAGACCGCCAAAAGAGGCGCTATCCGGTCCGGCTGCATATTCTTGAATATATCCGGATCGTATTCTATGTTTCTTAAGGGATTGGCTATCTCGATGGGAATATTCAATTTTGCCTGTATAAATTCGGGTAAGAACGGAATCAGGGCGCCACCCCCTGAAAGAACGATCCAATCTACCTGCGGTATTTTGGCTGTGGATTTGAAATATGAGAATGCCACCTCCAGACCGGAAATCAACTCTTCGGAGGCTGTCACCACTGTGGCTTTTAGCATATCCTGGTCGATGGATGATCCCATCTCTCCCTTGATGGTTTTCAGCGCCAGTTCCTGATTAATGCGAAACTCCTTCATGATGGTATTGTAAATGATCCGTCCGCCGCTGGCCAAATCTCTGGTGGAGTGAAACAATCCGTCTTTGATAAAGGTGATGCTGGTGGTGTCGAATCCGATATCCATCAAAGCCGTTATTTTATTGGGATCGATTTCGTAGTTTAAGTCGTAGGCATTAAAAATGGCAAAAGCATCCGTGTCCACGATTACCGGTCGCAATCCGGCGTCCGCAATCAGCTCCACGTAGGAATTCAAAAACTCGTTTCGGGCTGCCACCAACAACACGTCCATCTTCTGAGTCTCCTCGCTCACATTTACCACGTGATAATCCATGGTGACATCCTCTACATCGAAAGGACTCCTCTGCTCCGCTTCAAACAGGATCGCCTGTTGGGCCTCGGTTCCGCTTTTTTTATCCATGGTGATCTTATCCGTAATCACACCATGACCCGCAATGGAAATCGCTACCTCCTTTAAGCGAGGGTCACACTGCTCTATCAAACTCTGCAGGTTGAAGATTATGGTATCCTTGTCCTTGATCTCCTCGTCCACTATGACCTCCATGGGAAGCTCTCTCATCCCCAGCGAGGTTAAGGCATATGCGCCTCCTTTTTCCTCCAGCTTCACCAGCTTAATGGAGGAAGCGCCAATATCCAAGCCCGCTACCATTCTTGATTTTTTTCCAAAGATCATATGATTCTCTTTGTTAATTTATTCAGGTATGGTGGTAACCATCAATTGCACTAATTTTCTTGTCGGCTGAAATATGAGAAACCTTGAGTTAGTTTAAAATATTTTAGTGACGGGAAAACGACAACTCCCTATGAAAATAGATTCTTGAGTTTTTCGCATCTTTCCGTTTGACTAATAACTACCATCGGCAAAGGTTAAAAGAAATTTAATTCTGGTTATCATATTTTTAAAAAAAACGCCGGTTGGAAAAATACCTTCCGGTTGAAGGGGAAAAAGATGATGCCATTAAGTCGGCAAAAGACCCGGTAAAATTTATTTGACACCATTAATGTGACCGAATTTCGTCGCCCTAAGTGGCTAGAAGGAAAAATAGCGGAACTTTAGCGTCACACCGAACCACGCCCTCGCTTTAGAGTCATCTCCTCCCGTATAAATCAAATAAACAGTTGGATGATGCTATGGTGTCTGGCCATCCTAAAAGTTTTGTGTGTGGTAAATGAAACTAAGATGGTAGGCGGATGCCCCTTCAAATCAGAGCCAACCCTGAAGGATTTCCATTGGTTGTTCCATAAGCCCAATCCCTTGTCTTCCCCCCTCGCCTTTCCTTCTGTCGGAAGGAGTATGTCGGGATCAATGATTGGTAACGGATTTATATCCCTGCGGATGGAGCTATCGCCTGTT
The DNA here is from genome assembly GCA_903908285.1 of uncultured candidate division Zixibacteria bacterium. Classification (GTDB taxonomy): domain Bacteria; phylum Zixibacteria; class MSB-5A5; order MSB-5A5; family SM1-73; genus CAIVRH01. The sequence goes on from CAIVRH010000048.1 coordinate 239,845, forward strand.
GTTTATTCCATTATTGATAGGTAAGTTTCACCCGACCGGTTGAGGCAAGAACTCCCACATTCGCCAGATCGGTCCCTTGACTATAACCTACCACCACTCCCCCGGTGCCTGAAGCGCTCCCGTCGGGTTTGAAGATGATGGTGTAATTGCTGAAAGTACAGGAGGCAATGGAGAGGTTCTGATCCAAAATAACGGTCTTTAAAACCGAGTCCCCGCTTTCATAAGTGAATGCTGGAAGATCCACCAGATCCTTAAACAGCAAATATCGGCGCTGCTCCGAGTTGAAGTAAAGTCCGATCTGAGTCCTTTGAGCTATCGCTAATGACCGAGCCCATCGCAGGTCCGATACCATGTCCCGGCTGGCGCTTTTAAATTCCAACCGGGGTACGACTTTCTCAAATCTGGGAATAGCCATAGCTGCTACCAGACCCACTACGACTACAGCTATTACCAGCTCGATTAAGGTTATTCCTTTGGAATTATTTTTGATTCTCATCATAACTCCTTCTGCGCAAATATCCGCTATTTAGATTTTTAGACTTTGATAACTTCTATCCCTTCTTCAATTAAGCAAAGCTTATGCCGATTCCTCTGGTTGGAAACAATAAAACCGGTATAACCTAACTTGAAGGTATTAAGCATATTCCCGTCTTCAATTTCATAAAATGGCTGGAATAGTATATGCACTCGATCTTTTAAGCAAATAAATCTTGAGTGGGAACGATAGAATATAGGAGGAATCCTATACTTCAGTCCGGATGATGATTGGCGGTCCGGAATTTTTACCCAGAGGAGGAAAAGAAGAGAAATTTGTCTGATTGGCTCGTATCAAGAAAATCCGCAGAACGATCTTCCATCCACGTGATTAAACTTCATGCTGGTTGGATTAATTACCAAAGGAGTAAAGCCGATGTTAACACTTCTTACTTCACAAAAATGTATCATATTTCTTTTACCGTTTTGCTTGGTATTGGGGATGAGCATCCCCGGCAGAAGCCAATCCCTTAAGGTTCCGGAATTGCAGCTTCCCCCGGACACACCGGTTATATCGGAAAAGTTCGCACAACAGCTGGAGAAGTTAGCTCCCCAGGATAAAGTCAAGGTTTGGGTATATTTCACCGACAAGGGTTTCCTGGATCAAAAGAGCTATCAATCTGCAATAAATCAAACTCAGAGTAGTTTGACCTCCAGAGCCAGATGGAGAAGATCCAAAACCATGAAGCTGGATTTGGTCGATTACCGCGATCTTCCGGTGAACCCGGCTTATATATATCAAATTATGAAATTTAACGCTTCGAAACGACAAAAATCAAAATGGTTAAATGCTGCCAGCTTTGAAATTCCGGTGGGAGAATTTGAAAAGATATCCGGGCTGAGTTTTGTCCGGTCCATAAAACCGGTGTTAGGAGGCAAGAGAAAGCCGATTAGCATTAAGACTCTCCCCGAGGAAAATCTTCCAGGTAAAGGTCTGTTTGCCTTAAACTATGGCGCTTCTTATACTCAATTACAGCAGATCAACATCCCGGCAGTGCACAATTTGGGCTACTACGGTCAGGGAGTGATAGTCTGTATGATGGATAGCGGCTTTCGAAAAAACCATCAGGCTTTCCAGTTGGCGTATACCGAGGGGAGAGTTTTGGCAGAATGGGATTTTATAAATAACGACGGAAATACTCAAAACGAAACCGGCGATCCGTCCGATCAGCATAATCATGGCACCATGACCTGGTCCGCCTTGGGCGGGGCTTCAGATGGAAATCTTTATGGACCCGCTTATGGCGCCTCATTCATCCTGGCAAAAACAGAAGATGTATCCGGAGAAACCCCCATCGAAGAGGATAACTGGGTAGCCGGAATGGAGTGGGCCGACAGCATCGGTGCCGATGTCATCTCCAGCTCCTTGGGATACATTGATTGGTATGTCTACTCCGATCTGGATGGGAATACTGCAGTTACCACCATTGCTGCAGACATCGCCGCCCAGCGTGGAATTGTGGTCTGCAATGCCATGGGGAATGAGGGATCCGGCAGCGGGAGTTTGATCGCTCCGGCGGATGCAGACAGTATCATCTCTTGTGGAGCCGTGAACGGAAGTGGCAGCATTGCCTACTTCAGCTCCCGGGGACCTACTTATGACGGAAGGATTAAACCCGAGGTGTGCGCCCAGGGGGTTTCTACCCGGTGTGCCAACCCCGGTGGTACCACCGGTTATACCTACGCAGATGGAACTTCCCTCTCCACCCCTTTGATCGGTGGCGCTGCAGCCGTTATCCTCTCCGCTCATCCCAGCTGGACCCCCATGCAGGTAAGAGAAGCCATGATGGAAAGCGGCAATCACTCTTCGTCTCCGGATAATACTTATGGCTGGGGAATCCCCGATATTCTGGTTGCTATTCAGCACAGTTTCTATCTGACCGGTGACGTAACCGGTGAAGGAGTAGTAAACATTACCGATGTGATCTTCCTCATCAATTACCTTTACAAGAACGGAAAGGCTCCCTCTCCCCTGTTTTTGGGAGATGTGAATTGCGACAATGAGGTTAACATCTCTGATATAGTTTACTTGATTAATTATATTTACCAGAACGGAACCGTACCCTGTTCACACTGATTCGATTTATGTATGGATGAGTTTTAGACAAGTTATGACTGGTTCAGCGCTTAACCGATTAAGTTAAGCGCTTTTTATTGACAAAAATATTCACAATTCTAATATTTTCCTCATTGAAACGAACCAGCAAAATATCCTTGACATTGGCAAAAGAATTTCTAAATTGACTATTAAAGACTTTTTACTCAGTCGGATTTACCATTGAAGGCTAAAATTCAGATCTCCCTTTTGAAAAAAAAGGAAAATGATTATTCCGCGAGGCACAGATATGATTATCTATGGGGAAATGAGTATTTTGATAGTTGGGGGGATAACCGTTTGAGCCTTTGATCACCAGAGTAAGATATTAGCTTTTAAATTGATAATATAGGAAGTTGTCATTAACCTCTGGTTAAAGCCAAATGTTTTCCTAAAGCGGAGGTCAGTATGCAGTTAAAAATTAAAAAATATTTGAAGGGCGGCGAACATTTTATCTCTTTTCAAAGTATGGATTTCACTCCCGAAGAGAGAAAAAAACTAAGGAAGTTTGGTGTGCCCCTCCTGGACCTAAAGGCGTATGGTTTGGGTGTGCACCGTCTGGATCAAATAAATCTTCGGTTGAAAACTCAAACCGCAGAAGAAGCGGAACAACTGGAATCTGGTATCAAACAATATATAAAGGATGAATTAATCAGACTTCTGGCACAAAGGAAGCCATCTTTTGGAGAGCGTGCGGGCAGGATCTATATAAAGAGGAGAGGATTGGTTTTTGGATTGACCTGCTTCATTCTATTTCTATTTTTATCCGCTTACCAGGGGGTTATCTGTTCTCAACAGATCGCCAAATTGGGGAAACAACTCTTCACCGTCTCTCCCGGCAAAAAAGACATCTCCTCCCAGCAACAGAAACTAGTTTTGCAGAGCGATAACCGGACCGACCGGAACTTCAAGGAGAGCGGAGCCGGAACCGGCTACGCCATGAATCCATCCGGTAATACTGGTTCATCCACTCCGGCATATATTAGACCGGATTTTACCATCATCGCCTATCCGGAAACTCTAATAAGGTACAGCGAATATAGCCCAGCGGCAAAACAAAGCAGGGATGAGGAAAATCCCGAGCAGTTCAAGCTTAGCTTTATGACCTCCGGAGGATTCGAGGGACCGGTGGACTTGGAACTAATCGGTTCCTGCTACCAGGCTGAAAGTCATCTCTTTCCCACTAAGGTCAAAACGCTTCCGGGAAGCGCGGCTTTGATCGTATCACTTTCACCTAAATGCCCCCATCAGGTCTGCAATACCTTGACTATCATTGCCCGGGGGGTGACAGCAGCAGGGGATTTGGTTATCCACGAGAAGAAACTGGTTTTAGCGGTGAGAGAGAAACCATCTTACCAAGGAAAAGTCTGGCATGTTGCACCCTATGGTGATGATCTATTGGGTGAAGGTGACGAGAAATCACCATACCGCACCATACAAAAAGGAATAGACCATGCTCGGTCTGGAGATACGGTAGTGGTGGAAAGAGGATTGTATCAAGAGAAGATCGAGTTGAAGGATAAGGTTGGGATCACCTTGGCTAGTTATTACATTTTCAACCAGGATGAATCTGCCATAAAATCCACCATTATAGAGGCACCCGCAGCAGGATGGGTGGTTACCATCGGGCATAGCGATGAGCTGGCTTTGCAGGGTTTCACCATAAGGAATAGAAAGGGTAATGACGAGTCTCAGGGTGGTGGGATATACTGTTATGATTCCAATCCAAAAATCCTGGATAATATTATAACCCAAAATGAAAACCATTCCGGGTACGGTGCCGGTATATATTGTTATGACTCCAAACCCGAAATTCTTCGCAACCAGATAACTCAAAACAGAAACTCAGACGGGCATGGCGCTGGAATATATTGCTATAACTCCGATCCGGATATCGAGCAGAACACTATCAGCGGGAATTCATCCGGCGGCGGCGGTTCCGCCATCCATCTGCTGGAACCTAAACAAGCCAGGATAATTGGCAACCTGATATGTAATAATTCGGGGGTTTCAGCCATTCTGCTCTACCATCATGGGCCGGATATTCAGTATCAGATAGACAACAATACCGTCAGCCAAAATCAGGGGGATGCTATCAGGTATTTTGGCGGTTCCTGGGATTTCGAAAGCAACATAGTTTCAGAAAATCGTGGTTATGGGATATTCACTTTGGAAGGATCTGCCCGGCTGGCTTACAACGACGTATGGGGCAATGTTTACGGGAAAGACACCGTCAATTATTTCGGTTTGGCTGAAAATATATTCAAGAACAACGGAAATATCTCGCAAGATCCTTGTTTCGGGAATCCTCCGCATGGGAATTTCTACTTAAGCTTCAACTCCCCTTGTATTGACCTGGGAAATCCCAACAGTCCCGGTGGCGCTAGCCGTATCGACATGGGCGCTTTGGAGTACCATCACCCGGAGATTGCTTGCGGTGATGTGAACCGGGATGGTTACATCGATTATGGGGATATAAATTTCCTGTGTAATTTTATATTCCGGCGCGGAGCTGCCCCCTACTCTTTGGAAACCGGCGATGTCGACTGTGACGGGAAAATCGACCAGCGGGATTTAGCTTATCTTTATCGATATTTATATCTTTATGGCTCGGAGCCGGGAGCCGGTTGCCAAGACCGGATTCTCGCTGCATCCAAGAAATAATCCCTTTCCCAAAAAAACGGACAACTCGTAGGCTGGACACCTTTGCCCAGCCTATTTTGTTGACGTATCCCTAATTATTCTTAACGGCGGAAAACTATACCCTTCAAACCCAAACTCTTCAAACCGACTTTAGTCGGGTTCAAATAGATGTCCTCTGAGCCGACTTCAGTCGGGTATAATTAACTCACATATTAAAAGACCATCTAATTATTTTATGGAATCGCATCGCATTTCAAAACTGCATAATTTTCATCCCGATAGCCTACTGCGCATTTGTCATACAATTGTTTCAACCCGGGATATTGCGCTTGCTCACCCTCGCGGATAAGAACATATCTAATCCCGTAAAAACCAAGTACTCTCTTTATTAGAAAAATATCATTGGACAGTAAAATGTCGTCATAATGGTTCGAAAGCTCCTTGGCTAATTCCGGGTTTAGAGAATAATAGTTGCCTGAGCGGTGAGCCTCCAGGTTGAAGCGCAGGATATTTCCGATTATGACGAAGCGATATGTATTTTCCGTGGCAAATATGAAATCGCCCGAACGGGTATTTGACTGGATAAATCTCAGTACGCCTCCGGTATATTTCTTCCAGGTTTCATATCTTCCCTTTGTTTCCATGACATACTTGTGAGCCATGTATACGTTCCAGCCGTTGGAAAATAAAATCACCCAGATCAGGAGCGCAAAACCCCATAACCTGTATTTCCTGTTTAATTGCGTTAACAAATAATAGACAGCCAGGACTATTATCAGTATGCTGAATATCACTTGCACCCGACGCGAATACATAAAGAAAAAAACGTAATGGACTAAGGGTATGCTTATTAACATTAAAGATAGGAATATCCCAAAGAATCTTTTTGAATAACCTTTCCCTTTAAGGGAACGATATCCCAGAATGGCCAATCCGATCAACATTACATAATTAAATCCAAAAAGTGCCGTAACCCAATGTTCCTTCTTATCAAATCCCCCCTGAGTAAGGAATCTTATAATCAAATCCACCAGCCAACCAAGATCTGGAATTCCTTTCCACTGACCAATGCTCCCGTGTCCCATAAGATGTTTCCGGGTCAACGCTATATACTGGGGAATCCATAAAACCAGTGGCAATATTATACAGGTAGAAGCAAACTTAACCAAGTTACGAATTCTCTCTGAGCATTTATCCTGACAATAGAACATTACCGCTATTAACGCCAACGCAACCGGCAAGAAAGCCGGCCAAGTGGTAACTGCCAACCCGGTCACCAATCCTGCCGCGTAGAAATACCACCTCCTTCCGTCAAGCGATAGATAAACCAGAGTAACTGCATTAACCATGAATGTTAAACCCAACAGAAAAGGTGTAGGAAAAAATATAAGACTCCAATTCGGTAATTCAGAAACCGCTCCGAACAGCAAAATGGTTAACAAACCCACCCGGGGGTTGAACATAAAACGGGCAAGGAAATATACTGACAAGAAAAGAACTATTAGCATCCCTATATGGAAGCGACTAAGTATATACCAGCTGTCGTTAGATCCCAATAATCGCATTATCGTTCCTACTAAAATATGATAGACCGGAGGATATATACTGGGATATGAGGTAACCGGATCGTTGAAAAAATGACCGGTGGAGCAATATAAAACCTTGGCCGCATGAAAATCCACATCCGGGAAAAATCGTCCGATTGATGTTGTTATAGTACTTAACGGTGAGATGTACAGGATCGCTAGAATCAAAACCGCAATGGGGATAACTAACTCTTCCCTGATCCAAGCTTTACGCCAAAAATAAATCAGCGGGCTGATCCATAGAAAGAAGTATAAGAAAGCTAATATAGTTTTCAGCAGTGGATCGGATAAGAAGACAATCCGTTCCAAGTATATACTGGAAACAGCGTAGATTATCAATATTCCAAAAGCTAAAATTTCTCGCCGCACAGTATCATCCCCTATTTAGGGCTAAAACCATAGGAATTAATGACGTCATCACCAGGCATAGTAATAATCCGATTTTTCTGAAATTATTTCTGATTATATAATATAATGGAATTCAAGGTAATGCAAGAAGAATTCATCCGTGCAGCAGGTAAATTTTGTCTTTGCATTTTATCCAGGTAAGAAGGGAAATTATAAGTATCCGCAAAAAAGAAAACCACCCGCTTGGGGTGGCTCTTTTTTTGCCTTCAACCTCAAATATCAAATCGCATCAGGCATCAATCCCGTATTTCTTTATCTTTTCGAACAATGTCGTATAATCTATCTTCAGTGCCTGAGATGCTTTTCTTTTGTTTCCCCTTACTTGATTGAGTATCCGGGTGATTAGTGCTCTCTCTGCCTCTGCCTGGGCATACTGCCCCACCTCTTTCAAGCCCGCCCCTTCGCGCAATCTTATCTCGTTGGGTGTGGAAATTCTGATGGCTAAATGCTCCGACAGTATCTTCTTCCCTTCGCATAGGATTATGGCTCTTTCGATGGTATTCTCCAACTCCCGCACATTCCCGGGCCAATGATATTTATCCAAAAGAGCCATCGCTTCGGAAGAAATACTCTTGATCGGCTTTTTCATCTCCGCACAATATTTTTTTACGAAATGACTCCCCAGTTCCGGGATATCCTCCCGCCGGTCCCTCAAAGGGGGAATGTTAATTGGAAATACCGACAATCTGTAAAACAGATCCTCCCGGAATTCCTTTTTGTCGATTGCTTTTTTCAAATCGACATTGGAAGCTGCAATCATTCTTACATCCACGCTTAATGTCTTGGTTCCACCCAGCCGCTCAAAAGTCTTGTCTTGAAGAACCCGGAGGAGTTTCGCCTGCAGGGCAACGTCCAAATCCCCCACCTCGTCCAAAAAGATGGTCCCCCCCTGGGCTATCTCGAATTTCCCCATCTTACGCGCCACCGAGCCGGTATACGCCCCTCTCTCCGATCCGAACAGCTCATTCTCCAACAACTCTCTGGGTATGGCAGCGCAGTTTATCGCTACATACGGTCCCCTTTTCCGATTACTCATGCTGTGGATGGCGCGGGCAAAAAGCTCCTTTCCCGTTCCCGATTCTCCTAAGAGTAAAACCGTGGAGTCGGAAGGCGCCACTTTTTGAATCATCCGCGAAACCTCCTGCATTTTTTCGCACTTGCCGATGATCTCCGCATACCCCAGATTATGCCCCAGTTCCTCTCGTAAAAGGACGTTTTCCGCCATTAACCGGCGGTTCTCTAAAGCTCTCTTTATCAGAACGCTTAGATGGTCGGTATCGAAAGGTTTGGCCAGAAAATCGAACGCCCCCTCCTTCATGGCCTCTACTGCTTTTTCTATGGTACCATAGGCGGTCATCAGGATAACCGATACATCCGTGTCCATTGCCTTAAGGGAAGATAATACTTCGATTCCATCCATATTGGGCAGTTTCAAATCGGATAAAACCAAATCGTATTTTTTTTCTTTGGCTTTCTCCAAGCCCCCCTCTCCATCTATTGCTGTCTCGACTTCATAACCTTCTGCTTCCAGTGTTTTGGAAAGCATTTCTCTCATACTGTCTTTGTCTTCAATCACTAAAATTGAAGGCATAGCCCCTCCTTCCTGCCTTAAGCAGTTTACACTCCTGAGATATCACATCTTATGTATCGGTATAATTCCAGCCGGGTGAATTAATTTATATGTAATGAAAGTATTATGGTTGATGGAAATTTGCACATCTGCTGGGGATGGACCGTTCTTCTCAATTCAATGTCCGTTTGATTTGGTCATCTCCTCCTTGCACAAACCGGGTAAGATATGCATGGGGACAAGGGGATCACTTTCGAACCCCAAAGAGGAACGTCTTTTTAGGGCTTACAAGTTCGGCAGGGGCTGTAACCTAAATCCAAAGCCTGGTCTTTGGTCTCGAATCGCATCAAATTGCTGTCGCTTATTTTTTGTGCCCATTGACATCCGGGTCTATGAAACACCAGACCGCGTGAATGCTTGCTGGCTACATAATATTTTTCCGGTGCTGCCGGAATTGCCCAGATGCCTAACTTTTTAATTCGAGCCTGCTTTTGATAAGCGGTAAGTTCATCCTTGTATTTAAAATTCGGAGAAATCATATAAACCGAAGCCAGTCCCAATTTGATCAGCTCCGCATTGACCATCAACGTGTCAATCCAGACATAAGCTAAAGTCCTCCCCCAATTGTCCTTTTGGTCCTTGTCATACTCCAGCTTAAGTCTCCCCTTTTTCAAAAGCTCTTGATTTCTTAAGGTGGCTTCCCGGTAAAAGGCCTGGTCCTTTTCCGGTGTATCTATCCCGATATACCGGACTCTCTCTCCGTTGGATAGCTCTATGGTATCCCCGTCTATGACCGCTTTAACCCCAAATTGCTTGGAGGAAGGATAGAAATAGAATATCAGTAAAACAGAAACCAGAACAAAAACTAAGTATAATGATATTTTGGAGCTGACGCGATTCTTCTTCATGTTTAAGTTATCAGCTCCTCTTTGTTGTTTAGGTTATTGCTATGCATAGGCAGTTGATCAGATCCCCTCTGCAATTTCTCACTGTAGTTCCAGACTGCTGGTGCCGTCTTCATTCTCCGTGATATAGACCAGATTTTCCACCGAGTCTTTGATATCGTCTATATGGGTTATCAAAAAGATCTGCCGGAACCGGTTCTTTAGCTTGGCTAATGCAGTCAGAATATTCTCTTTCCGGAGCGCATCCTGGCTTCCGAAGATCTCATCTAAAATGATAAAGGAGAAATCCACCTGGCTGGATTCGGAGATCAGAATGGAGATGGCGATTCTCAAGCACAAGTTGGCCAAATCATTTTCCCCGCCGGAAAAACGGGAAAGGGGAAATTTCTCCCCCTGATCGAAAATGTATATTTCGTAATCCTCGTCCAGCTCCAAATCCTCATATCGGTTGTCGCAAAGCTCCAAGAACAGTTCTTTGGTATAACGGGCAAGCGTCGGTCGGATGCGCCCGATCAACGATACTTTAAAATCCGAAAACAGAGAATCCAATCTCTCTAAGTAACGCTGTTCCTCTTCCCAATCCTTTATCTTTTGTCCCAATTCCACTGTATTTTTGATCTCCGTGTCGATCTGATCGATCTCCTTTTGCAGTATTTCGGTCCGGTAGTTTAAGTCTTTCCATTCCAGCTCAAACTTGTGTACCTTCTCCCTTATTTCATTCAGCTGTTTTTCGACCGCCTTATATTCTTCTTCCGAAAACCGAAGATTTGAAATTTCCTCATCCGCTTTTTCTTCTTCCTGCTTTAGATTATGAATACTCTCCTCAAGCTCTTTTATCCTTTGCTGCACCAGGGGCAATCTTCTATACTCCAAAGCCAATTCGGTGGATTTCTGTTTCAGCTTTTCTAAATGCTCATATTCGCTTTTTAGTTTTTCGTGCAGGGATTCATCATATTCCACCTCTCCCATGCTTTTCAAAATATCCACAAGCGAAAAGAGGTGCTTCTCCTTTTCCTTAAGACTGTTTTCCAAATTCCCCTTCTCCCCTTCCCAAATAAGAAAACTCTCTACGGATTTCTGAAGCTGATCCCGGCTGGTTTCCCATCCGGTTTTCCTCTGTTTTAACTCCACCCCTTTTCTTCTTACCACGTCCCTTTCCTGCGCTGCTATCCGGAGCTTTTCTTCCAGCTGATTCCATTCATCTTCCAGGTGCTGTTTGATCTTATGATAATCCGATCCCATAGGCCGTAAACATCTGTCACACACCGAATCGGGACCCAATTCTTCTATCTGTTCCATCTGCTGCCTGAGTTTGTTTCTTTCGTCATTGATCGATTTTAACGACGCTTCCAAATTCATGTAACGGCTTCTCTCCTCATCCAGCTCTTTTTCCAGCAGGATCAAATTTCTCTTGATCTCTTTTAACTCCTTTTCAACTTCCGTTTTCTGTTCAAGCTCCCTGTTCAAAAGTTCCATTCTCGCTTTATCTGCGAGAAGAGACGTTTCCATTTCCATAATCTGAGTTTGGGTCACTTTTCTATGCCCGGCTTTTATCTTCCGTTCGTCCAAAACGGTGATTTCTGTTTTGATTTTATCATAAGAAATCAGGGATTCATCCAATCTCTTCAGTTCCGTATCCAGAAGTTCCAGGCTACCCATTTCTTTTTCCAGCAAATTTAACTGTTTTTCCGCACTTTGTTTTTCCGTTTGCTTGATTCTTTTCAGCTGGGAAAGCCGGATAAATTCCTCGTTTTTGGACTTCAAGCTCGTCCACAGTTCTTCGGTCCGTTTCAAATCCGAAGTCTGCGACTCGAAATCCATCCGGGTAAGTGTGGCTTTGTTCTTCAAGATAGACTGGTTCTCCAGCTTCTTCGACTTTTGCACATCCAGCTCGTTTTTATCCTTCAGGTGAGACCGGTTGAAATCCAATCGCAGTTCCACCTCTCTTTTATCTGCACGGAGGGTTTTTAAAGACGTGTCGATGTTTTCTATTCCCAGCATCCGGGCTAAAAGCTCTTTTCGTTTGTATGGTTGAAAATCAGATAGAGCGTTGAGTTCTCTCTGCTTGGCATAAAAAGAGGTCATAAAGGCCGGGTAGTCCATATCCAGAGTTTTTTCGATCAGATCGTTGACCGGATTGTTCCCCCGGGCTTCCGGCTTCTTGTTGATCAAAACCGAGGCATCCATGGTATTGGACGCCCCTTTTAGCTCCCGCACCACCTGGTAATTATCGCCGTGTAGTTCAAAATCCAGAACCGCCAAACAGCGGTCCGATTTCCGGGCAAAGACGGATTTGATCTGGTCCTTGCTGGTTCGAGAGGCATCGGTCCCGAACAAAACCCAGGCGATGGCTTCCATCAAAGTGGATTTCCCCGTCCCGTTGTTCCCGATGATCCCCACTATCCCGTCCGGAAACTCCATCTCTGCGTTTTTGAATCTGCGATAATTCTCCAGATGTATCGATCTTAATTGCATATTGAACTTTGAATATTGATCGGTTTTCGTTAATCGTCGGCGGTCGGCGGACTGCCGTCGGCGGACATCTGTGTTGACAGATACTTCAATCCCAATTCCAGCAATCTTTCTTTATTTAGATTCTCTACCGGTATTTGGCTTAAGAATTGATCGAATTCCATATTCAATTTGCCAATTGATGTTTTGGTATCTTGTCTTTCTCCCTTTTCGTCTATTTTTTCAAATTTCAAATCAAAATGAAAAGCTTTCGATTTCAGCTCCGCAATTTTCCGAAAATCCAATGAGTTGTAAATATGCCCGGGAATATTCTTGATCTTCAATCTTACGATTTTCTCGGAGATATCCCTTGTTAGGATTCTGTTTTCAACCTCGTACAGAACCTGTTCCTGATCCAGACTCCTTGCATCGATGGAGAACAATTCTACCATCTCTCTGGTGGGAACTTTATGAAACTTGATTAGGTTTTGCGGCGGTCGGCGGACGGTGGACGGTGGACATTCTTCAGCTATCGTCTTCAACTCCACCTCCACAAATCCCTTCTCCTGTCCCAGCTCCCCCATGGACAATCTCTCGGTCGACCCGGCATAGTACACTCTGGGATCGATCTCGCAAAAACGGTGATAATGCCCCAAAGCTACGTAATCGAAAGGCATCTTCAGGTAAGATGACGGTATCTCCTGCTCCGCCAGCTCCCCCATGGAAAATTCAGGAATTCCGGCAACGACACCGTGCAACATAAGAATGTTGAATTGCTGGTCCTGGCTGCGGTCGAAGGACTTGAGGTGGTTGACGATCTCTATTTTAGTGATCTCCTTGGCAAAATCATCCTGATTGAGACAATGAGGAATCGCATGGATGATGGTATTTCCCAGACGGACCGCTTCATATTGATTTCTGTATACTAAATGTAAATCAGGTGAAAGTACCTCGAAGAAGGAAAAAACCGATCCCACCGCCCTCTGCTTGGGCGTGTCGTGATTCCCGGAGATGATCACCATGGGAATCTGTAAGCTAACGATTCGCAGTATCTGCCTTATGGCGAAATTGATGATCCGGTTGGTGGGTCTGACCGTATGAAAAAGATCACCGGAATGCAGGACGAAATCCGGCTTGAGTGCGATTATCTGATCGACTGCAGATTGAAAGGAATGGCAGATGTCCTCTTCTCTTTGATTGTACCCGGAAGAAGACAATTTTCGGGAATACCCGCTTGCTCCTAGATGAGTATCCGATATATGAATGAATCGCATCGAGAACCAATTTAAAGTGACTAGCGCTAAACCTGAATAAACTCATAGGGGCAGGAATTTATCCTGCCCCGATACTCCACTCTTTAGCATAATCATAAGTGAGACACTATCGGGATGTTAATACACCTTGGGGATAAGTCGTTTGGTTGTTTTCATGTAAACTGCATGTTCATCCCCCAGCTCATAGGGGCAGGAATTTATCCTGCCCCGATACTCCACTCTTTAACATAATCATAAGTGAGACACTATCGGGATATTAATACACCTTGGGTATAAGTCGTTTGGTTGTTTTCATATAATCTGCATATACATTTCCGATGGGCGAAGAAAGCAGTGTCTTCTCTTCTAAATTCATCCGCCGGATAAACGCCCAAAGAATCGGGAAGAAAATGATAAAAAAACTGATCCAGTTACCCAAAGCCCAGCCCAATCCGAAGAAAGTAAACAATGCTCCGGTATATGCCGGATGGCGGATAAATCTATATTCGCCTGTATTAATAATTTTGTGATCCTTGACGATCGAAACATCCACGGTGAAATATTTCCTCAAAGTATATATGGCTTTACCTCTGATTACTAAACCCAAAATCATCAATACCAAACCTCCGTACATTACATAGTAGCGGGCAAATCTTATTAATCCCCATGACTGCACACACCAGAAACCACCCACTATAGTGCTAGGAATGATTACCAGCCATAGCCGGCGCAGGGAGGTTTGTTCCTGGCTGGTGACGTCCTCCCTCTTGGAGGAATGGGTAAATATAGCCAATCCAATCTCCGAAATGATCCACAAGCCCGAAACAATCCAGACGAGAATATATATCTTAGGCATTTCTTATATGAACCCCTATATGGTTTCCCAAATTGCTGAAGGGATTGTCATTCTGAGTCCCGCTGAAAGCGGGACGAAGAATCTCATCCCTGTGACTCACGAGATCTGATAGATACATCGCTTCGCTCGGAATGACGTCATAATGTTTATGGTCTCTTAAAGAATCGCTAACACCTTCGCATCCATCAGGTGAACAAGATGACGTTCCGAATGAATCGTATTACCAATTTCTATCAGAAAAACTCCCGGTCGATTTGGGTCTTGGTATAAACACCTCCGGTCTGACTTCTGTTTTTCAACCATTCTTCATACAAATAGATCTTAGCCGGAATGGCAAATGGTGATTGGGGAGAAGTTATCAATGCCTCCCCCGCTTCCAGCATCTGAATTTCTGTTCCCAAATCGGATATATCCTGCTTGGCAGACGATTTGACTATACTTCTGTCCCTTTCATCTGCTAATCCCAAAATAAAGAGGGTGTTGAATTGTGACAAAAGCTCTTCGTCGATCAATTTAGGCTGCTGGGTAATTGCGCACAAACCGGTTTTGAATTTCCGTCCTTCTCGTGAGATCTGGGCAAAAATATTCACATCCGATCTGCCCTTCTGGGATAACACCCTCTGCGCCTCTTCCATAACAATGATCGTGGGAAGAAGTTTTTTGAATTTGACCGGGTCTTGATAATCTTTACTGTGATGGTGAAATACCGCTCTGGATAGAACCGCGGATATCAAAAGCTCCTCCTGTTCGGACATGTTGGAGGTATCGACCAAAACCAGCTTGCCGGATTCTAAATCGTTGATTACGTTATTGGTAATGGATAACTTGGGATCCTGGTGAATGAAGGGGAGCCCCAGGATATGTTCCACTCTTCGCTGGATCACCCCTGCAGTCGACTCAAAAAAACCTCCTCCTCCCGACAACTCGAGAATGAGACTCTTGATATCGGCCTGAAGTGTTTTTTCCATCCAGGTATCACGATATTTGAATCTCAAGGCATATAGCATCTCCACCTGCGGCTGGGTGAAATCGTAGATGTGACGAAAATCCTTTATGTCTATCTCCCGTGGACTGATTTTCAGCTTGTTATGTGGGCCGTTTAAATCCCGCGAGCTGTATATCCTCAGCCGCGTCGATGCCAACGGATGATCCACCAAGCCCTTATGGGTCGCATCTCCTCCCCCGTCGTAGTACTCGCCATGCGGATCCAAGATTAACATCCCGTATTTCCCCGATTCCAGAACCGCACCTGCCAGTGTTTTCATCAGATTGCTTTTACCCATGCCGGTGGTGGCAAATATTCCGATATGATAAGGAAAAACATCCCCGGATATACCAACCGGAAAATCCAGTATCTCCTCACCCGATCGTAAGAACCCCACCTGCAAATCTCCCATAAACTTTTTTAGGAATTCAAAATCATTCTTACCGGGGATTCTCACCCTGGAGAAATGGGAAGGTATGGTCTTGGGCTTATGGAAAACGTTTCCCTTGATATATCCCAATAGAACGCACCGTCCTGTTTTATACAGCCTTCTTTCCTTCTCATGAAACTGGAAGGACTCATTTTGCCGGTCCAAAAGCATCATATTTCCTGCGGTTCTCTCTGCCCAGTTGGGATCAGATGCCTCCACCCCGTAGCTTATGTCCACTACTCGCAGGTAATAGGGTAAACCCTTGTCCTCGTCCTCGGCGATGAGGATATCCCCCAGATGCAGATCCTCTTCATAAAACGTCCGGAAATAGAGTTCGGTAATCCTCTTGCCTGTGATTCTTCCTTTGTAGTTCATCTTATAATCCTTCAATAATCAGTAGGTCGAATATGCCTGCCAGCCATAGGATCGAAGACCTATTCGACATATTAGCTTTTTACAATTTTGAATTTTGTTTTGCAATTTTGAATTTTGCTCTTTGAATTTTTATCTGCTTAAGTCCGCATTCAAAATCTCGTGAAAATCAGTAAACAAAAGATCCCAATCTGTTGTCGATATCCCCTTCTCAAAAGCCCGGGATTGAAGTTTGTATCTGATATCCTCGATTTCCGACAGGGTGATACGCGAAATATTATGTACAGCTGCCAGAGGATAGGGATAACCCAAATACGCCGGATCCCCGGATAGGTGGGATAAAAATGAGAAGATGGTAAAAGCCTCCACCGGATCGAATCGGTTCACGTCTATCCGGAATCCGAAACCGGATGACGCTTTCAACTTAGCCACAAACAGCTTTCCGAAATAACTGGAACCGGAAGTATGAAGCTGCTCATCCGATAGCTGACAAAACCATTTCGAGTTGGGACAGAACTTCTCCCCTCTTTTCATCACCGCTGGAATCAAAGGAGCTTTATCTCCCCAATAAAGTGTACAGGTTTTAGTTACCCCCACCAGGTGAACTCCTTTATCCTTTGCCTTTTGGGTGAATTGCAGCAGGAAATTATATGGAGGAGCGATGCTCGCCTTGAGTGACCCATCGATTAGGAGTATATCGCCACTTTCCAGCTCCTTTAACATTTCCGAAGCTAATCTCCATTCGGAAAATGAGCGTAATCGATCCAGTATCTTATCCATCCCCGGTGCCTCGGAAGGTTCCTCGCCGGTGAGTTCTCGAAAAGCGGAAAGATACATTTCAGACAAATTCGCTTTTGAGATTATCTCCAATTTCAGGGGAACGATTCTCTCCTCGATCCTCTCCCCTTTTAGGTAGATGACCGCACCTACCCGATAAACCCCGATCAGAAACGATCGACCCTTAACCACCGTCGCCGAGCCGCCATCCACCGCAACTACCCTTCCGGATGGTTCCACCTCTTCGATTATCTTGAAGGAAAGCCCATCTAAGTTCTTATCCAAGAGTAAAGGTTCCTTCTCCTCATCCCCCGCTTCTATTTCTATGTAAGAAGGCTCCTGATCCAGAGCTTCCCGGATGAAACTTATTGCCCGATCTATTCCCGGTTCGATGTTTTCGTTTATATCCAGCATCTTGACTTTATCGAATAAAGTAAATTAATATAAAATCTCAAAACACCGCTTTTCTATTCCTCATCTGGCATCATGCCGAAGGTTCTTATTTTCCAATTCCCCCTTTTTTTATGCAAAAACAACCTAATCTGTTTTTCAATCTTTCCTTCCTCTTTTCCATTCAAAGCAATTTCAGACTTCATTCTCAGTCCCAATCTAACCTCTGCATTGTCTTTGAGTATGATAAAACTCTTGCTGGTTATTTGGGCACCTGCAAACTCTCCTCCCTGATATAAACTATCTAAAAGTTGGGAAGATATGTTTATCTTGTTGTCCAAAACCAGTGAATCAATAACCGTCTGATTTTGCAGGTTTATCCCCCTTTCGAACTTGGTAAGGGCTTGTTTAATAAGAACCACGTCATCATCCGGCTTTTTATCCCCGCAGCCGCAGATTAGAATAGTGAGCAGCAACCAACCGAATTTACGAAAATATCTATAATGGTTCATTCTTGTGTTATGATTATTTTGAACAAACTCCGTTGCCATTATAAAGCAAATAGATGGAAAAAACAACTCCTTTTTAAGTCATGCCACCCCTGAACCTTGAATTTTAAACTTTTAACGTTTTTGCCTTTATTGAACCTTTGAACCCTTGAACCTTTGAACTTGTAGTTTTATCCTCGAACCTTAAACTTTTCCACCTATGGCGGAGATCCTTGAACGCCATTATTTCACTTGACCCCTTGAACCCTCGACCCCTTGAACCCTTATTATGTCTTTTCCCGAGAATAAATGGCAAAAAAAGAGGGCTCACTCTGGCAGGATAGGGGGGCTAAAATCTATCCATTTGGGGGATCCAGAGCTTGCCCTCATATCTAATTTTCTTTTTAATTCAATCACAATATAGAAACTTCGAAAACGGGCGTCAAGAGAAATATTATATCTTTGACAAATTACTTTCAATAAACCAATTTCCCATTCTGACAAATAACATTCTGCAAAGCCTGGTCAATATCTTTTTATGGGACATCACCGGGACTGAAAATCATCCTGTTGGTGAATAAAAGGTCTTGACAACTCTCCGTTCAAGATTTACTCTTTTCAAAATGAAAAGGATAATGGTGAGTGACAAAATGTATGATATTCCCCTGTTGACAGATAAGGAAATGGGAAATTTAGGCAAATCCTTGCAGAATTTGGTACGGAAGAAGAGTCGAAAGACCCGACTCCCCTTTGTGACTTTGAAGTTTGCCCAGACATTGGACGGCAAAATCGCCACCATCACCGGTGATTCCAAATGGATAAGCGGACCAACCTCTCTCCGCTTTGCTCACCAATTGCGCAGCTTTCATGATGCAATATTAGTTGGAGTAGATACCATCCTCCAGGATGATCCTCAACTTACCGTTCGTCTGGTTAAAGGAAAAAATCCACAAAGGATAATTGTCGACAGCCAACTAAGAACGCCTCTTGACTCAAACATTCTTAAAGGAAAAGCGGCATTCTCCACCTTCATTGCTACTACATCGCTTTCTGAAGTGAAGAAAATAAAAGAATACCAATCTAACGGCGCCCAAGTATGGGTGTTAAAAAAGGACCGTGCCAACCAGGTCGATTTACAAAATCTTTTGCATGAATTGGGGAAAAGAGACGTTCGTTCGGTCTTAGTCGAAGGGGGATCAAGAATACTCAGCTCTTTTCTAAAGAAGCGACTGGCTGACCATCTGGTAATTGTCATTGCCCCAAAAATTATAGGAAAGGGAATGAATTATGTTGATGTCTCCACTCTGCAAAGATTTAAGAATCTGAATTCATTTTCTTCACCTAAGCTTTTCCGATCGGGCGAGGATGTTATCTTAGAAGCATTCCTCAAAGAATAAATCCAGGATTTTGTGACCGATTCTCCATGGGTGCAACATCATTGTATTATCAAGAAGGAAAGTGCTCTGGGAGGGGACAAGCCCTCAGGGTGAAATATCCCAGCGAGCTGAAAAAGTGGTTTTTGGAGTGCAAAAGCTTGTTGGAGCGAAGTGTAAATCCCGCCTCACGGGGCTTTTGCAATTTTTGGGAATTTAAAAGTTATAGATCCCCAATCACTTAAATTCTGCGAAAACCGCACCAGCAAGCGGGTGCATTCCATTTGGTTTTTCCAACACACCCTTCAGGATGAACCCCTCCTCTTTATTTCTTAACTACAAGGTGACGACCCACCTTTAAATAGATAATTTATCAGAAAAACCACATCTCCAACATCGACCACACCATCTGAATTGGCATCTCCAGCCTGAATTGGATCAGGTGGGGTACCTCCCTTAAACAGATAGTTTATCAAATAAACCACATCTCCGACGTCTGTTAAATTATCATTATTAACATCCCCGCATAGATAAATGATACTGTGCACTGTATTAGTGATGACCGGTGGATTGAAATCGAAATAGATTGCCGCTCGGTTCTGGATGTCAGTCCCTATTGCTGCATCGGACATTGGACGCACTCTGAATGAAACAAAACCGTGGCTTTTGGGTTCACTCGTGGTGCTATCCGGCAGGTTGATATTCGCAAATGTCCAGCTTAACTCCCGGCCAGCGATGTTGAACACATAGGGATGTATACTGGCTCCGCTTTCTATGGTCGTTATATCAAGATGGCTATCTAAGGTATCCCGGACCACTATGTTGAACGCAGTATCTGTGCCTACATTTTGGAAGTTGATCTGATATCTCAGCGTATCTCTTCTGATAATTGGGCCCTCCGGCGTTACCAGTTTTTCATTTGGATCATAAGAACCGCGCACAGTTTGCCTCTCCGTATCAGTATTGTCCGCAGGAGTAGTGTCACTAACTATCGGCTCAATGCGAACAGAGGATGTCAAGATCGTTCCAAGTGTCACCGTATCGGGAACAAGAACACGTGTCCAGAGCCAACCAATAAATCCGGGATCTAAGGCACCAACATCCCAGGTGACACTACTGTTACCGTCGTCATAGACACCGCCGGGACTACTCTCTGAATGAATGACTTCCGGAGGCAGTGTCAAAATCACTGTGCCGTTGGTTATATGACCTTTATTTTGATAGCTTATCCCATAGAGCTTGTCAAAACCGGGTCTGGCAGGTCCACCTGCAACATCAACACTTAGATCCTGAATATTAACGAGTGCTCTATTACCGAAATCTTTACCTGTGACCGTTTGCCCTGAATCCAATGTCACTACATAGTTGCCTGGCGGAGCCGGGCAGGTCTGTTCCCAGTAGGGCTTAAGCACCTCATTAATGGTATATGTATTGGAAGCTATGTCGCTAAAAGAGTAGTTGCCGTTGCCGTCAGTTAAGGCAGCCAGCCATCCCGGAGTAAGGGTAATCATCCATCCCGGTAATCCTTGCTCCCCTGGATCTTGAACACAGTCTCCGTCAACATCATTGAACTTTATTCCCGAAATACTACCCGGTCCCAGTGTGACTTTGATATCAAAACAATATGGCAGGTTATGCCTGGGGATATAGGATACCGTATCACTTCGATAGAAGGCAAGGCGGCTGGAAGGAGGAGCAAATGTGGTGTCTATACAAACTTGCATGGTATCCTGTATTTTGAAGGTTAGGGTAGCCAGCAAGATATTATTACCTTCCCACCACCTCAAATCAGAGGATTGCGTGGGAAGCAACCACATATAAAAATGGGGCGGATTCGTGCTTAGGTCCAAGATGCGAGAACCCCACTCTAAATCAGCCATCCGATTGTGATAAAGAGTATCTGTCCCTTCCACTATGTGCTGGAATATGCTTCTGGAAAGGTCGGTAACCGAATTGGTATTCCAATAGCTTCCCAGACTGCAGTAGGCGGAAGGATTGGTGCGAGTCCAAGTAAGCGGAATCACAAATCCAGCCATGGAATCCCCCGGGACTGTCTGGTCGTGAGAAACCAGAAGGGGGAATTTTATGAAATAGGGACCAGTTCCGGAGGTATTGCAATTCAGGCAGTTGACATTCAGAGTGTCACATGCCCCTCGATCATTTGGCTGCTCTGGGCAGACACCCCATGTCAGAGGGAACAAACCAAAGATCACAGCCATCACCACTACCATAAATATAGCATATCTGTTCATTTTGAAATTCCTCTATTTAGAGGTTTTGAGGTTAACTTTTTACATCCGCTTAACAAAGGTTCCCTGACAGTGACGCAAGTAAGTTTTTAATCATGAAGCTGCTAACTAACCCGCCGGATCCGTCTCTCGAAACTGAAATAACGCCTATCAAGAATCGATCCTGCTCACATCTCACCCCTCTATTACCCCTCACCCATTCGGAGTAACTAACAGGACGGGGCCGGTCCTCCTTTGAAAAGATAATTGATCAGATAAATCACGTCCCCAATGTCCACCACTCCGTTGCAATTAATATCTCCCGCTTGCAGTGCAGGAAAGGGATCAGGTCCATGCTTGAACAGAAAATTGATCATATGCACCACATCTCCTATAGTCACATTCCAGTCACCGTTGACATCCCCGGACAGATACCAGGGAGCCTGGTAATGGTATATATCCACTCCCCCCGGGTCGGGACAACGGAGAAACTTTGCGAGATAATCCATAGTCCCTCCGTCGATCCTTATGCCCAAGCGGTACGTTCCTTTCCCCAGTGGCTCAGGGTATACCCGGATCGTGTAACTGCCCACCAAACGATTCGGCAGAGTGGCAATATCATCATTATCTCCATCCTGATTGTAATCCAAAGTGGTATCATAAGTAGCTCCGGGTATGGTATTGAAGCCGAGCCCAATCGAATCCCCCTGGGGATCGGTTAGGATGAAATCAACCGGAGAGAATGCTATGCAGACTAAAGTATCATTCAAATAATTGCTGTTGAAGAACCGGCAGGCTTGCTTGGACCAGCGGGAGGCTCCCCAGTTATCAAAGGCTTCCACCTTCCAATAATATTGACCGACCGGAATATTATCGCTGAAATGGCTGGTCAATAAACCCGGATAAACCTGCGTGTATGATGGATCAAAATCCGGCCGGGTGCTCAGAAACATATTGTAGGTTAATCGGTCTCCCAGGTTTGGATCTATGGCATTCTCCCAGTTGAAAGGAACCACCTGCATCGTGGTATCCTGGTAGATATCATCTCCAGAGGGATACAGGAGTGAAAAAGGATAGGGTGGTTGGTTGGTGGGGATATTGGTCAAATTCATCAAGACCGAAACATTGTTGCTTCTGCGATTTGCAACTGCCAGATCGAAATCCCCGTCTCCATCCAGATCCGCACTAAAAACGGAAGCCGGGGCATTTCCCACTCCATAGCTGCCTACAATCGGAAAAATCCCCTCACTGTTTTTTAAGATGGATACGTTATTGCCATTTCCATTTGCCACGGCTAAATCGATAAAACCGTCCCCGTTCAAATCCGAACAAAAAACCGAATGAGGGCCGGCTCCGGCGTCGAAATCAGATTTGGGTTGAAAGGTTCCGTCTCCGTTGTTCCTCAGGATGGAGGCACTGCCGCCGGCCTCGTTGGCTGTGGCTAAGTCCAGATCACCATCCCGATCCAGGTCGGCACAAAAAACAGAGACCGGACCAAAACCGGTAACATAGTTGGCGGGAGGTTGAAAGGTTCCATCTCCGTTGCCCTTTAATATGGCAATATCGTCACTATTGGAATCAGCCACTGCCAGGTCCAAACCCCAATTCCCATCCAAGTTTGCACAGAAAACTGACATAGGACTGAGTTCCAATCCATAGTCGGGTCCGAGCATAAAAGATCCGTCACCCATGTTGATTAGAATCACCACGGTGGCGCTGGTCGCGCATGCCGTCGCGATATCCGGAGCATCATCACCGTTTAAGTCGGCACAGAAAACCGAAACAGGGCCGGTTCCCGACTCTCCTAAACCGTAATTAACTGCGGGTTGAAAAGTTCCATTTCCATAGTTTATCAGCACAGAAACACTATTATCGACAAAATTAGCCACCACCAAGTCCAAATCCCAGTCATTGTCTAAATCGGCGGCAAAGACGGATCTGGGTTGTTCCCCCACTGGGTAATTGACAGCAGATGAGAAAGTTCCATCCCCCCGGTTCATCAGGATGGAAACATTGTCGCTGCTGTCGTTCGCCACAGCCATATCCATATCCCCGTCTCCGTCCAAATCCGCGCAAAAAACCGATGACGGACCCAGTCCTACGTCATAGTATACTGCCGGGTTGAAGGGAATGGAATCGGGGTTAGATTGAAGAATCTGAGCAGAAATCTGAGGAGCAAAGCAGATGATAAACAGGACACAAAAAGTGATAATTAAGTAACGCATAAAACCTCCTTAAATAATCGATTCAGCTTACTATTTACAACTCGGTGCTGGTCCAGATTTGAAGAGATAGTTGATCAGGTAAACCACGTCACCGACATCAATCTGGTGATCACCATTTGCGTCTGCGGCTCTCCCCACACACGGTTTGAGACCAGTTTTGAACAGATAGTTAATCAGAAACACAACATCTCCTACATCCACCAAACTGTCATTATTCGCATCTCCCGGCACACTCCACCCGACGGTGAGATCCCCCGGATGATAGCGAAAAGGAACTACGCTACCCTGCGGATCCGACAGAAAGCTATTCACCTGTGGAGACATGTAAAAGGAACAGCTGCGGTCGGTAAACGAGTCGGGAATGCAGAATGTGTCTACTCCAAATTTAAACAGGGTGCGGTAATTGGGATTGGCAGCTATAGGAGAGCCATAGGGTGCCATCCCAAAAACATATATCCATTTGCAATCGGGCTGGCTGGTGTCAGCGGTATCGCCATGACATTCAATCCAAACAAAGTTACTTATCAGAGAACCGACCGTGTCGATAAAACAATTTCGCACTGGTATGGGTACCAAACTATCAATAAAACAAGTGGGACCATGTAAACTGTCCGGCTCCCAGGTACAGGTATCAACCCGCATTAACACGTTTTCAATGCTAATGTTGTCCGTGTGAAAATTAATAAGATCAGGATTGCTTAGGGTGATGCTGAATTGAAATCCGGCAATCGGCACCGGATTTTTCAACCGCACTTCCACTTTGGCAAAATGACCGGGATAGGAACTGGTGGATACAATAGCAACGTCTGCGGTGTCGGTAATCTGCGCTAAAGCGGGCATGGCCCAAAAGACTGAGATTAGAACCAAGATTACCGGAATGAATCTGCATTGTTTTTGCATAAAACCTTCCTTTTGAAAGGTTATTAAAAGCCATCGTGGGACTTAACATGATGGAGTTGGTCCTGACTTAAATAGATAGTTGATTAAATAAACCACGTCACCCACATCCACATTTCCATCATTATTTACATCTCCTGCAACCAGAATACAGGATTCAGGACCATTCTTATATAGATAGTTGATTAGTATAATCACGTCACCTATGTCCACCAGAAAATCACAGTTGGCATCTCCAGAGAGGGGATTACAGATGCCATCCGCCTGCAGCATTAAGTATCCTGGTGGGGGTTGTGCAAAGAAATCATACCATTCCCGCCAGTACGGTTGGGTATTATCAAAATGGTTAAACATCACACAATGTTGCGGATTCTGATCGGTCATCAATAAGCAGGGGATCGAGTCGGTGGTTGCACTGTTGTACTCCACTGCCAAGAAGAAATCACCCGTTAAGCATAGAAGATCTGGAAGTGGTTCACTGGCTATCTGCGGATAGAAAGAGGTGATGGTGGCAGGGAAAGAGTATATCTCATCTCCCGGGCCGGAACAAGTATCGAATGGTGCATCGTAGATGTGGAAAATCACATCCACGGTTCCAACCTGACCGAAATCATAAAAGGCACCAGTTACTGAGGTCAGCTTGAACGAATAAACCTGGGGACAATTGGTGCACATGGTAGCTGGGTTGTAATAGATAGCTTGTTGGTCGCCCACATGCCAGGAATCGAAGTAGCCTACCGCTACTCCATCGTCCCACTGCAGATGGCAGGTGGAATCGAGAGGTGCACGTTGGGGTATGATTAATTTGCCTTGGTAGTTGATAAGCTTGGGGACTTCGGCCTGTATAACCTGAGCAAATCCGAAAAGGATAAGCAGGATCAGAAGTAACGTGAGAGGTTTCATTATTACTCCTTTCTTTCGAATATTCTCAACAGGTTGGTGGTGGACCGCCCTTAAAGAGATAGTTGATGATATAAACCACATCCCCGATATCTACGGTCCCGCTGCAGTTGGCATCACCTGCCTGATAGGGTTTCGGAAGAGGTCCGCTTTTGAAAAGGTAATTGATTAGATAGACCAAATCTCCCACATCAATCACCCCATCCGCATTAGCATCCCCGCAATTCATCACTGCCGGGTAGACAAAACCAGCGTAGAGCTTGAAATTGGTGCTTGACCCTGCACCAATGGGTGAAGACTGGCCACCTGCGAAAAAGGATAAATCGCAGGCGTTGCCGCGTTTCTGCCCGCCGAAACCATCCAAGACATCTGCAACCATTATGAAATTGGCAGACGTTGGTAGACTGCTGGGAGTCTGATAGACATCGGTAGTGGTCTTGGGGTTGGTGTTAGAGATACCTTTGGTCTTTGATTCTTCCGCTGGTCTTATCGGAGTTGAAGTCCTTTCCAGACTCCCTGCTATAGCGAAATTGAGAAGAAGAATCAAGATCAAGCACACCCAAAAGACAATTTTCGTTCTTATCATCTCACACCTCTCTGTGATTATCTTGTTTTCTCCACACGGGTTAATCTATCTTCCAACAAGGCATTGCTCCGTTTGAGTTGCTCGATCATCTGCCTCAGATCCTGGTTCTCCTGTTTTTGCTCCTGATTCTCCTTAATTAACTCCTTTACCCCAGCCAGAGCTACACCGGCTATATCCTCGGTTGAGAGATATTTGTTGTCTCGAGTGCCATCCTCTTTAACAGCGCCTACATCGAAAGCAGACACAAAATCCTCTGCTACAGGTCCTATATGGCGTTCCGGCGAATTCTTGTAATTCCAAGCTTCTACCGGCATACTGGAGATCTTCTTCAGAAGCTCCTGCTTATTCAGCGGTTGAAACTTCTCCTTGAAGGTGCGGCTGGAGCCATTGGTCCACACACCACCAGCAGTCAGGTAAGCTCCATTACCATTGCCGGTGTTAGTTCCAACGTGTATTGGATAAGAGATTCCACCATTATGATCATCCCGGTTTATGCCCAGCCTGCCACTATTAAATCCATCAAAGAAAATCACCCTATAGGAGTTGTTGACATAAACGCTATAGCCATATGCCATAGAATAATCTGCGTCAGTGGTTAGACTGTCATAATACCCGCCTGGGATGGAGGAATAGTCGCCTCCGTTGATATTATACGCTCCACCTCCCACAGTTGCATAGCTTCCGCTGGCGGTGTTGGTATGTCCACATCCCACGGTAGCAAATATTCCGCTAGCGGTGTTGGTAGTTCCGCCTCCCACAGTGGCATAGCTTCCGCTCGCGGTGTTGAGAGATCCACCTCCTACGGTTGTACGCTCTCCGCTGGAGGTATTGCTCTGTCCACCTCCTACGGTTGCGAATATTCCGCTGGCGGTGTTGGTATATCCACCCCCTACGGTTGTAAACAGCGAGTCGGCGTCATTGCCAGATCCACCTCCTACGGTTGCCGAACCTCCGCTGGCTGTGTTGCTATATCCACCTCCCACAGTTGCATAGATTCCGCTGGCGGTATTTCTATATCCCCCTCCTACAATAGCAACATCCCCGCTGGCTAGGTTGTTATGTCCACCTCCCACAGTAGCGAAGCTAGCACTAGCGGTATTGCTGTCTCCTCCTGCTACGATTGAAATGAAACCACTTGCTATATTGTGATATCCACCTCCCACGGTAGTAGCAGATTCACTGGCGGTGTTAGCGAGTCCACCTGCGACAGTGCAATACTTGTTGCCCTTTGTATTAATCCCAGTAGTACATGCTACACCCAGATTGACATGGGTGGAGTCCATATCACCTAATAAAGTTGCACCGCGCCGGGCGATGCCCCAGTTACCACCTGTGGTGATACTCGTATCCGCAGTATCGGTTATTCGGAAAATCCACTTATTATCACTTCCACCTCCGCCTGATCCCGCACGATAAGCATACGGCACGCTCACCATCGCTTTTCTTGGCGTTATCTCCGGGTCGCCTCCGACTTTCACCCCCAAATATCTGATACTGCCATCAAACACCGAATCGGGAATTACAGTCGTACTTCCCAGAAGAACGTTGAATATTCCTTTCTCTACTTTGACTGATGATTGTGATTCACTCCATTTAGAAGTTATACCGTTTGAATCGGCATAGACAGTGAAGACCATTGAGATGGTCGTGTCCACTGGCGCACCAGAAACTTTGGTGAGTTTACCCTGGTAATTGATCAGCTGCGGCACGGCAGCGTGGGAGTTTGTAATCGGTATCATAAATAGACCAATTGCCAAAAGAAAACAAGCTCCGAGAAGGCACGAAAGCGAATTGAAGGCTTTCATTTTGCATACCTCCGGTTTTGGGGTTAGTGGTTAACAGCAAATAACACTTTTTCAATAGTTAGCAAGACGGTGCTGGACCTCCTTTGAAGAGATAGTTGATCAGATAAACCACATCTCCTACATCGACATTTCCATCACAAGTGGCATCACCAGCGGGAAGAGGTGTTGGGGTTGGTCCGCTCTTAAAGAGATAGTTTATCAGATAGATCACATCCCCGATATCAATAACCTTATCTCCGTTAACATCACCGTTAAGGTAATCGCAACCGACAGGGAATGCGCCGATATTAAAAGTACTGTTTGGGTTGCCCAGTGAGTCACATCCGGCACCTTTACAACAAGAACAACTTTTCAAATGATAATTACCGGTATCAGGATAACAAAACATGGGGTCGCAGGAGATGTTTCCGTTTATGCCATACTGAGCACCGATGCATCCTACCCAGTCGCCACCTCCATTACCATAGATGTCGCAATATGCAAAAGTATCAGTACTCGTACTATCGCAGTAGACAGCTTCCCCTTCAATGCCGAAGGCAATAATGGTATTCTTAAGTGTGGCGTAAGATTCATCATAAAATGAGATCCCACTCCCATGGAGAGCGCGGTTTCCAGAAAAAGTACAATTGGTGAACGTTGGAAGTATGGGGGTAGAAATATCACCGTAGCAGTGCATCCCCCCACCAATTACTGCCGAGTTGCCTGAAAAAGAGCAGTTGGTCAACACAGGATGTGAGGAATCTGAGAAGTATGACCTGCAAAACATTCCCCCACCGTATTCGCCCGCCGAGTCGTTAGAAAAGAAACAGTTAGTAAAAGTAGAGGAAGATGAGTTTTCATGGTAAATCCCTCCCCCGTCGTGCTCTGTTACATTGTGGCTGAATACGCAGTTCATTAACGTGAGATTATTACCGATGTTGTATATCCCACCACCATATTTCGCCGAATTCTGTGTGAAGACGCATTCGGTAAGTTGTACTGGAACACCATCATAAATGTCAATAGCACCGCCATAGCCCTGTTGTCCGCTTGCTGAGTTTTCACTAAATTCACACTTGGTGAGGTTGGGACCAGAGCCATAGGGGGCGTGGAGGTGAATCGCGCCACCCTGTCCCCAATAGCCCACGGTGTTACCTGTGAAGCTACAACATATCAGTATAGGGGAAGAATAGTTACAATACATTGCTCCGCCGTAGTTGGCGTGGTTGTTAACGAATCTGCAGTTTACAAGAGTTGGAGACGAATACTCACAAGCCATTCCACCACCACCCGTCCCTGCAGAGTTCTCGGAGAAGATACAGTTGATCAGCGCCGGGTGGTTATGCTCGGAATACGTCCCACATGAGTAAATCACTGCACCGAAATTGGCGTAGTTTTCTGAAAAGTAGCAGTTACTAATTGTTGGGCTGGTTTGGTTGCACAGGATTGCACCTGCATACCCTGCGTTGGTGGCATTTGTAATTGTCACTCCTTCTAATAGTGCCGCTAGGGTCTCGTTAGATTGGAAAACAAATCCCCGTCCAGAACCCTGGCAATCAATGATACATACCTCTGGGTCCTCACTCTCCGACATCACTGTAATTGCCTTACCATTGTAATTGACATTTCGATTGCCTTCACCGGTGTACGTCCCATTGGCTAACAGCACCGTATCACCATTAACCGCACCATTGATCCCAGCTTGAATGGTGGGTTGTTCGGCGGGGACGTGGATGATAGTTGTTTGAGCTATATTAACTGAAAGAAGCACAACAAAGACACAAAAAACGATAGAGATGGAACGCATGGAAACCTCCGGTTTTTGGAGTAGGTAAAAAGAGGGTATTTCATATGTAAAGGTTATAAGTAAAACTTAGATTCTGCAGTCCCAATATAGCCCCATTTTCTTAAAAAGCAAGCAGATTTAGGTTTGGAGCCCCCTAGTAAATAATATGAGAAAATTTATTGCCGTCAGCTTTAGCCTGTCCTGAGGCGAAGCCGAAGGGCTTGTCCTGAGCTCAGCGAAGGGCTGACTGATTAATAGTCTAATCCCTCTCCCCCTTGTGGGAGATGGAGCGAAGCGAAATCCGTAGGAGGGATAAAGGGAGAGGGAGGCATAGTATATACCAAGTTCGTAGGCGGAGCCTCCAGCCCCGCAAAAAATATCCCCTCTCCAACTGAAGGAAAGGGGATTTTCTCTTCTCTTTGGCATTTATCCGTTATTCGTCAACCGTCATTTGCTTTTATTTTCCTTTTTCCTTCTTCCTTTTGTTTTTGCGGCGGTCGGCGGACTTGTCCTGAGCGTAGCGAAGAGCAGCGGGACGGTTTTTCCGTCATTCGTCATTCGCTTTCATTTTCCTTTTTCCTTCTTCCATATTCCTTTTGACTTTATGCGCAACCTTTCACCGGAGCCGGTCCTGACTTGTTAAGTTGGAAAAAACAACTTCGATAAACTCCCAGACTCTGATAAGAAAAGAGTTTAATGAGTACAAATTAAAAGAAAAAACCTGAAGCTTCTTCCTTTTCACACCTCCGGCAAAATAGAGTTAAAGATTTTGTACAGTATCGAATTGAGAGTTCCAGTACTTTCTAACATATTCAAATCGAACATTTTTGTCAAGGATAAATATCGACATACTTGATCGATTATTGCTTTTTCTTTATAACACTAAGATATCTATTCTTGTATTCCACCTACGATTAAGAGATTTTAAAGGATAAACATTTCCCATCCTTGTTAATTGCCAGGGGGCGGTCCATTCTTGAAGAGATAGTTTATGAGATACACCACATCCCCAATATCCACCACACTGTCACTGTTTGCATCTCCAGCCTCTAAAGGATAAGGAGCAGGACCATTTTTAAATAAGTAATTTATCAAATAAACTACGTCTCCAACGTCTATCACCCCATCTCCATTGGCATCGCCTCGGATGAACTGTGGTGGGATACCCGAAATCTCCGCCTCGTTGATATATTCCGCAAAAGGATTCATGACAGAGTCCATGACCGTATACCGCATTAAAATCGCAGTATCTGCAAGAAAGGTCTGGATTTCATAAACCAATGAGTCACCTGGTAACAAAGGGATTGCTGTGGTATCAATGAGTATCCATGGCAGAGACTCAACCATCGGATTACCCGGGTTCAGGCTATCCAAGGGAATTACCTCAGAGGTGTGGGCATACTTTCGCTGGACATAAACCGGAGAAGTGAAAACAATGTCGCCACTTTTTGGACGGTGCCTCACAATAGGCTTGATCTTACCTTGAGTACCTGCTTCCCATCCTTGCTCCACAATGGGAACCATACCAACTACCTGCCCATCCAATGTCCACTCTAAGTTTACTGTCTGAGATTGTGGTGCTTTCTCTTGTAATACGTATCCAAAGTGTTTCCATTCAGTTGGAGGAAGAGGAGTAGTACTTGTCCATGTGATTATAGCACCTCCAGGTATATCAGAACAGGTTGGAGACCAACCCAATTTATAGATGTACAGTAAGTCAGAACATTTTACTCCACTTAGTTGCAGGTGGAAATCATTCACATTTTCATCTGTAAAATTCTTCAGGTTGAAGTTAGTAGGTTCTTCCTTCAAATAAACTTCGGGGCGAATAATTTGCCCCCAAATCCAGACTCGAGCAGTCTTCACAATCTGATCCAGATTAGTTAGTGATGGAACAGTTCCGCCAATCACGTATTGGTTGTCGATCTTGAGGTCGGCATTAGTTCCCTCTGGGATCTTTCCGGCAGTTACGACCGAGGAGCGATCCTCCACCGAATCCGGATCTTGAACATGGTTCCCAGGAGTGGAAACAAGCTGATAAAGCTCTTGATCCTTCCAACCCCAACCATCCTGCGGATACAAATACTGATCGTTGCGCACGTTGTATGTTCCGTAGGGAACTTCGCTCTCTCCCGGCTGACCCCCGTTAGCCAGAGCAATTCCTGCATAGTAATCGTTATACTCCGGATGTGCACCAGTGTTGTCCCAACCTCTCTGCCAGGTGATATTGTTGACTTCATCATATCCTGCCAGGTTCCGGCCTTTCTCGGTTCCCATGGTATCAGCTGGACAGTCGATATCAAAAACCAAACCGATGTAAGTATCCTCATAACCGGTGAATGTAGGATGAGTAGGCCACCAATTGGGTGAGTCACGCCGTTCAACGGTCACATACTCGATTACCACGTGTTTGAGATCATCCTCAGCATATGATTTGAAGAAGACAATTCGTGTGGACATTTCCCACCACCACCACCTGGGATTCATAGGTGGATTCAGATCGTGTATGAAGACATTCTCGGTAGAGAGAGTCCAGTAATCACCATAATCCTCGAGGTGAAGCCTGTCCCGAGCACCTGCATGCTGATCGTTTTGTCCCATGTATCTACCGACCAGGGTGTCGCCGCTCTGAGTGGTGGCTATTATAGTTCCACCATTGTAGAATACCTCGAAAGATGTGTCTGGGCGAGTCCCGATATCGTAAATCCGTATCTGACCGTTGGCATTGGCATAAAGCCTTAACACCCCGTTCTCCAGAGTCTCATAAGTTTCTGGATCGTTAGGACATTCATAATAATCATCTGCTACCACTGCCTGAACCGGCAGATACTCAGTCTTCCCACCTCCCTCATCGGTGGTAAGGATAACATTGCCGTCTATGAAAGTGCCATTGCATGCTCCGGCGCCTGAAACCACAGCAGCTATCGTAACCGAGTCTCGGGGTAACAGAGAAGCAGGATTGACATTACACTGAATGCAGGCATCGTCAGTACTCACGCTGAAAGTCAAATTGGTATTTCCGATGCTGTATATTTTGAAGCGTAGGGTCCTGGTTCCATTCGGGGTGATCTTGAGCGGTGGACCATACCATTCTGCTGGTTCTTCAATACGGTAAGACCCTCGAGGTGTAGGTGTAATTTCCCATCCGGAAAGGCGCAGATACATCACTGGGACATTCATCCACTGTCCTTCCCCCATAACTGAGCCACCCGCATCTAGATCGCATATATACTGGATGTGCAAATCACCATTATACATGTTCTGTGCCAGAGAGGACCAGTGCTCACTCACACATGTTCCCGGAGCGCAGTTTGGAGTTTTGGTGTTGGTCAGGTTATATACTCCTCCCCAGGTGTTGCCTCCGTCGTAACTGCCACAGCCATAAATCTCTCCGTTAGTGTATCCCGCGGCGGAATTATCTGCGGTATCAAACTGGGTCCAGATGGTGTAAAGATACACAGAATCGCCTCCCGGATGATAGATCGGATCCAGAGCACCCATGCTCATCTTGGCAATGTTGGCACAATGAGCTCCCGGAGCAGTTCCTTCCCAGATAGCATCAGTGATTATAGACACTCCAGTCTTTTTACTCCAGTGATACAGCCGCGCTTCATGCGGGTCGTAGTAACCGGGATTAGTTGGGTCAAATCCGCAGGTCACATAGACTATGTGAAGGCTGTCTTGATAGTCGTAGCAGGCGCTCAGATCGTTATAAGCTCGCTCGCTGCCTGTCAATCCGAAATCGGTGAGATTATTCCTCACGTACGTTCCGCCAAGCCACTCATCCCCCAGGTTCTGAGACTCCATGTAAGCCACATCTCCACCGTAATCGGTAGCGCCATATTTGGCCGGCTTTATCCAGGCAAGGGCCGCCCTCTTGGAAACTGGCGAAACCGCCGGCACAATAGTGATGCTACAGGAGGAATCAAAAAAACCGATAGGTGAGAAAGAACCTCCACCTGCCACGTTCGGACGCATCTTATAAGTCTTAGTCGACCCGCTCTCGTAAGCCTGGCAGATCAGAGTGTCGTTTCCGCCCATATAGCATCGCTCATAGCAGACCACGTCTATTGATCCACCGGTGGTGTTCCCTTCGGTTCCCACCACGTGAATGTAATCCCTGCCCGAGACCGCATCGTGTTGGACCACTGCCTTGGACCACTGCATCGGGTTAGTCGTGGGTGCCCCGGTAATGTAGTCGGGTAAGTCGTACTTGCGGAAGAAAAAATCACTGCACGGGCTGTCGTCGTCTATGATTAACGTAGCGTACCACATCGGTGAACCGGCAGTCTGGTGGCAAAGAATCGGGGTTACTAATGAAGATTTTGCGTTTACCTACCATATATTCCTTTCAAAATCATTATCGAGGTCCCGTTACTCAGATGAGTCTGGTTGGAATATCCGGCATTCTTGTTGGTGCCTCCAGCGGCATGAGTCTGGCCGATCCAGACGTTAGTCGGACTCTCGCAGTTGGCGTCCACCCAGCTTGCAGTACCAGGATAAACAGTGTTGGTGTAGTGCCAGCTGACATGTCGATGTCCGGCATTGGTCACGGAAATCATTCTCCCTATGGAGCCGTTCTTCTGCATGTCGTACCACGTGTCTCCAATCTGAGTATGCTCAATAATGGTGCCATTCTCCGGAATAATGCTATAACAGTTTCCAGGGTAATTTATTCCGGTATAACTACTTTGATAAGTAGCTCTAGACAGTGCTTTAAGCGACTCGTCTCCTACGCCTTCCAGACGAGTGTCTTCTGAGTTGTGTCTGGTTTTTGTCTTTTGAATTGCAGCAGCGGAAAATCCGTCTGGCGCCAGAAAAATCCAGAGGTGACACAAAGCAACTATACATATTATAGTTCTCATTTTCATCTCTCCCTTCTTTTCAGGAGCAGATTATAGAAAAATCTCTCAACGAGGAACCACGTTAAAATTGGGGAATCCGTGTTCTAACTTGTATCAATAAACTTAGTGAGTAATTTAACGAAGGAATTCTGCTGATATATAGAAAGGAGAGTCTGGTGCTCTTTTAGCGCAAGATAGAACATCCCGTAGACTTCTGCACTTACCCCTAATATCATCTAAACCATGTAACCATTCAAATAAACAATCCGTTTGTCTTTCTGTCAAGTATTTTTTTGATTCTTTGCTTTATATACTGCTAATCGGTTTTCATGTATATCATGATACACTCGTCCAAAATCTGTTATAAATTCTCAGGTTTACCTTTAGTTGTGAAGGGATTTATGTCTCAAAATGAAATCTGTGCAATCCTAAACCACCTGAACGGATTAAGATCAAAATACCATCTTGACAATTTTAGATTTAATGGTATAATTATATTAATAGGGCAGGAAATTTGCTTTTTAGCTATGCGGTTAGAGTAATTAAAGTTGAACATTAGATAATGATGTTAAGCTATTAAACCAGAATTAGTTAAAGCGCAACAACATATTGAGTTCAAAGTGAGCGAGATGGTTCAAAATCTATACAGGTATAAGCCGGTAGCATTAACTATTTTATTGATTCTCTCCGTTTTGGTTCCTCTTGCATCCCCGGTATACGGAATCCGCTGGCCTTTTGGTTCAGGGAATACATCGCTCCCTTTGGGTAATGATTATGGCGAGTATCAGAATTACACCGGCTCTCCCGCCTACTTTCATCCTGGTATAGATATCCTGCAGCCTGCCGGAAGCCAAGTTTATGCGGTCAAATCGGGTATAGTCAAGGCAGTTTTGACCACCGCTGCAGAATATCACTGGAGAGTGGCTATAAGCGACTCAGCCGGGTCGGACTGGTGCGATGGCTGGCTTTATGCCCATCTGGATCAATCCACCATACAAGTTCAGGTGGGCGATACCGTGCAGATGGGCGATTACTTGGGGGATATTGTCTATTGGCCCACATCCGGATTTCATCATTGCCATTTTGTGAAAATCAGAAACCAGGGAACCACCTGGTCGGCCGATTGGAAGTTTATCGGTAATCCCCTGGATGAGTTGAATCCCATCGACGAACCCGATCCTCCGGTTTTTGAGAATACTTTGGCTAACGATAAATTTGCCTTCTGCAAGGAAAATACCCATGATTATTTCGAACCGGGAGCTCCCCTCTCGGGAGAACTCGATATAATATCGAAAATCTATGATAAAATAAATCATACCTATTGGAAACTTATACCATACCGGATTGAATATTCGATCTTCAACCAAACTCTTTCTTATGGCCCCATCCTGTCTTTTATTTTCACAGATACGCTTTACTGGGAACAAAATGTCGATGTGGTTTTTCAACATGATGCCACCTGCCAATCCCAGGCAGACTATCAATACAGAGATTACTATTTTATCGTCACCAACACCGATGGGGATGGCATCATCGAAGCTTCGGATCAAGATCATACCTGGAACACGGAGGATTTCCCGAACGGGAACTACTGGGTCAAAGTGGAAGCTTACGATAGATCTGGGCATTCGAGGGCTGACAGCATGCAGGTACTGGTGGAGAACTTCTTACCCGCATCCGGAAAAGTGAATTTGTCCGACAATCCTTCGGATGCCTCGGGCAGCATTATCCAAATCATGGAACTACCCCGTACCGACACCACCGATTTTGCCGGTTCATTTCTTTTCGATTCCATCGGAGGCGGATATTATCAATTCCATGTAACCCATACCGGGTACACCTCGGCCGACACGATAGCGCAGGTAACGGGAAATATGAACCTGCAAATCACCTTGCAGGTGGAACCCTATATCCGGGGTGACGCTAATCATGATCAAAACGTTGGCATAGGAGATGTGGTCTATCTGATAAACTATCTGTTTAAGCACGGGTTCATCCCTCTCCCCTTCTTTGCCGGAGATGCTTCCGGTGATGCCAGGGTGGATATAGGCGATGTGGTCTATTTGGTTAATTATCTTTTCCGGGGGGGACCGTCACCACAGCCGACTATCCTCAAAAAGTCAACTGTCAAAAATAAAAATTAAATTCCGGAGATGGTTTCGAATGAAAAAACTGTTAATCGCTTTTGTGCTGATGGGGCTGTTCCATGGATTCTGCCTGGCGGTGATCCCCCTGCAGAAATCCCCGTTGTGGAAATCCACCGAAACCGGGGTTTATTCAACCGGAGCCACCTGGGGAGATATAGACAAAAATGGTTATCTGGATTTTGCCATCTCCAACGGAAACGATATGGCAATGGCACCCAACTACGTTTATTTCAACACCAGTGGTATTCTACAGACCACGCATGGATGGGCTTCCTCCAATGCCCTATATTCCGGGCATAACGCCCTGGGGGATATAAATAAGGATGGTTACCTGGATTTTGTCGTTTCCAACTACATAGGCTCCAGTTGGGGAAAAACTACTGTACAAATTTACATGAACCAAAGCGGGGTTTTGGAAATGACCCCTTCGTGGGAATCAGCCGACTCCATGCACTCGTTCTCCTGTGCTCTGGGGGATGCGGATGGGAACGGCGATCTGGATCTTGCAGTGACTTGCGGGGAATCGTACAATAGTATTTACGAGCATCAGAGAATCTATTATAACGACAACGGAACATTGGAAACCACTCCATCCTGGACTTCCACCGACAGCACTCCCTGTTATGACGTGGAATGGGTGGACGTGGATAATGACGGGGATCTGGATCTCTCTTTCATCAGCTCCATAGGTCCGGTTTTCATATATTATAACAGCGGAGGTTCTATCGAGCGCACGGCCTCATGGAATTCCGGTGGTTATTATGACGGGAACACCTTGAATTGGGGTGATATGGATGGGGATGGCTTTCTAGATTTGGCTGTGGCAAATAATAACCAAATGGGCCAACCTGGCTATTTCCAGGTTTACAGAAACGTTAACGGGACTTTAAATACTACCCCGGTTTGGCAATCCAGCACCCAGGGTTATGGTTCTTCTGTCTCCTGGTTCGATGTGGACAATGATGGCGACAAGGATTTGACCGCAGGCAGATGGTGGGGATTCTCGGAGGTTTATGAGAATATCGGAGGTATGCTTACCACCAGTCCCGCCTGGCAATGCAGTTCAAAATACAAAGCCGTGGTGGAAGAGATGGTCTGGGGGGATATAGATGGAGATGGGGTCTTGCACGTGGGCAAAGAACTCCATGCCGGTAATGGAATTAAGAAAGTATTCTATTTGAATCATTATCCCGCCCACACTTTAGAGAAAGTGATAGCGGATGATGATACCCTTAATTTGACCGAATTTTGTTACAACTTAGCATCCGGTTGGGTCTCGGTCGCAACTGCTCCGATAACTAACATTGTTTTTGATTATCATTACTCTTACAAACCTGATCTGGGGGTGAGCAACTGGGAAGCGGCTAATTTGATCTTTGGGAATATTGCACCGGTCTATATATGGGGAGATGCGAGTGATAACGGCTCGGTAGAGGTGGGGGATATAATCGTTCTGATTAACTACCTTTATAAAAACGATCAGCCGCCTCACATCACCCAAGCGGGGGATGCTAATAACGACTGCATTGTAGACGTGGCTGATATAATCTATCTGATAAACTACTTGTACAAAAACGGATCGGCTCCTCTGGAAGGATGCGCATAAAGATAATAGTAAGATAAACAATCGCTACAGGCTGTTCCGTTGGTCCTTAACTTTTAAACACTTTTGCAATTATTGAACTTTTGAACTTGATGTTCTATCTTTTAACCTTGAGCTTTAAACCTTGAACGCTTTTTCTCTTGAATCCTCGAATCCTCGACCCCTTGAACCCTTTAATCTTTGAACCTTTGAACTTTTGAACATTTTCTATGGTTGAACATTGCCGGATTGATCCTCTTTTTTCCCTCCCTTTTTGAAAATCGCTCCGAAGAGCAAAGCCACCCCGATCACCACTAATATCAGGGGCCACATCCTGCCTAAGTCCGGGATGATTTCCAGATTCGATAAAAGGAAAATCAGCCCGATGCCCAGCACTATCAACCCGCCGATTACCATGCCGTGCCGGTCTTCTTTCTCGTATTGATGGTTCATAACTCCTCCTTTGGTTTCAATTCTTTTTACGATAAGATAACGTCTTTTGTTCCAACTTCAAGTCAGAATTCAACAAATTGCTTCTTCCCTGAAAGATTAATAATCAATTATGTCTGCGTTCGC
This sequence comes from uncultured candidate division Zixibacteria bacterium, assembly GCA_903908285.1. Lineage (GTDB taxonomy): Bacteria > Zixibacteria > MSB-5A5 > MSB-5A5 > SM1-73 > CAIVRH01. The sequence continues at coordinate 278,516 of CAIVRH010000048.1, forward strand.
GGAATTATGATCGAATCATGAGGAATGAGCATTATGGATCCGTGTTCGTTCCTCATGTTTCTGGACTCCCGGTCATATTTGAAAATAATTTATGGGAACGCAAGAATTTTCTTGACAAGCCGATGGGAAATATATATTAATTCGCCGAAATTCGGTGGAATCTTTGGTACATCACCGCTTTGGCGGATATGGTTTTAAGAGAAATGCAAAATAGGATACTATATTTCATGCTGCCAATAAAAGCTACGCGTCTAAGTGAACACAATTGTTAGGAGGTGAGAAGAATGAAGTGCGCTTCATGTGGAGACAAAATCAAGGGCGAACCGATATGGATAGATGATGATCCCTTTTGCAGCGAAGAGTGCGCCGATATAGGTCCCATGGACGATGACGATGAATTCGAAGAGGAGGAGGAAGAAGAGGAAGAAGAAAAATAACCCGGTAATTATCTTAAGCTGAATCAGCGGTTTTTTAATACTGCTAAATGATAACAGCTTTTAACCTTTAACCTCCGCCCACCCAAACGGGCGGTCGTATGACCGTAGGAGGTGAAACTAAATGGCTTGTTGTTCCAAACCCCCGAAGGGAGCCAAAAAGGGTAGTAGCACCAAGAAGACTACCAAGAAGTAGTTGATTGGCAATGGATTCAAAGAAAAGCCTTCTCACCAATGAGGAGGCTTTTTTTATCTGACGAAATTAGGTTTAAGGTAAAAGGTATGAATCTTGAGAATTGAACCTTGAACGCTTTCCTTGACTTCCACCGAGCTGACGGAATTAGTTTTAAGATGAAAGGGTAAATCTTAAGAATTGAACTTTGAACCTTTGAACCTTTGAACTCTTGAACTTTATTTCTCTTGACCCCTTGAATCCTTGAACTTTTGAACCTTTGAACTTTTGAACCTTTTTTCATTTGTGACGTTTTTCTCTTGATTTTTCGAAGGGGATTGCGTAATATTACAATCTTGCTTGAGCGAAAGATAAAAGCTACGATTAATCAAAGAATCAAACAGGCAATTAACTGAAGTTTACATTATAATTAGTAAAAAGGAGGTAAAGTAATGGCAACTGCAGACAAGAAGGCGGATTTAGCTGGACCGGGCATAGGCAACTACGAGGATTTGGAGAAGATCCTGCCTAAAGATTATCACTCTTTGTTGACCCCCAAAGATACCATGAAAGCTCTCTTTGCGGTGAAGAATTATATCGAGGAGTATCTGTGTAAAGAACTGAATCTGATAATGGTTCAAGTCCCCTTGATCGTCGACGTGGAAAGCGGCGTAAACGACATGTTGGACCGGGATGGCTCACGCACCCCCATTCAATTCCACATCAATAACGACTATAACAAAAATCCCATCGATGCGCAAGTAGTACAGGCTGCAACCAAATGGAAACGGGTGGCGCTAAAGCAGTTTGGGATGAAGGTAGGAGAGGGTTTGTGCACCGACATGAAAGCGGTGCGTAAGGACTACTTCCTCGATCACGATCACAGCGCTTATGTGGATCAGTGGGATTGGGAAAAAGTAATGGCTTTCGACCAACGCAACTTAAACTTCCTGAAGGATACGGTAAAAGGGATCTGGAAGGTTCTGGTTGGTGCGGAGAAACATGTGCAAAAGCTTTTCCCCCAGTTGAAAACGGATAAATATCCGAATTTACCGGAGGAGCTGACTTTCCTGCATGCGGAAGAGATTCTGGATATGTACCCCGACCTGCCGCGTAAACAGCGCGAGACTGCCATCCTGCAAAAATACCCTGCGGTCTTCATCATCGGCATAGGTTGGACGCTGAAGGACGGTTACCCGCATGAGATGAGAGCCGCAGATTACGACGATTGGGTCACCGAGACGAAATCTGAGTCCGGCAAACCCATGCATGGTCTCAATGGTGACATTCTGGTTTGGAATTCGGTAACCAAGCGCCGTCACGAGCTGACCTCCATGGGCATCCGGGTTACCAAAGAGACGCTAAAACAACAGCTGGAGATGACCGGACAGCTTGATTTCCTCAAACTGCCATATCATAAGGCGATTATGAATGATGAGATTCCGCTTTCCATAGGCGGAGGTATCGGTCAATCCCGTACTTATATGCAAATACTCAAGAAGGCACACTTGGGAGAGGTAAGCGTTACCGTATGGCCTAAGATCCTCAAAGACATATGCAATAAGAAGGACATACACGTATTGGAATAAAAAATATCATTGCCACGAGCTTCAGCTCGTGGATTCTGTGAATTCAAATTGCGTCAGGAGTTCTTCTCCTGACGCAATTTTCTTAGTCGGAATTCGTAGGGCTTGTTTTTTCCAACTGACTTTAGTCAGGTTTTAAGTAAATGAATATGAAACTATACCATATCAGCGACAAGCCCGGAATCAAACTATTTGATCCCCGACCTGCACCAAGCAAAAGCGCCAAGCAAGAGGATTTGATGGTCTGGGCGGTGGATCATGCTCACTTGCAAAATTATCTTCTCCCCCGCAATTGCCCCAGAGTAACCTTTTATGCCACGGAAAACAGTAACCCTAAGGACATTGAAAGACTGATGGCTGGTACTTCCGCCAAGCATGTAATAGCAATAGAAACTCGTTGGCTGCCCAAGATTCAAAAGCATTGTCTTTACCAATACGAATTTGATTCTAAAGGCTTCACACTGGTTGATGAGATTGCAGGTTACTGGATTTCACGAAAATCCGTTATTCCCGTTTCCGAAAAGAAAATTGACAATATTCTTGCTGCCTTACTAAAACATGATGTAGAGCTGCGAATTATGCCATCTTTGTGGAAACTGCGGGAAGAGGTAATAAACTCTTCCCTCGTTTTTTCTATTATCCGCATTAACAAAGCCCAACCACCCCCAGAAGGACTCGATAGTTACAGTCCATTACCCTAGTTGAGTCCGTAGGGACAGCCCCTGCCCCGCACTGAGTGCGCTCAGCACGAAGTGTGGCTGTCCGGCATTGAAGTTAGGACAGGGATCCCGCAGAAACGGGATTTCGCAAGCTCAACAGACCCTGTCCCTACAATTTTTCGTTATCCACATGAACAAAACCTTACCCCTACCGGAAGGATATGAGTCTCACCACCCACTGCTTTAGGGTTGCGTCAATAACTTTACTCCTGACACAATGCAAAAAAACTAAATTGTCATTTCAAAGGGTCCCGTCAAAGAAAAGATAGGTCATAATCTGGTTTAAGAAAATAATCGCACGTCATATTGCAGCACTCTGATTTATCCGATTACAGATATTATGTACAATCCATCGATCGGGGGAGTTTTTTTCTTTCTACCATAAAACGATGTTTGACTGGTGGTTCTGATGCATCTGAAGCTTCTGAGGGTATTTTTAATTTTTTTCCTCACTTTTCCTTCAAGCCATTATCGGATAATGAATTGAGTACGTTTGAAACCGAGGAGTTGCTGCTGGAGGAAGCCCTCGCCTTCGGTGGGATCAGTTGGACAAGCTTCATGCATTGCGGGTGACTTAACAGAAATGAGCTGGTCATCCCAGAAGATGGCGGAGCAGCTGTTTGATGTTTTTGTTTTTCGGAAGCCCATAATACACTCCTCTCATAAATACTGCCGCTATCCTTTTCACCACAAAAGTTGTAGTGAATTAGTATTTGTTGTAAGAGAGGCTGCAGGCAGGACCTCAACTCCTATCCTATGGATTTTCGATCCTATGGGTCTTCGATGTCCCACTCTCTTTGTAGAGACTATGTCATAATTCTGTTTTTGTAACCGCAGACTATAGGGTGTGTTGAAAAAGTCATATTTTGAGGCGGGATGAATTCCCGCTCCTCTGGGTGACAATAACTTATTTACCCTAGGGCATGGTTTGTAGGGACAGCCCTTGCTTCGCACTGAGTGTGCTCAGCACGAAGTGTGGCTGTCCTGCATTGAGGTTAGGACAGGGATCCCGCAGAAACGGGATTTCGCAAGCTCAACAAACCCTGTCCCTACAATTTTTCGTTATCCGCATGAACAAAGCCTTACCCCTACTGGAAGGATATGAGTCTCACCACCCACTGCCTTAACCGAGCTTACTTCAAATCACGAATGCACCGTTTTTCCCTTGATTTTTGTAAACCAATTTCATAATATAAACTGAGAAAAGCAAAAAGGACACCAGGGGATTCGCATTGTAGGTCAAGCATGTTCGCAGAACTGCATAACGGAAAAGATCGTCAACCACATCCTTTAAGCCAAATAGCTATCGGGATGGTTGATCTACAAATTAGGAGAGGTCAGTATTATCGTGTGATCCAATATACTTAAAAGCATATGTGTCCAGCGGAATATACATGTTTTGGAGTAAGACCTTGTATTGTACTTTAGCCATAATCACAGATTCCACCAAAGGCAAGAGAATTGCCAAAACTGGTTCGTCCCGTAGATGGGACAGAATAGCGTTACGATAGGGTAGGTAAAGTAAGGATTAATTGTTCTAATTGCAAGAACAACAGTATTTATCATTTCATTTGGACTGTATAATAGATGGTTAGATAATAAACTTTTTCATGAAAATTGTTCTTAATTTTGTCTAAACTATTTCTTTGGTAATATTGTCTGGTAATCTTATATCTTTTAAATAATAAATACACTTAGTTATGGAGGTTTTTATGTCTCTCATAAAATGGATTGTTGTCTCGGTTCTGTTGCTGATTTCTGTTTGTATATCACTAGTCTCATGTAGTAAGAAGGATAAACCCACAAAACCTAAAATAACAACGGAAGCATCAGCTAGTATTGGACCAGAGGGAGGAATTGTTGAAGTAAACAATTCGTCAAGCTCTTTATATGGGGTGAAGGTTGGAATACCTGAAGGAGCACTTGAAGAAACAAAGACTATCACTATTTCAGTAGGTCCAGATGATCTTCCAGTTCCTCAAGAGATGGTAAAAGCGAGTAAATCAGTTCTTCTTGAGCCAGAGAGTCTCGTTTTCGATTCTCTTGTCACAATTACTATACCTTATCAAGATGACGAAAGTGATGAAGAAACAGTTCGCCTTTATCGTTTTAACCAGAACACAGCATCCTGGGAAATCACAGAATTAAGAGAGGTGGATACGGTATCAAATCAATTGATCATCCAGACTCTAACCTTCAGTCTTTATCAAGCAATTGGTCTTCAGAAGGGGAATACTTTACCGTTGCGGTCAAATTTGAATTTCGATCCTCGCGTGGATAACCTAACTCACGAAACAGGTCCCTGCTTTGGTGAGGTTAGTTTTGTGCAATGGTTTTGGGAGCATAAGAAATCGGATGGAGTGAATCTTAGAGATTGGCACCAAAATGACCATAGTGGAATCGCAGAGATGGCACTCAAGACCACCTGTCAAGAAAACCAAAAAACCATTGGCAAAGACGACAAGTTTATTGCTAGTTCCCTGATGTTAGCTCTTTCTCAAGAGAATGCAAAACCGCAAATTCTTGTGTTTACTGTTATGGGTTCCCATGGTACAGATGTTGGTCACGCTATATTAGTCTATAATTATGAGACCAGAACAGAAGCAGAAAAAGTTTATATAGACTTTTATGTTTACGATGAAACTGCTGGCCCGCACGTTAATCCCGATAGGAGTAAAGGATTAATGATGACCTTTGACGGGACATCATTCTATTATGGATATCCGGGACCTGAAGTAAAACCTTATTGGACAATAACAAGCAAGTTTTCTCACGTAATGATAAAAAATCCTAAAACATTAGAATTCGTTTATGAGTATTTTAATGAACCGCCTGTAGTCACAGAAGTAAAACCCACAGGTGAAATTACCAATCGTCAGCCTACTCTTTCCGCTAAGATTCATTACTCATTCATCAGCACGTCTTTGATAAAGATGAGCTTAAACCATAATGATTGCAAGCCATTAACAATTCAAATATTAGACGATCATAATGCAATAGTCTCTTTCAAAGTCCAGTCTACTTTAGGCGATGGGGAATATCAGGTAGATGTGGAAGTAAGGAGTGGTTTTCCAAAATGTATCGGCTATGAAGATATTCCTGCAGTAAAAACCTCGTGGACATTTACGGTATCCAGTAGTTCCACTGCGGATATAGTGGGAACTTGGGATTTGGTGAGAATTGTGTCTGTGAGAGACGATGGTGAGACATACGAAGTACCCTCTGAAGAAATCCAGGAGGATCCACTCACTTACACCTTTAACTCAGACCATACAGCTATTCAAATATATCAAGACGAGAGCTTACCATTTACCTGGAACATAAGCGGAAATAAATTGATCACTGACGATATGACCTATACGTTTACAGTGAATTCCACCACCTTGACTTTGACATTTCAGGTCATGGAGGAAGGAAGAACATTTACTATTACTCACTATTTTTCCCGACGATAGCATCATTTCTTTAGCAATGTTCTTATAAAATTTTTCAGTATAACTCGTAAAACAATTAAGCAAGAAGAATCTTCCAAAATGGTTTTTCAATCCTTGATGCTTCGATAATAGGATTTGCCAAAGCAAATTCACAACGGTATTTACTCTAGGTAAATCTCTATGCCCATGTATCAGCAAATTACTATTAACCCAAGGAGTTTAATTATGACCAATCACTTTCATTATCAAAGACTCGTAAAAGAGCGAATGCAAGTATCCTTAATAGCATTTTGTATTAGCATTTTATTATTATGCGGAGATTTACTATTCGCTCAAAACAGATTAGGTGAAAAAAAGATAATAACCACCTTTTCTATCGTTGCCCGTGATTCAGTCACGGGTGAGCTGGGTGTTGCAGTAGCTTCTAAATTCTTTGCTGTTGGTTCGGTGGTGCCCTGGGCAAAGGCAGACATTGGCGCAGTTGCTACCCAATCCTATGCCAACACCACCTTTGGCCCGCGTGGGCTGGAATTACTAAAAGAAGGAGTAACACCGGAAAAGGCAGTCAAGATTCTCATACGAAATGATGACGACCCGCAAAGACGCCAGCTTGGAATAGTGTCCGCCGATGGTAAATCCGCCACCTACACCGGAGAGAAGTGCCTTGTCTGGGCAGGAGGTAGAAGCGGACCCAATTATGCTATCCAAGGCAACATCCTTACCGGCGAAGAAGTGGTAACCTCAATGGAAAAAACCTTTCTGGAAACCAAAGGCACGCTAGCAGATCGGCTTTATGCCGCTCTTTTGGCCGGCGATGCCAAAGGCGGCGATTCCCGCGGCAGACAGTCCGCCGCAATGTTGGTGGTCAAAAAGAATGCCGGCTACGGCGGATACGACGACCGGGCAATAGACATCCGGGTGGATGATAATCCCGATCCATTCAAGGAACTTGGACGTCTGCTGGTTTATGCCCAAACTAACTATGCCTGGAACGAAGCTTGGACCCTCTTTACTCAAAAGAAATATCAAGAAGCTCTGCCCCTGATGGAACACGCCGCCAGCTTATCCCCCAATAATGCAGAGGTTTTGTATGACCTCGCCTGTTTACGCCTTGGCGCAGGAAAAGTGAAAGAAGCGCTCGAGGCCATAGAAAAATCGCTCACCATCAATCCCAAATTGAAGAAGCAGGCAAGCGAAGACCCCGATCTAAGCGGATTGAAAGGAAATCCCAAATTCGAGAGTTTAGTCAAATGAATCAGAATGATACCTTGTGTGTCACCCTGACGATTCGACTTTGCTCACCGTCCCTGAGCGAAGTCGAAGGGAGCGAAGCGAAGGGTCTCAAAACGAAGTATCTGATTATATTCTACATCCCACCAACAGCGGAAAATCACCCTTCCGTTTAGCTCTGCTCATCTCCAAGCCATCTCATTTACCATCCATACTTTTTATGGTTATCTAACCTCGATACCGACCTTCGATTCGAGTCCTACGGATCCAAATTCGGACATCGCTACCGTTAAACGATCTTCTAAAACTTCTCCCCTATCCTACAGAAGTGATACCGCAGTGACCCACAAGTGACCATCATGTGATTGCTTCCGCTCCTTATTCCCTTACATTTTCCATTAAAAAACAAGGATGGAACAATGGAAGATGGTAAAAAGCATAGAAGATTTGGTGATCCCTTAGTGAATAATTATGCAGGTTCTTTAACTTTTTCACAGAAAAAGAAAAGGCGAATCCGCTTCCTCAGTTGGGCGATTGAACTATTTGGATATTCAAATGAGGAACTTCTTGAAAACAAGGCTAATCACAAAAGCGAAGAAGTGATCAACCGGGTGGTAAGGAAAGCGGTGGAGAAACTCACCCCCGAGGAGAGAGTATTCATCGAGCAGTATTACTTTGAATTCAAAAGCTATCGGGAGATAGCTGAAATTCTAAAGAAGAAAGTCTACAAGCTGGAGCGAATTCACCGGAGAGCATTGGATAAATTGCGAATCCTTTTAGCTGATTTTGTTAAAACCCGTTTCAAACTGGAAGTTCCCCAAAAGACTGATTGTGTGATATGCCGCAGTCCTTTCCATACGGAACTCGATGAACTGATCAAAAACAAAAAGAAGGAGGATACTTATATACCATTAATCCGAACCATCAAACAAAAATACGGAATTGCCATAAAGACTCCCCAAGTGATAATCGGACATCAAAGGAAACATATGGTTTGATCATGGTTGAAATATTCAGGGACAAATCATGTGGAACTTCCCGCCATTGGCGGGAAGTTGTCCCTACACCCTTGAACCTTTAAACTCTTGTATCTTTGAACCCTTTATGCCGAAGGCGGAGAATCTTGAACTTTGAACCTTAAACCTTGAACGCTTTTTTCCCTTGAAACCTTGAACCCTCGAATCCTTGAACCCTATATTAAATGGAGGTTAAAATGCCTGAACCGATCAACAAACCCCGCAGAGATCATTGCGTGCACCTGTTCGTCTCCTACCAGTTGAAAAAGAGGATCATAAAACTGGCGGAGAAATACGACCGTACTATGGCGGATATGGTGAGGACCCTGATAAGAGTCGGCATCCCGGTGATGGAAGGTTTAACCGAAGCCGAAGATCGAATTCTGAAGGATTCGATCCAAACAGCAGCCAGAAAGTTTAAGAAAGTCCGCCAGATGAAACTTGAAGAGGAGGGATATGAGGACAACAAATTGAAAACAGAGACGTAATCTAAGAGCGTTTAATGTTTAAAGTGAGGAAATTATTCATCCTTGAACATTAAACCTTGAACTTTGAACGCTTTTTCCTTGAATCCTCGAACCCTTGAACCCTTGTAGCATTGAACTTTGAACGTTATTTTGTTTTCATCAGAAAGTCCTTGACAACAGAATACAATCTGATATAATAGCGTTCAACATAAGGTAGCATCGCCTAACCCCCCACTAATGGTGAGGGGGGCGGAGGAACCAAGCGCAAGCTTGCCCGTCTGGGCAAAGACTTGGGGCGAATTTTCGCTCCCGTAAACAACGGGAGTAAATAGGGTTAGCTCTTAACCCGAGCCCGACAGCTAACTTCGCCGGCGTGAAGAGAGGAACATAAACCTGATACGACCAAAGGGTTCCCTCTGGTCTTTTTTATTAATTAAATGAAAACTAACTCAACATCAGCACCGATCCCAACTCAGCAGGTGAAACATGAGCTGAGAAGAGACGTCACGGTATGGGGTTCATTTATGTGGGGCTATGCGGATGTGGGTGCAGACATCTATGTGGCATTGGGTCTGGTGATGGCTTATGCCCAGGGCGCTGCCAGCCTGGTTTTTGCCATCGCCGGCAGTATCTACATTATGATCGGGTTTGCTTATACCGAGCTTTCTTCTGCCTATCCGGTCGCCGGAGGCGGACCATACTTCACTTTGAGGGGTCTTGGGGATTTCTGGGGTTTTGTTGGTGGATCGGCTTTGCTTTTGGATTATACCATCGATATAGCCCTTTTTGCCGTCGGCTCGGCGGGTTACATAAACTTTTTCATGCCCTATGTCATCGGTCGGACACCGGAGAGTTTTGTCATTAGTATAGGTCCGCTGCATGGCATCAATCCGATTTGGTGCCTGGAAAGCCTCATCATTATAGGAATTCTGATCATGGTAAACATAAGGGGCATCAAGGAATCCTCCGTCTTGAATTCCTTTTTGGGCGCGGTCGATCTGATGGCCGAAAGCAGCGTGATTATTTTTGGATTTCTGTTTGCCTGGAAGCCGGAGATGTTGGCCAGCCAATGGAAAACCCAGTTTCCGTCGATGCATAACTTCATGTATGGCTCGTCATTGGCCATTATCTCATTCGTCGGGTTGGAATCCATCTCGCAGGCAGCCCAGGAAACTAAAAGACCTGCCAGTATAATACCGCGTACTTCACTGACCTTGATATTTACCGTTTTCATCTTTGCCGTCTCCTTTTCGACTTTGGGATTAGGTGTTTTACCCTGGCAAAACTTCGCCGCTCGGATGGGGGATCCGGTTGCTATGTTGGCGCACACCATTCCTTATATCGGATTGATAGCGGGTCCTTTGGCTGCAATCCTGGGCGCCACGATTCTATTCATTTCCTCCAACAGCGGGGTGATGAGTGCTTCGCGGTTGACTTTTTCCTTGAGCCAGTTTGGAATTATCAGCCCTTGGTTCCACGCGGTCCACCCGAAGTATCATACCCCGGTTCGTACCATTGTCATTTTCTCCATGATCGGCGTGATTCAGACCATCCTGTCGTTTCTTACACCTTCGGCCATGGATACCCTGGGTAACATGTACGCCTTCGGTGCCTCCCTGGGGTACATTCTGGTTTTCATCGCCTTGATCAAATTGAGATTTTCCGATCCCTATACCCCCCGTCCCTACAAGGTGCCTCTCAACGTAAACATCAAGTACAAGGGAAGAAAAACCAGTTTTCCGATTCTGGGGGTAATAGGAATGTTGGGAGTAGGTACGATTCTGTTTGAAGTAGTCTTGACTCATACTATCGGAAGAATCGCCGGTCCCTCCTGGATCATTCTGTGTTTCATGTACTATGTCTGGTACAGAAAGAGGGATGGTTATCCGGTATTCGGAAGCATAAAACACGACTGGGAAGCCGAGCAGATCGAAGTGTTGACCTCGGCGGAGGAATACGATCTTTTGGAGCAATACAAGTTGGCTCTGGCAGAAAGAGACAAGAAAAGGAAAGAGATAAAATGAGAAAAGTAAAGTACCAGCCGCCCGGTGCCGATTACAAAATTTCCATCAAGGACTATTACCAGATTCTGTCCAGTGCTTTGTTCCTGATCATAGGTACAACGATTTTGGTTCGTTCGCTCCAAAACAGCATCGTGGTGATGGCGCTGTTGATGGGTGGTGGATTTCTGGCACTCGGTGCCTATCGGCTAAGGTTTGTGGTAAAATATTTCAGGGAGAGACGAAAATGCAGCCCCAGGTAACCCTTCTCGGAGCGATTATTGCTATCGTGTTTGCCACGTCGATTGGGGGATTGTTATGGTGGATGCTCCATCCTCCCGCACAAATTCAGCCGGCAGTAGCCAAAGCCAGGCATGCGGTAGGAGCTTTCAAGCGCATCCTGGTGCCAACCTTAGGTGTGGCTTATTCGGAGAAAGCCATAGAACTGGCTTGTCGTTTGGGCACCGAGCAAAAAGCCGAGATAGTATTGACCTATGTCCTGGAAATCCCCAGAACCCTGCCTTTGGATGCATCCATACCGGAAGGGGAAGCTCAGGGAAATGAAGCTTTGGAAAGAGGAAAAGCCGTTGTGGAATTACATGATTTGATCCCCATCCTTCGCCTGGAGAGAGCCAGGGAGGCAGGAGAGGGAATCGTCAAAGTGGCTAAAGAAAATGAAGTGGATGTTATCGTTCTGGGGATACGCCCCTCCTGGCACGGAGGCCAGAATATCTGGGGTCAGACCACGGATATTCTTTTGAAGAAAGCCCCTTGCGAGGTGATAATTGACAAACTACCCGGATGAACCCACCTTGCTTGAAACGATAGAATGTAGGAAAATCTTCTTATCTGTTGTTAAATTTTAGGAGAATATTTATGTCATCAGGTTCCATCGGAAAAGTTGTTATACTAGGTTGCAGCAAAGTAGGGGCTATGCTCGCCACCTGGTTGTCTCAGGAGGGGAGCGATGTGGTGGTGATTGATTCACAGGACAGTTCCTTTGCCCGTTTACCCAAGGGAGGTCAGATCAAAAGAATTATCGGTATTGGTCTGGAATATGACACGTTGAAGCGGGCGGGATTAGAAAGTGCCGACGTATTCCTGGCCCTGACCAATAGCGATAACATCAATATCGCTGCGGCCGAATTGGCCCAGCATAAATTCAAAGTGCCCAAAGTCGCGTGTCGGGTTTACGGTCCCCAAAGGGCCAAGGCATTCGAGGAATTGGGATTGAACATCATCTGTCCCACCGTCATGGTGGCAGAGAAATTCCAGGAATTTTTGAAGACAAAATAGTACAGGTCATAAGCGATTGGTTTACGATGACCGGGACAAAGAACTTCGCGCGGAGTCTGTGAAACGATACACGAATTTCTTAACCGGATGGACCAAATTGGAATGAAAAACGAATGAGGTAATTTATGTATATCATTATCGTAGGCGGCGGTGATTTGGGTCTTTCTTTGGCGAAATTTCTCCTAGAGGAAAAACATGAGCTGGTCGTAGTGGAAAAAGACCCGGCCCGTTTTGCCAGACTTTCGGAGGAATTGGGGGAAGCGGTGATATTTGGTGACGGGGCAGAGCTGGGAACTCTGCTGGATATGGGGGCTAACCGCGCCGACGTTTTGGTGGCAGTTACCGGCACGGATCAGGATAATCTGGTTATCTGTCAGCTGGCCAAGTTGATCTATCTGATTCCCCGCACCATTGCCAAGATCAATGATCCGAAGAATGAGGAGCTTTTTTCCTCCCTGGGGGTGGATGCCACAGTTTCCGGCACCAAGCTTATCGCCTCTTTGATTGAGGAAAAGATCGATGCGGGAATGACCATCCCGATTTTAGCATTCAAAGAGGGGGGGGTGGAAATCTTCAAAAGCGAGCTTTCCCAGGATTCGTCACTGGTTAACCGAAAAATATCCAAATTGAAACTCCCGGATGAGTGCAATATTATAGCAGTCCTGAGGGGGAATCAGGTGATAATACCCAGGGGTGATACTGTTTTCCGGGAGGGTGACGAAATTTTCGTTTTGATAAGAAAGGAAAAAAAGGAAGCTTTCAAACGACTGTTTTTAGAAGCCGTGTAAAACAATAGTTTGAAGGTTAATCCGCCCCCTGGATGGTTACCTATCTTTCTGTAAGCAGTTCTGCGGATATGCTTGAACCTGCAGGATTTAAAACCAGTTTCACCCCTGGAATACAATCTTTCCATTGTGCAAAACTAAATGAGCAGTTTTCATATTCTGAATATCTTCAAGGGGATTTCTATTTAAGATCAAAATGCTTGCCTTTTTGTTCGGCGAAATAGACCCAAACTGATCAGCGATTCCCAACCATTGAGCTGGATATATGGTTGCGCCTTTAATAATCTCCGGCTCAGAAAGACCGTTCTCTTTCAATAGTTTCATTTCATTAAAAGTAAATCTGGGATTCCAGCCGTCTTGTCCTACAAGAATCTTTATGTCTTGTTTCATAACCTCTTTTGCAATAAGACAACTTATTTCATACATAATTTCGAAGCGTTTTTTAAACTTATCCAGTTCGTCTTCGCGGTATACTTCAGGGTGCTCCGCATAATGCTTAAAAACGTGCAACGTTGGACAGAAATAAACACTACGGTTGGCCATCTTATCTATAAGCTGTTTCAGTTTTGTCATTGAAATGGACTCTCTGCCTATTGAAAACATTTTATCAATGAAAGCTTCTTTAGTTACTGGATCAGCCTCTAACAGACTATCATGCTCTGATTTCAAATCATCCTGTAAAATAACATACCAGGGAGATTTTCCATGCTCAAAACATCTGATGCCCAAATCAATGCCCCTATCCATTGGAACTGAATGAAAAAAAGTCGGACCCGGGTCATGTGTAACCGGAAGGTTGCGTTCTTTAGCTTCATCCAGCAAATACTTGAAAACATCAATATCAAACTTCCCAAACGTTTTAACCAGACTCGCCCCTTCATTTGATATTTGCTCAATGATGTTTTTTGCATCTTGTTTGGAATTGACCGCAACTGTAAATCCGGGCCAGCGCTTATTATTTCCTTCGCCTGTTAACGGACTTTTCTCCAGCATGGGTCCGGCATAGAACAAATCAGGTCCCACATACTCTCCCTGCGATACTTCATCTTTCAAAGTCTTAAGAGTCTTGACCGGACCACCGCAATCCCGTATCTGGGTGATGCCCTCCCTCGCGAACTCTTTCAGCACTTCTTTTTCTAATTCCAATTCTTGACCGTTATTCTCAATACCGCATTCTTTTAGTATTTCTCTCTTTACTTCGTCCGGCTGATTAATCAATATTGTTAAGTGAGCGTGACATTCAAAAAGTCCGGGAAGAGCAAATTTCTGCGAGCAATCAATCTCCATCGGGCTTTCTTCTCCCACATGACTATCTTTGCCCACCTCCTTGATAAGGTCATCTTCAATCAGGATATCTTGGTTGCTTCTGAAGATACCCTTATCTACATCAAAGATATTAACATTCTTCAATAAGATTTGCTTTTTGCTATCCCTTACCGCCATTTTTCCCTCCATTCTCATAATGCATTCGCATCAGCATTAAAGTAAAGCAGTCATAAGGACATACTTGACCTACAAAACTTATTTCAAACTCTATTCTTGAAACACAATCTTTCCATTTTGCAAAACCAAATGGGCAGTTTTCATATTCTGAATACCTTCAAGGGGATTCTTATTTAAGATCAAGATGCTTGCTTTTTTGTTCGGTGAAATAGACCCTAACTGATCCGCGATTCCCAGCCATTGAGCTGGATATATGGTTGCGCCCTTAATAATCTCCAACTCAGAGAGACCGTTCTCTTTCAATAATTCCATTTCATTAAAAGTGAATTCAGGCATAACTCCATCCTGCCCAACGAGGATCTTTACATTTTGTTTTATCATCTCTCTTGTAAATAAAATGTTGATCTCATCTAGGATTTTAATCTTATTCAGCTCACCCTTATTGGGTTCTTTAGATTTTTGTTCCTGCATCTGCATACACTTAACCACATGCAATGTTGGACAGAAATGAACATCATGGTCAAGCATCTTATCTATCAACTGTCGTAATTTTGTTAGCGAAATGGATTCAATCCCCAATGAAAGAATTTTTTCGGTAAAGGTCTGCTTATCTTTTGGATCAGCTTTTATGCTAATCAAATTGTCATGCTCAGCTTTCAAATCGTCCTTTAGTACAACAGGCCAGGGAGCTTTTCCATGCTCGAAACATCTGATACCGAGATCAATACCCAAATCCATCGGAATCGAGTGAAATAGTTTATCTCCCGGATCAATAGTAACCGGAAGGTTGTGTTCCTTGGCTTCAATCAGCAAATACTTAATAACATCCTCATCAAACTTCCCAAAAATTTTAACCAGACTAGATCCCTCATTTGATATTTCTTGAATGATGTTTTTTGCATCCTGCTTGGAATTGATTGCAACAGTAATCCCTGGCAGAATTTTATTTTGCTCTTCCCAAGTCAATGGACCCTTTTCAAGCATTGGGCCAGCATAAAATATAACCGGACCTATAAACTCTCTATTTGAGATGCTATCCTTCATGGACTTGAGTGTCTTAACCGGACCACCAACATCGCGTACTTGTATAATTCCTTTGACAACGAATTCTTTAAGTATTTGCTTCTTTATTTCATCCGGCTGTAACGTCAACGCAGCTAAATGTGCATGACATTCAAAAAGACCAGGAATAGCAAACTTCTGCGAGCAATCAATCTCCATCGGGCTTTCTTCTCCCACATGACTATCTTTGCCCATCTCCTTGATAAGGTTATCTTCAATCAGGATATCTTGGTTGTTTCTGAAGATACCCTTATCTACATCAAGGATATTAACATTCTTCAATAGGATTTGCTTTTTACTATCCGTTTCCATTTTTTTTCCTCCATTCTCGTGCTGCATTCGCTTAAACATAAAAGTCAAAGCGTCCTAAGGACACGCTTGACCTACAAAACTTATTTCAAACTCTATTCTTGAAACACAATTTTTCCATTTTGCAAAACCAAATGGGCAGTTTTTATATTCTGAATACCTTCAAGGGGATTCTTATTTAAGATCAAGATGCTTGCCTTTTTGTTCGGCGAAATAGACCCTAACTGATCAGCGATTCCCAACCATTGAGCTGGATATATGGTTGCCCCTTTGATAATTTCCGATTCCGAAAGTCCTATCTCTTTCAATAATTCCATTTCATTAACAGTCCATTCTGGATTATTTCCATCCTGCCCCACCAGAATCTTTACCCTTTGTTTTATTATCTCTTTTGTAAGAAAATGACTTACTGTATACAAAACTTCAAAAATCTTTTTAAACTTATCCGGTTCATCTTTGTTATATTCTTCCGGGTGGTTCTCCAAATACTTAAAGGGATACAAGGTTGGACAAAAATAGACATCCTGGTCCAGCATCTTATCTATCAATTGCCGCAGTTTTGTTGACGAAATAGATTCAACACCTAACGAAAACACTTTTCTCCTGAAAGCTTCTTTGGTTTCTGGATCAGCTTCCATAAGGCTATCATGCTCCGATTTTAAATCATCCACCAGGACAACAGGCCAGGGAGATTTCCCATGCTCAAAACATCTGATGCCTAAATCAATGCCCCTATCCATTGGAACTGAATGAAAAAAAGCCGGACCCGGATCATGTGTAACCGGAAGGTTGTGTTCCGTGGCTTCAGCCAGCAAATACTTGAAAACATCTATATCAAACTTCCCGAACGTTTTAACCAGACTCGCCCCCTCCTTTGATATTTCTTGAATGATGTTTTTGGCATCTTGATTGGAATTGACCGCAACAGTATCTCTCGGTAGAATTTTATTACATTCTTCCCAAGTCAATGGACTTTTCTCCAGCATCGGGCCAGAATAGAATATATCAGGACCTAAGAATTCTCCGTTTGAAATATCATCTTTCAGACGTTTTAGGGTTTGGACGGGACCGGCCACATCTCGTACCTGGGTGATTCCTCTAACCACGAATTCTTTCAATGTCTTCTTTTTAACTTCATCCTCCACTGTTGTTAACCAAGCGAAATGACCGTGGCATTCAAAAAGTCCGGGAAGAGCATATTTTTGCGAGCAATCCATCTGTATCAGACTCTCATCTACTGCATGGCTAACTTTGCCCACCTCCTTGATAAGATCATCTTCAATCAGGATATCTTGGTTGTTTCTGAAGATGCCCTTCTCCACATCAAAGAGATTAACATTCCTCAATAAGATTCGCCTTTTGCTATCCTTTTCCGCCATTTTTTCCTCCATTCTCATGATGCATTCGCATTAAAGTCAAGCAGGCCTTAAGACAGGCTTAACCCACCAGACTAACTTACTCCACTATTTACCGAGGAACATCCGGTGCGCAACAACTACAAATCCGTGCTTCTTCCAAAAAGAATAGCCTATCTGATTTTTTGCAAGCACCATCAACTCAATTCTGCCAATCTGACGTGACTTGAACCATTCGAGTATCTTACCAAGTATCTGTTCCCCAATGCCTCTTCTCCGGTACTCACTCTTCACCGCTAGGTCGTATATATACCCGTAATCGACCTCTTTGAACAAAGGATGACGTTTGCATATCTGGGAAAGAGAGTAAGCTATAACCTGACCGTCTTCCCTGGCAACTAATACTAAAGCGTTATCCGATTTCATCAAACTCCTCAGCCACTCTTCAAATTTTGAAGACCCCTCCTCGGTTCTGGCAAAGTACGGATCTTTGTGGAATGAAAATCCATGAACTCCTTCCACACTTCCACCATTCCGGGGACTTCTGAATCGGTTACCAAAATCATCTCCATATAAGTATCCCTTTTCAGTGATCATATAAATTTTGGATCAGCCGTCTACTGGAGTGTTTATCAAGTTATTTAAACATACCAATCTCCGCAGCTACATCACCGATCACTTCCTAAGGAGAACGCTGAGGTTACGCGGGAAAACCTCATAAATATAATTCAGCTCGAACTGCTCCAGTTTCTTTGCCAGTACCATCGGAAGTTGATCCCATGGAGTCCTGTCTAAAAGAATAGATGTCTCTTCTTCGGAGAATTCCGTCCCTGGTTCGATCCAATGCAAAAAATCGCGATTTTGAGGACAAACCATCTGGCAATGCATGCACCCGACCAAACTGTCATGCCAGGAAGGGTTGACCCAGGCGGGGAAAGGCACCTCCACCGGTTTTTCGTTATGGAAGGTTAAACACCTTTCTGCATGAAGAAGAAACCGCTCGGTGGTAATAGCCGATGTAGGACAGCTTTGCAAACAAATATTACAATCCTGGCAGCTCTCCAATATCTGTGCTTCCTGCCAGTGATCGGTGGGACAGGGTAAGTCGGAACAAAAAGCCATCAGACGGTGAAAGCTGCCCATTCCCGGAACGTAACAGATATTGTTTCTTCCGTAGCTTCCTAATCCGCTGCACACAGCCAATAGTTTGAGCGGTAATAACGATCTGACCACCCGGTAACCGGACGGAGCAAGTAATCCGGTTAGAATCGTTTCCATCTCTTTATTGGGATGACTAAAGTACGTCGGGGGTATGATAAGCGGGTAGGTTTCTCCATTCCATCGGAATACTACCTGAATCTGCGGTTGGGGAACCGCCACCACTATCAGAGATTCGGAATTGGGCAGAGCAGCCGGAGGTCGAAATTCGAATGGGGGGAAATCCTTACGGACCTCCTCGTCCAACTCCCCCTGTCTGTGCTTGCTTTCGATTTCCTCCTGTAAAGCTGCCAGGTAATGGACCGAGACGATTTGCCCCTTATACCCTCGCTTCTCCAGATCGGTCAATATCTCCGTCCAAATGTTACTATCCATTATCCTCACCCTCTTTTCATCACCTTTCTCATTCGAATGTCAAGCATCCCCAGGAACCCTAAAATAGGATTCTCGTCTTTCCCCATAGATTCTGGAGGGATGTATCGGATAAGCAAAAGATAATGGAAAAGCGCCGATCAGGATCAACCGGGTGAATCCTCACTTCATGCTCTTCTTCACCTTCTTTAATTCTTTGGTCAGAGACGCGTAAATTTCATCCCGGTTCTCTTTGGTCACCTCGTAGATTTTTATGTCAGTACGGCTTTTCAACTTTTGAGCAAAAGGATGGCTGGCTAAGGTGATGGTGCCCAACACCGGATTGTCCGCATTTAAAGCTTTTTCCACCGCGTCCTGAAACTGGGGAGAAAGAAGCTCCATCTTTCCGATCTCATCGATCACGATGATCTTCTTTTCCATCAGACATCCCTGGATTTCCTTCACCCCGATTCGGTTCAAGGTATAGACCCCCACTCCGTAATCACCGACTTTATACCTGCTTTTGAAACTGCGGTGAGCTAATACTCCCTTTATCCCGGATAAGGTAACGATGGCAAATCCCTGCCGTTTATTCTCCTCTCTAATCTCCTCGGTGTAAAATCCTCCTGCATCGAACTTGAGTTTGCTAATCAGCTTCCTGATTATCGTGGTCTTGCCCACTCCCGGATGACCTGTTAAAAGATAATTCATTTTTACACCCCACAAGGGAAATTAACTAACTTTATGCTGCCATAAGATCATATTGCGGTTGGCACTTGTCAAATAGAACTTTCACCTGATTGAAGCGTTTTTCGACTTAAATTCGATTGCAATTAAACCCCGATTCACTTTGAAAAAAGCGGTAACAACATGGTCATTTCTACTACTCTTTTCTCAGGATTTGTGGAAAAAGTTATTTCAACTCGAATCAACATTTTGTCTGATCCGAGTCCTTTCCATCTTCCTTAAAAGTCTTTCCTTTCGGTACTGCCAGGAGAGTCGCTCCGCTGAGACCGAGGATCGACGCTGACTGATTGAATCGTCTTCGTAAAACCGCCCGGAGTTTAAATGAGTTAAAACGTTCTCCACCAAGGATAACGCCTGCTGAAAATCTTTTCTTCTATGTTCGTAGTATTTGGCTAACTCTTCATACACCATAGGGTAAAAAGGGAAATCCTCCTCCATCAGTTGATGCCATACCTCCTTAGCTTTGTCCCAAAGTCCCGTCCGTTTATAAAGTAAAGCTAAGTTTAAATATATGGTGAAACGCCAATCGGAAGGCAGCTTTTCTGCCAGAGCCTGCTGGTAACATCTTTCGCTCTGCTGATAATTTCCGAAATGATAATGGATCCTCCCCAGACTATATAGGTCTATGGGATCATTGATTCCGGCGGGAGTAAAATCCTCCAACACCTGATCGATCAAAAAAGAGAGTATCAGCAGTGAAAGGATATCGTGTACGTTGTGGTGAAACACGGGAATCAGCGGTTCCGTTTCTCCGGTTCTGAGGTAATCAAAATATATCTGCGGAATCATGAAACTGGGAACATCCCTATCCCGTTTTATGCTCAAAATTTGCTGTTCTAAGTTACCTAAACTGCAATCGCCGATTCGTCTTTTCCACAAACGACGGGAAGGGAACAATAGATCGAAATGCATCCACCGGGAAGAATCA
Organism: uncultured candidate division Zixibacteria bacterium; assembly: GCA_903908285.1. Lineage (GTDB taxonomy): Bacteria > Zixibacteria > MSB-5A5 > MSB-5A5 > SM1-73 > CAIVRH01. The sequence continues at coordinate 299,068 of CAIVRH010000048.1, forward strand.
AAATCCAGTCGGTTGATCAAGAACCTGCTTTCCAAAAGAGGAAGATCATAGCATTTCCCATTGAAACTCACCAGGAATTTAAACTCATTCAATCTCTTCGTAATCCCAGACAAGACTGCTCTCTCCTGGTGAAAATCCTGCATGAAATACTGCTCCACCCGGAACTCATCGTCAAAGAAAAAACCCAAACCCACCAAAAACGCATAAGTTCCGGCTCCTCCCGCCAGGCCGGTGGTCTCGCAGTCTATAAATATCGTTTCTTGGAGATTGAAGGGAAGCGGATCAGTCTTTCCTATAATAGATTTTTTGCTGGTGCAGATTAAAGACAGGGATTTTCCATGGAAGTTGATCGGAAAAGACAGCTGGATATGCGGATGGAGCTGCCTTGGATCAAAATCCTTCCTGACCAGAACAAATTCACCATACTGATTTTTCATTAACTTGCCGTCCAACTCCTCCACCATCCTTGGTTTCACCTTCGGAGGAGCTACATCTTTTCCCCGCATTAAATTGAACTGGGCTAGATTTTTTAACTTTTCTTCTAATTCCATAATTCCCGCTATTGACCTATCTCCGATTTATCTTATCACCGTCTTTCTTTTCATCTCGATCTCTCTTTTTAGACTTTCCGCTACATGATACGCTTCTTGGATTCCCTTTCCCAGATGCTCAATTTTATGAGCATCTGAACCGAAAACTGCTACTCTTACCCCCATCTCCAGCGCTACATTAAGTATCTCCACACTGGGGCAAAATTCCGTATGACCTTTGCGGAGAACACCCGTGTTTATCTCCATTCCTATATCATTTATTACCATAAGTTCCAGAACTGGTTCTACTAAACCGCGATGCAAAGTCAGTATGTCTTCACCGTAGAAACCCAAACCGTATTTCTTATAAATATCCAGGTGAGCCATGGCATCAAAGAGTTTGCTCTCCACCGCCTGTTTTAAAACTTCGTAATATGCCTCGACCGTCTCCTCCATGCTCTTTTTCTTGAAATATCTTTCTGCTTCATTGGATGCGGAGATGGCGATATGATCCAGACAATGCACCGCCCCCAGAATGTAATCTAAGTCCAAGGAAGCCAAGTCAAATCTGAGTTGCTCTTCAATATGCGGAGCGTAATCCACCTCCAGCCCCACTTTCACCGAAAGACCCCGGAGGTTGAATTCTTCACTGGCTCTTCTCACATCCGCAATATATCTTTTTACATTCTCTTCACTCAACGGGACGATCTCGCCTTCAATTTTAATGTATGGATCTTCATCTTTTCTGAAGGGATCTGAGTCATAGTGAGTGGTGAAACAGATCTCCTTTAAATCCAATTCCAAAGCTTTCTGGCAGTACTGGTTAACCGTCCCGGAAGCATCCAGAGAGTAATCTGGATGAACATGCCAGTCGGCTTTATGCAATTGGTATGGGAAAATTATCCGTCTTTTTTCGTTCAAGATGCATCCCTCGGAAAAATCTGTTGTACTCTTGAAAATAAAACTTTAGGCTTATCTGTATTTGGTAAAGCTAAATCTTTACACTCCTGTTAAGAAAGGATTATTCCTTCTCTCTTCTCCAATAGTCGATTCAGGTCCATGACCCGGGTAAATCATGTAATCATCATCTTTGCTTAACAATTTCGTCTGGATGGAATCGATTAGTTTCCGATATGAAGATCCGGGTAAATCCGCTCTCCCGATTGAACCGCAGAAGAGAGTGTCACCGGTAAAAATCATCTTATTAATGACCAGTGAGATTCCACCGGGTGTATGTCCCGGTGTATGTAATACTTCAAGTGTATTTTCTCCGAATTGAATCCTCTCCCCTTCCTGTAGCATCCGGTCTGCCAGACAGGGACCACCACCGCTTTCCAGTAAAAAAGGTTGAGCCTGATCGGTGGAAAGCATATGGGCATCGGCGGCATGAATCATTACTTCCGCACCGGTTGCTTTCTTCAGCTGAGCCAAAGCACCGGTGTGATCAAAATGACCGTGGGTGAGAATGATATACTCAACCTTCAATTTAAGCTTCTTCAATTCCTTATCTATATCTTCAAAATCTCCGCCCGGATCGATGACCGCCGCTTCTCTGCTTTTTTCGTCCCCCAATATATAACAGTTGGTTTCCAGGGGACCACCGGTAAGCATTCTAAATATCAAATCTCCACTCCTTCTATTTTCAATAGCTTCCTTTTAATCCCCAATCCACTGCTATACCCGCCCAGGGTTTTGTCCGACTTGATCACCCGATGACAGGGGATGATTAGGGGAATAGGATTAGTTCCGCAAGCCGCTCCGGTGGCTCTGGCTTTATTTTTTCCTCCCGCCTGTTGGGCTAACCAGCCATAGCTGCGGGTTTCCCCATACGGAATTTTCAGCATGGCGGTCCATACTTTCTTCTGAAAGTCCGTGCCTCCGGTCAAATCCAGCTTCTCTTTAAAAACCACTTTTTTGCCGGAGAAATAATCTTTCAAATCACTTTTCAAAGATAAAAACTTATTCTCGTTTCTTATCAACTCGATGCTTTTATCTTTGCCTAAAGCCAAAAGAAACTTCTCCCAGGTGTTCTTGGGAAAGCTGACGAAACTCAAACCTTTCTCCGTTCGGGTGACTAATATCTCTCCGATGGGAGACTTAAAAGTGTTATAATATATTTTCATCCCACCTCCTTTATGATTTTAAGTTGATCTTTCGCATGATACGAGCTTCTGACTAAAGGACCGGATTCAACATGATCAAATCCCATCCTCTCTCCCAAACTTTTCAATTCTGCAAACTCATCCGGATGATAGAATTTGGTCACCTGAAGATGTTCTTTGGAAGGACTCAGATATTGTCCAATGGTTAACAAATTACTTTCAACATCAACCAAATCACTCATTAACTCTATAATTTCATCCTGTCTCTCTCCCAATCCCAGCATTATACCGGATTTGGTAATGGTGCTCTCGGAATATCTCTTTGCATATAAAAACAGATTGAGTGATCTACGATAATCCGCTCCTCTTCTCACCTCCGGATATAATCTTTTGACGGTTTCCAAATTGTGATTTAGTACATCCGGCTTTGCCTCTAAGACAGCATTTAATGCTTGAGTCGATCCGGCAAAATCAGGGATCAATACCTCAACTTGACAGTCCGGGATCAAGCTTTTTATCTCCCTGATCGTCTCTGCAAAAATGAATGCTCCACCATCCTCCAGATCGTCTCTGGTAACAGATGTAATGACCGCATATTGCAATTCCAGCTCGCGCACCATTTCTGCCACTCTTTTGGGCTCATCTTTATCCACGGCTAACGGCACTCCTCTTTTAACATTGCAGAATCTGCAGCCTCTGGTACAAATATCTCCCAGAATCAGAAATGTAGCAGTTCCGCTATCGAAGCAATGGCTTCGATTGGGACAATTCGCCTCCTGGCAAACCGTATGCAGACCGCTTCGATCTAATAGGGATTTTATCTTTCGATATTTCTCTCCCCAAACAGCATCAACCTTCAGCCAATCCGGACGTCTGATTTGCATATTTTCTTTTAAAAGGATGATTGACTTCATTCCCAAGACAGCGTAAATTAAAATAACGATTGCGAATAAAAAAGCAAGATCAAATATGATCTTTTTATAGGAAGTTCTTTGAAACTTTAAATTTAATAGTAGCGGAAGACTTCAGTCTTCCATACAAGTTAAACTCGAAAGTTCGTAGTCGGGGGTTCATCCTGCCCTTCGGTCCTGAGACCTCAGGGTCAAAGGAAAGGGATTTCCCTCGATCCTGAGATCTTCGGGATCGAAGGACACCCTGAAGGGCTCCCAGCCCCGACATGGTTGGGCAGGCTAGAGTGCCCACCCTATGATCTTTTGATTTTTATCGGATTGTCCACATAACTGTTTGATGACCACTATTTTTCGATACTAAGAAAACTCGAAAGGATAAAACATGGCTGAAGAAAAAATATATGATTTAATTATTATTGGTGGCGGACCCGCCGGCCTGACCGCTGGTATCTATGCTACCAGAGGAAAATTGGATTCTCTGCTTTTAGAACGATTAAATCCCGGGGGGCTGGTGGCATCCACCGAATGGGTGGAAAATTACCCCGGATTTCCGGAGGGGATAACCGGGGCAGAGCTGGTGAAAAAGATGGAAGAACAAGCCATCAAGTTCGGACTCCAGATTGTCCCATATAACGAGGTAACCTCTACCGATCTCAAAAGCAGAATCAAAACCCTAAAAGTAGATCAGGAAGAATATAAGACCAAAGCTGTAATCATTGCCTCTGGAAGCGAGCCTAAGAAATTGAACATTCCGGGAGAGGAAAAATTCAAGGGTAGGGGTGTTTCTTATTGCGCCACCTGCGACGGAGCATTCTTTAAGGGTAAGGATATCGTGGTTATCGGTGCCGGCAGTTCCGGCATCCAGGAGGGTCTGTTTCTCACCCGTTTTGTTAATAGTGTTACCGTAGTGGAATTCATGCCCCACATGAATGCAGAAAAGATATTGCAAGAGAGAGCTTCGAAGGAGCCAAAGTTCAAGATATTCTTAAATCAAATGGCGACTTCCATTAATGGAGAGAATCGGGTCGAATCCATCACCATAAAAAGCCGGGATACCGGAGAGGAAAAGGCCATCTCGGCAGCAGGTGTATTTGTTTACGTGGGATGGAATCCAATGACTCACTATCTACAAGGAGAAGTGGAGTTAGATAAGTGGGGATATATCATCGCCGGAGAGGACACAAAAACCTCGTTACCCGGTGTTTTCGCTGCAGGAGATATACGCACGAAAATCTTAAGACAGATTACCACTGCCGTATGCGACGGGACCGTTGCAGCTTTCATGGCAGAAAGATATATGGAGGAATTAGCGTAGGATGAAAGCGATTGTAGGAGTAAATTGTAGGGGTGGAGCTTTAGCTCCACCCAAAAACCAGGGTTAACTTATAGATTCATATCTATTTGCAGTCCTTCATTCGTAATCTAACTTCCTATATAACGTCCGAGATAAGCTCCGATTCTTCGATCATCCATCTTATCAATGGAATTTTTGATTGAATCAATAAACGCTTTTCCTACAAAAGGATTCTTTTACAATCATTATGATTGATATAACCGTATCAATTATGATGGTTAAACTATGGAGGCGTAAAATGGAGAAAATCATCAACGCTATGAAAGCACGCCAGAATCTGGGCACCGTTTTGAATGAAGTATTTCTGAAAAATGACCAGTTCATCATCGAGCGAAACGGCAAACCTCAGGCAGCAGTTATACCCATCTGGCAGTATGAGCAGTGGAAAGAGAAGAGACGGGTGTTTTTCGAAATGATCGAGCGGTTACGGAAAGCAAACCGGAATACCAATCCGAAAACCTTGCAGAAAGACATAGCGGAAGCGGTTACCTTTGCCAAAGGAATCGAAATTAGAGTTAAAACAAAATCAAAAGATAAATGATTAAAGCTGTTTTGGATGCTAACATTTTAGTTAGTGCCTTATTGACTTCCAAGGGGCACCCAGCCAGAATACTCACCCAGTGGAAAATCGGTACTTTCGATCTGGTGGTTTCCCCGTCAATCTTGCAGGAAATTGCCCGGGTGCTCTTTTATCCGAAGATCCGGAAGCGAATTTGCTGGTCCGATTCTGAACTAAGCGACTTTTTGGTTAACTTAACCCGCTTTGGAATAATGGTTACAGGAGAACCCGTGGTGGATTTGTTGAAGGAAGATCCAGCAGACAATAAATACCTCGCTTGTGCCCAAAAAAGCGAAGCAGATTTTATCGTTAGTGGCGATCATCATTTGTTGGAATTACGGAATTATAAAGGAACAAGAATCATCACCCCCAAAGCATTTCTCACTATCTTACTTGAATCTTAAGCCCAAAACATCCTGTTACGATTTTCTAAGCCTTAAACTCTATACTCGAGACTCATTACTCAATATTCTATCCCTTTCTGTGCCAATATACCTTTTCTAAATGGATGTTTTATCTCTTTTACTTCCGAGACTAAATCTGCAATTTGAATTAACTTTTTGGGGGCTGAACGACCAGTGAGAATTATATGAAGATCGGGAGGCTTTTGTTGAATGAGTTCGATTATTTCCTTTGTGGTAATAAGCTTTTTATCTGAAGCAATATTGATCTCATCTAGAACGACGATATCATATTTACCTGAAAGGATTTGATCCGTGGCATATTGAAGGGCTTTTTTGGCGGTCTTGACATGCTCTTCGAAGGGGTGTCTGTCACCTTTGATCTTGACGTATCCTTTTCCCAATGTCTTGATAGTTATTCCGCAGTGATACTTCTTGGTGAATTTGATTTCACCGTAGTTTTGGAAACTTTTGATGAATTGAACCATCAAAGTCTTCTTCCCGTGTCCCGCTGCACGCAAAGCCACACCCAAAGCTGCGGTGGTTTTCCCCTTTCCGTTGCCGGTATAGACTATTACTAATCCCTTGTTTTTTTTATTTTCCATTGAACTTGATCTAGGTATTCAAAACCCCACCCTTTCCCCTCTCCTTATTTAAGGAGAGGGGAATCAAAGGGGTGAGGTTAGATTTAAGGTTTTGCGGCGGACTGCGCCCAGACGGGCGTCCGTCTGGACGGACGATGGACTGCGGACGGTTTTATCCGTCATTCGTCATCCTTCATTCGTCATTTATTCTAGCATCTGCACGCAACGGCTTTAACAATGTTCGGATCCACTTTATACTTGGCCAAAAACTCCTCCCGTTCCTTCTTCATCTTCTCCACCCAGGCGGTATATTCCGCCATTCTGCTGGTGCTCTCATAGTAGCTCTTTGGATTCAATATCTCCTTGGGAACTTGTTTTAACAGCTCGGCATTCTCCGGAGCATTCACATCCACGATTTCGTAACCGAAATCAGGGTCTTTCATCCATTTTATCTTCCCGGAAAGCATCGCCTGAAGCATGGCAGAGGAATGACGAATCTTCACCTTGAGGGCTTTTCCTTTCTCCTCGTCTTTCTGGTCTCCACCGATATAGCCGGTATTCATCAGCCAGGTCTGTAAACCCGGCAGCTTGGCGGCAAGCTCGCTGAACCTCTTGGCCTGCAGCCCGAACGGGCTGGTAAAGAATGGCTGGGTGAAAGGAGAGCGGGTCTTGCCTCTTTCCTTTCCGGCGGCAGAGGTCTTGGAGGTTTCTCCCAGCATAAAATAACCGGCAGCAAGCTCCGGCGTAGGAAATCTAACGATACCCGGTGTGGCTGCATCCGGACCTTCATCCCGGTTCAGGATGCCCAGGGATTTCATCGTGGGAATATTATCGAAACTGGCTGCGTCCTTGATGGCTTTCATCGGTATGATAGATCTTCCGTTCTGCGACCACACGGTAAAATCCCAGCCGTCTTTGGGAATGTCGTAATCGTCTACCACCTCATCGATCTTAACCTTCCCCTGGATAAAAGCTTCTACGTTGTCTGCGGGAGCGCCCGAAGCAATTAGCATATCCTTAAGGCGTGCTACCTCTTTGGGAGTCAAACGACCTTTGCTGAAATCATAAGTTCCGTCTTCGTTGGGGAAAACGTTTTCCACCCAGGCATCCGGATGGATGGAGCCAGCGTAGAGCACCGGTTCTGTTTCTGGAGTGAGTCCATAGGTTTTGGCAAAACAGCCGTTCTCGGTAATGGTGAGAGCGCCATCCGGCCACATAACGATCATGTCGTCCTGGATGGGCTGAGCCAATTCTCCCTGCTTGCTGAAGGTAGTGGTGGTTTTACCGGTGCCGGAAAGACCCAAAATTCCCATGCTCATGGCTTTTCCGTCAATGGTTACCTTTTTAGCGCCAGCATGCAGAACCAATCCGCCTAACCGGTAAACGTACTCGTTAAGCATCCGCAAAACACCCTTTTTGGTTTCGCCAAAATAGTCCGAGCCCATTACGTACGTGGTCCAGTTGTCCAAATCTACAATTATGGCCAATTTCCCCGGCTGATCATCCAATACCAATCCGGCGGTAAAGACCAAACGGAATTTGGGTTTAAAGGGTTGATTTAGCTGTTCATTGCTTTCTATGGCCGAACGGGGAAAAGCCAGAACCTGCTGCATCCCTGCTACGTTCGCCGCTTCGGGGGTATAGAACCACTGCACCGGCATGGCTCCCTTTCCGTATCCATAGTATCCGTTGATCTCGATGAGCGTTCCCTTCTTTTCGATATAAGCCCTCTGTCTTTCGATAAGCTCATGGGCTTTGGCCGGATCGATTATATTACCGGAGAATTTACTCTTTTCCGATTCCGGCGCGATGATGTAGGTAAACTTAGCCATTCTGGCTTTGAATCGGGTAAGTTTGTTGATGTTTCCGTAGGCGGTCTTCATTATAGCGGGAGTATTTTTAAGGGCCAGCTCCCGCAGTTCTTTTTGATCGGGATCGGTTATGTATTTAACCTGGTATGGCTTTTCGGCAAAATTGCCGCCTTCCTTCGGGGACATACAAAACTCCTTTCTTAATTTGTGAATAATCTGCTTTTAAATAATTGTCTCTTTTATATGGCTGGTTTTCAAATTCATTCTATCGGTGGTTGTGGTATTATGCCGGATTCCATGAGAACTTGAGCCTGGTATCTGGCGCGTTTTATAATACCTGAAGCCCGTTCTAAAAGCTGTTGTCTTGATGCATGGATTTTTGCCACACCCTGCTCTATGGCTTTAAGTCCGACTGCAACCGCTTCTCTGGGATATACCTCCCATTCATCCATGCTGGGGATCAAATGATCTTCCCGTAAACCTTTATCTGCTGCGGTTTGGGCCAGCTCATTGGCGGCTGCGATACACATCTCATCTGTTATGACGGAAGCTCTCACATCCAGTACCCCGCGGAAAATCCCCGGGAAACCCAGGGAGTTGTTCACCTGATTGGGAAAATCCGAACGGCCGGTGGCTACTATCCGGACGCCCGCCTCTTTGGCGTCCCAGGGCCAGATTTCGGGATTGGGATTGGCGCAGGCGAATACTATGGAATCCTTTCTCATGGAAGCAACCCATTCTTTCTTTATCACATCCGGTCCGGAAGCAGAATAAGCGATACATACGTCGGTATCTATAATGGTCTCGGGAATTCCCCCTCTTCTCCCTTCCTGATTGGTGATCTGGCAGAAATCATACCGCGGATCTCCCTTTTTATAATCGTCTCTTCCCGGATGCAATATCCCGTCAATGTCACACATGATTACGTTTCCGGGATTCATTCCTGCTGCAATCATCAAACGAAGACAAGCTACGCTGGCAGCGCCGGTCCCGATCATGGATACTTTGATTTGATCAATCTTTTTACCTACGATCTTCAGAGCATTGATCAAAGCTGCCAATGTGACCGTAGCCGTTCCCTGTTGATCATCATGCCATACCGGAATCCTGGTTTCTTTTCTCAGAGTATCGAGAATATGAAAACATTTCGGTTGGGCTATATCCTCCAGATTTATTCCCCCGAAAGTAGGTTGCAGAATCTTGACGACCCGAATAAACTCATCCGGATCTTTTGTATCCAAACACAGAGGATAAACATCCACTCCACCCAGATACTTGTATAACAAAGCCTTGCCCTCCATCACCGGAAGTCCGGCTTCAGGACCGATATCCCCCAGCCCTAAAACTCTGGTCCCGTCCGAAATCACTGCTACGGTGTTGGCTTTGTTGGTATATTCCCAAACTTTTTCGGGGTCTTTCTCGATCTCTTTACACGTTTGAGCCACTCCTGGTGTGTACCAAATGGCAAAATCATCGAAATCCCGGATGATGCATTTGGGAACCGTTTCGATTTTCCCCCGGTAAAAGGGATGCAACCGCAACGCTTCCTCTCCTGGCTTTTCGGCTTTGGCAACCAATTCGTTTTTACTGGACATCCGTTCCTTTTACTTTTTGTTTTGATTTTGTCTTAATGGTGTTGGTTCCTTTTGTCCCGACTCTGTGTACGATTTTGAAATTACTTTCCCGATCTATTAAAATCAAGAGAAATTTGGAGAAGAGATACATATGTTCTCGCCGGAACAGCTCAAAGCATTCGATTTTTAGTTTAAAGACAGAAAGCGGGCAAAACCACTACTCTTTGCCCGCTTTTATTTTATATCTGCTATATCAGGTGATATTTCTCGATATTTTGATCAGCTATTGCTTGAATTCTCTTGACCTCATCCTCGCCACCCGATTTTTTCAGCAGATGTCTGAAACGTCCCTGAAGTTTAAGGTAATCTTCTACCGGTCTCTTCTTGACAATCTTTCTCACCGAGGTGATCACTCCATTCTCCATCTCGAATATCGGTATCAATCCGGTCTGCACTGCTACCTGAGCAACTTTGATGGTCAATGCCGGATCATGAATCCAACCTAAAGGACAGGGGCAATGTATTTGTATGTATTTCGGTCCTTTGATGGTCAGTGCCTTTTTGACCTTTTTCTGGAGATCGGCGTAGTACCCGACTGAAGCTGTGGCTACATAAGGAATGCCATGGGCTGCAGCTATCTCCGGCATCGGCTTTTTATCGGTGGTCTTTCCCCAGGATATCTTACCTGAAGGAGCGGTAGTGGTGGAAGCTTCAAACGGTGTAAGCCCGCTTCTTTGGACTCCGGTGTTCATATAAGCTTCATTATCATAGCAGACATATAAAACGTTATGTCCGCGCTCCAGCATTCCGGACAAACAGCCGATTCCTATATCCGCAGTCGAGCCATCCCCTCCCTGGGCTATGATATTGGCTTCATTCTCTCTTCCTAAAGCCTTCAGCGCCGCTTCCACTCCGGATGCCACTGCGGTCGGATTCTCGAACAAGGAGTGTATCCACGGCATCTTCCACGCCGATTGGGGATAAGCGGACGATACCACCTCCAAACAACCGGTGGCGCAGGTGGCGATCACATTCTTGCCGGCGGCATTCATCACCAGCCGGGCTGCCAGCAGTTCTCCGCAGCCCGCACAGGCGCGGTGCCCGGGAGCCACCTGGCTTTCCTCAATCGGTTCTTTCTTTTTAGTTGAGGTTGTTTCGTTCATCACATTTTTTCCTTTTTGAATTTTATCTTAGTTAGGATTACTTTCCCGCACCAATCAGCTCCGTTCTCAAATCAATGAACTCATCCTCGATGGTTTCCGATTCCACCTTCTTTACCGCGTTTATGATCGATTGGGTGGGTATGTCTCTTCCTCCCAGGCCGATGATGAATCCGGATATTCTGGGCTGTTTCTTCTTCCCCTGGAAGATCGATTTCAACTCGTTGAGCAGGATTCCGCCCAAGCCCAATGAAATGGCTTTTTCCATGACGATGATGTTATCCACATCTTTAAGGGCATCATAAATAGCTTCCTTGGGGAAGGGCCTATAGGTCCTGATCTTCAGCAATCCCGATTTCTGTCCATGACTGTTCATTTCGTCCACCACTTCCCGCATGGTGCCAACCACCGAACCCATCCCTACCAAAGCAGTCTTTGCTCCATCCAGTTTGTATTTGTCCACCAAACCGCCGGAATATCTGCCAAAGATCCGTTTGAACTCCGATGCTGCTTCCTCAATCACCGGTTTGGATGCCTTGATCGCCTCCTCCAAACGGTATCTGCTCTCTGCGTAATATTGAGGTTCCGCTAATATCCCGAAAGTCACCGGGTTTTTAGTGGTTAAAAAGATTTCCGGTTTATACGGAGGTAAATACTCGTCTGCCATCTTCTGATCCAACAGCTCTATCGGCTCAAAAGCATGGGTAAGAATGAAACCGTCCATGTTGACCATAACCGGCAGCATGATCTCGGGATTTTCACCGATTTTGAATGCCTGAAGCTGCATATCCGCTGCTTCCTGGCAGTCTTCGGCGTAAAGCTGAATCCATCCCGAGTCCCTTACCGTCATAGCATCCTGGTGATCGCACCAGATGTTGATCGGTGCGGAGATTGCCCGGTTGGCGCAGGTGAGGGAGACCGGAAGTCTCAAACCCGCGATATTGAAAAGCACCTCTGTCATCAAAAGCAAACCCTGGGCGGTGGTGGTGGAATATGCCCTGGCACCGGTAGCGGATGCTCCCAGGATAACCGAGGCGGCAGAGAATTCACTCTCCACATTGACAAACTCCGATTTCAGCTCTCCATCCGCCACCATCTGGGATAAATTCTCCACGATATGGGTCTGCGGGGTGATGGGATAAGCGGAAATCACATGCGGACGGCATGCCTTAACCGCTAATGCCACTGCCATAGATCCTTCGATAACTTTTTTCATTATCGCACCTCCAATTCCATGTCGATATCCTTTACCGGACATTCCTCTGCGCAGATTCCGCAGCCTTTACAAAAATCCATATCTGCCCAGTATTTTTTGTCTTCTCCGAAGATCACCCCATCCGGGCAGACCATCACGCATATCCGGCAGTCATTGCATTTATCATGTTTAAAAATCGGTTTTTTACTTCTCCAGCTTCCGGTTTTGTACTCTTTGCTCGATCCCGGCTTGACCGTTATTCCTTCCGGTTTGGTGCTCTTAGTTTGAGTCTTAGGCACGTTTGCCTCCTTTCATCATATCATAAGCCTTCTGGATCGCCCGTGCATTCTTTTCTCCTATCTCTCCGGGGAATCTCTCCTTTACACTTTTGATTATCGCTTCTACCGAAATCAGTCCAGTTATGCCAGCGAATGCTCCCATCAGGGTGGTATTCTGAACCGCTCTACCGATGGTTTCCAGTGCGATCCTGGTGGCAGGGATAGTCCGTACTTCGGCTGAAGTTTTGAGTCCTAGCTCTTCCGGTGATTTCTCGGTATCCACTAAAACCATCCCGTCCGGTTTTAAGCCGCTGAGCACGTCGATAGCGCCAATCAGGGTGTTATCCTGGATGATCAGATAATCGGGCTGGTATATCTGACTGCGGTTGTGCACCTTATGATCAGCAATCCGGACGAACGCCTGCACCGGTGCTCCCATGCGTTCGCTGCCAAAAGAGGGGAATGCCTGGGCATACTTCCCATCCTCAAAGGCAGCTACCGCCAGAAGTTCCGCCGCGGTTACCACCCCCTGTCCTCCGCGACCGTGTATCCTTATCTCCTTTAACATGATCCTCCTTTGTTTATCGGTGTAGGGGCGACTCATGAGTCACCCCTACCATGATTATCACCTAAATTTATCTTATGGTTATTTTGTCAATAGTCAGGACTTCGTGAAAAATTTCACAATTCTAATCTATACGACAAATATCATGTTTAGTTTAAAATAATTTCCGATTTCCGTTTAATACAAATCAACATAGCTACAAGAGTAATCCCCAGTTATGGTTCAGACCTCCAGCCATATTATCCTTTTGCCCTTGATCCCTGGTACCTGGTAACCAGAATCAGAAATCTTGTAACCACCATCTGATATCTGTCATCTGTACCCTGGCCTCTGGACCCATACCTCTTGACCCTTGCCTCTTGTCCCTGGCTTCTGGACCCTGGCCCCTTGACCCTTATTTCACAGCTTTGGTAATGTGATCTTTTTCTGCGCCTGGTATTTCCCCTTCTTGTCTTTATAGGAGATCTGACAAATCTCATCCGCTTCCAAAAAGATGATCTGGGCTATCCCCTCATTTGCATAGATTTTGGCAGGCAGCGGGGTGGTATTGGAAATCTCCAGGGTAGCAAAGCCCTCCCATTCCGGCTCAAATGGGGTCACGTTCACGATTATTCCACACCGGGCATAGGTCGATTTTCCCAGGCAAATGGTCAAGATATTTCTGGGTATCTTGAAATATTCCACGGTTCTCGCCAAAACGAACGAGTTGGGAGGGATGATGCACACTTCTCCCTTGAAATCCGTCAGGGATTTGGGATCGAAATTCTTGGGATCTATCACGGTGGAATTCACACTAGTAAAAACTTTGAACTCATCTGCCACCCGTATATCGTACCCATAGGATGAAAGACCGAAAGATATCTTACCCTTCTTCACCCGACCTTCCGAGAACGGCACGATCATCTGCTGCTCCTTGGCCATTCTCTTTATCCATTTATCCGATTTTATAGGCATGACTCTCCAGGAATTAGAAATTTAAAACTCAAAATTCAAAATTAGAAGGTGATATGACTTCAAGAAAGTTTCGGGAACAATGTATTCTTTCTAACCTTACCCATCCTACTTTGAACTATAAACTTGTACCTTTGATCTCTTGAACTTTTAAACCTTGAACTTTGAACCTTGAACTTTAAACGCTTTTGTTTCTCGAACCCTCGACCCCTTGAACCCTCGATTCTTGACTCTCACCGAGTCGTAAAGGCTCGGCTACGCGTTTGATTGAACTTTTGAACTCTTGAACTTTTGAACCTTTGAACTTTTGAACTTTTGAACCTTTGAACTTTTGAACTCTAATTACTGTATTCCGACATAATCCTCTTGATCTTCTCGGTAAGCTTCAACGCATCATCCAAGTTTCTCTGCCACATGTTGCGCCCGAAGATCAACCCGGTTACTCCGGCTTCCATGGAGATTTTCACCTTTTCCAAAAGATCTTCATCCGAAAGCTTGCTCCCCCCGGAAACCAAGACCAGTGTTCTCCCCGCGGATATTACCACCTTCTCCATAGCTTGCTGATGGGACAATTTCATTTGATCATATGGTTTAGGCAGATCCTTCGCTTTGGACTCGTTATATACCGGTAGGTTCAATTTGACTAAATCCGCTCCCAGCTCGCAGGCAACCCTGGCGGCATAGTCGACTGCATACAGACTATCCCTTCCTCCTTTGGCATCCACCGCCTCCCCCCTGGGATATGCCCACATGATTAACGGCATCCCGAACTTCTCGCAATCCTCCCGTATCCGGCTGAATTGGCGGATATCTTCAGCTTGAGACGGAGACCCAACATAAAGTGTATATCCTATCGCATCCGCCCCCAATCTGATCGCATCCTCCACCGATGCGGTCTGTGGTGAGAAGGCGTGGGACTCCTTGGGGATGTTGGTTTTGCCGTTCAGTTTCAGAATCAGAGGGACGTCTCCCGCAAAATCTTTTACATACTTTGTCGCCAAACCGATGTGGAATACTATTCCCGAATACCCTCCCTCTTTTGCCAGTCTTAATTGAAAAGACGGATCGGCAGAATCAGGATTGGAAAAGAAATCTACCGGACCGTGTTCCAAGCCTTGATCGATAGGTAAAAAAAGCAGGGTGCCATTACCCGGACCATATCGGTATAAAAGCCGGTGTAGTCTGGTTCTTTTGCCCAGACTCAAATCCATATCTTTTAATCCAATTCTGGTTTTCATCTTTCCCTCTGCTTTTGGGGATTATAGGGATGACCTCTCCCCCGTTTATAGTACCGGATGCGGAGGAGGGAAGATAAGGATAGATACTTTTTAAGTTTATGAACTCAAATAGTCAAATGAAATTCTAAATTTACGAGACTAAATCCGCAAGCGTATTCTGAGTCAATAGCTTCATAGAGTATTCCTGTGATTTTTCCCAAAGCTTTCGCAATTTGCATATTTCTATCCGATCACAATTGCCCAAGCCGTTTAGGCACTTGGTGAAATGAATGGGTCCCTGGATGCTTTCTAAAAGCTCCTTGACCGTTATCTGATCCGCCGGACGGGCCAATGAGAAACCTCCTCTTGCTCCCCGGTGAGATAAGATCAAACCGGACCGGGACAGGTTCTGGAATATCTTGGCCAAAAACTTCTCCGGAAGCTTCTCTTCTTTTGCCACTTCGGCTAATGAGACTATTTTACCCTTAGGCTGTTTAGCTAGATATATAACCCCAAAGATTCCATAATCTCCGGCTTTAGTGAGCTCCATGAAACAGACCTCCACCTAAAAGAGGACTAAAATTACCTTACTTATATATTATAACAGGATTTCAAAAATATGTCAATATAAATCGTCCACTGGTATATTTTTAAAAAAACTATATTTCCATAACTACATAAAATTCAGCAAATTGACAGGTGTGGTGATAAAGTCAATTAAATTATATGTTCTTCCAATCCTTTAAAAACTGTAATAAAAGTCTTGCCCCAAATCCTGTCGCTCCCTTGGTCCAATAGGAATAATATTTTTCTAAGTCTATGGTCTTGTCTTTGAAGTCGACTCCGGCAATATCTAAGTGTAACCAGGGAACATCACCCACAAAAGCTTTTAAGAAAACGGCAGCAAGACTCGCCCCTCCCCACCTGCCACCCACATTCTTGATGTCGGCTAAATCGCTTTCCAAAAAAGGCTCGTATTCATCCCACAGGGGCATAGGCCAAACTCTCTCTCCGCTCCTCTCCCCCGCCTGGATCATTTTGGATTTCAATCCCTGGTGATCGCTGAATATTCCGGCGCATATCGGCCCCAAAGCGATTTTAATGGCTGCAGTCAATGTCGCCACGTCGATGATCGCATCCGGTTTAAAGCTTCGGGCGTAGGACAAGGCATCGGCCAAAATCAGGCGCCCCTCTGCATCCGTATTCAAAACCTCGATAGTCTTTCCCGAATGGGATCGGAGGATGTCTCCAACTTTCAAGGCAGTGCCCGAGGGGAGATTCTCCGCTGCCGGAACGATTCCGATCAGATGAACCGGCAACTTCAGTTTGGCTGCTGCCGCTATGGTGGAAATAACCACTGCTCCGCCCATCATGTCCCCCTTCATCTCCAGCATATTTTCCGTATCCTTCAAGGATACCCCCCCCGCATCGAACGTTATCCCCTTGCCAACTAAAACCAGGGTGTCTACTTTTTTCAGAGGAGGAAGATATTCTAATATGGTTAACGTGGGCGGCTGGTTGCTTCCCGATCCGACCGCCAGGAATGCATTCATTCCCAGCTTCTCGATCTGTGATTTGGATAAAACCCTGCATTTTAAACCATTCTGCTGGGCAAGTTTTTGGGCTGCTTGACCAAATTGCGATGGGGTAAGTTGATTGCTCGGTTGGTTGGCCAAATCCCGGGTAAAAATGGTAGACCAGGAGAATATCTCTCCGTCTTTTACCCCTTTCTCAATTTCCGACAGCTTCCTGCGATCATCCGTCAGGATGGTCAAATTCTGTAGAGCTTTCTTCTGGCTATCATTGCCGGTGGTATAGCGGTCCAGCTTATAATTGGCCAGAGATATCCCCTCCACTATGGCTTGAGATGATTCCCGAAGTTTGATTCGGTTTTGATCCGAATCCAATGCTTGAACCGAAACGCTTTTGATTTTCAACTCTTTTATCTTCTTACCGGCATGACCATAAGCCCGCCTGATCCGTTCGATGGTTATTTCCTTCTTTTTTCCCAAACCGGTCAAAATAATTCTCTTGGATTTTAATCTTCCCTGCAGATACAAAACTGCAGTTTGTCCCAATTTCGCGGTAAAATCACCGGTGGCATACAGGTCGGTGATGGCTCCCGAGAGTTCATTATTTACACTTTGCAGTGCACCGGTTAATCTTGACGACTCCTCAAAACATCCCAGAAGGATCGCCTCTTCATCTGCTTGATCAATTTTTCCTTTTCTTGCTTCTATCTGCATGTATGACTCCTTTACTTACCAATATGGTTTCAAACTTTTTATAATGAAAACTATAATCAATAACCTCCAAATGTGCAAGCTTAAAACGGTTAAAATCTTTATGAATTTTTCAAGTATCCGACAGGTGTGTGTTACAGGAAACTATTAATGAAAATAACAGATATTTTAAGTCTTTACTTATTTCTCCCGATATAAAAATAGGGCTTATTCAAACCCAAGAAAATATTTAGGGGAACTTTTAAAGGGGGTACTGTGGATAAACAGACCCAGATTATCCTGGAGGAAAAAGGGAAGAAGGAGAAAAAGGACTCCGAGAATCCCTCCGGCACCTCGCTGCCTGGGGAAAAAGAGAAACCTATATTGAAACCTGAACTTCTCGACCATAATTTACCCGAAAGGGAAATTGACTTGTCGGTCGCATCCTGTTCCGGCGATATGGTTACCACTCAAACTTCAGGATCTAACCGATCAGATGCAACCGCCCCGGAAAATAATGCCAAAAGGGAGGAATCCGCCGGAGAGGAGAATCGCATTTCCGTGATTAATCCTGATGAAATTGCTTACCAGACGGAGATCCAGACGAAAGATTCTGAGCCGGAAAAAGAATCGGACCTAGGCGTCTCCCAGAAGACAAGGTCTTATCCTCCAAAGTCAAAAGAAAAAGAACCATCCTTAATTGAAACTGAGGAGAAAAAACCAAACAAGACCAAAACGGTTCAACGGAGGACCGGTCTCAAACCGCCAAAGTCCATATCCCAACCGGTGAATATGAGCAAAGGGGTGGCATACCTAAGCGGAAATATGATTAGGCTCATCGGTGGTGTCAAACTCTCTCCAGGAGACGAAATAAAGATTAAAGACAAAGAATTCGTGCTAAGGCCTCAAGGGAAAAAACACACTTTGCTGTATGGTATTGCTGCTGTGGCAGTATTCCTCGGACTGATCTTATTCACCCCTCTTTTCAAATCTAATCATAATGGTAAGCTCATCGGAGTGGTGCTGGAGGAGAATACCAGGTTGTTTATCCCCCAAGCCAAAATTTATCTAAAGGAAACCGGGACTACCATCAAAACCAACCAGTTTGGATTTTTTATATTCGAAACTCTCCCTCCCGGCTTGTACACCGTGGAAACATCGTATACCGGGTATCAAACCAAGAAAGAGAACATCGCCATCACTAAAGATCAATCCGCTACCCTTAGTATCCAACTGTCTCCCCTCTCGTCATTTGGCACTTCTTCCGATTTGTCTTCCTCGTATGGCACATCTAAGGCAGGTGGTCAAAATATGGCTTCCTCCGACATGAGCACTGACGGTTCCGATTTTGGTGCGATCCGGATAAAATCAAATATCTCCGATCCGGTTATCTCGATAGACCATAAACCGGTGGGAGCAGGGAATAAACTATATAAGAAAATCTCTGCGGGTACCCACACCATTACCGCCACCAAGGAAGGCTATTCTGTTTGGGCAAAAGAAGCGCAGGTCCAGCCTGGTCAGACGTTGAATTTAGAGGTAGAGCTATCTTTGGACAAGAACTACCATGCTGCGCCCCAAACCTGGAGCGACTATGTCTCTTTGGGTAATTCACAAATCATTTCTAACGATTTTGCTCAGGCTCTGAATTCCTTTAATCAAGCCATAAGCTTGAAGCCGGACTCCCCCGAAGCTCTCTGGGGTAGAGGTAATGCCTATCTGCAAAGCGGCGACAAAACAAAAGCTTTGGAGGATTTAGACCAAGCCGGCAGGCTCTTCCTCTACCGCCAGGAATATCAAAGCGCCGTCCTCTGCTTTAATTTCTTGCTTACTTTGAACGATAAAGAGCCGTCTTACTCCCTCAATCGGGGAATTTGTTATCTCCAATTGGGACAATATCAAAGCAGTATACCGGATCTGAAAAAAGCAACCGGGCTCGATGATGGTCTTTTCTTGGGTTATCTGAATCTGGGAGAGGCATATTATCGTGCCGGGGATTATAAACTTTCCATCGAAGCATACAAACGTGCCCGTAAATTGAATCCGAAAAACCCGGAGGTATACGTAGGTTTAACTAAAGTCTACACCGTCAAAGGGGATAAATCTGAAGCTAAGAAAAGCTATAAAAAATATCAGGAGCTTTCTACCTATATCGATCAGGAAAAGTTGAAACAAGATCCAAATTGGGGTGAGGTTTTAAAAGAGATTGAAGTAGAAAAATAATCCTGGTTTTGAGAGGTTAATCTCCAAACGATTTCTAATCCGAAGTTTTAGGAATCCTCAGCATCAAGGATTTTTCTGGTTAAATCTTTCGGTGACGTTAAGCATTTGTTCCAAACTGAATGGTTTGGGTATAATAAAATCCACCTTACTGGCTTTCACCTCCTCTTCGTTGAGTTGCGCACCCCAGCCCGAAATGATCACCACCGGTTTTTCTGGATGATTTTCTTTTATCCTGCGGTTGACCTCCCAGCCGGAGATCCCGGGCATTCCCAGATCCGTGATTATCAGATCAAACTCCTCTCTAAAGAAAATCTCCAGCGCCTCCTCCCCATTCCCAGAAAGGAAGACCTGGTGACCTGACATCATAAAAAGGTCTTTTAAAATCTCTCGGATATTTTCGTCGTCATCCACTACTAATATTCTCAATTTATCTTTCTCCGCTGCAATTTTCTTATACTTTTTCAAACATCCTTTTCCCAGCGCTCCTTCCTTCCTTTCATTCCTGCCACAGTATTTGACGGTTTCAAACACATACGGCTTCTCCTCCTGCTCCGATCGAACGCTCTATACCTACTCCTTTTTACTTTCCCGTTCACTTTATGATCTTTGCTTGGGAATATATATTCCTGGCTCAAGATGGCGGGTCTTCCTCTGAGCCAGAAGCTCTCCAATCAAACTCAAAATCTGCTGCATATTGAAGGGCTTGTTTATTATCCGGTCCACCGTCTCTCTATTATGAACGGAATGATCCAATTTTACCCCCCAGCCGGTAGAAAGAATCACCGGAGTCAGCGGATCTACAGTTTTAATCGCATCCGCCACATCCCAACCCGACATACCTGGCATTCCCAAATCAGTTATTACCAGATCCGCCTTATGTTTTTGGTAAAGTTCGATCCCTTCCTCTCCGTTTTCCGCTTGGGTCACGGTGTGCCCCGCTGAGGTAAGTATCTCCTGTAAAACCTCCCGGATATTTTCTTCATCTTCTATCACCAAAATATGTGCTTTTTCATCACCGGGGTTGACTTCCGATTCCTCCACCTTCCTTCGATCGGATCTGGGTAATCTTATGGTAAAACTGCTCCCGTAACCGGGAGTGCTCTCCACGGTGATTTCTCCTTTGTGGCGAGTGATTATTCCGAATGCCAAGCTTAAACCCAAACCCGTCCCCTCCTCCCCTTTGGTGGTAAAGAACGGAACAAACAGCTTGCTTTGAACCTCATCGGTCATACCCATACCGGTATCTTTTACCGTCAAATAAACATACTCGGTGTCTTCATGAGTCATGAGGGTTAATATCCCACCTTTGGACATGGCATCTCCGGCATTAAGAAGCAGATTGGTTAAAACCTCCCTAAGCTCAATTGCATCTCCCATTATCATGCCGGTGGCGGAAAATTCTTTTTTAATCTCTATTTGAATGCCTGCAAGAAAAGCTTCATCTTTCCAGTAAGTTCTGGTCATCTCCAGGGAGTCCTCAATCAGCTGATGGGGATCCACCGGAGAAAAAGCCCGGTCGGATCTCTCTTGAATGAAATCCCGAATTCGGGCTAAGATTCTGGCTCCATCCGTAACGGACTTCTCTATCACCTTCAAGCTTGCCTCGGTCTCTTCCGTTGGACTGGACTCTCCTCTTTTCAATTTTAACAAAAGCAGCTGAACCCGACCCAAAATGGAAGCCAATATGTTGTTAAAATCATGCACCACTCCGCTGGCCATCTCACCCAGCGCCCTAAATCTTTCAATCCGAATCATGTGGCTTTGAGTATCTTTCAGGTTTTGATAAGCCTTCTCCAGATCGGAAAACAACTTGGCATTTTGCATGGCGATGGCCAGCTGACCCGCTATGGAATTTAACAGTTGTATATATTCCTCCTCGAATCCATGCTCTTTACTGCTCTCCAGGCTCAACACCGCAGTGATTTTATCGCTATCCCGGATAGGAATCAACATGTAAGACCTTATCCCTTCCGCGTAGATCAGCCGGTCCATGGGTTTGGATTCATGATCTAAAACCAGTTTCTTTCGGTAATATGGCTTTTGAGTGCATACCACCTCATACATGCTGGTTTCAGCTGCCGGTATGCTTTTGGCAACTACGGATTGGAGGTTGGATTTCGGACTGGAAATCATCTCTGCCATAAAGAGATGCTGTTGGGGATACCAGAAGTTCATGCTGATTCTATCGTAATCCATTATCTTGTTCAATTCTTGGGAGACGATGCGAAAAACGCTCTCCAAATCCAAAGTGGAGCTTATGGCTCGATTTATTTGATCCGCCAATTCCAACCGGCTGGCTCTTTTTCGGGTTTCCTCGTAAAGCTGGGTGTTTTTTATAGCAGTAGCTAACAGATCGACAATGGTCTCCAAAACCGCTACATCCTGATGGTCAAAGGTGTTTTGGCTGAAGCTCTCAACGTCTAACACCCCCACCACCACCCTCCCGCTTTTAATGGGGACGGCTAGTTCCGATCTTGTATCTGCAATCGCCGGAATATAGGAGGGTTCATCTATAACGTCATTACACAAAATAGTTTTACCCCATTCCGCGGCTTTCCCCACCATCCCCACTCCTTTTTTCTGACGATAACCCGGGGCAACTATATTTCCTGGTTTTCCGCAACAGGTTTTCAACAATAAATCCCCGGAAGGTTCATCTACCAAAAACAGGGAAATATTGTCGTATTTCAAGCTCAATTGAATGACTTCGACGGTATTCTCCAAAAGCCTGTTCAGATCCAGTGTGGAAACCACCTTCCGACCTACATCGTTGATTAGGGCCAGCTGCAGATATCTCTTTTTTTCCTCGGAGAACAGGCGCGAGTTTTCCAAAACCACCGCTATTTGGGATGCGAGTTGGGAAAGTACCCGTACATCTTTCTCACCGAAAGCAAAAAACCTTTCGCTTTCTGCATCCAATACTCCTATAATCTCCCCTTTCAATTTTAAAGGAACGGCCACTTCGGATTTGCACTCCTCCTTGCCCTTGATGTATCTTGACTCCAGGGAAACATCCCCCACTACCATAGGTTCTCCGGCCTTTGCCACCCATCCGGTGATACCCTCTGAGTCTATCTTTATTCTCAGGTCATTAATTCGGTCGCCTGAAAAACCATGGGCGGCTTTAACAAAAAGCTCCCTTTTCTCCTTATCCACCAGAAGGAGGGCACAGTTTAAGTACCCAAATGATTCCACCACAACTTTCAAAATCTGCTCCAAAAGCTCATCCCCGTCCAAAATAGAAGATAACCTCTGTGCTACCTGGTATAGTAAGGAAGTTTCTTCCGCTTTTTGTTTAACGTCTTCATATAGTTGAGCATTCTCAATGGCAAAGGCTGCTTGAGAGGCAATGGATTTGCACAGATTAAGATTTTCGAAAGTTGGACTACCCGAAGCTTCAAATTCCACCCCCACCACTCCCAGGGTTCGCTGTCCTATAGAAAGAGGCAGAAGCACCGCATCCCTGCCTTTTTTCAAAGAGAAAAGCTGTTTCTCTGTGGAGTTCATCTGGTCTTCCTTTTCTATTTTAACCATTCGGTTGGTCTGGATCACCTTATCGTGAAAAGGAAGTTGCTCGAGGGGGATCATCTTCGATTTACCTGGTTCATCTGAGATACCCCTAAGGCGCTCACCCATTCGAGTTAAACCAAGGGGTTGAAGAGGGGCATTTTCTGCAAGCGACCCTCCCTTTGAGCTTGTTAAGAGCGTCCCCCATACCAGGCTCTCCTTTTTCTGATCGAGGAGAGCGGTCCAGCAGCATTCAGCGTTCAAGGTGTTCATCACCTTCCTGGTCAGGACTTCCATCACCTGATTTAAATCCAGGCTGGCGGAGATTATGCCAGAGGTTTCAAGAAGATTCGAGAGATCTTGGGCTTTTTTGGTCCATCCGGAAAGAAGGTTAATATTATCTATGGTCATCCCGATCTGCTGACCAACCGCCCCCAATAATTCATTCTCCTCCAAGCTGGGCTCTCGCGGTGTTAAGCTAAGAAGGATAATAGCGCCAAAAACCCTCCCTTTTGCCACCAGCGGAACTGCCGAAAGTGTTTTAATCCCCCGGCTGTATAAATCTATAATCTTTCCTGAGTGGGAACGGTATAATTCACCGCGGTACTGGGTGTCTTTTAAGTCTGGTATGAATATGATCTGTTTCCGTTTTTCCGCCTCCTGAGCTATCCCTTCTAAGATAGTCAGCTTGGAAGGGCTCCCCTCTGATTCAACCTGATCAAATTTCCAAATGCTCTCCAACGCCTCCCCCTTCCATACCCTTATGGATGGATTATTATCTTCCTTATTTGACAGAAATATAACTCCACCATCATAATCCGTCACCTCCAGGATTATCCCCAAAACCTCATTTAAAATTTGGTCCACATCCAGGGTCTGATTCACCGCCATGGTAACGGCATTAAAAGCGATCAATCTGCTTTTCACCTGCTTTATCTCTTTCTCCTTATCTTTGAACGCCTGATCCACTTTTTCCAGGCAGCTGCTTAAAAGCACTATTTCGTCGGCAGCTTTACCCTCGATGAAAACAGATGGGTACACTTCTTTGGCTTTCTGGTTTAGATGATGAAGAGAAGCAAGAATGTTTCGACTTAATAGGGCAGTAAGGATTCCGGCTGAGCAGATAAAAACCAACAGCGGGAGTATTTTGAATTTAACTGACGGATGGGGCTCCACCCAGGAAGCGAAAAACCAAAAAAGAACAAAGGGGATGCCGGTGGTCCACAAGATGGACCAGGCTAATCTTTTCCGGGAAAGAATTTTTCTGTAAAGGGACGGTAAAAGCTGCATGTTTATTAATAGTCGAATATCATGTCGGTTCGGTTTGTTTTGATTGATACCCATTAGGGAAAGAGCTTCATACTGCCACTGGCTCTTTCCCCGGGTGATTGATCCGGGTTTTAACCTCTTCTTTTTCGGAATTTAAGTATTCCTCCCAATCCCGGTGTATCCGATCCACCCCATTTTCTATATTATTTAGATACTTCAAGCTGACGGAGTTTAGGTTCGTTTGGGTAAGCTTTAACAACTCGGCGGATCCGCGAATGGCCGTTAGGGAATTGTTAATCTGGTAACTTAACTCAGAGAGAGAAAGGTAGCTGGGTTTGTGCCGGTTCGAAGGCTCTTTCGGGATTTCATTTCTTCTTAATTTATCTTTCAGTCTCTCGTTGCTTTGGTTAAGAAGCCCTTTTTTCAGTGCCACGCACACTTGATTGGCCCGGTGTTCCAAAAAAACTATCTCCTCCTCGGTCAAGGGCTGTCTATCCCAGCTGCGCATCTCTCCCACCGAGATGACTCCCACTGCCCGATTTTGAAGAATCAAGGGGACTAAAACCGCAGAATTCACCCTTTCATCCATGATCAGCCGTGCCTCCTTCCTGGACATGAAGCTTTCCGGATCCTCCTGATTTATCAACATGGGTTTTCCTGCATCCAGGGTTAGACGGTGCCAGGGAAGATACTGCAAAGGAAACTTCTCGTCTCTTCTTAACTCTATCCCCTCAGATCTGATCTGGTGGGCGGCACAGGAGATTAATTGGTCCCCCTGCTTGTTTAAAAGGGATACCCGGGCAAAGCTTTTGGGCAGATCGGTAGTGAGATCGGCGGTTAAGTCTTTTATTAGGGTTGAAATATCCTCCTCCATTACTATTCTTTTTTCAAATTCACCCAGCGATCGGGTCAAATAATCTTTTCTGGAGAGTTTATCTCTTTGCATTTGTTCCAATAGCAGGTGGGAAAGCGTCAGGCAGAAAGCCTTAAGCCACTTTCCGTCATGGGTTGAATAGAAATTGGGCTCCTGATGCCCCAGGCATAAGACTCCGTAAATGGACTCTCCAAAACCTAAAGGAAGGGCAATCCGGGATTTGATCCCGCAGGCTTTAAGGAGAGAGTCGTCCGATGAATTTCCACTGGTATCCGTATGTCGGTCGATCCGGACCTCCCGGGAACTCATGGCTTTACCAATCAAACTGTCTTCCTGGGGAACCCGGTTGCATCGGTCCACTAATACTCCCCCGGAACTACCCATCGAGATCCTTTTCATATCCTTTCCCCATCCCGGGGTAAAAATCAGGGAGATATGATCAAAACCCATAATTCTTTTAAGCTCGAGTGCAATCTTTGGAAACGCATCCGCCAGGATTCTATTCTCCTGAACTGCCGATAGCACATTTTCCAGGGCAGAGATGTAGGTTCTTCTCTTCCGGTTGCGATTGGCTGCCAAGTTCTGATTGGTTGAAAGTCCTAAAATCTCACCCACGTTACTGAGAAACTGCAGCTCCTGGTAGGAAAAACGGTCCGGCTTGGAATCGTAAAGTCCCATCAGTCCCAAAATTTTTCCGCAGAATTTGATGGGGATGCAGGCAAAGGATCGAATTTGGTTCAACTCCCCAAACAGGGTGCCATACTCGGGTAGTGTTTTTACATCCGCAGAGGCGGTTGCTTCTTTGGACTTGATGGATTCCTGGTACCAGTTGTTTTTCGAATAAAGATCAAATAGCGTATGGAGATTTTCAGGGGGGACGCCTCCATGCGCCGCTACCGTCATCTCTGCGGAATTGAAAGTAGGCTTGAAGATAACCCCCATCTTATAACCCATGATGTTTATCAGATCAGTTAAGGACTCCTTAAGTATCTCGTCCAACTCCTGGTGGTGGTTGATTGCGGACAGAAGGGCATGCAGACAGGTAAGCTGTCTTAACCTCCGGGTAGTGCTCGTTTTCGCCTCAATCAGCGAGCTGCCCAATTTTAGAAAACCAAGCAAAATCAGACCTCCGCCCGCCACATAGTCGAAAATGACAAATGCCTGCATGATCTGCAGGGTAGTGGAGGAAACAGATGGGACCGGATTAAAAACCGTAGCCAGATTCACCCCACCCCCTAAAACCAGCAAAGCTCCTCCCGCCAACAGTGTTTTCCAGCTTAGCGGATTATACTCGAAGTACCTGCGCCTTTGCTTTAATATGAGAATCACGAAGGCGGAAAACAGAAAAACCATCGCCCCTCCTCCTATCAGATTAAGCATGTTCTTACCCTCCTCAAAAGAATATGGGAAGTCACCTGGCAAATTATTGTTCTAACTATTTCGGTATCAGATGAAACAAACCTGGTCGAAAGTCTTGTCATAAAGAAGAGATGTATGCGGCTTCTCTTTTGATGCTGATCGAGTTTCATGCGAAAACACTCCTATCCCCAGATGCGACTCATCCAGTAGTCTTCTCCTCGCCACATTTGTATTATCGACAGAAAGCGGAAGTGTTTTAGCGGGGGAAAGCCGGATTCGAATCAAACCGGGGAAACAACCGGAAGACCTTTTAGGGGATACGGGGTAAGCAGAGTTTATAAGCTACCGGGGACAGATACTCATAAGTTAAAATATGTCAAATCTTTTCATCCTCTCCCGAAGGGTGTTGCGGGATATACCTAAGATTTGAGAAGCCCTTACCTGATTATGATTGACCGATTTCAATACCTCGGAAATCATAGTCTTTTCCAAACCGGAAAGGAGGCGGTCGTAGATGTGCCCACGGCAATCACGAATTATCTGGTCAAAGACGGGATTTAACATCTGGGCAAACAAGTGGTGATAGTCCTGGTTGACGGTAGGAGAATTTACCGGCCCTTTCTCTTTCCCTCCTTCCGGGGGGTTTTTTTCCTGACTGGAAAGTCGAACGGATCCCAATAGCACTTTATTCTCCTGTCTTGAGGGTTTTGAGGATAAAGCTTCCTTAACCATAAAAGCGAGCTTCTCTGCTTGCACCGGGGGGGTTAGCCATCCGTATATTTGTCGATCCAGAGTTTTCACTTCGATCCGATCGGATCGACCATCCGAAAGAACTATCAAGGGAAGGGTAGAATTCACCTCTTTTATCTTTTTAATCAGCTCCGGAGTGGTTTGGTCCGGGGGATTCAAATCGAAGATCACCAGATCCGGTCTGGCGTTCATCAACGAGGTTAAAACGCTTTTCCCCTGCGGACAGACCAAAAGCTTGAATTCTCTTGGATCCAGATACTTGTTCAGATCCTGCGAAACTTTAGGATCAGAGCCTACCACTAATATCTGCTTCATAATTGTTGAGATATGATGTTTCCGGTGAAAAGCTGCTTTTACTAAAAATAGTATCGGCTGGAAAAGAGCTATCTTAAGTCTGCATGTGAGAGAAAAATAAACTTGGGATGAAGAAGAAAGTACATCTCTTATTTCTTTCATCTTGTCTTATGATTATTTGAATTCGTTGCTTTTGTTTGATTGGTTCAGTGAATTGCATTACGCAAGTTAGATCACTGCAATAGCTTATAAAATACTGTTTGCGGTTAAACAATTTCTCTTGACAAATAAGATGCTAAAGTTAAATTATTAACGTTGAGTGGGGCATTGAATAACGAAAAACTGCATTATATTTTCTTTCTCAATTACTCTCCGCATGGAAGGCAGGGGAGCAAACCATGACAGGGATGTCTATTCGCATGATCGAAACGGTTAAGTCTGACTTAGTATATTTATAGAAAAATAGAATTGTTCTCTGGAAGGGTAAGCTGTCTTTCTCCAAGGATCATTCCAATAAAACTAAATTTTTGGATTTTTCACTTCTTCAGGGGAGGACTATGAATTATGACTTTTCGTAAAAACGTTCTACTGCTTTGCGTCTTGCTTATGTTTTTTTTCACCTCTGCTGCCTTCTGTCAAAGCGGTCAAGCCGTCCGCGTTCAGGGATTCTATGCTAATGACTCTTTAAAAGTGAAAGTTTACCAGGCTCCGATCCCCTCACATCCTGTTCGAGCAGGCGCCGTTGGTATAATAAACAAAAGAGATGCTGAACTAGAGGCACCTGTCCAACCACCGGTTTTGCCGCCAGATCCGGATAAATGTCAATGGCTACGTTTCTATTTCTCCGGCACTTGCTGGAACTGGTTTATCAAAAAACCAGGAACCTACGGCGGACAGATTCTTACTGGTTCTATCCAAAGCAATGGGAAAGTCCGGATTGAGTTCCAACGGTTCAATAAGCTATTATGCACCGATGGTTCTGGTGAGCGACTGGATATCTTCTATGCCGTCTCATCACCCACTTGTAACATAAGCGACCTAACCTGGATGAGTCCGGATCAGCTTAACAATTACTGTATGAATTTCAACCCACCACCCTTGGTGCCGGTGCCGTGGGCGTTGTGGCAAAAAGTAGTGGTGGGGAAATCCGCACCAGCAGCTGAGTTCAAGGACGACGCCATCATAAGCATACATCTTCAGAACAACGGCATATGGATTGAGGGTAATATCGTCGAGCAGCTCCCTCTGGATCAATAAGCAGTTTTGAAAATATATGGGGTGACCGAACATAAACCCCTTGACAGAAGTCGAGGAAAATGTAGATTTGAAGGAGGTGAAAAGGATGAAAAAATTGTTTCTTATAGTAGCGTTAGTTTGTTTCGTTCCGGCTCTGGCGTTATCCCAGATTCCACTTTATCCTCCAGCGGGATACGAGGTTGAATCGTTCCACTTGGACACACTCACTGGGCAGTGGGTGGCAAATCCACTGGGTGATCCGTCAGCAATAGCACAGTGTTGGGCATCTTTGGAGGCGAGTGGTAGCTGCAATAAGGATTGGCACATAGATGTCAAGGTGCATGCGTCCATAGCTCAATGGTCAAGTTGGCACATGACCGGCACCAGGTGGGATTGGTTCGTGAAGAAACCGGGCGACTACGCAGCCGATTGCATCAGTGGCAGCATCGCCAGCAACCAGAACGTATTGGTCGACTATCATGACTTCGGAGATCTGGTTGCAGAGGTTCCGGCCAATTCGATAGACGACACCATCGAAGTCTGGTATGCGGTTTCGGCAAGTGGCACCCCGTACCCACTCACCAGCCCAAATTGGGTGCGTTCGTGGGATTTGAATCAAGCAGCTGAGTGGGACACCCTCTATGATTCGGCGGCGCTTCACGCCGGCATTACCTGGAAGTTGTGGAACAGGATACACGTGAGTAACTGTAACTCTGCCTGTGAATACAACGACGACGCCTGGATCAGTCTGCAGTTGCTCGGTCAGAAACCGTGGATTGATCGCACAACAGGTTTGTTCCAACGCACTGCTCCGTAGTCTGTTTTGCTATAGTTTTATTTTTGTGTAAACCGGGGAACGGTCACCCCGTATTTTTGAAAAAGTGATTTGCTGCTCAGATGAAAAAAAAGAAACTCGCCCTCATATTTATAGTTCTTGCCACTTGCTTCTGGTTTATACCCGCCATAGCTCAATTCGATGTAACTTTAAGCCCGATTCTGGTGGAAATCGATCTCGTTCCCGGGGCAAGGAAGAGTTTCTCCGTGTATTTAAACAACGAGAATGCCGAGAAAGCGGTGAACCTGATAGCATATACCATGGACATAACGGAGAACGAGCAGGGCGCATATAAGGTGGTGGACAAGGGCCAATCCGAATTCTCCTGCGCCGACTGGATGAGAATCCAGGATACAACCTTCACCCTCGAGCCCGGCAAGTCCAAGGAAGTAAAGGTGCAAATTTCGGTGCCTCCCAATGTCTTTGGCGGTCGCTACGCTGCTGTTGTGTTCGAGGTCGTACCGGAGGTAGGACCGACCGGTGAAAAGCTGGGTTCGGTTCAATATCATTTCAGGATGCCGGCATTTGTGGAAGCTTCGGTCAAGAGATTCGGTGGGCTGGTAAGAAAAGCTTCAATCTCCAACTTCAAAGTGGAGAATGTCACATCCGGTCCAGTTCTGAAAGAGATCGGGGGCGAGGGTTTGGGTTTCATTGCTGCGGTGAAAAACGAGGGGAATATACATCTTATCGGCAAAGGCACCTTAATTATCAAAGATAAGGAAGGGAAAACCAAGCGAAGAGTTCCTTTGGGCGGAGGACGCGGAGTCGTGCTTCCCGGCACAACCGTTGATTACAAGTCCCTTCTTAAGAAACCGCCTGCCGGTGAATACACCGCCAGAGCAGTCATAAATTTCGGCGGGCTTAGCCCGTCCATAGCCGAGATACCATTTGTGGTTTCTCGTGCAAAAAGCTCATCCGTTGGTTCTTTTAAAGCCAGCACCTCGTTGGCTATGGACATAAAGCCGGAGAATGTGGAGTTTAAAACGCCGCCGGGGGGATTCCGCGTAGCTACCTTCAATCTCCGTAATGACGAGCGCGATACGATTTCCATTACAGCCTACGTCAAGGATTTGGAATATGATTCGGAAGGAGCTATATTGGTGCTGGACTCATCTGAAACGGGTCGTTCGTGCAGAGGATGGATTAGCTTAGAACCCGAAAGATTCGCCGTTCCACCGGGCAGGAGTAACCAAGTGAAGTTCACCCTGCGGGTCCCATCAGGAAGTGAGGGAGGATATTACGCCTGTGTGGTTTTTGATGCTTTACTCAAAGGGAAAAAAGAAGAGTCCATAACGACACCGTTCGAGATTCCCGTCATCATGAGCGTACCCCCTAAGTTGGATCTTAAAGGAGAGGTCTCCGATTTGGAAGTATCAGCGTCCGCAGGAAAAGCTGCCGCGTTCACTGCCTATTTCAAAAACACAGGCAACATCCATATTAAACCCAAGGGGATAATCAGTCTTCAGGTATTCAAAGAGGTAAAAACCACGGGTGATGTTACGTATGTTGGCAAAGCACAGTGGGAGAAAGTAGCTCAATTTCCTTTTGAAGATGTGAGTCAATACGTGCTGCCGGGGGGTATTAGGAAGATGGAGGCTGGCTATGCCGGAGCTTTGGGAGCCGGCAAGTATACAGCAGAGATCAGCATCGACTACGGAGGTTCAGCACCAGCCACTTTCAAAAAAGAATTCAGGATTAAGTAAGCACCAACTAATTCCCAAAGCCGGAGGAGGTCAGCTTATATGAGGTTTTCTTTTGTATTGCTTTTTTGTTTTTTTGTGTTTTTTGTCTCCACCAATACCCCAGCACAGATTGCTCCTCCCGATAGCTCAGAAGCGGTTGAGCAGCAACCTTTGATCTCGAATGTATTCTATGAAACCGACGTCAAGGAGGCTTTGGCAGCCATAGCCGGTCAAAGCGGTATAAACATAGTAACAGACCAGACGGTTTACGGTTTCATCAGTTTGGCGCTCGTCGATGTTCCTTTTGAGGAGGCTCTAAGACGAGTCTTGGCTCCTTTTGGATTGACTTTTAGAAAAATGCCGGGATATTATATGGTCGGCGGAGCCTACCCGGACAATCCCTCTTTTCCATTGTTAAGCATTACCGAGAGGTTAGTCCCCAGTTATATAAAGGCTGAGACTGTGCCTTTGCTTCTTTCAAAATTTTATGAACCCTTCTTACATGTCGATCCAAAAACCAATGTCCTAACCATAACCGCTTCTCCGGAGATTATTCAGAAGATAAAACAAGAGTTAGTTAGCATAGACGTTCCCCCCCGACAGGTGATGGTTGAGGCTTTAGTCACCGAGTTGACCAAGGCGGCGCGCAAGAGTCTGGGCATAGATGCCAGTTGGCTGGGGACTAAGGACGGACGCGATCTATCCGTGATTCTTCCCATCGGTAATTTGCTGGATAGCACCTTGGGGATAAGATACAGCCGGCCGGAAGCAAAGTTCGAAGGATGGTCGGGCACCTTTTCGGCTACGTTGAAGGCGCTGGTGCAGGATGGCAAAGTCAATATTCGAGCCAATCCCCGCGTGGCGACGCTCGAAGGGCAGAAAGCCACAATTCTAATTGGAAAAGAACAATATTACGTCATAATCACAGGAACAGTAGGATATGCTTATGGTCAACTGGAAAGAATCCCTGTCGGGGTATCTTTAGACATAGTACCCTACATTTCAGACAAAGGAGAGATAACGGTTGAGATACATCCCGAAGTGAGTGATGTGGTGGGAACAGGTGCCACCGGGCTTCCGGTGGTGAGCAAAAGATCAGTTACAACCACGGTACGGGTGAAGGATGGTGAAACCATCGTAATCGGCGGTCTGCTTCAAAAAAACGAATCTACTGTTCGGAGGAAAATACCGCTTTTGGGCGACATTCCGATATTAGGATACCTGTTCAGCAGAACCGACAAAACAGTGGACGAGGTCGAAACCGTGATTTTTATAACCCCGCATATTTTAACTGACGGAGAAAAAGCCGTTGAAATTCCCAAATAACCCCTCTCTTTGAGTAACCATCTGATTGATTAGAACATGGACATGCAGTCCAAGAAGACCCTCCGATATAAAGAATGGAGGGTTTTTTTATTGCAGAGGAATCCTAATCGGCATGCCTCTTTCCCTTTAACAAGGAGACTGATATGAGGAAAATCCTAAGAATCATAATGGTGATGACCTTTGTAGGTGGCTTACTCGGTCATGTTTACGCTAAGACAATGGTTTTGGTTAAGTAAAGTTGGCTTAAATTTTTCCTTCCACACCCAATCCCAACCCAAAGCGAGCTGATATCCCATTTTCCTTAAACACACACCTAATTCTAATGTTCTGAAAATAACCGACATTACTAAGACCGGACTTTAAACGTTTTCGCTAAGATATAAGCTCATATGTTTGCTGTTCTCAAAAATTAAAATTGAAGCTTACAACCCGATTACCCATTTTATCAGCTTCAACGCCCCTTCTTTCCCCCTCTCCCCCACCTCCATTTTCGGTCCTACACAGGAGGGACAGCCATCCGAGCATTCGCAGGCTTGAATCATCTCCCCGCACGCTTTCCAGAGCTCCTGGGACAAATGAAACAATTTTTCGGAAAAACCTACCCCTCCGGGATAGTTATCGTAAATGTAAATCGTGGGATGATCGGAGAAAGGCGATTTGACTTGAGGGAAAGTCCGGATATCTTTGGGATCGCACATCACCCACAAAGGCGCTACATGACGCAGGAGATTGGCTAAAGCTTTGAGGCTTCCTCCCAGATCATCCGGGGAAAGACCCAATCTTAATGCTATATCGCCGGGGAATTCGAACCAGAAAGCGGTAGTATGCATGGTTTGTTCCGGGAGGTTGATTTTTCCAAACCCGATATTCTCGTGGGTGTTGAATTTTATCTTCTTATACATGGTAGTCAAGGTGGTGACCGAAACCTCTCCATGTGCCCGATACCCCCCGGACCTTTCCGTCCTTTGGGTTACTTCTAAAACTTTAAGATCGGTTTTGGTAATGGCGTCGGTATAATAATCCACCTCCACCTCCTTGGCATAAGCTTTTTTCCCATCCCAGTCCAGCTCTTCTATCTGGTATTGGTCCCCCCCGTGCAGGTAAATCGCATCCTGGTATAGAAATACCGGAGCGCTGAAATAATCCATCTCTCCGATGACTTTGTTTTTATCG
This sequence comes from uncultured candidate division Zixibacteria bacterium, assembly GCA_903908285.1. Lineage (GTDB taxonomy): Bacteria > Zixibacteria > MSB-5A5 > MSB-5A5 > SM1-73 > CAIVRH01. Next base: position 333,010 of record CAIVRH010000048.1, read on the forward strand.
GTGGAATCCAAAATCACGAAGTTATCCGGGGTAGCGCTGCGAAGGCTTACTTGCTCTGCGGGATATACTTCCGCTGTCCAGTGCCATTTCCCGTTCACATGATGAAGAATCCTTTGTTCCTCCAGATGAACTAATATTTTTTCCGTGGCGTTCACTCCGAAAATTTCACCGTCGGTAAAAGGAAGCTCGAAGGCGGCACACTTGATATGGCTGACCAAAATTATCAGATTATTGGGATCGACGATGCCGGATTCGGGTGTTTGGCTGAAGAAATAATCGGGGTGATGGATGATGAATTGATCCAAAGGAGAGCTGTTGGCTACCAGAATGGCTACGGATACATCCGTTCGTCGTCCGGCTCTTCCCGCCTGCTGCCAGGTGGAAGCGATATTACCCGGGTATCCCGCCAAAATAGATACATCCAACTGCCCGATATCTATCCCTAATTCCAGCGCATTGGTGGAGATAACTCCCCGGATCTTTCCTTCCCTTAGACCTTTTTCGATTTCCCTTCTCTGCAGGGGCAGATACCCTCCCCGGTACCCTCTCAAAGTATCCACCGGCTTCTTGGCTCTTCTCATCGCTTCCTGTAGATAAGTAAGGAGGATTTCCACTCTCAGCCTGGACCGGGCGAATATGATCGTCTGGATATCATTCGAAAGGAATCTCTCCGCCAGTCTCTGGGTTTCGTTGATATAGGATTTTCTGATCCCCAGCTCTTTGTTTATGACCGGCGGATTGTAAAGGATAAAATGCTTTTCCCCCGAAGGGGCACCGTTGTTGTCCACCAGTACCGTATCTTCCTCGATTATCTTTCGGGTCAGCTCCGAAGGGTTGGCGATGGTGGCGGAACAGCAGATGAATTGGGGATTTGATCCGTAGAATTTGCATATCCTCTTAAGTCTTCTGATCACATTGGCTAAGTGGCTTCCGAACACCCCCCGATAGTGGTGGATTTCATCGATCACCACGAATTGCAAATTCTCGAACAGCTTGATCCACCGGGTGTGATGCGGCAGGATTCCGCTGTGCAGCATGTCCGGGTTGGTTACTACGATATGCCCGGCGGTGCGGATAGCATGCCGGGCGGAACGGGGGGTATCTCCGTCAAACGTGTAAGTCTTAATGTCCGCATCCAGATCGGTTACCAGATGATGAAGCTCCGCTACCTGATCCTGAGATAACGCTTTGGTGGGAAAAAGATACAATGCCCGGCTTTCCGGTTTCTCTAAAATCCGGTTTACCACCGGGAGATTATAGCATAGTGTCTTGCCGGAAGCAGTGGGAGTGACGATGGTAACGTTTTTACCGGAAAGGATATTCTCTATCGCACTTGCCTGGTGAGAGTAAAGTTGGTTAATCCCTCTTTTTTCCAATACCGACTTTATCCTTGGATTCACGCTGGAGGGGAATTCGGAATAGATTGCCTCTTTGGGATGGATGACCTCCCAGTGGGAGATACAGTTTTTGAGATATTCGTTCTGTCGAAATTCGTCTAGTATTTGTAATAAGTTCATAAAACAATCCCCTATGGGTTCTTTCGAGTAATTATCATTTCTGGAGATGATTTGTCAAGAAAAAATGATAGGGATTATATAAATCGCGTAGCCAAGCCTTTACATGTCCTGAGTAAAGTCGAAGGATGGCTTGGCTGTCATAGAAATTCATAGCGCTTTTCCTCTCTCGCTGCAATTAAGCCGACATTTTTGGAAAACTAAGGTTAGAGCAGTGGCGCTTACTATTAGCAGAATTGCGCACAGAAAAAAGAAATGGGACAGCCTTTTGGGCTATCCCATTGTTTCTTTGTTATCTTTATACCCCCTGAACCGAACTTGTTTTGATCCTCAATATTACCAGACACCCGGACATTTAATTGAAGGAGCAGGATAACCTTTATAAAGATAATTTATTTCGGCAACAATGTCTCCTATATCTATAACACCACTGCTGTTGCAATCCAACCTGGCTAACGGTCCGCAAGCTGGAGCGGGAATACCCTTGAAGAGATAATTTATCTTGCATATCAAATCGCCGACTTCCTCAATACCACTACAATTACAATCTCCGCAAAGGATTATAGGCTTGCCTGCTACCCAAGCCCGGGCAGCACCCACATAACTCTGCAGTTGGGCTAACCCGCCCGGAGCTAAGACCTCTACCATGGTAAAAGAAACTCTGGCTTTAGGATCGTTGCCAGCGGGAATATGCCTGGCTGTCACGATCTGTGAACGATCAACAATCGAATCCGGCTGCTCAATGACTCCAATTACATTGTCCTTAGCCAACCTATAGAAATCCCCGTCTTTCCAACCCCAAGGAGACTGAGGATAGAGATGTATATCGTTACGCACGTTGTAGGTTCCATAAGGCGTCGTGCTTTCCCCAGCTTGCCGACCAGCGATTAGAGCCATTCCGGCATAGTAATCGTTGTACGATGGATGTACCCCGGTATAGTCCCAACCTCTCTGATAAGCGATTTTGTTGGTGGCATCGTATCCCGCCCGGTTTCTTGCGTATTGTCCATAACAGGTGTCATAAGGAGCATCGATGTCCATGAAAGAACCGATGTAGGTATCATCATAACCGGTAAATGCCGGATGAGAAGGCCACCAGCCCGGCGGATCATGCCGCTCCACGGTAATGAACTTGATCACGCAATGCTTCAAC